>NZ_JARUKW010000020.1 GCF_029688845.1 Natronococcus sp. A-GB1 | reverse complement strand
TCTGGGGGTAACTGCAATCGCAGTAGCTGGAGATGGAGGCGAAATCGAACTGGGTGCTGTCGAGACTGGGGCTGTACTGCTGTTGTACGTTATTCCCATCGGCATGTTCAGAGTATGGTTGCAAGACGCCGAGATAACAATTATAGACTGACAAAAAGCTATCACGACTGCGTAAGGGATAATTTCAGTCTGTTGATCTACCCGCTCTGTTCAGCACGCTGCCCTTGACAGCTATCGGTGAGATCGACTGCGGCTGTGTTACCTACTTGCCCTGTACGCAATGCATGCTCTCACTCAGATACACTTCCTATACCGGCAACAGTGATTCTCCACACCCTCCCCTCGCCTCTGAGAACCAGCGAAAGCCCTCGAGATCGGCAGGCGGCTCGAGCGGGGCGACTCGCTTCGAGAGCCGACCTGTGGCTTTCGACCTCGAGGCGGCCTGCGCAATCCCGGCGTACTGGAGAGTCGGATCCGGTTTCACTGTTACTCGCCGTCGAGATCCGGATCGAACAGATCGTCGACGCGACAATCGAAGTACGCCGCCAGCTTGAATGCCAGTTCCAGCGATGGATCGTACCGTTCGCGCTCGATTGAGTTGATCGTCTGACGGGTTACGCCGACGGCTTCGGCGAGTTCACCTTGACTCAGCTCGCGTTCTTCCCGACGTTCTGTGACCTGATTATCCATCGATCGTTAGTTGCGCCAGAGTACGATTCCGTAGCAGAGCCCGTAGAGGAGCGCGAGAGCCGACAGAACGTAGATACCGCCCCACATCGTCGACGTGATGGTGAAGTATCCGCCGGCGTCGAGAACGTAGAGCGCCGGAACGACGCTGATCGTTGCGATCGCCGCGATCGAGAACATGAGACCGCTGGCGCGGTTGTGATATGCTTCGTCGCGTTCGTCGGACAGTTTCGTCTCGGTAACGCGCGGTAGGCCGAACGCGATCCCCATCGCGGCCCAGACTGCCACGAGGTAGGTGATCGTTCCGGCGAGTTGCGCATCGAGGTAGATTCCCGACCAGAGGCCGAGACAGCCGAGACCCGCCAGTATCCAGACAGTGCGTTCGTACGCCCGCTTGTCGATACTGACCGAGTTGAGGGTGGTGTTCATGTGTAAAGCACCTTTTACAGTAAAGTGTACTTTACATCCGGTATTAAAGCTACCGGCTGTTCGGAGATCGGCTATTTCAGCAAATCCGGACGGAATTCGGTGGAAAACAGGCACACCGACCCCTTCCTCGTCGCCTCATACGGATTGCTGTAACGATGTACCGGCACAACCGCCACACGTGTCGCGGTTACGCCGGTACTGACTTACAGTAAACCGTATCAGGACCAGCGAAAGCCCTCGAGATCGGCAGGCGGCTCGAGCGGACTCGCTGGCAACTCGCCCGTTACCTCGGGATCGTTGTACGCGCCCGGCGCGACGTCGTTGGGTGTGTCGGGGTAGAACACCGACGCCAGCGCCTGCAGCTGACCCCGGCCGACACCGAGTTCGAACTGGCCACCGCCATACAGCGTCATTCCGCGCTCCTGGCAGTAGTCGATCGTCTCGAGCAGCGACTCGAGCGAGCCAAAGCGGGAGGGTTTGATGTTGAGCCACTCGGGTTCCCACGGCAGATTCTGGACGTCCTCGAGGCTGTGGATCGGTGCGTCCCAGGAGGTCCGCGAGCGAACCTCGTCGTCCTCGAACAGCGCCTCGGTGTCGTCCTCGAGTGCGGGGTCCTCGAGGACGGCCTCCGGAAACCCCTCGATCACCAGCTCGTACAGCTCGGGATCGGCCTCAACGTCGACCTCGGTGCCGTGGTACTGGCCCTTCAGGTCGAGGACGCGGACGGCGTCAGTCGCCGCCAGCTCCTCGACCAGCGACTCGGTCCACTCCGGTGTCGGGTCGAGCTTGAACTCGAGGTCCGGAACCGCCTCCCGAAGCGCCTCGACGCGGTCGGTCGAGGGCTCGTCGCCGAGTCGCGTGCTGGCGATAAACCGCACCGGTTCGTACTCGGTCTCGAGTCGCGACGCCAGATCCGTCCCGGCCTGGCGGAGCGCGAGGTCGAGCGCTGCGGCCTCGAGTCCCCAGCGCCGGTAGTTCCGGAACACCTCACGGTCGGGCGCGCCTGCCGGGAACAGGTCGAGGTTGCCGAGCTGGCTCGAGAAGGAGTCGATCGTGTACTCACCGGTGAGGTCGGGCAGCCCCGTCTCGGCTAACGCATCATGGTGGTCGGTCTCGTAGGTGACGTCCTCGCCCTTGCCCTCGCAGCCGTCGGGACCGGTCAGCGTGAACTCGGTGCTGACGCGGGTGAAGCCGCTCGAGGTGTCGCGCTCGAGGCGGGCCATCGAGGCGTCGTCGATCGTCAGCGACAGGTCGGCGATCCGATCGTAGCTCATAGGTGGATCTCGGCGGCCAGCGGAAAGAAGGTTGTAGTGGCGGCGGCCTCGTCCCCTTCCCGGGACGTACGAACTCCGGTGTATCAAGTTCCGAAAACCGGGAGCCGTCCTGTAGCCGTTCCGGGAAGCCGTTACTGCAGGCCGTCTCACTCCTCGCGCCGACGCTGGCGGAGGTTCTGGCGGGTGAACTGCGGCTTCGCCTGCAGCGAGCCGCCGCCGTCGCGGAACGACCGGTAGAGCTGGACGAACAGTACGGCCGAGAGGACGGCGGCGACGATCGACGCCTCCGGCGCCTGCAGAGCGTACAGCACACCCATCGAAAACAGCGACATCGTCAGCAACATGCCGTAGACCAGCCGCTTCGCGAGCTTGTCGAACACTCCCTCGGAGTCCTCGACGCCGATCCGGACGTAGAGGTTGTCCCGGTCCAGCCGATCCAGCGTGCGCTCGGTCTTGGGCGCGAGTCTGGTCAGCGACTCGCCGGACTCGCGAATCTGTCGACCCGTCTGCTCGGCGTACTGACGGATCGACTCCTCGCGGTAGCCCTGCTCGGTCAGGTACGTCGTCGCGGTGTCGATGAAGTCGAAGTTCTCGTCGAGCGTGACACAGACCCCTTCGACGACGGTCGCGACCCGCAGAACGAGCGCGAGGTTCTTCGGCAGCCGGAACGGGAACTCGTAGATCGAGTCCTCGATCTGGCCGACGATCTGCTGGACGCGGTACTGCTCGATCTCCTGGCCGCGGGCGTCCTGAATCGCGAGCTCCATTACCTCCGCCATCACCGCCCGGTCGGCGTCGGGACTCAGGGTGCCGACCTCGATCAGCGCGTCCAGGATGGCGTCGATGTCCTGGTTGGCGACCGCGATGTAGAAGTCGACGATCTTCCCCTGAACGAACTCGTCGACCCGGCCGGACATCCCGAAGTCGTAGAAGATGATCGCCCCCTCGTCGGTCACCGCGAGGTTCCCGGGGTGGGGGTCGGCGTGGAAGACGCCGTCGTCGATGATCATCTGAAGGTACGCCCGTTGGAGGGTCTCCGCGACCTGGCTTCGGTCGATCCCCTTCCGATCCAGCTCCTCGACGTCGTTAATTTTTGTCCCCGGCACATACTCCATCGTGAGCACGCGCGGCCCGGAGTGGCTCTCGAGGACCTCGGGAATACGAATTCGATCGTCGCCCTCGAAGTTCGAGCGGATCTCGGTCAGCATCGCCGCCTCCCGCTCGTAGTCCATCTCCTCGCGGATCGTCTTCGCGAACTCGTCGGCGAGGTTCTCGAGCGAGAACGATCGGGACTCGTCGACGAAGTACAACAGAAGCGGCAGCGACCAGCGGATGACCCGCAGGTCGGCCTCGACCAGCGACTCGATCTCCGGACGTCGGATCTTCACCGCGACGGGGTCGCCGTCGACCCGTGCGCGGTAGACCTGACCGAGGCTCGCCCCGCTGATCGCCTCGGTGTCGAACTCCGCGAAGCGCTCCTCGAGCGTTCCGAGCTCGTCCTCGAGGACGGTCTTCGCTTCGGACCAGTCGGCGGGTGGCACGTCGTCCTGCAGGGCCGCCAGCTCCTCGATATACTCTGGGGGAAGGACGTCGGGACGCGTCGAGAGCAGCTGGCCGAGCTTGATAAATGTCGGACCGAGGGTCAGAAGCGACTCGAGCAGAGTCTGTGCGCGGCGCCGTCGCGTCTCCGGGTCGACCCGTCGCCGTCGGCCGAACAGCAGGAACCGGCGGCGGTCGCGGGCGTACGCGAGCAACAGCGGGAGGAACTGCCAGGCGACGACGACGAACCGACGGTACGCGCGGAGTGTTGCCAGCCTCGGTCACCCCGCGTTCTCGCGCTCGACAGAATCCAGTGGTGTCTCGCTGCCGTCCGCCGGTCGCTTCGGAACGGTCAGCTCGAGGACACCGCGTTCGACGGCCGTCGCCGTCTCGCTCGCGGCGTCGTCGGGGAGTGGCAGCTCGACGTCGAGCAGGAGCGGCCGGTTCTCCTCGAGGTACCGGTACTCCCCGTCGTCGAGCTTCTCGCGGCGCGCCTCGATAGCGATCGTCTCCTCGGCGACCGAGACGGAGACCGACTCCGGCGTGGCGCCGGGAACGTCCAGCACGAGGAGGTACGCGTCGTCGCTCTCGAGCAGATCGAAGAAAACGTCGTCCGAGAGGTCCCGCAACGCGTCGCGCAGCGTTGACATGGCCGTGGGTTCGAACGCGGGTACGAAAAACCCCGCGGTAGCGGTCGATTCCGGGCGAGCGCCGGGACCCCGAGGTGGCGTCCCGTACCCTTTTGGGTCCCGCCGACCCGAGTCAGCGTATGGAAGGAGCCGACAGCGAGCGCAAGGAGGCGGGGTTCAAGGAGCAAACGCCCGTCGACGAGGCGCGCCGAATTCTCACCGAGGCGGCCGTCGAGAACGTCGACGACCCGTCGACGGGAACCGAGACGGTACCGCTCGCTCGAGCGGACGGGCGGGTACTGGCGGCACCGATCACGGCCGCGAGAAACGTACCACACTACCAACGGGCGGCGATGGACGGCTACGCCGTCCGCGCGGGGGACACCTTCGGCGCGTCCGACCGATCCCCCGAAGTGCTGCGGATCGGCGACCGCGACGGAGCGGTCGGTCCCGAGACGGCCGTCCGGGTCCACACGGGAAGCGCGCTGCCCGATGGAGCCGACGCCGTCGTGATGATCGAACACGTCGAGGAGCTCGCCGACGTCGGCGAGCTCGAGGTCGGCGACGCCGTCGCCGAGGGGGAGAACGTCGCCCCGATCGGCGAGGACGTCGCGGAAGGCGAAGGGCTGTACGAGGCCGGCCACCGGCTGCGTCCCTCCGATCTCGGGCTGTTGCGGTCGGTCGGCTACGGCCGCCTCGAGGTCGCACAGCGGCCGACCGTCGGCGTGATTCCGACCGGCGAGGAGCTCGTCGACGGCGAACCGGGACCCGGCGAGGTCATCGAGACCAACGGGCTCACCGTCTCGCGGATGGTCGAGCGCTGGGGAGCCGACGCGACCTATCGGGACGTGGTCACCGACGACGCCGATTCCCTTCGCGTGGCCATTCAGCGCGATCTGACGAAGGACGTCGTCGTCACCACCGGCGGCTCCTCCGTGGGGGAACGGGACCTGCTGCCAGAGGTGATCGACGACCTCGGCGAGGTGCTCGTCCACGGGGTCGGGCTCAAACCCGGCCATCCGGTCTGTCTCGGAATCGTCGAGGACACACCCGTTCTCGCGCTCCCGGGGTACCCCGTCGCCTGCATCGTCAATGCCGTCCAGTTCCTCCGGCCGACGCTGCGCCGGCTCGAGGGGACGACCCCCGATCCTCATCCGACCACGCCGGCCGTCCTCGAGCGCAAGATCCCCAGCGAACCCGGTACCCGAACGTTCGCGCGGGTTCAACTCGAGGAGCGCGAGGGTGAGGACGGCCCCGAATTCGCGGCGACGCCGACGCGAGCCAGCGGCTCGGGCGTGCTCTCGAGCGTCGCCCTGGCCGACGGCTGGGTCGTCGTCGACGACGGGCTCGAGGGGGTCCCCGCCGGGGAGACGGTCGCGGTCCAGGACTGGGAGTCCCATCCCTGACGAAGCCGTCCCCAGCGCCAGGTGACTAGCCACCCCTCTCGACGGTTACGCCGTCCGCAACAAACGATAGACGTCCCGACTCACCGGTTCTCGTCGAGTTCTCGCTCCCGTCGAGCGGACGTCTCCGTTTCCGACGGCTTCGAGGCCGTCTCGGCCTCCGAAAACACGTCCTCGAACGCACCGTCGACGCCGCGGTCCGGCTCCGAGTCGTCGCCGAGGGCGATGTCGGCGATCTCCTCGCCCCAGAACAGGAACAGCGGCACGAGCAGGAACCAGCCCACGATCGCGATGACGTCGGCCAGCGCCTCGAGGCCGGCGAGCCCGGCGAGACTGAGCAGTGCGAACGTGACGACGCCGATCAGGATCCAGCAGTCCTCGGCGACGAACTCGCGGGCGTCGAACGTCATACTGTACGTATCGAGCGGCGTCCACAAAGCGACTGCGCCCCGACCGCCGCTACTCGCCGCGACCGCGCCGGCACCTCCTCGCGTATCGGTAGATCGTCGTAAACACCAGCGCGTTCGTCGAGAGGCTCGAGCACAGCAGGAACTGGTTTCGGCGTTCGGTCCACTCGATCCGTTCGTTCTCCTCGGTCGCCGTCCAGGCGACGAACTGGGCCAGCGCCGTCGCGGTCCAGGCCAGCGTCGCGACGACGGCCAGGCGTCGGAGTCGTCCCATGCCCGCCGTTCGGTCTCGAGGAACAAGACAGGTTCTACGTCGCCCCGGAAAGTGCGAGCCGAACCGCGTCCGCGAGAGCGTTCACTCGAGCCACGTGCTCGTAGGAGCCGTCCCGGACGCCGTTGGTGACGTAGGAGAACGCAACTCCCGTTTCGGGGTCGGCCCAGCCGACGCTGCTGCCCAGACCCGCGTGGCCGAAGGCGCGCTCGGGTGCCAGCGAGCCGAACGGACTCGCGGGCGTGCCGCCCTTGTAGACGCCGAGCCCGTACCGTCGGGGCCTCGAAAGGGTACCGTCGTCGTCGGTCGCGGCCTCGAGCCGGGTCATCGCGTCGACCGTCGACGCCGAGAGGATGCGGGTCCCCTCGAGTTCCCCGCCGTTCGCGAGGCAGGCGTAGAAGCGGGCCATGTCGCGGGCGGTGCCGATCGCGTTCCCTGCGGGGATCACGGCCCGGTGGATCGCCTCGGTGTTGAACGGCGCGGCGACCGACGCGGTGTCGCCCAGCCCCTCCTCCGGGTCCCGGCAGCGATCGAAGGCGTCGAAGGCGGCAAGCGTGGCGACGTCGTCGGGCTCGTGCTCGCGCAGGCCGATCCCCGTGTCTTCCATCCCGAGCGGCTCGAACACGCGATCGGCGGCGACCGTCTCGATCCGTGCGCCCGAGACGCGACGAACGAGCTCCCCGACGAGCCAGCCGAACGTGAGCGCGTGGTAGGCCGGCTCCTCGCCGGGCGTCGAGACGATGTCGGCGTCCTCGAGTCCCCCCACGACACGGTCCCAGTCGGGCCACAGGTCGGGGCGGTCGTCGAGTTCGCTCTGCTGGAGTCCGGCCGTGTGACTGAGCACCTGCCGGACGGTGATATCGGCCTTCTCGCTCCCGTCGTCGGCGAACTCGGGCCAGTAGTCGACGACCCGATCGTCGTACGTGAGTGCGCCGTCGTCGACGAGGGCGTGGAGCGCGACCGCCGCATAGGGTTTCGTACAGGAAAAGAGAACGTGACGCGTCTCGGGAGTCGTCTCCCGCCCGTCGGGACCCGTCGTCCCGCTCGCGAGGTCGAGAACCTGTTCGCCACTGACGTAAATGGCCAGCTGGGCGCCGTGGTGGAGGCCGACCTCGAGGTGGCGGTCGAACAGCGCCGCAATCCGGTCCCGATCGGCTGGCTCAAGCCGTGACATACTCCGTCTAACTGGCGTCGGTCTTGTAACCGTTCCCCCGTAGCGATCGACCGACGTTTTTAGCCCCGGCCCGATAACTCCGGGTATGGACCGCAAGGAATTTCGCGACCTCGCCTCCCCCGAGGAGGCCCGCGAGGCGATCCGCTCGCTCTCGCTCGAGGGCGGTATCGACCACGTCTCGCTGGCCGACGCTCGGGGACGGGTACTCGTGGCGCGACTGGACGCCGAACTCGACGTCCCCGGCTTCGACCGGGCGAGCCTCGACGGCTACGCGCTTCGCGCGCGGGACACGTTCGGCGCCGACGAGGCCGACCCCGCGGAGCTCGAGCTCGCGGGCGAGGTTCACGCCGGCGAGGAGCCCGACGTCGCCGTCGGCGAGGGCGAGGCCGTCGAGATCTCGACCGGGGCGGTGATGCCCACGGGCGCGGACGCGATGGTACCTGTAGAGAGAACCACCGCCGCAGGCGACTCCGTCCAGATCCGAACCTCGGTCGCGCCCGGCGACAACGTCATGTTCGCGGGCGCCGACGTCGCCGCGGGCGAGCGCGCGCTCGGTCCTGGAACCCGGATCACGCCGCGTGACATCGGATTGCTGTCGGCGCTCGGAGCCGACGACGTTCCGGTGCGCTCGAAGCCGAAGGTAGGGATCGTCTCGACGGGCGACGAGCTCGTCCGTCCGGGCGAGGCGGTCGACAGCGACCGCGGCGAGATCTACGACGTCAACAGCTACACGATCGCCGCGGGCGTCGAGGACGCGGGCGGCGAGGCGGTGCTGTACCCCCACGCTGGCGACGAGCAAGACGAGATGGAACGCGTGCTCCGCGAGGCCGCAGCGGAGTGTGACCTCGTGCTCTCGTCGGGTTCGACCAGCGCGAGCGCGGTCGACGTCATCTATCGAGTCATCGAGGAGCAGGGCGAACTGCTGCTCCACGGCGTTGGCGTCAAACCCGGCAAACCGATGCTCGTGGGTCGATTGGAGGATTCGGCGTACGTCGGGCTGCCGGGCTACCCTGTCTCCGCGATGATGGTCTTCCGGACGTTCGTCGCGCCCGCGATCCGCGAGGCGGCCGGCCTCCCTGAGACCGAGACGGCGACCCTCGAGGGCCGGATGGCCAGACAGGAGCGCTACGACGAGGGGCGGCTGCGGCTCATGCCGGTCGGGGTCGTCCGCGACGGCGACGGCGAGACGCTGGTCTACCCCGTCGACAAGGGCAGCGGCGCGACGACGAGCCTCGCCGAGGCCGACGGCGTCGTCGAGGTCGCTCCCGGAACCGACTACCTCGAGACCGGTGAATCCGTCACGGTTTCGCTGTTCTCGCCGGACGTCCGCCCGCCGACGCTGCTCGGCGTCGGCGAGGACGACCCGACGCTGTCGCGGCTGCTCGACGGGCTGGACAACCCGCGATATCTCTCCGTAGGGTCCCGGCCCGGTCTCCGCCGGCTCCGAGAGGGCGTTCCGGACGTCGCAGTCGTCGCGGGACCGACCGAGAGAGACGTCGACGCCGAGGAGCTGGGTAGCTGGGGACGCGAGTGGGGACTGCTCGTGAAACCTGGCAACCCCGATCGGATCGAGGGGCTGGCCGATCTGGTCGACGAGGACCACCGCTTCGTCAACCGGACGACCGACTCCGGGCTGCGCTCGAGTCTGGGCGCCGCGGTCGCCGACCTCGCCGAGCAACGGGACGTCGAGCGCCACGCGATCGTCGACTCGATCGTCGGGTTCGACCTCGGGTTGCGCGCCCACGAGAGCCCCGCACGGAAGGTGATCGCCGACGAGGCCGACGCCGGTCTCGGACTCCGGGAGACCGCCGACCGCCTCGACCTGGGGTTCGTCTCGCTGGGCACCCAGCCGGTTCGGGTGCTCGCGAACCCCGATCGACTCGAGAAGCCGGGCGTCGAGGAACTCGAGGCCGCCCTCGACGACGTGGCGAACGGGCGTTAGCGAGGATGAGAGTCACCGGCGGCTGAACAGCGATTTTTACGCTCCCGCGGTGTACGGAGCCCGATGTCGACCATCGCCGAGTTTCGGATCCCGGCTGCGGACACGACGCTCGAGGCTACGTTCGATCGACTTCCAGAACTACAAGTCGAACTCGAGGCGGCCGTCTCGCGCTCACAACCCTGTCTCTGGATCGCCGACGCCGAACGGACGGCGGTCGACGCCGCCCTCGCCGACGATCCGTCCGTTGAGACGTCCGACCTGCTCATCGAGACGGCGGACCGCCTGCTGTACGACGTGACGTTCGTCGAGGGACGAACGGTCTGCGATCGGCTGCTCGTCGACGGCGGCTCGCTGCTCGAGGGCTGGGGAACCGACGGCTGGTGGCAGGCTCGCGTACGGTATCGGGATCGCGAGGCGCTCTGTCGGGCCCACGACCGGCTCGTCGACCGCGGCATTGGCGTCGACCTCCGGCGCGTAACGGACGTCACGCCAGGGGCGACTTCGACGACGAGGCTCACCGGCGAACAGGAGGAGGCGCTCGAGGCCGCCCTCGAGCGGGGCTACTTCGAGATCCCGCGAGAAATTTCGATGGAGGAGCTGGCCGACGAGCTGGGGATCTCCCATCAGGCGCTGTCCGAACGGCTGCGTCGCGCCTACGAGACGCTCGTCAACGAGGAGATCCAGCCGGTCGGCGAGTCGGAGACCTGATGCCAGGGAGTTGATCGAACGACTCGACGCGGTAATCACCAAGGACGCACTGGCCGCGACGCTCGTGGCCGACCCGTTCGACGTGGATCGCGTCGAGCCCGGCGTTCCAGGCCGCCCCGACGTCGTTCGCGCCGTCGCCGGCCAGCACGCCTCGGTGGCCGTTGTGCGCGACGCCGAGCTCTCGCAGGACGGACTCGACGGGTGCGGGGTCGGGCTTCCAGCCCGTCTCCTCGGTACAGCAGAGGCGGGCGTCGAACCAGTCGCGGATCCCGACGTTGTCCAGTACGGGTTCACAGAGGAACTCCTGGCAGTGGGTGACGAGCCCGACGGGAACGTCGAGGTCGGCGACGAAGGCGGCGTCGTCGTGGAGGTACGTCTGTTCGGCCCGCACCATCGGGTCCTCCTCGGCGTGGAACGCCTCCCAGAACTCGTGGGGGTCGATTCCCCACGCCTCGAGCTGGCGGTCGCGGGAGCCGGTGAGCCCGCTCCAGATGATGTCCGCCTCCTGGTCGGTGAACTCGCGACCGAGGCGGTCGCCGACCCGGTCGAACACCTCCCGGGTGTAGGACCACTCGACGTCGATGAGGGTGCCGTCGAGGTCGAGCAGCCAGTAATCGTATTCGGAGACCATTCGGACGACTACCTACGCGATTCGCGAGTAAATGTGTGTCGCTCGAGCGGACCGCGCTACGCCCGGTCGACGACGTGGATGCTCGAGCCCAGATACTTCGAGAGCACCTCGGAGACGTCGTCGGCGTTGAACGCCTCGAGGTCGTCGGCGATCTCGGCCTTCAGCGCCTCGAGGTAGGCTTCGTCGGTCCGCAGCTCCCGGAAGGAGACGGCCTCGATCGCGCCGAGGGGCTCGCCGAGCCAGTCGGCGGCCAGGCGCCTGGCGTGTTCCTCGTCGCCGACCTCGCCCCGCCAGAGCGTGTTCCGGAAGAAGAGCCACCCTTCGGTGCCGGGCTCCGGCGCGTCCCGCGAGACCGTCACCGTCGTCTCCCCGGAGTCGCCGTCGACCCGAACGCCTCCCGTAGCCGGCTCGAGCCGGAGGCGAACGCGGAAGACGTAGGCGGCGTCCATCAGCCGTCGTACTCCTCGTCGGCCAGCTCCGCCATCTCGATGTCGGCGTCGGTGATTCCGCCCTCCTCGTGGGAGGTCAGTCGCACCTCGACCTCCTCGTAGCGGATGCGGATCTCGGGGTGGTGGAACTGCTCCTCGGCGACCTCGCCGACGTCTTCGGCGAAGCTCACGCCCTGCAGGTAGTCGTCGAACTCGTAGGTGCGGACGATCTCGTCGCCCTCGCGCTCCCAGCCGTCGGGCAACTGTGCGTCGATCTCGTCGTCCGAAAGCAGGTCTGCCATAGCGGACGAACGGAAGGGACGAAAATAACGGTTGTGCCGTCTGGATCGTGGTCAGTCGTCGTCGGTGACGCCGACCTGAACGTCGGCAGGGTCGAGTTCGGCCATCCCGGCGATCGAGGGCGACCGCGGCGGTTCGCCGCCGAAGTCGGGATCGAACAGCTGCAAGGCGGTGTTGATCGTGCTCCAGTCGTCCTCCGCGGCGGCCTCCCGAAGACTCTTCGTCGGCGGGGCCAGCAGCTGGTTGACCATCGAGTCGGCCATCGCCTCGAGCACCTCGCGCTGGGAGCCGTTGCCCTTCTCGAGTTCGGCGATCGCCCGCTCGAGTTCGCGCTCCTTGATCCGGTCGGCCGACTCGTACATCGCGGCGATAACCTCGTCGGCGCGGGCCCGCTTGTACTGATCGCACAGCAGCTCGAACTCCCGGTCGATCATCGCCTCGACCTCGTCCGCGGCGTCGGCGCGCTGTTCGCGGGTCTCGGCGGTGATCGACTCGAGGTCGTCGAGATCGTACACCGTCACCGACGGGAGGCCGCCGACCGCCGGCGCGACGTCGCGGGGCTGACCCAGATCGACGACGACCTGGTCGGACCCGTCTGCGAGATGGTGGGGTTCGACTACCGGTTCGTCGCTGCCCGTCGCCGCGATCACGATGTCGGCGTCGTCGGCGACGGTGGCAAGCGCTCCAAGCGGGACGGCGTCGACGTCGACCGCGAGTTCGTCGACGAGATGGGCGGCGCGGTCGACGGTACGGTTCGCGACGAGCAGCTTCGAGACGTCGGCGTCCGCGAGGCTGCGGGCCGCCAGGCGCCCCATCTCGCCGGCGCCGACGATTAGCCCCGTCGCACCCTCGAGAGTGACGTCGTCGGCGACGAGTCGGGTTGCGGCCGACCCCAGCGAGACGACTCCCTCGTTGATCGCGGTCTCCGTTCGGGCGCGCTCGCCGACGTGAATCGACTTCGTGACGGCGGCCTCGAGCATCGGGCCGATGCCGCCGGCGCTGCGGGCGTCCTCGTAGGCGGTCCGGACCTGGCCGATGATCTGGTCCTCGCCGAGCACGACGGACTCGAGTCCCGTGGCGACCCGGAGCAGGTGGCGCAGGCTCTCGTCGTGGCCGGTGACGACCAGCGCGGCGTCGTCGGTCGTCGCGAAGAACTCCTCGAGCGTGGCCCGGCCGAGCGTCGCGTCGCTCGAGACGACGTAGGCCTCGACCCGGTTGCACGTCGAGAGGACGTACGCCTCCTCGATCTCGGGGATATCACAGAGGGCCGCGACGGCGGCCCGCTGGCTGTCGGGGCTCGCGGCCGCGAGATCGTCGACACTGCCGCTGTCGTGCGTGACGCGTGCAGCCGTGATAACCCCACTCATGGCAGATCACCCTCCGTCGCCCGTTCCTCACTCAGCACGTCCTCGATCACTTGGGATGGCTTGGAGGCTCCCGTACGTAAATCTGTCCAAACGTCCGGTGATTTGACGACATCGCCGACGAGCTCGCGCCGACGGACCGGGTCGACGTCCAGAGATTTGAGCTCCGTCCGCAGCGCCCCACAGATCCGGGCCATCTCCCCGGCGCCCGCCAGCTGCTCCTCGAGCTCCCGGCGAAGGTGTTTGCTCAGTGCCGGGGCGGTTCCACCCGTCGCGATCGAGACGACGACGGGATCCTCGCGAACGGCCGCGGGGACGACGACGCTGCCGGGATTCCGTTCGCCCGAGCGATCGGCTCGGTTGACGAGCACGCCGCGCTCCCGGGCGGCCCGTGCGGCCGCCTCGTTGATCGCCTCGTCATCGGTTGCGGCAACGACCAGCGCGGGCTCGCAGCGCTCGAGCCAGCCGGCGACGGCCGCGGGGTCGGGTGCGGCCCGCACCAGTTCGGCGTCGCCGAACCGCTCGTTGGCGAACTCGGGGCTGACGACGACCACCTCGGCCTCGCGGGCGAACCGGCGGGTCTTCCGGGCCCCGACCGAGCCGCCGCCGAAGACCAGTACCGTCGTCCCCGTGAAATCGTGAAGCAGCGGAATCATGGTAGACTCGAGTTCGAACGTCCGCGTCGAGGCCCGTCGACGGTCGTCCCGGCGCTCGAGCCGCCGACGCGGTGCGTACACTCGATCGTCGGGTCGCGTCCGTGAAAAGCGAATCGGCACGGCCCGCCCGACAGAGCTACTCGTGAGGGGTGCCAACAGTTGTCGAGCCGGTCCCGGCGGCGGGCGAACCCGGGCCGGTCGCGGCGACGGCGCGCCGTCCAGTCGCCTACTCGCCCTCGACGCCGGTGACGTCGTGGCCGAGTTCCCGAATGTCCTCGAGGATTGCCTCGTGGTCGGCGTCCGCCTCGTAGTAGATGACGATGTCGAAACTCCCCTCCCGGAGCAGCTGCTGGCACTCCCAGACGAACTCCTCGTCCTCGAGCGTGAGCCCCTGGTGCTGGTTCGAGGAGAAGTCGGGGTCGTCGTTGCCCGAGTAGACGTAGCAGTCCTTCGGGTCGTGCCCCGAGTGCTCGGCGATGATGTCGCCGACGTCGATCGTCGCCTGCATCATCCGCACGTCCTCGCTGCCGTCGTAGTCGGTGTGGACGATCGCGCCGTTGAGTTCGACCTCGCCGGGCTCGAGCAACGCCTTCGTTCGCCGGTAGAGATCGTCGTCGAGTGTGTCGCTCATCGGCCGAGACGAGAACCTCCGACCTGATAGCGGTCACGATTGCTTTCTGTGTGTCAGTGCGTATCGATACCGCTGAGTAACACACAAGACACATACTTCTGGTCCTCGTCACGTCGAGTGATGAATCGGTGGCTCCGTGAGCGCGTGGACGCGGCGTACGAGCAGCTCCTCTCGAGGGAGATCGACGGTGTGCCGACCCACGTCGCCGTGATTCAGGATGGAAACCGTCGGTACGCACGCCGGCAGGGAGCGGACGCGACTGACGGCCACCGCGCGGGCGCCGAGACGACCGAGCGCGTCCTCGAGTGGTGTCAGGAGGTCGGCGTCGAGGAACTCACCCTCTACGCGTTCTCGACGGAGAACTTCGATCGCCCGGCCGAGGAGCGCGAGGCGCTGTACGACCTGCTCTGTGAGAAGCTCCGGGAGTTCGCCGACGCCGAGCGCGTCCACGACAACGGCGTCAAGATCCGCGCGCTCGGCGCGGTCGACCGACTTCCCGACCGGGTCCAGGAAACCGTCGACTACGCCGAGGAGCGAACCGCCGACTACGACCAGTTCGTGCTCAACGTCGCGCTGGCCTACGGCGGCCGCTCGGAACTCCTCGAGGCAGCCCGCGGCGTCGCGAAAGACGTCGAGGAAGGCGAGGTCGACCCCGAGGAGATCGACGTCGAGGCGATCGAACGCCGGCTGTACGACGAGCCGGTTCGGGACGTCGATCTTATCATCCGAACCGGGGGCGACGAGCGGACCTCGAACTTCTTGCCCTGGCACGCCAACGGCAACGAGGCCGCCGTCTTTTTCTGTACTCCCTACTGGCCCGAGTTCTCGAAGCCCGACTTCCTGCGCGGAATCCGGACGTACGAACACCGCCAGGAGTCCTGGCGCCGGACCCGCGCCCGCCGGGCGCTGGCCCTGCTCGGGGCGATGAGCGATCCCGAACTCGCGGAGGCCCGCTCGATCGTCGACCGGTTCCGCGACTCGCTGCCGACCGCCGAACAGCCCGACGAGGACGAACTCGAGGGAGTCGACTCGAGCGGTCCCGCCGCGGACTGAGTCCGCCGTGTCTCGAAACCTACAATCGGACGGGACCCCAACGTCGGATATGGACCGCCAGCTCGCGGTCGGACTCGCCGCGACGGGGGCCGGACTCGCGTCGTTTTTGGCACTCGGAGCCGCTGGCGTGCTTCGCCACCCCCAGACGGCCGCCGACTACACCCAGCCCGCGGAGTTTCTCGCGATCGGCGGCGGCTTCTTCCTGCTGACCGTCGGAATCCTCGTGACGCTGTTCGCCTACGTCGAGTTTCCGGACCCCGACCTCGAGCCGTAGCCCGTTGCGAACGGAGTTGCCGCCCGGACCGACCGCAGCGACTTTTGCCCGCCCGGAGCGACCCTCGTACAATGGATTCGAAGCTCGAGACCGCGTCGCTCACGAGGGTCGTCGGCGGTGAACCGATCGTCGAGGACGTCTCGCTTCGCGTCGCGACGTCGACGGTTCTCGCGGTCGTCGGCTCCTCGGGAGCCGGGAAGTCCTCGTTTTTGCGGCTGCTCAACCGTCTGGACGAACCGACCGCCGGGACGGTGTACCTCGATGGGGTCGACTACCGCGAGGTCGATCCCCAGGAGCTGCGGCGACGGATCGGCCTCGTCCCCCAAGAGTCGGCGCTCCGTCCCGGAACCGTCCGGGAGAACGTCGCCGCGAGCGATCTGATTCGGGACCAACCGGTCGACGACGAACGCGTCGCAAAGCTCCTCGAGCGGGTGCAGCTACCGAACGCCGCGGAACGGGACGTCGAGGACCTCTCCGGCGGCCAGCAACAGCGCGTCGCAGTTGCCCGGACCCTCTACGTGGATCCCGAGGTCCTCCTGCTCGACGAGCCGACCTCCCACCTCGATTCGGAGACGGAAGCGCGGGTCGAGGAGCTCCTCGGCGACCTGATCCGAACGGAGGGGCTGACCTGCGTGCTCGTCACCCACGACACCGCCCAGGCCGAGCGCCTCGGCGACCACGTCGCCGAGTTCGAGGACGGACGGGTGGTTGCCGAGGGACGTCCCGAGGAGGTCCTCGCGTGACCGACCCGGGTCTCGAGCGGGTCCTCGAGCACGCGGCCGATCCGGTCATCGTCACGGGGTTCGTCCAGATCGCGATCGCGGCGGCGCTGACGGCGGTCGTTCTGGGGATCATCTACGCCCGTCAGCTCGGGTTCGAGCGGGAGATCGTCGCGATGGCCGTCCGCGGGCTGGTCCAGGTGGTGGCCGCCGGCGCGGTGATCAGCCTGCTGCTGGCGGCGCATCTCGCCTGGGCGGCCGTCGTTCTCGCCTTTATGATCGTCGTCGCCGCCTACATTTCCTACAAGCGGGGAACGGCGCTACCGGGCGTGTTCGGGACGTCGCTGGCCTCGATCGGGTTCGGCGCGGGGCTCACGATCGTGGCGATGGCCGCCGCCGGCGCCATCGAGATGACGATGCGTGATCTGCTGGTCATCGGAAGCATGGTCATCGCCAACGCGATGCAGACGAACTCGCTCGCGCTCGACCGGTTCACCGGAGAGATCGCCTCGAACCGGGCGGAGATCGAGGCGCTGTTGAGCGTCGGCGCCTCTCCGGACGAGGCCGTCACCGAGTACGTCTCGACCAGCGTTTACGCGGCGCTGATCCCGACGATCGACGGGATCAAGAGCCTCGGCGTCGTCAAGATTCCGGGATTGATGGCGGGGATGATCATCGCCGGCGAGAACCCGATCTACGCCGCGCAGTACCAGTTCGCCATCATGCTGATGCTGTTCGCCGCCGGCGGGCTCACCGTCGTCGCCAACACCGTCCTGCTCAGCCGTCGGGTGTTCACCGACGCGAAACAGCTCGACGAGGCGGTCGTCGACGCGATCGACGAGTGAGACGGATGGAAGTCCGTCCGAACTACCGGCCGAACCGCCTCGAGCGGTTACAGTACTCCCGGACCGCCCGCAGGAAGTCCCGCTTGCGGAAGTCCCGCCAGTTGACGTCGGTGAAGTAGAGCTCGGAGTAGACCGACTGCCAGATCATGAAATCCGAGAGCCGTTCGGCGCCCGTTTTGATCACCAGGTCGGGCTCGGCGGGGAAGACGAGGTGGTCTTCGACGCGCTCGTCGTCGATCTCGTCGGGCTCGAGTTCGCCGGCGTCGACGCTCTCGGCCAGCGTTCGAACGGCGCTCGTGAACTCGTGTTTCCCGCCGAGACCGATCCCGATCTGGATCGGGGCGTCGGCCCGGCTGGGATCGTCGGGCGTGCGAACGGCGACCTCGCGAGGAGCGTCGACGGCCTCGAGCTCCCGCCGCAGGGCGGGGATGGCAGCGGCGTCGAGGACGCTGACGTAGACCGTCACGCGGGTGGCGTACTCGAACGCCCAGTCGAAAAACGCCGAGAGCGTCTCGTAGGCCCCGCGCTCGAGCAGGTCGCGTTCGGTGATCACGAGCGCGACGTGGTCGGGGCTGTCGGCGTCGTGACGACCGATGCGAACGGAGAGGTAGCGCTCGTACAGACCCACGCCCTCCCGTTTCCGGGCCGGTGGCATACCGGTTACGGGTTCGATCCGGGTCAGTCAGACGCCCGATTCAGCCCCGCTACCTGCCACAAATCGGGCTCGAGCCGGTTCACGAAGGTTCAAGTAATCCCCACAGAAAGGTCCGATTACCGTGACAGAACCCGTCCGGCGAGCCGGCGTCTTCGCGCTGCTGTGTACGCTCTCGCTCGCCGTACCGCTTCTCGGCCCCGAGATCGCGGCGGCGCTGGCCGCAGTCGTCCTGCTCGGAGCGGTTGCCGTTACGGACGGACCGATCTTCGACCTGCTCGCCTATCCCGACGACTACGAGGAGGGGCGCCTCTACGGGCTCATCGCGTTCGTCCTCGCTGGCGTCGCGCTCGGCTTGCTCGCCGTCCAGTCCTCGATGACGAGCGCGATATTCGTCGGGACGGTGTTTCTGATCGGCTACGGGAACTTCGGCGAGCGTCTCGTCCGAACGCGAAGCGACAGCGACGTCGTCCACGCCGCGGGGTTCTGTCTCGTCGCGACCGTCGCGGCCGTCGTCGGCCAGGCGGCGACGGTCGCCGTTACCGGCGACTCGATCCCGTCTGCCCTGCCGATGATCCTGTTTCTCGCCGCCAGCGGCGCGCTGCTCGCCGCGCTCCTCCGTGACGTCCTGTTGCTCTACGACGATCCCGTCGTCATGCTGTCGGTCGGACTGTTGCTCTGGCTGCTCGCGGAGCTCGATCCGGCCCTCGGCGCCGCCGAGATCGCGATTGCGCTGGCGATCACCGCCGCGCTCGGCTACGCCTCCTACGCTCTCGAGACGGCGTCGATCGCCGGCATGCTCACCGGTGTCCTGCTCGGCCTGTTGACGATCGTTCTCGGTGGCTACGGCTGGTTCGTCGTTCTCATCTCCTTCTTCGCGATCGGCGGGCTCTCGACGAAGTTCCGCTACGACCGCAAGGAGGATCTTGGCGTCGCCGAGGACAACAACGGCGCCCGCGGCACCGGCAACGTCCTCGGCAACGCGGCCGTCGGGCTCGTCGCCGTACTGGGGTACGCCGCCAGCGAGGCGGCCTTCCTCCCAATCGACGCCGAGCTGTTTCTGTTCGCGTTCGCCGGCTCGGTCGCGACCGCGATGAGCGACACCCTCTCGAGCGAGATCGGCAGCGTCTTCGAGCAGCCGCGGCTGATCACCACGCTTGAGCCCGTCGAGCCCGGTACCGACGGTGGCGTCACCTGGCAGGGGGAGATCGCCGGCGTCGTCGGCGCGACGATCGTCGCGGCCATCTCCTACGCGCTGTTCGCCGAGGTCGGCGTCGTCGGCGCGGCGATTATCGTCGCGGCCGGCTTCATCGGGATGACGGTCGACAGCCTCCTCGGGGCGACCCTCGAGGGGCCGCTGCTGGGCAACCAGGGTGTCAACTTTCTGGCGACGTTATCGGGCGCGATCGTCTGCGCGCTGCTCGGGCTCTCGTTCGCGATTCTCGGCTAATTTTTCTGTTTCGAGCCTTCGCGACGGTCGGCGGTCGAGTCGTCGAACCACGCCGTGGCGCGGAGCTGATCCTCGCCGGTGGCGGCGGTGACGGCGAACATCATCAGCACCCAGACGCCGAGCAGGGCGATCGCGGCGAATGCGGACGGGGACATGATCGTCCGGGCTCGGTTCCGCTCGGGTATCAACTCCTCGGACGGCGAGGGCGCTGCGAGCCACTCACAACCACAGAGAGAAGGGGTTACTCCGTCGGCGGCGCGTCGGCGACGTCGTCGACCGCGTGGACCTGTACCGCCGTCGGTCGCTTGGTGAACTGGCCCAGGGAGCGGGCGACGATCCTGTCGACGCCGCGGTCGGCGGCGAGGTCCAGCAGCCGCTGGTCGAGGATCTCGTCGAGGACGATCGTCGCCGGCACCGTCTCGGCCGCCTCGAGCACGTCGTAGACGTCGCCCGCGGGCGCCTCCTCGAGGACGTCGCCGTCGGCGTCGAGGAACCGAACCTGATCGGTGTCGCCGGCGATCACGACGGTCCCGTGACCGTAGACGGTCTGCGGGCCCTCGTCGACGGACGATTCGGCCGTCGTCGTTTCGGCGTTCGAGGAACTCGTCTCAGTCGCCGACTCGGTTTCCCCGGCAGCGCTCGAGTCCGCTCCGGACGAACGGGTCGCGTCAGCCTGGCGGTTCGACCCGGTCTGGGGGTCGCTCGAGGACTCCTCATCGATCGTGCGGGGCGACGACGCCGGCGGTGCCGGCGTTGCGCTCCCGTCCGTTGCGGCGACCGCCTCCCGGGGCTCGCTGAGTCCGGAGACGCTGTCGTAGGGGACCTTGTTTCGCAGCGCGGCGAACAGCTGGTGGTGGTCGAGTTCCTCGACGGATTCGCCCGCGGGGGCAAAGGCGACGTAGTCGATGTCGCCGACCTGGGAGAGCTCCTCGAAGATCAGGTCGCCGCCCCGATCACCGTCGAGGAAGACGGTGACAGTGCGATGGCGGGTCAGCTCGGCGACCGCGTCGGGAACGTTCGTCCCCTCGACGGCGATAGCGTTCTTGACGCCGTACTTCAGCAGCGTCAGCACGTCCGAGCGCCCCTCGACGACGATGATCGCGTCGCTGTCGGTGACTCGCGGACCGGCGGGCAACCCCTCGTACTCGGTGATATCCTCGACGCGGACGTGCTGGCGAACCTCCGCGAGGATCTCCTCGGAGCTCATCATCGAGTCGTCGAATCCGGTTCGGAGCAGCTCCTTCGCCCGATCGACGACCTCCTTTCGTTTGGCCGTGCGGACGTCCTCGATCTCGCGCACCTCGAGGGAGGCCCGGCAGGGACCGACTCGGGTGATCGTCTCGAGCGAGGCCGCAAGCGTGGCCGTCTCGACTTTGTCGAGACTGGTCGCGATGGTGAGGGTTCCGTGTGACTGACCCTTGGTGCTGGTTATTTCGACGTCGATACGGCCGACTTTCTGTGACTGACGAAGGTCGCGGAGGTCGAGTTCGTCGCCCAGCAGGCCCTCCGTCTGGCCAAAGATCGCACCGACGACGTCGCTTCGCTCGACCACCCCGTCAGCCGTCACGTTCGCGTGGATGTGATATTTCGAGGTGTCTTCCATGGAGATCTGCCCCCGACGGTCCGGGGACGCCGAGACGAGACCGCGCGTCCGGGAAGTTACCTAGAGAGAGGGCAGTGAGACGCAAATAGCTGTTGACCTGGAGACGGCCGAACGGGAAAACAGTCGGGCTCAGTAGGCGGGCCGAGACCAGTACCAGTAGCACGTGACCGCGAGCAACACCGCCAGCCCACCCAGAAAGAACAGCAGTCCGGGCGGCACGGTTGCGAACACCGCCTCCGCGGTCTCGCCGCCCCCGAGGATCGCATCCCCTCCCTCGGCGCCGTCCCCGTTCGGGTCGCGCGTGCCGGGGTCGTCCGCCTGATCCGGCTCGTCGGCGTCCTCGCCGGCGATACCTACGTCCTCGTCTTCGGTCTCCGTATCCTCGGTCGTGACCTCATCACCCGCGGTGTCGGCTGTGTCCCCGTCATCGGCCCCCGGCGCCGTTCCCGCGGCCGCGCCGAACCAGCGGGTGACGCTGTACTGAACGAGCAGACTCGCACCGGCCAGCGCGGTGAGCCCGCCGACGAACCGTGAGAGGGCCGCCCGAAGCTGCGAGGCTTTCGACTCGTCGCTGGTGACGATCAGCGGACCGTCGGTCGCCGCGTACACGCTCATCTCGTTGCCCCGCGAGGAGTACCAGGTGTCGACGACCGTCACTAACCCGGCTTCCTCGAGGTTCTCGAGGTGGTAGCGGACGTTCTGAATCGACGAGTCGATCGCCTCCGCGATATCGCTTGGCGTGCTCGGTTCGTCGTCGACCTGCGCGTAGATCCGGCGGGCGGTCGTCGACGAGAGGGCGCCGAACACCGCGTCGGCGTCCTCCCCCTCGAGGTCGACGATTCGGGGCTGTCCCTCCTCGGACTCCGGCTCCGACCGGAAGGGAAACAGCCGAGCCATGTGTTGTACCCATTCGATTCCCGACACATATACCCCTTTTCCTCGCTGAAATGCCGGTTTCACCCAACAACAGTCGCCGGACGTGACGGGAACTGACCGACCGATGGAAAAAAGTTATTCAATAGTCGGTATCGAACAGAAACAGTTACACACGTAGAGACGAACGGCGACGTATGTCACGCCCGGCGCTGTGGGGATGGATCGCCGTTGCGATCGGACTGAGTGCGCTCACGATCCCGTGGTTTCTCTGGGGCGACGCGACGCTCGTCGCGGGGGTTCCGCTCTGGCTCTGGTGGCATGTCGGCTGGATGGGGCTGGCCTCGCTCGTCTTCTGGCTGTTCGCCCGCCGGTTCTGGGGGCTCGGGATCGAATCCGACGGCGACTCGAGCGGCGGTTCTCCAGGTTCGGGCTCGAGGGTCGACGCCGGGGGTGAGCGGCGGTGACGGTCGCGATCCAGCTCGGGATCATCGTCGGCTACCTCCTGCTGGCGCTCGCGATCGGGCTGGTCGCCTACCGTCTGACCGATCGGACGGCCGAGGACTTCTACCTCGCGAGCCGTACGGTGGGGACGATCGTCCTACTGTTTACGACGTTCGCGACGCTGCTGTCGGCGTTTACGTTCTTCGCGGGACCGAACGTCGCCTACGAGCAGGGTCCCGAGTGGGTGCTGGTCATGGGGCTGATGGACGGAATCATCTTCGCGATCCTCTGGTACGTGATCGGCTACAAACAGTGGCTGCTCGGCCGACAGTACGACTACGTCACCCTCGGCGAGATGCTCGGCGATCGGTTCGCCTCCCGCCGACTCAGGGGACTCGTCGCGGGCGTCAGCCTGCTCTGGCTGTTTCCGTACGTGATGCTCCAGCAGGTCGGCGCCGGCACCGCCTTACAGGCGCTGACCGAGGGGACGGTCCCGTACGCCGTCGGCGCCGGACTGATCACCGCCTTCATGATCCTCTACGTCGTCGTCGCCGGCTTCCGGGGGATCGCCTGGACGGACACCCTCCAGGGCGCGTTCATGCTCGTCACCACCTGGATCGCGCTCGTCTGGGTGCTCGCCGTCGTCGGCGGCCCGAGCGCGGCCTCGAGCGCGCTCGAGGCCGAAGCGGCCCACCACCTCGCGCTGGGAAGCGACTTCTACACCGTCCAGTGGATGCTCTCGACGGCGATCACGATCGGCTTCGGCGTCGCGATGTTCCCGCAGGTGAACCAGCGCTTCTTCGCCGCGGGCTCGAAGACGGTGCTCAAACGATCGTTCGCGCTCTGGCCGCTGCTGTGCGTGTTGTTGTTCGTCCCCTCGTTCTTACTCGGCGCGTGGGCCCGCGGGCTCGACGTCACGATTTCCGAAGGCGAGAACGTCCTCCCCGTGATCCTCGCCGAGTTCACACCAGTCTGGTTCGCCGCGCTGGTCATCGCCGGCGCGATGGCCGCGATGATGTCCTCGTCGGACTCGATGCTGCTGTCGGGCTCGTCGTACTTCACGCGGGATCTGTACCGCCCGTTCGTCGAGAGCGACCTCTCCGAGCGCCGCGAGGACCTGCTGGCTCGGATCGGCGTCGTCGGCTTCGCAACCGCTTCCTTCCTCGCGAGCCTCTGGAACCCCGCCACGCTGTTCGAACTCGGCGACGCCGCCTTCAGCGGCTTTGCCCAGCTGGCCCTCCCCGTGATGGTTGCGCTCTACTGGCGGAAGACGACCCGGGCCGGGATCACGGCAGGGATCCTCGCCAGCCAGGCGTTCTACCTCTCGAGTCTCTTCACCGCCGTCGTTCCGAGCGCGTACGCCGGCTGGACGGCAGGTCTCGTCGGGATGGGACTCGGGCTCGTCGTCACCGTCGGCGTCTCGCTGCTGACGACGCCCGCGGCCGACGAGCGGCGGACGATCTACTTCGACGGGCTCGAGGCGGACTGATACCGACCGCTGTACGTCGTTTCCGGTGCGACCGAAGAACGCGTGGCGGTCGCGCCGGCAAATCGTCACAGCATTCCGTACGACGGCGCGGCGGCACACGAGAGCAACACACCGAAAGGGGGTGACTGCGTACCGCTCGTCATGACGTCTGCGCTGCCGGAAGCCGTCCCCGGAACGTGGCACCGCGCCGGAACCCGGACGGGGAAGTCGAACGTCCTGATCGCGACGATCACCGCTGAAACGACCGTCTACGAACCCGCCGAGGAGGCAGCGTCCCTCGCGGCACTCGGTGCGAGCGACGTCCCCGTCCGGTCGCTGTTCACCGTCGATATGCAGTTTTCACCGTCGCTGTCGGTCGTCGGCGTCTCGCCCAAGAGCGTCCTGTCGACCGCAGCGCCGAAGGCGAGGCGCCAGTTCGTCGACATCGTCGAGGACGAGGGGGTCGTCGTCGAGGACACCCGCGAGACGCTCTCGTTCGAGCGCCCCGACGGAACGGCGGGACGCTGGTACGTCCTCGACGTCTCCTATCCGCTCTCGCCCGACCTCGAGACCGACCGAGCGACGATCCCTGCCGAGACGAACATCGCAATCTGGCCGACCGACGACGCCTACGGGATGGCCGGCGGAACCCTCCCACTCGAACTACCCGACGGCGTCGCGGAGACCCTCGACGGGCTCGAGGTCGATCCCGAGCGCGATCGCGAGACGATCGCGGCGCTGATTCGGTCGGTCGATCCCGACAGAGCATCCGAGTAGGGGACGAGGAGCGGTCGACCGGAGTATATACTAACGTCTGAAACGATACTGTACCGTTCATCAGCAGTTTCCTGTTCAATAATGTAGTACCCTTATTGTGCTGAGCAACACTCTGTGGCTATGGACGAGGACTTCCGCGAGGTCACAGCCCTCCTCGAGAGCGGCGACGGCGAGAGCGCGGAGGCGCTTCTCGACCGGCTCCCGGTCGGCGTATACGTACTCGACGCCGACCTCGAGTGCGTCTTCGCCAACGATCGGGTCGGCGAGTTTCTCGACACCGACCGAACGGAGACGCCGATCGCGGAACGGCTTCGTTCGCGGTTCGACGACGCACACGAACGGGCACTCGAGAACGGGGAGTCGATCACGGCCGACACCTACCACGAGCCCGCCGAGACCTGGCTCGAGGTGCGCCTCGAGCCCACCGGCTCGGGTCTGACGGGCTGTCTCCGGGACGTGAGTAGACGGAGGGAACGCGAGCGGCGCTTCGAGCGCCAGCGCGAACGAATGGAGGCGCTGAACGGCGTCTACGAGGTCATGCGGGCGATCAACGACGTGGTCGTTACCGACGCGAGCCGGGCGGAGCTCGAGCGGACGACCTGCGAGACGCTGGCGGACACGCCGGGGTACGAGTTCGCGTTCGTGGCCGGCGTCGACTCGGCGACAGGGGAGATAACCCAGCGGATCGAGGCCGGCATCGAGGGCTACGTCGAACGCATTCCGCTCTCGACCGATCCCGACGAGCCGTCGGGTCGGGGACCGGCCGGGCGGGCGATCCGAACGCAGCGGCTGCAGGTGTCGAACGACGTTCTCACCGACCCCGATTTCGAGCCCTGGCGCGAGGACGCCCGCGAGCTCGGCTACCGATCGGCCGCCGCGATCCCGATCGTCCACGGCGGCGGCCTCTACGGCGTCCTCGGCGTGACGAGCGCACACCGACATGCCTTCACCGAAGAGGTCGGCGAGGGGATCGGTCAGCTCGGCGAGATCCTCGGCCACGCGATCGCCGCCATCGAGCGCAAGCGCGCCCTGATGGGCGATCAGCTGATCGAGCTCGAGTACGAGATCAAGAACGCGGTCGACATGTTCGACGGCCCGGAGATGACCGACCGACACGTCTCGTTCGAACGGGTCGTTCGGGTCGACGACGAGCAGTTTCTCGAGTACGGCGTGACGAGCGTCGAGGCGTTCCCGGAGGTCGAGACGCTGGTCGAGCGGGTCCCCCACTGGGAGGACGTGACCGTCCTCGACGAATCGGCGGGCGAGATCACGTTCGAGCTCACGATCACGTCGCCGCCGCTGTTCTCGGTCGTCGCCTCCCACGGCGGCTACGTCGAGTCCGCCGCCATCGACGGCGGCGACTACCGGATGACGATCCACCTGCCCGAGAGCGCGGACATCCGGGCCGCGACCGAGGCGATCCAGGACGTGTACCCGGACGCGACGAACGTCGCCCGGCGGCAGGTGACGCCCTCGAACGAGTCGATCGCGCAGATCCAGGACCACCTCTACGGCGTCCTGACCGACCGCCAGCGCACCGTGCTCGAGACGGCCTACTACGCCGGTTTCTTCGAGTGGCCCCGACACAGCTCCGGCGAGGATATTTCCGAGACGCTCGGCATCACGCCCGCGACCTTCCACGAACACCTCCGCTCGGCCCAGCAGAAGATCGCCGCGGCGGTCGTCGACGAACCCGATACGACGCGAACCGACGTCGAATCCGCCCGCCCGTCGACGGACGACTCGAGGTGATCGATCACGACGGTTCTCACTGGTTTCATTACGACGCCGACGAAGTATCGGCCATGCAAACGCACATCGTCCCGGTCGGCTTCGACTACGACCGGCTGATCGCGCCGCTGGTCCGCGATCAGATCGACGTCGACCGCGTCATCCTGCTCGAGGGCGCCGTCGGCAGCGAGGCAAACGTCGAGTACTCCAGACACCTCTCGGAGAAGCTCGAGACCGACTTCCGAAACCTGCTGGGCGCCGAGACAGAACGGTTCGTCCTCGAGGACGTCTACGACTACGACGAGGCGTTCGAGCAGGCGTACAACCTAATCAGCGCCGAACTCGATCGAGGCCACGAGGTCTGGGTCAACGTCGCTGCGATGCCCCGCACGGTCAGCTTCGCGTTCGCGACCGCAGCCAACTCGCTGATGGTCGAACGCCAGGAGGATCGCGAGTCGATCCACACCTACTACACCGCCCCGGAGAAGTACCTGGAGACGGAACTCGCCGAGGAGCTGCGCGAGGGGATCGACCTGCTCCGGGATCTCGAGCGCGAGGGCGATCTCGAGGACGAACGGATCGAGAGACGCCTCGAGAGCGCCCGCTCGCTGCTCGCGGAGTTCGACGAGCGCGGGACGACGATCGGCGCCAAGGAGATCGACGGCCACCACGTCGTCGAGCTGCCGGTCGCCTCCTTCTCGAACGTCAAGCCGTTCGAGGAGCTCATCCTGTACAAGCTCGGCGAGGACGGCGAGTTCGCCTCGGTTTCCGAGCTCGCTGAGGCGCTGGCCCGCGAGTTGAACGAGGAGTACACCGACAGCTTCCGCTCGAAGGTGATCTACAACGTCGATCGGCTCGGCCCCGGCGGGAAGGGGTACATCGAGCGCGAGGAACACGGGAAATCGTATCGGACACGACTCTCGCGAATCGGCGAGCTGTGGGTGCGGGCGCACTCGAACTCGACCGGAGAGGACTGACTGAAGTCGGGAGCGCGTGCTTCGAGTGTGTCGGTACCGACTCGAAAACCGCCGCTGGCGATCGCGTTCCCGAGAGTAGGCCCCTACGAATCAGCCGACATGCGTTACCGTTCGCCGGCGTCGTCGGCCCGGCCCTCGAACCAGAAGTAGCCGTCCTCGTCGATCCGTCCGAGGTCGCCAGTCAGGTACCAGTCGCCGACGAACGCCTCGTCGGTGCGCTCGGGGTCCTCCCAGTACCCCAGGAAAAAGGATGGGAACTCCCCTTTGACGGCTATCTCGCCGGTTTCACCGACCTCGAGTTCGTCGCCGGTGTCGGGATCGACCACGCTGGCCTCGACGCCGGGCAGCGGTTTCCCCATGCTGCCCGGTCTGGTCTCGATCGAGGGGTAGGTGTTGATCAGCATGTTCCCCGTCTCGGCCTGGCCGTAGCTGTCGGCGATCGGCGTTCCCAGCGCCTGCTCGCCCCACTCGATCAGCTCGGCCTCGAGGGGGTCGCCGGTGCTCATCGCCCGATGGAGGTCCAGATCGTCGGGCTCGAGGTCGTCGGCCTCCTCGCGCAGCCGACGGTAGTGGACGGGAACTCCCGAGAGCACGGTGACGGGGAACTCCTCGAGCAGGGCGGTCCAGGTGTCGGGATCGAACCCACCGCCGTAGGCGAGAATGCTGTGGCCCCAGAACCAGACGCCCAGCGCGTTGACGGGCGCGGTGAGCCACCCCCGGTCGCCGGCCCCCCAGTAAAGGTCAGTCTCGTGTTGCTGGAGGTCCGCAGCGTACAGCTGGGCCGCGGCGACGCCGACGATCCAGCGGTGGCCGTGGACGATTCCCTTCGCCGACCCCGTGGCACCGCTGGTGTAGTACAGCAACGCGGGGTCCGAGCCCTCGGTCCGGACGGTCTCGTACTCGTTTTCGGCCCGGTCCATCGCTTCGTAGTAGCTGACGTCGCCCCGGCGAACGCCGACGCCGTCGTCGCTGACGACGATCACGTGCTCGACCGAGGGGACGTCCTCGAGGGCCGTCTCGAGGGTATCGCGGTTCTCGGGCGTCGTGACGACGACGCTCGCTTCGGCATCGGCGAGCCGGTAGGCGACCTCCTCGGGGCCGAGCTGCGGCTCGATCCCGCCGTAGACGCAGCCGGCCTTCAGGGAGCCAAGCATCGCGACGTACTGCTCGGGGATTCGGGGCGTGTAGCCGAAGACGCGGTCGCCCCGCTCGACCCCGAGGGTCTCGAGGACGTTCGCGAACCCGTTCGACCACTGCGCGAGCTCCCAGAACGTGATCCGCTCGCGCTCGCCGTCGTCCCCGACGAAGTACAGCGCGACGGTGCCGCGGTCGGTCCGGTAGCGGTCACAGACCTCGTGGGCGACGTTGATCTCGTCGGGCGCGCCCCAGTCGGCGTCGGCGTAGATGCTGTCCCACTCGAAAACCTCCGAGAGCCCCTCGTAGTCGGCCAGGTTCGGTGCCGTCTCCATGCACGAAACACCCACGTGAACGATCATAACTCATCGGACGGCACGGGCGGGTGGTTCGACCCGGTCTCGGATCGAGTGCATCCTTCGAAAACGACAACGAACGACTCGGTCGAAGAGTTAGACGAACGAAACCGCGTCCGGGAGCGGCAGGAGCGGAACCGCGAACAGCCCGGTGAGCGTGGCGAGTCCGACGAGGACCGTCACCATGATCAGCGGGACGTTCGTTCGTCCGAGCAGGCTTCCGAGATCGCCGGTCATACTCGAGAGCGAGGGCGTCGAACTCGTTCGCAGGATCGCCAGCTCGAGGCCGAACAGGGCGACGGTCGCGCCGGCGGACACCATACAGAACGGGCAGATCTCGCCGATCACGCCCAGCTGCAGGTAGACGAAGTACGACGAGAAGACCACGCCGCTCGCGGTGATCGGCGTCAGGATCTTGATCACCAGCGGATGGCGGGTGTCGAACCACCAGAGCGCGAGTCCGATCGTCGTCAGGTAGTAGAACCCGCCGAGCGTCGCGAGCGGAACACCGAAGACGTACGCCCATGGACTCGTGATCACTTCGATGCTTCCCTGGACCGGTGCGTCAGGAGGTATTGCTGGAAGTGCGAACAGGTGGATCGCCGTCAGCATGACCGTCACCAGCCACCCGACTACGGCAACGATCGTGAACGCGCCAAACAGGCTCGTCACCTTCGGGGAGTACTCCCACTCGTAGTCGAACGGTAGTCGTCGAGGGTTTTCAGCCGACATACAATACTACCTCCGTCCCCCAGTGTAATAAGTATTGCTCAAACAACCCAATTTCAAACAATAGTTCCCGGGCAGATCTGGGATGCAGTGCATTTATCGCACCAAATACGTTCTATTGCCACTTCAGGCGACGACATGTTTTGTGCATTTCACACAATAACATTCGAGCTACTGGCGTAGCTGGCAGCAACCGAGAGCAGCTATCGAAAACTGTCTCCGAGACCGTGTCTCATACGGTTTACTGTACGTCATGACCGGCGCACCCGCCCCACGGGTCGCGGTTACGCCGGGATATCGGTACAGCAATCCGTATCAGGCGACTCGCTCGAGGACGCGTTCGCGAACCACGAGCAGACACGGCAACACGGTAAGGCAGGCGATAAAGGCGAAGATGATGCTCAGCCCCGTCACCAGCCCGAACCGCTGGAGCGGTGGCGCCAGCGCGAGCGCGAGCACGCCGAAGCCGGCCGCCGTGGTCAGCGCGCTGCCCAGGAGCGCTCCGCCGGTACCGGTGACCGTCGCGGCGAGGGCGTCCTGCAGAGAGTCGCGACGGTTCGACTCGTCCTGAAACCGCTCGCCGACGTGGATGCTGTAGTCGACGCCGAGCCCGATCGCGAGGCTCGTGATGACGGCCGTCTCGCTGTTGAAGGGGACGTCGAGCAGGGCCATCGTCCCGAGCAGCCACGCCAGCGCGGCGACCACCGGGGCGAGCGTGATCGCCCCCAGCGTGAGTGCGCGGTGGCGCACCCAGTACAGCACCGTCAGGAAGACCAGAATCACGACCAGCGTGACCGCGAAGGCCTGGACGAGCGTCTCGAGCAGCGCGTCCTGAACGACGGCGTTCGTCACGGGGCCGCCGGTCGCGATCGCCGACACCGGGGCGTCGCCCTCGATGACGCTCGCGAGAGCGCGCGTGTCGTCGGCGACGGCCTGCGCGGAGGCGTCGCCGCGCACGTCGACGAGCATCCGCGCGGTCTCGTACTCGCCGTCGTCGGTGCGGTACAACACGGTAGCGGCTGCGTCCTCGTCGGCCTCGTACAGTTCGTCGTACAGCCCCTCGAGGTCCTCGTCGGGCAGCCCGTCGCCGTCCGTGTCGCGCTCCTCCAGAGCCGCGGCGACGGACTCGTTCTCGTCGGCGACCTCCTGGATCACCGAAACCGGACTTTCAATCGAGGGGACGCCGCCCGGACCGGTCGCGATCGTGCCGCTCGAGTCGCCGTCGATTCCCGCGGTCCCGTTCTCGATCGCGGCCAGCGTCGCGGGATCGGTGACGTCGCCGCGTATCAGTATCTGGGCCTGACTCCCCTCCCCTTGCTCCTGGAAGTTGTCGCCGAGGTAGGCGGCGTCGTCGCTGATCGTGTACGTGTCGGGCGCCAGTGGCCCCGGGAGCGACTTCGCCCAGTCGGGGGCGTCCTCGGGCAGGAAGTCGGCCTCGTTGAACTCGGTGTCGATCCCCGTGGCGCCGTACGCTCCGCCGATCGCGAGCAACAGCGCGACGGCGACGACGGCCAGCGGCGCGCGCTGGACCAGCGAGACGACCCCCGAGAGCGCGCGGTTAACCGGACCTGCGCTCCGGCCGAAGGGGTCCTTCTGCCGATCGATTCCGAACCGTCCCTCGAGCAGGTCGTCCACCTCAACTTTCAGCGCGGGCACGAGGACTGCGAAGGCGACGAACGTCGCGAGGATCCCGCCAGCCGAGAGGATCGCGAAGTCCTGGATCGCGGGCAGCGGACTGACGACGTTCGAGAGGAAGCCGACCCCGGTCGAGAACGTCGCGGCCGCGAGCGCGAGGACGACGCCGGCCAGGCCGAGGCGCATTCCGTTTCGGGCTGTTCGCCCGTCGCTTCCTCCGTCAGCGGCCGGTTCTTCGACCGTCTCCGGATCGGCGCCTCCGCGCGTGTCGCGCTCGAGAACGCCAGCCCTCGCCTCCCGTGACCGCATGATAACGTGTAACGAGTAGTCGATGCTGAGCCCGATCAGCAGGAACGGAACTGCGATCAGCAGCTGGCTCGTGGGAATCTCGAGCCACCCGAGGATGCCGGCGAGCCAGGCCATCACGACGCCGATTCCGAACAGGCTGACCAGCACGTCGACGACGTCGCGGTAGGCGACCCCGAGCGCGAACAACACGAGCACGAGCGCGACGGGGGTGATTATCGCGAAGCTGTCGCCGACCGCGTTGCTCGAGGCCTCGTCGGTGACGCCCTGACCGAAGAGGAAGGCGTCGTCGAAGCGGTCCTCGACGAGGCCGTCGATCTCGACCTGGGCCGCGTAGGCGGCCTCCGGATCGTCGTCCTCGCCGCTGTCGTCGACCTGGAAGAGGAAGGCGATCCGTGACTCGGCGGTCGTCGAACCCGGCTCGTAGTCGCTCGGCAGAAACTCGTATGGGTCCTCACCCTGGTTGTCCGCGTCGGGGTCGAGGACGTCGGCCAGCAGCTCCTCGACCTCTTCGTCCGAGCGGTCCTCGAGCGCCTCGATCTGCTCCTCGAGCGTGGGCTCGCTGGTATCAGGGGGCCCCTCGGCTTCGGCCGCGCGGTCCTCGAACACCGCCCCCGTCGCGACGACGTTCTCGAGAGCGACGAAGCCTTCGTCGGCGAGCGTCTCGTTCAGGGACTCGTTCTCGCGGACCTCCTGTTGCAGATAGAGGCCCTCGAGCAACGACTCGCGCGTGAGCACGTCGCCGCCTTCGTCCCGGACGACGAGTTGGGCCACGACCCGGTCGTCCGTTCCGTAGGTCTCGTCGATCTCCTCGAGGGCCTCGGTCTCCTCGGAGTCGGTCTCGAACTGGCCGATCTCGCCGTCCTCGCTCTCGCCGATCGCGGCGCCGGCGGCGACGACGGCGGTGAGCACGAGCACGAGCAGAACGACCAGCTTGCTGTGGGAGACGATCAGGTCGGCGTAGCGGTCGGCAATCGACCCGCCCATTCGTTATCGTCCCCTGCGGTGTACTGATGCGTCGGAAGCCGGCTTTCGAGCGGCTCGTCGGGGGCCGGGCGACGCTCGATCCTCGAGGGACGAGTCCGAAACGTCGACGCTCGACCGTTCGCTGGCGATCATGTACATCCCTCGAACCCAAGCGTTCATATCGGTTCGCATAGAAGCCAATGTCGTATAATCGGAAACCGATTATGAACACCGATATCGACCGCGACCGAGGGATGTTGACGCCGGCCGATCGGGCGTTTCTGCTCGGTGAACGGGAAATGGGCCACGAGCAGTCCCGGCGAAACGCCGAGGCGCGCGTCCGTCGGCGCGTCGTCGACGCGATCCTCGATTTCGACCTGCTGTTGCACACGCTCTCGGCGAAGGATCGCCGGCAGGTCTTCGAGGAACTGACGAGCGACGCGGACACGCTGGACGGGCTCAAGGCCGTGCTCGCGTTCGCCTACGTCGGGACCGATGAACAGGGCGTCGACTTCGCGGACGTACTGGTGCCGGCCGTCCGCCACTCCGAGGAGGCCTGTGCTGCCTCGAGACGCGGCGCGAACGTCTCCGTCGACGTCACCTTTGAGGTCGAAACCAGCGTCGAATCGACCCTCGAGGGCGTCGCCGACCGTCTCGACGCCGGCGACCCCGTCACCCCGCGGGAGCTGTTCTCGCTCGTGATGCAGGGTGAACACGATCCCGGAAGGCACGACCGAATCGACCTCGCCGTCGGCGGCGAGGCGGACGTCGACGACCAGTTCCTCGAGCGGCTGGCGACCTACCTCGAGGGCGAGCTTCGCCGACCGACGCCGTCTCGAGCCGTGATTCGGCTTTCCGGCTAACTCCACTCGAGCGACGCGAAACACCTAACAGCGCCCGCGCAGAAGTAGTGCTATGATCCGCGCTGTCGGACCCGGCGCGTTCCGCGACGTCGTTTTCGTAGGGGCTCCGTAGCCCCACACGCCAACCCCGTATCGACGGATGTATTGTAGCCGACCAGCATTCACCGACAACGACCGGTATGTACGATCGAATCCTCCCCACGACGACGCACCGACGACGCCCCCCTCGGGCGGTGAGAGCATGAGTACGGACCCCGAAACCCGCGAGCGAGAGGAGCCGAGTCTCGAAGGCGGCTACGACCCCGAAGCCGTCGAAAACCGCTGGCAGAATCGCTGGGTCGACGCCGAGGTGTACGCCTACGACGGCGACCCTGGACAGGATCCCAACACCACTTACGCGATCGACACGCCGCCGCCGACGGTCTCAGGAAGTTTGCACATGGGTCACCTCTACGGTCACACGATCCAGGACTTCGCGGCCCGGTTCCAGCGAATGTACGACGGTGACGTCCTCTTCCCGTTCGGCTACGACGACAACGGGATCGCCAGCGAACGGCTGACCGAGAAAGAACTGGACATCCGCCACCAGGATTACGAACGCCGCGAGTTCCAGAAGCTCTGTCGCGAGGTCTGCGAGGAGTACGAGGCCGAGTTCACCGACAAGATGCAGGGACTGGGCTGTTCGATCGACTGGGGTCACACCTACAAGACGATCGAACCCCGCGTTCGGCGCGTCTCGCAGCTCTCCTTCCTCGATCTCTACGAGAAGGGACGCGAGTATCGGAAGAAAGCGCCCGCGATCTGGTGTCCCGACTGCGAGACAGCGATCTCGCAGGTCGAAATGGAGGACGACGAGCGCGGCTCGCACTTCAACGACATCGCGTTCGGCGTTGCTAGCGACGGCACGGACCGCGAGGAGTTCGTCATCTCGACGACCCGTCCAGAACTGATCCCGGCCTGCGTCTCCGTCTTCGTCCACCCCGACGACGAGGCGAACCAGGACCTCGTCGGCGAAACCGCTCGAGTGCCGATCTTCGGCCACGAGGTGCCGATCATCGCCGACGACCGCGTCGACATGGAAAAGGGCAGCGGCGTCGTCATGTGCTGTACGTTCGGCGACCAGAACGACATCGAGTGGTACCAGGCCCACGACCTGCCGCTGCGAGTGGCGATCGACGAGTCCGCGACGATGACCGACCTGGCCGGCGACTACGAGGGCATGTCGACCGAGGAGGCCCGCGAGGCCATCGTCGAGGATCTCGAGGACGAGGGCGTCCTGCGCGATCGCTGGGAGATTTCCCACGCCGTGCAGGTCCACGAACGCTGCGAGACGCCCGTCGAGTACCGCGTCTCCAAGCAGTGGTACGTCGAGATTCTCGACCACAAGGAGGAGTACCTCGAGGCCGGCCGCGAGATGGACTGGTACCCCGAGAAGATGTTCTCGCGCTACCGACACTGGATCGAGGGCCTCGAGTGGGACTGGCTGATCTCCCGCCAGCGCGACTCGGGGATCCCGTTCCCGGTCTGGTACTGCAGCGAGTGCGACCACGAGGTCATGGCTCGTCGGAAGGACCTGCCCGTCGATCCGCTCTCGGACGAGCCGCCGATCGACACCTGCCCCGAGTGTGGGAACGACACGTTCGACCCCGAGGAGGACGTCTTCGACACCTGGGCGACCTCCTCGCTGACGCCGCTGATCAACGCGGGCTGGGACTGGGACGAAGAGGCCCAGGAGTTCTCGATGGCGAATCCGGAGCTCTACCCGTTCGACCTCCGTCCGCAGGGCCACGACATCATCTCGTTCTGGCTCTTCCACACCATCGTCAAGTGCTACGAGCACACCGGCGAGGTCCCCTTCGACGCGACGCTAATCAACGGCCACGTGCTCGACGAGAACCGGGAGAAGATGTCCAAATCGAAGGGCAACGTCGTCGCCCCCGAGGAGGTGCTCGCGGAGTATCCCGTCGACGCGGTGCGGTTCTGGGCGGCCAGCGCCGCAGTCGGTGACGACTTCCCCTACCAGGAGAAGGACCTCACCGCGGGCGAGAAACTACTACGCAAGCTCTGGAACGCCTCGAAGCTCGTCGACAATCTGGCACCCGCAGCTCCCGAGGGGCCGGCCGAACTCGAGGCGATCGACCGCTGGCTGCTCGCCGAACTCGACGACGCGATCGAGGAGCTCACGGGCCACCTCGAGGCCTACGAGTTCGCAAAGGCTCGCGACCGTCTCAGAACCTTCTTCTGGAACACGTTCTGCGACGACTACCTCGAGATCGCCAAGGAGCGCGAGGACAACCCCTCGACGCAGTACGCGCTGCGAACCGCCCATCGCACGTTCCTCGAGCTGTGGGCGCCGTTCTTGCCCCACGTCACGGAGGAGATCTGGCAGGCGCGCTACAGCGAGGCGCAACGCGCCTCGGAAGATCGAGCGGCGGAGCCGCGAGAGAGCGGAGACCTCGCCGAAACGAGCATCCACGTCCGCGACTGGCCGACCCCGCAGGGGTACGAGGCCGACCTCGAGGCCGGCGAGACCGCGATGGAGGTCATCTCGGCGCTGCGTCGCTACAAGAGCCAGAACCAGCTCTCGCTGAACGCCGATCTCGAGGCCGTCTCGGTGTACGGCCCGATCGAGGGCTTCGAGGACGCCATCCAGAACGTGATGCACGTCCAGGAGCTCGACGTGCTCGAGGAGCCTCCGGAGATCACGACCGAGGTCGCCTCGATCGACCTCGACTACTCGACACTCGGCCCCCGCTACGGCTCGAAGGTGGGCGAAATCGATTCGGGAATCGAGAGCGGGGAGTACGAGATTGACGACGGCGATGGTGTGCTGCGAGTCGCCGGCGAGGAACTCGAGGACGAACTGTTCGAAGTCGATCTCGAGCGCACCTACTCGGGCGACGGCGAGATGCTCGAGACCGATTCGGCGATCGTGATCCTCGAGTAGGCGCCCGGGCTCGAATCTCGATTGCGATACTGCGTTACGTATAGAGTGCGTATCTCTCGTCGACTGGTGCTCTTTCGACGCTTGCAGATTCGTCATGGGGTGACGCTTTGAAACTGACCCACATAGTGAGACGAAATGGAGTACTTCGTTACAGGAGCGACTGGCTTCATGGGGACGAAACTCGTCGAACGATTAGTGGACGATGGTCACGACGTCACCGCGTTAACGCGGTCCCGTTCGAACGCGGGCCATCTTCCCGACGATGTGACCGTAGTCAAGGGAGATATCACCGACAAAGAGAGCATGCGCGAGCCGATGGCCGGGGTCGATCGTCTCTTTCACATGGCTGCATGGTGGTTCATCGGTCCGGGGCCCAAAGAACGTAGGCTGGCCCAGCGGATCAATGTCGAGGGGACTCGTAACGTTCTCGAACTGATGGACGAACTCGACATCCCCAAAGGCGTCTACACCAGCACCGTCGGTGTCTATGGCAACACTGACGGCGAGATCGTTGACGAATCGTATCGCCCTGACAAGCCGGGTCTCTCCGTCTACTTCGACACGAAGTGGCGTGCTCACTACGAGGTCGCTGGGCCAATGATGGACAACGGGTTGCCGCTGGTTATCGTCCAGCCTGGCGGGGTCTACGGCCCGGGAGACAAGGAGTACGGGTCACTCCGCGAAGGCTTCGTGAACTGGTTGCAGGGCGACCTCCCGATGTTCCCACGACGATTTGCTCTCCCGTACGATCACGTCGACGATACTGTTCGTGGTCTTCTACTTGCGATGGAATCGGGAGACGTTGGAGAAGAGTACATCATCTCGAGCGAGTCCCGTGAGGTGATCGAAGTCTTCGATATCGCAGAAGATCTTACCGGTGTCTCTGCCCCACGAACCGTCTCGCCGTTATGGTTCAAACTTCTCGGGAAGATACTGACGCCGGTCGAATGGGTTACGACGCCCCCAGAAGGATTTGAACCAGAAACGTTCCGAACCTTTGGGGGGACGGAAATCCTGGTCGATAATTCCAAGGCAAAGCGGGAACTCGGGATCGAACACCGCACGATAGAAGACGGGCTTCGTGACTATCTTGCGTGGGAGATGGAACAACTCGGAATGGAAGGACAGACAACACCGTCACGGAACGCCGCTGACACTGTTCCTTGACTACCGCTTAACGCTGGCAAGCAGTTCCAATCTGCTACCGACGGTTGCTATATGTGGTCTCCGTATCTCGCATACCCCTACCGAGAGACAATCGATTGTCCGCTACACCTTCGCAAGAGACAAGGCGCGTATCGGTCACGGCACGCCGCTCAGGGTACCGGCTTGCACGAAGGACGGCTGAGACACCACGCAAGTTGGGACAGGCGCCCCCTCAAGACCGTTCAGGCGGTCGAAGGCTCGGCGGGTTCCCAGAGTCGCTCGAGGTTTGCAATCGCCGATTCTTGGTACTCACCGATCCGCTCGAGTGCACCCAGCACGCGTGGGTCGTCGAGGTGTTCGTTCATTCCTCGTGTATAGCTGAGTCGACAACGTTGTCGCCAGTCCTCGATGTCGGGTTCTGCCTGCCAGGCGGCGAAGGCCCGTAGCATGACGAGGGTTTGGCCGACTAATTTCTCCGCGTCGCCGAACCCGGGGTTGGGCGGGCACAGTCGGTTTTTCTCCGCGTCGTCGTCGCGGGTCGCCTCGACGTAGGCGGTGATAGCAGGGCTGAAGGGAATGGTTCCGGGAGCGATAATATACTGAATGGTAATCCGGTCGGGGGCGAAAATCGGCTGCGGCGGGGGTGTCTCGACGCCGCGAGCGGTGCAGTCGACGTGTACGTGCTGTGGGTCGGTAGATACGGACCCGTCGTCAAGCACGATGCGGTCGGCCTCAAGACGCTGGACGTATCCTTTGCGGATGACGGTGCGGATCCGGCGTAGGTTATCGCGTTCATCCTGGCTGAGGGTAGCCCCACGAAGAGTTTCAGGTTCGATCTCGGGATCGAGCGGGACCAGCACCTCGTTGTTTTCTAGTCGTTGGAAAAAGTCGTGAACGTCCTCAGCTACCGCAGCTGCTTTCATCCACAGCGAGAACGACTCCATGAACAACGGCACGTGTTCCAGGGGTTCAAAACTGCCCCGGGGGAAGGTCCAGGGGTCACGGGGTCGAATCCACCGGATCTCCCCCGGTGGAACACCCTGGCTGAGCAGCCAGCTGCAGGTGTCCATGGCCGTCTTCCCCGCACCGATGACGGTGAACCCGTCGGCTGGGTCGGCGAGCTCGACGAGTTCGTTGGGGGTGACCAGCCGCGTGTCCGGGTCGACGTCGAACGGCGGCGTGTGGGTCGTGGGTGTGGACGATTCCACGTAAGTGGCGTCCACGACCCGGCGCCGGACGGCCACCGCGGTCGTCTCGCCGGTCAGCCGGGACTCGAATCGATGGCTGCCCTCATCGGGACCGATGTAGTTGGACGTGCCGAAAAAGCGGACCTGCCCCGAGGCGAGCAGGTCCTTCTCGAGCACGCGGCGATAGTAGTCACAGATCTCCGCGCCGGTCGCCCGCTCGTAGAAGCCGGCGTTCGGGCCGACCTCGTCGATCTCGTCGGTGCCGAGCCGCCGCGAGTTGACCCCGTAGACCGCAGACGGATTGTGCAGCCGTACGAACGGGTAGGCGTCGTTCCAGTGGCCACCCGGATTCGCCCGCCGGTCTACCATCACGACATCGGCGTCGGACTCGTCGATCAACGTGTCTGTAAACGCCATCCCCGACGCCCCGGCACCCACTACCAGGTAATCCGTCTCAAGCGTCTCCATATCGAACCACCCCGGTCGTTAGACGCTCAGTGCGATTGCTGCCGGAAGAACCCCTGTTGATCTGTTTCTCGTCGGTTTCGAACTGATCACTCTCGTCTGTCATCTGATGGCTTCTCTATGCGACACAGTCACATATAGCCACTTTGTGACGGATCTGCAGGGGTTGAGCAGGAACTACTACGTGCAGGTCTATCGGTCAGTGAGGGATATGCGTCCTGCATCCATGTGACCAAATAACGTAGTGGTATCTGGTAGAAAACGCGGCAGGAACCAAGCGTGTGTAGTGAATACGCGGTTTAGCTATTTCAGTGTGAACAAATGAAGGGGTCGTGCTGCATATATGCTCTATAGTTAGGACGCCGTCCTTGACGACTATCGGTGAGCTCGAGTGGTACTCTGTTGGCTACTCGATCTGTACGTAACTCAGTGTCCGTCTCGGACAGACTCCTCAAACTGGCAGCAGTGAATTTCCACGCCCTCTCCAGCTAATTCGCTCGCTCATTCCGTTCGTTGGCTCATCCACAGGAAGGCACGAAGCGCCTTTCACGCTTTACTCGCTCTGTTCGCGAAGACCTCGCACGAAATCGAGCGACGGGGCGCTTGCCACTTGCCCTCGCTCAGCGCGCGCCACCGCGACATCGATCGGTCCTCGCCGCCACCCCTCACTACTCTCGAGTGCCCGTCACGGCCTCTTCCCGCCACGTCGCCGTCGCGGTCACCCGATCGCCGTCGACGTCGACCGACCGATCCTCGCCGGAAGCCCCGAGAAGGTCCTCGAGCGCGGCCTCGTCGGGGTCGTCGATAACCGCCGCGAACTCGCCAGTGGAGGTCTCGGCGTCTACGATAGAAAGCGAGGAGACGACCGTCTCGGCGTCCTCGAGGTCCTCGTAGTCGAAGTCGACGACTCCCCCGTCCCCCGCATTCGGTCCGTACTGACCGACGACGGCGTCGGCGCCCCCAGCGCTCGAGAGTACCCACGCGAACGCCTCGCTCTCGTCGGTCGCCTGCGCGCCGTCGCCCTCGGCGGCGCCGACGAACGTCTCGAGCGTCCCGATCGGATCGTCGGTTTCGGAAGCCACCGCGAGGGCGTCGTCGCCGACGGCGATCGCAGCGTCGCCGGCGTCGACCGGAGTGTAGACGTCGTACGCGCCGATCCCGTCCGTTCGCTCGAGCTGTCTGATGAACTCGGCCTCGGGTTCGGCGGTGACTCGGGCATCGATCTCTCCGGGGTCGATCGTCCCGAGCGCGACGAACGCCTCGGGCGTTCGGAGCAGTCCCTCGACGCTCGAGTCGAACGCCTCGTCGTCGAGGAGCCCGCCGAGGCGGTACTGCGCGAGGTCCAGTCCGACGTAGAAGTAGGTCCCGAGCGCCCCCTCCGAGACGGGCGCGATCATCGGGTCGGCCTCGTACTCCGGTGGCACCTCCTCGTCGGGTTCGGCGGCCTCGAGTTCGTCCGTCACGAACTCCTCGAGAGCGGCCCAGTCGAGGAAGGCGAACTCGAGGGGTGCGTCTGTGATCGGGAGCCACCGACTGTAGTCGGGAAGCTCGTCGTCCTCTTCCTGTGCGGTGACCGTGACGATGCTCGTCGTTCCGACGGTGGCCGCCGCCGTTGCACCCGCGAGCTTCAGTACGTCTCGTCGATCCGGTGTCATACGAAGGGTACACGCCGTCGGCTTCGATATAGCCCCGACCTTCGTTCCTCGCGGACCGACTGTTCGCTCGAGGGGACGACCCGCCTCAGATGTCCCGGCGCACGAAGACGAAAACGGCGACGCCGAGCAACGCAAGAAACGCCACGAGGAGAATTCCGGCGTCGGCGAACGCGTACTCCTCGCGAACGAGGATCGCCGTCTCGTCGTAGTACCGGCTCGGACCGACCGCGCCGATCCACTCGTAGTTTTCGTCCAATCGGGAGATACCCTCGACCAGCCACAGGACGAAGACGACGGTCAGTGCGGTTGCCCGGGCAGTCCGGACGTGGTCGATCACGACGGAGACGAGCAACCCGATCGTACCGCAGACCAGCAGGTACGGGATCGAGAGCAGGTGCACCATCGCGACGGCAACCGGATCGAGCGGTTCGCCGATGATGATCCCGCCGAGGAGGACGATCCCGCCGACGCCCACGTTCAGCACGACCAGCGGGAGCCAGAGGGCGGCAATCTTCTGGAGTACCACCGATTCACGCGAGACGGGATTGGAGAGCGTGAGGTCCATCTTCCGCTCGTCGACGTCTTTCGCGATCATGCCGGCGCCGACGTAGGCGAAGTAGATGCCGACGAGAACGATCCAGAAAAACGAGTAGATCTCCGCGGCGATGAACCCCTCGATGGTGTGCAGCGCTTCGATCCCGAACATGTCGAAAAAGACCGCAGGAAACGCCTCCTCGAGCAGTTCCGCCTCCTCCTGGATGCTCGGAAACATCGCGAAGTACATCGCGGCAAGCAGGGCGAAGACGACCACCAGCACGACCGAACTGCGGACGCGCTTGCCGGATTCGACGCGCAGGATGGCCGTCGCGGCGCCGCCGATAGCGGATTGCATGTCGAATTTCGACGCCTGGCGTGCGTTAGTGCCGTCGGATTCCGGTTTTGCCCCCATCAGATATCCCTCCGCGCGAACACCAAGAGTGCGAGTCCGAGCAGTGCGAGAAACGCCACCAGCAGGATCGCGGCGTCTCCAAGCGCATACTCCTCGTGGACGAGGATCGCGGACGGATCGTAGTACCGGCTCGGCGAGACGAGACCGATCCAGTCGTACTCCGGTGCCGTCTCCGAGAGCCCCTCGACCAGCCAGAGAACGAACACGAGTCCCAGCGCACCGGCTTGCGCGCTCTCGACGCGGTCGAGAGTGACGGAGAAGAGGATGCCGATCCCGGCACAGACCAGCAGGTACGGGACCGTGAGGAGATGCGCCACCCCGAGCGAGACGAGGTCGAGCGTCTCACCGATTGCCGCTGCCGCAGCGTACACGACGACGAATAGGCCGATATTCAGCGCCACCAGCGGCACCCAGAGCGCGGCGACCTTCTGGAGCACCACCGACTCGCGCGAAACCGGGTTCGAGAGCAACAGATCCATCCGGCGCGCGCGAACGTCTCCGGCGATCAGTCCACCAGCGGCGTAGGCGAAGTAGATCCCCGCGAAAAGGACCCAGATGACCGAGAAGATATAGCCGCCGACGAACCCCTCGATGGTGTGTAACTCCTCGATGCCGAGCAGGCCGACGAGAAACGCCGGAAACGCCTCCTCGATGAGCTCCGCCTCCTCGGCGAATGCCGGAAACACCACGAAGAAAAACGCCGAGAGGAGAGCGAACAGCCCCGTAAGGACGAGCGAGCTGCGAGACAGTTTCGTCGACTCGACCCGCAGGATCGCCGTCATCCCGCACCCGCCGGAGGATCGTCTCCGTAGTAGTGTTTGAAGATGTCGTCGAGCTGTGGATCGCTGATGTCGACGTCCTCGACCGCGAACTGGACGAGATACTCCAGCAATTCGGCGGGCTTGCCGGTGTAGGTGAACCGGACCGTGGCATCGATGATTTCGACGTTGATCATTTCCGACGTAACGAACGCCGACTCGTCCACCGGCGCTGCCAGCTGCACCCGGACGCGTTTGCCGCCGCGTTTGAGCAGGTCGTCGATCTCCTCGAGCGCGACCAGTTCCCCGTTCCGAATGATCCCGACTCGATCACAGACGCGTTGGACTTCGCTGAGGACGTGTGAGGAGAAGAAAATCGTCTTGCCGGCGTCGCGTTCCGCCTCGAGAAACGCGTGCATCCGATCCTGTTTGAGCGGGTCGAGGCCGGACGTCGGCTCGTCGAGAATCGCGAGGTCCGGATCGTGCATGAACGCCTGGACGATGCCGAGCATCCGTTTGTTCCCGTGGGAGTACGTTTCGACGCGCTTGTCCAGCGGCGGGCGAAACAGCTCGAGTAGCTCCTCGCGGCGCTCGTCGCCGCGCATCCGGGCGAAGTAGTCGAGCACCTGGCGTCCCGTCAGGCGCTCCTCGAAGCCGAGCGAGTCGGGAAGATAGCCGATATCGGCTTTCACGTCGGTGAGCGCCCGCCGATCTCGGATATCTGCACCCAGCACTTCCGCGGAGCCCGAGGTCGGTTTGATGAGACCGAGCAGCAGCCGGATCGTCGTGGTCTTGCCTGCGCCGTTCGGGCCGAGATAGCCGAAGATCTCGCCGGCCCCGACCTCGAAGCTAACGGTGTCGTTGGCGGTGACCTCGCCGTAGCGTTTGGTGAGGTCGTCCAGTCTGATCGGTGACGCGCCGCGGTCCGGTTCGGTGTCGAGGGTTTCGGTCTGGGCACACATACGTGACCACTCGTGTCGGGAACTCGCGGTCGGCCGCGACGACCGCTGTAGCTCGTTCGACACCGATCCCGAATATAAAGTCGTATTCACAGTAGCGAACACTCTCTTCTCGTGATGACGGAATCGGTCTCACCGAACGACGTCGGCAAACTGTGTCGTAACACAACACGACCGTTGACGACGGGGTGGCGGTCTCGTCGAAGCTACCGGCGAGCATCGTTCGACGTCCCGAAACTGGCGTTTCAGTTTGCCGGACATTTATGTTGGAAGTTGTGATACATCTGATATGCGCAGCCCCGTTTCGCGCCGCGCCCTCCTCGCACTCGGTGGGACGGGTATCGCAGGCGTCGGGTTCGGAGTAGCAACGAACGCCGATTCGGACCGACCGACTGCCGCACGAATCGACTGTCCCGACTATGGCGATCGGATCGACGCGACAGTTTGCAACGAGGCCGGCCGAGTGGGATTACTTTTCGAGCCGTCGACGGCGTCGATGACCGCTCCCGGATCGATCACGTTCGCGCTCAGGAACCGCTCCGGACGGACGTTCAACACGAACCAGTACGGCTGGCGACTCCACAAGTACGAGGACGGGACGTGGTTCAACGTTGCTCGTCGAACGATTCCGCTGCCGCTTCACTCGCTTCGCGTCGGCGGTTCGATGGAGTGGACGCTCTCGATCGACAACGACGGCCTCGAGAACGGCGGACGACTCGATTCGCCGGACCGGAGCCACGCTCGATTTCGGGGCCTCAGGGACGGGATCTACGCGTTCGGTATCGACGGCTGGTCGGCGAGCGACGACGCCGACGCGAAGACGGCGCTCGTCGAGACGTTCGAACTGACCGCGGAGCCACTGTCGCTCGAGCCCGCACCCACGGTTTCGTCGGTGGAGTGGAGCGAGGACGACGGGTCGGAGACGCTCGTCGCACGAACCGACCGGCTCAACGGCGCCGAGCGGGCTACGGCATACGAACTGGTTCGAGTTGACGGGTCGCGATCCGGCGAGCGCATTATTTTCGAACAAGTCGTTCGCGACGAGCAGCTCCGAACCCTGCTCGCGCTGGCCGAGAATCGCGGCGCGGGACGCGTCCGTCTCGAGGATCGACGCGAAACCGGCAGCCGGTTCGGGCGGACGGTCGACAACGGAGACATCCTCGAGTACGATGGCATCGAGTACCGGTTCGGGTCCCGAGATCTCGAGGAGTGATCGTCAGCTCCGCGGGCGCTCCGAGGACGCGAGCTCGCACTTCTTGACCCGCGTCGCGAGCGCGAAGAACAGTGCCAGCAGCACGAACGTCGTCTCGCCGGCCCCGACGACGCCCAGCGCGTCGGCGCCGAGGAACATCGGTTCGTCCTGGGCCACGGGGATCGTCGTGTGGTGGACGCCGTGGGGACCCTCGAGTATCGGAACGAAGTAGTCGACGATCAGGTTGAACGTATACCAGACGAGGGCGACGGCGACCCCCCAGACCGGAAAGTCGGTGATCCGATGGAGGACGAACGCCTGGACGACCATCGCGAGGTGGCTCCAGAACAGGAACTGGTACATCAACGGATGTGTCTGGGCGGCGTAGGTCTCGTAAAACACCAGTAGGGTGTACGGCGTCCACAGCCCGAGGACGATGTTTCCGAAGAAGGCCAGCGCGGTCAGCCAGGGCAGTTCGTGGCCCAGCTTCCAGGCGGCGATGGCGAGCGCGATAAACAGCGTCGCCAACGGGCTGTCTGGAACCCACGGCCACATCACCGTCGGCGTCGCCGCGAGCTGGGCCGAGTAGTACCAGAACCCGAAGGCGGTGCCCGCGAGGTTAATTGCGACGACGACCCACGCGAACCGCAGCCCGAGGTCCTCGAGCGTCTTCGGGACGGGAGCGAGGTAGCTCGGCAACGGATCGCGGTCGGGCAGCCCGGTCGACGCGGTCATCGTTCGGCGCGACGAACGGAACCCGCAAAACGGTAGCGGTTGCGCCCGGGCCGGCCACAGCACTACTTCGCTCGCCGCCGTCGGTTAGCCTATGGACTCACACGCCGGAACTCTGGACCGGGACAGCCAAGAGCAACGGCAGCTCTCGACCGGACACATCGTCTCGCTCCCCCTCGAGCTCTCGTGTACACTCGGTGGGGTCGTCGTGCCGGCTCGTCGGACGATCCTCGAGGGGATCCTGCCGGACCGGCTCTCGCCGCTGTCGATCGCCCCCCGCGTCGGCTGCGTCGCGCTCGTCGGGATTCAGTACCATTGGGTCGGTCACGGCGACGAATTCAAGCCCTACAACGAGTTCGCGGTGATCGTCCCGGCGGTTTGGGCGAGCCGAACGGACCGACCGCTCGCAAGGCTCCTCGGCGGCGAGCCGGGTGGGTACGTCCACTGGCTGCCCGTGACGAGCGACGCGTCGGTCGCGCTCGGCCGCGAACTCTGGGGGTATCCCAAGGAACGGACTCAGATCACCGTGACCGACGGACCGCGGGGGCTTCGGACCGTCGTCGACGGCCCCGATGAAAAGGGGGACGCGATCCGACTCGAAGTCTCCCGACCTCGGTGTGACGTATCAGTTCAGGACGTGGAGAGCTCGAGTTTCACCGCTCGCGACGGCGGACTGATTCGAGCGCGGATGCAGCTTCGCGGCGAGGTCTCGGTCGGCCCGCCGCTCGGAACCCGCCTCGAGGTCGCTCCGGAGCTGGCGTCGGAGCTCGGACTCCGGCAACGGCCGCTGGCTCGGCTGTACGGCGCTCGAGTCCGGGCGCGACTGAGCCGAGGCGAACCGGTCTCCTCTCGGTGAACCGACGGTTCGAGGAACGCGTCCGACCCTCACTCGATAAAGGACACGCGTAAGTGCAGTGCGTCCTAACGCCGCCACATGGCCGAAACTACCAATCTCGAGGAGCTGCGACGCGGTACGGACCTCGTGAAACGCGGCTTCGCACAGATGCAGAAGGGCGGCGTTATCATGGACGTCGTCGACAAAGAACAGGCTCGGATCGCCGAGGACGCCGGCGCCGTCGCCGTCATGGCCCTCGAGGCCGTTCCGGCAGACATCCGCAAGCGTGGCGGCGTCGCCCGAATGGCCGACCCCGCCGACGTCGCCGAGATCGTCGACGAGGTCTCGATCCCGGTGATGGGCAAGTCCCGAATCGGCCACACGAAGGAAGCCCAGATCCTCGAGGCTGTCGGCGTCGACATGATCGACGAGTCCGAGGTGCTCACCCCGGCCGACGACGCCTACCACATCGACAAGCGCGACTTCACCGCACCGTTCGTCTGTGGCGCCCGCAACCTCGGCGAGGCCCTGCGCCGGATCGAGGAGGGCGCGGCGATGATCCGCACGAAGGGCGAGGCCGGCACCGGCGACGTCAATCAGGCCGTCCACCACCAGCGGACGATCAAGGGCGCGATCCGCGAACTCGAGGGAATGAAACACGAGGAGCGCGAGGCCTACGCCCGCGATATCGAAGCGCCCGCCGAGCTGGTCCACGAGACCGCCGAGATGGGCCGACTTCCGGTTGTGAACTTCGCCGCCGGCGGTATCGCGACGCCGGCCGACGCCGCACTCATGATGCACCACGAGTGCGACGGCATCTTCGTCGGCAGCGGCATCTTCGGCGCCGAGAACCCGACCGAGATGGGCGAAGCGATCGTCGAAGCGGTCAACAACTGGGACGAGCCCGAGCGCCTCGCCGAGATCGCCTCGAACCTCGGGAAGGGAATGAAAGGCGACGCCAACGCCGACCTCGAGGAGGAGGAGATGCTGCAAGGTCGCGGTGTCTGATCGGGTAGCGATCGAGACTGTTCTCGTATACTGGCGGTTTTCGTTCGAACGAATCGGTAAGCAGCTCCGTTTTTTCGGTGCCGGGCGTACCGACCCTATGAGCCAGTCGACATCTCTGAAGCAGCTGTTCGGTCGCCTTACGAACGCCCTCGAGGGGCTGCTTCGAGCCGTCGCCGAGGAGGCCTCGGACGAGACGCTGGCGTCGACGGCGAGGCGCTCCCCGACGTCCTCGACCTCGAGCGGCTGTCCGAGGCGATCCGGGAGCGGGATCCGACGCTGGCGCTCGATCTCGACGCCCTCCGACGCGCGATCGAACTGCGGGAGCTCTGGAACGCCGTCGACCTCGCCGACTTCGGACGGGAGTCCGGCGAGCTCCGGACCGAACTCGAGGACGTCCTCGGCTCCGACGCGTTCGACTCGAACGACGATTCGGAGGCGGCCGAGGAGTTCGAGGCGTTCGCCGAGGACGTGAAGGGGGAGGCCACGAACGCGGCGTTTCAGCAGGAGGTCAGGGAGCGACTCGAGCCCGCCAGGGAGGCGGTGATCGACGCCCACTCGACGGTCGAGGAGCTGTACGAGTCCCACCAGCGCGGCTCCGGCTACGAGGGCCGACGACCGTCGTCGAACAACCCGACGGCGGTGTCCTCGATGCCCGTCGGCCCGCTGCCTGCGAGCGTCTCGACGCGAGTTTCGACCGTGCCGACCGACGTTCGCCACGCGAAGGTCGAGACGTTCCCGCGCGTGTACGGCCGTCGCTGGCGGAGCGCCCGACGCGACTAAGGGCATGGGCAAAGTGCCAGGTCGGCCCTACCACCACGTCCGAGGGGGCGGGACAGCCCCGACTCGGACGAGTCCGAGAAACACGAGATAGGTCGCTACCGCGCCACAACACAGCGACAGTACCGGCGCGGGCGCGACTCGAGCGCCGACGGCGGCGAGCCCGATCGCGGCGGCGAGCGAGGCGGCCTGAACGTCCCGTCGCTCCCAGTGCCGGCGGACGAGGTCGTACTCGCGGGACGCAACCAGTTCGAACAGGATCGCTCCGAGACCGCCGACTGCCAGAAAGAGCGGGGAGATCGACGCGTCGACGAGAGCCGCGAACGCGACGAAGACGGCGAGCGCGACGAGCGAGAGCGCCGCGTCGGTTCGCGTGCCCATCGAACACGAATCAGCCGTCCGAGTAGAGCCGCGCTCCCTCGCCGATCGTCGTCTGGTACGCTCGGCTCTCGATCCCCTCGGCGTCGAAGGCGTCCATCATCGCGCCGGCGATCGCCCGCCGATCGGCGGCGTAACAGACCGCGAGCACGCCCGGGCCGGCACCGCTGACGGTGACACCGGTCGCGCCCGCCTCGAGGGCGGCCTCGCGAACCGCGTCGTAGCCGTCGATGAGGGCGCTGCGCTCCGGCGTGACGATGGCGTCGTTCAGCCCCTGGCCGACGAGTTCGGGGTCGTCCCGGGTCATCCCGACGGTGAGGGTGGCGGCGTGGCCGACGGTGTCGACGACGTCCTCAAGGGCGGCCGTCTTCGGGACGACGTCCCGGGCGTCCCGCGTCGAGACGCTCGTCTCGGGGAGGCAGGCGACGACCGGGAGCGACGCGTCGACCTGAGTGACGCCGTCGTCGGTTGCGATCGTGAAGCCGCCCAGCAGCGAGGGGGCGACGTTGTCGGGGTGGGCCTCGCCCGAGACCAGGGCCTCGCCCTTGGCGGCGACGGGGACGAGTTCCTCCCTCGAGAGCCCCCGGTCGTAGAGGGCGTTGAGGGCGACCGCGGCCCCCGCTGCGCTAGCTGCCGAGGAACCGAGGCCGGAGGAGGGACGAACCCCCTTGTCGATCCGAATCGTCGCCGGGGCGTCGAGGGCCTCGGCGACCGCGCCGACAGTGTTTTTCTCCGGATCGGTCGGGATGTAGTTGCTTCCGGCCCCGGTGATCGAAATCGACGTCTCCGGGGCGCGCTCGACCCGGATCACGTCGGCGGGCGCTCCGAGGGCGACCCCGAAGATGTCGAAGCCGCTCCCGAGGTTCGCACTGGTCGCCGGAGCCCGCACGGTGAGCATGCCGAGTGCTTTCCAGAGAGCGGCCAAAAAGGTAGCGAACGACGAGAGAATCGACGGAACGACGCGTCAGTCGTCGGGAGCGGTCTCGGGCGTCGCCTTCGCGTCGGCAAACCAGTCGAGACCGGCCACCAGGGCCGCAGAGAGCACCATTCCGGCGAACGCGAACGCGGCGATCATCACGAAGAACCAGCCCAGCGAGACGTCGAGGACGAACCCGCCCAGCGCGATGCTTGCGGCCCCGAGGCCGAACTCGCCGAGGTAGGTGTAGCCGTAGGAAAGCCCACGAGTGTCGGCGGGTGTGTAGACCGCGACGGCGTTCTGGTAGAACGGCTGGATCGCGAACAGGAAGAACCCGAAGACGCCACAGAGGGCGACGATCGCCCACAGTCCCATCGTCGTAACGGGAATAAACGCCAACGCGAGGACGGCGAAAACCGCGAAGAGGACCGCCAGGCCCCGTGCCGGCGCAATTCGATCCGTGAGCTTTCCGCCGACGTACTGGCCAGCCATCCCGACGACCAGCAGACCGACGTAGATGTAGTCGGCCGGCTCGATCCCCTCGAGCCCGTCGGGCAGTGCGAGGGCATCCATCGCGGGCAGCCCGTGAAGGATCTCGGGGAGGTAGGTGAGCATCCCACGGTAGTACAGCCCTTCGAAGGTGACGATGACGAAGACGATGGCGAACGCGCTCGCGAACAGCGCCTTCGAGTTGTCGAGGAGATCCGACAGCGACAGCGCCTCGTCGGCACCCGCGTCGACGCCGTCCTCGACTGCGGCGGTCGGATCGAACTCCGCGGTCAGGCCGTACAGCACGGCCAGGAACCCGGGAGCGGCGAGGATGGCGGCGACGTACTGCCAGTCGAGAAAGATCAGCAGCGTCGCGGCGACGAACGGGCCGAGCGCGATCCCGGCGTTGCCGGCGATCCCGTGCCAGGCGAACACCGTGCCGCGCTCCTCGACGCCGGTGCTGATCAGCGAGAGCCCGGCGGGGTGGTAGATGCTGGCGGCGATGCCCCAGAGCAGGAGGCCGACGGCGATCGCGTAGATCGACGTACTCGTCGCGAGCACGAGGAAGGCGAGGCTCATCCCCGCGAGACAGAGCACGATGAGCCGTTTGGTTCCGTAGCGGTCGGCCAGGATCCCGCCCGGCAGGGCGCCGATGCCGAAGGGAGCGTAGCCGAGCGCGACGACCAGCCCGAGCAGGGCGATGCTCACGTCGAACTCCGCGAGCCAGACCACCAGAAAGATCGGAATCGCCGTCTCGAACCAGTGAACCAGCGCGTGACCGGCCATCGTGAAGCCGGCGATCGATCGATCGTTTGCGTTCAGAGCCATCGAGTCAGTACTCGAACGGCGACGCGCCGTGTACTTAGCGGCTTGGAATGGACTCGGCGGAGTCGGTCTGTCGGCCCTACGCCTGGACGACGACGAGTCCGGAGCCGTACACCGTGACCGTGCAGATCTCGAGCGGGAAGATCAACCGCGCGCTCCCCGGGTCACGGTCGGTTCGACGCCGGTCGAACAGGCGGTTCAGCGACTCGGGATCGAGGCGGTCGTGAAGCCGTTCGACCTCCGTCTCGTCGCTGCCGGTGACGTCGGCCACCGCCGCAACGACCTTTTCCACGAGGTTCTCCCGAGTCGTCCAGTCGTGGCGGAAGACGACCGTGTTCGTCGGCGCGGAACCCGCATCCCCCGGAGTGAAGTTTCGTGACGTCATGGCTCTCGTCCCTCGCACGTGGGCCTGTATGTGGAGCTATCTCATAAATACCTGTCAGACAATATTTATAAACCTGTCGTACAAAATAAAGAAGGGGCCCTTCCCGCTCGGGAATTTGCCGTCTTACGGACCCAGCGAGTTCGCTGCGAACGTTCGGCAGGCCGGAAGCGGGTCAACTCGAGGCTGCTCTCGACCCCCGCTCGAGCGACGTGTCGTCACCGCGTGTCGTCCATCTCCTCGTCGACGCCGACCGCCTGCGAGACGTCGACGTCTTCGGGTTCTTCCTGCCCACCGACGATCAGCTCACCGTCGTCGGTCTCGACGTAGACGTCGTCGGCGAACCCGCCCTCGGCGTAGGGGTGTTCGGGTTCCTCGAGCTTCTCGGGCGTCGAGGGCGCCTCGGCGACGCCGTCGACGGGCGCGAACTGGCCGAGCGGGTCGTCGATCGTCACGTCCCAGCGCTCGAAGAACTCGCGGTACCGATCGTAGTGGTCGCCGAGTTCGTCGACTGGAAACTCCATCATCTCCGTCCAGCCGTGGTTGTAGAAGTCGAAGTTGGCCTGGATGTGGGTGATCTCGCGGGCCTCGGCCTCCGAGTATCCCTCCTGGAGCGCGCGGAGGTAGGTGTCCATCGTCGCGTCGAAGAAGTCGTCGAGGTGATCCGTTCGCTCCTCGGCGTGAGCGGGATCGGCCTTCTTCGTGAAGATTTTCGTGTGCATCCGGACGAGTCCGGAGTTGGCGACCGACCGAATAACTGGGGTCTCGAGGGCCTTCCGAGAGGCGAAGTGACGTACGTTCTGGCTGATTTTCATGATAACGGATACGGACGCCGCCTTGAAGAGCGGTTCGGATACGTACGTAGGCTCATCCGGGTCGACGCTGGTCGCGACTTCGGTTCTGTACGATCAGCAAGCCGACCTCGGGTTCGGGTGGGAGAGTTGTCGTTCCGTGAGTCCAACGGCCCGTTCGTCGACAACTGTTGTGGCTGTCCGGCCGAGCGAAGAAAATAGACGAGATAGCAATATCCTTTAACCCGCATTACGAACGGTCACGGTATGACCGAGTACGTCATCATCGGTGACGGGATCTCGGGCAGCTCGGCTGCCGAGACGCTTCGGGAAGAGGACCCGGAGTCTTCGATCACCGTCATCACCGATGAGGGGGAGGCACTGTACAACCGGATCCTGATCAAGGAACACGCGAAGGGCAAACTCCCCGAGGCGCCGATCTCGATCCACGAGGAGGACTGGTACGCGGAGCGCGACATCGAGCTTTCGCTGAACACCCACGTTACCGGCGTCGACACCGACGAGAAGGTCGTCCACACCCACGAGGGCGACGAGATCGGCTACGACAAGCTGCTGATCGCGACCGGCGGCACCCCGACACAGCTTCCCGTCGACGACAGCGACGCCGAGGGGATCCACCACTTCTGGACGTTCCAGGACGCCCGCAAGATCCGCGAGAGCGCCGAGGCGGCCGAGAAGGGCGTCATCGTCGGCGCCGGGCTCCTGGGGATCGACTTCGCCGCCGTCTGTGGCGCCCAGGGCGTCGAGGGCAAGTACCTGATGCGAGGCGACCGCTGGTGGCGCTACGCGCTCTCGGGCGAGGGTGCGGAGATCATGCACGAGGGCATGCGCGAGGTCGGCGTCGAGCCCGTCTTCGACAGCGGCGTCGACCGCTTCGAGACCGACGACGACGGAAAGGTAGTTGCGGCGATCGGCCCCGACGGCGAGCGCTACGAGTGTGATTTCGCCGGCGTCGCCATCGGCCTCACGTTCAACACCGAGTACCTCGGCGACATCGACCTCGAGCAGGACAACGGGATCCTCGTCGACCAGTACATGCAGACGAACCTCGAGGACGTGTACGCGGCGGGCGACATCACCCGATTTTACGACGTCCTGCTGGGCGAACAGGCCCAGAACGGCTCCTGGGGGTCGGCGAAGGAGCAGGGACGGATCGCCGGAGTCAACATGGCCGCCGACGACGAGGCCGAGGAGTTCGAGTGGGTCTCCTCGTACTCGATCACGCACTTCGACTTCCCCTTCCTCTCCTTCGGTCACCCGACGCTCGGCGACGAGCACGCCGAGCGCAAGTACAGCGACACCGAGTGGCGACGGATCGCGTTCAAGGACGGCAAGGTCGTCGGCGGCGTGCTCATCGGCGACCTCTCCCCGCAGAGCAAGCTCAAACAGCTGATGCGCGAACAGCGCGACGTCGCCGACCAGAAGGAGGTCCTGCTCGAGGAGACCGTCGACCTCGACGACCTCGCGCCGCCACAGGAACAGTAGGTCCGCCGGGTCGCTTCCCCTGAAGCGGCCGTCGTTCCGAGACGCTGCGGGCGGCGAACGGCGGCCACTCCGGATCGTCGCTTCACCGATTGATCCAATCCGTGCAGTGACAACAGTTAAGGTATAGCACGAGTTTGGTAATCACACCCATGGCAACAACTACCAGTACAGGGCGGTCGCTCACGCTCAGACGCGTCGACTCCGTCGCGCCGGACGCGACCGTTCGACACATCGACCAGCTCGACGACCGAACCCTCGAGCGGTTCTACGCGGCGCTCGAGGGTGGCTGTCAGCTGACCGCTACTGGTACCGACCTCGTTCCTGGCACCGTCGTCGTCGCGACGGACTACTACCGGGTCGAGGCGGCGTAGTCGTTCCGACCTCGTTGGAAGTATCGAAGCCGTTTTCCCCCGTGCGCCGCTTCGATAGCGTATGAACGGCGGTAGCGACATGACCCTGGCGTTCGAGCTCGAAGCGCTGAAAGCGCTCGCGTCGCCCGAGAGCGTCTTCGAGGACGCCAGAGGCTGGAGCGAGTACATCGGCGTCGTCTCGGAGAAACCGACCTACGTCGTAACGAACTACACGCGCAAGAACCGCATCCGGCAGGACTTCTTCTCGGGTCCTCGAGGGAAAGCGGAGAGCCTCGAGGCCGTCAAGGACCAGTTCGACACCGACCGATACGTCTTCATCGCCGACGACGAGGCCGACGAGGAGCTGGCCGAGGACGTCGGCTGGGAATATCTCCCCGTCGAGGACGCGGCCGAGGCCGCCGACTGGGTCGTCGCGACCGACCTCGAGGACGACGAGGCGGACGCCGAGCCGGTTCGGGACGACTGGCCCTGAATCGATCGCGGGAGCGAAAACCTCACGACCGACGCGATACGGGCGGCTTCCTCCCGGGCTCGAGACGGTTGTCTCGTTTCGGTGAAAATCCCACCCAAAAGACCGACCGATGACTTCGAGGAAGGACGAAGCGCGAATCGACGAGGACGTCGTCGACGCGATCGGCGCACTCGGGAACCGTACCCGCCTCGAGATCCTTCTCGCCCTGGCGGAGGCGCAGCGGGAACGACAGGAACAGTGGCTTCGGATGTCGTTTACGGAACTCTACGATGCCGTCGACGTCTCGAGTACGTCACAGTTTTCCTACCACCTCGATCGACTCGTCGGTCCGTTCCTCGCCGAGACCGACGACGGCTATCGGCTCACCTACGGCGGCGACAAGATCGTCCGGACACTCCTCGCCGGGTTTTACGAGAACGCCCGAAGCTTCGGCGACACCGAGGTCGACGGCGTCTGCGTCTTCTGCGAGGGCGAGTCGCTCGTCGCAACGGTCGAGCGAGAACAGTTCGTCGTCCGCTGTGACGCCTGCGAGTCGGGGTTGCTCACCGACCTCCTCCCCGAAAGCCAGACGCGACACCGGTCGGCGTCGGAGATCGTCGACAGCGTCGGGGCCCGGATCTGGGGATCGTTCACGCTGATCCGGGACGGGGTCTGTCCGGAGTGTTACGGGCCGATCGACACCGACGTCGACGCACACCACCACGACGGACGGACACTGTACACGCTCGAGGGTACCTGTCGGGAGTGCTGGCTCGTGGTCCACGCTCCGCTCGAGGCGGTCGCCGTGCTCCACCCCGCCGTAGCAGGGTTCTTCTGGGAACACGGAAGTGCCGTCCTGGAGCACCCACTCTGGGAGTTTTTCGAACACATTGCCTCGAAGACGGTGCGGACCGACGTCGAGAGCGTCGATCCGCTCGCAGCGACCGTCGAGGTCACGCTCGACGGCGAGACGCGGCGATTCGAGATCGACGACGAACTGATCGTAACCCCTGTCGCGCAGCCCGACGCAGACGACCCCTAACGTGTGAATCCGCTTGCTCAACTGATTTTGAGTAGTTGTGCTGCCAATATGTAACCAAAACTACAGTATTTATCTCGGTCGACGCCAATCGGGAGGTATGGACACTATTGTAGCGGAGTCGGAACGCGTCCCGGTCCTTCCACGTTCGCGGTCCGTTCCCCGGAGAGGTTCAGATGGCGGCGATTGAACTCGAGGGACTGACCAAGCGGTTCGGCGACGTCGTCGCCGTCGACGGCCTCGACCTCACGATCAGGGAGGGGGAGATCTTCGGCTTCCTGGGTCCTAACGGCGCGGGCAAGTCGACGACGATCGACGTCCTGCTCGACTTCATCCGGCCGACGGCGGGGACCGCGACCGTTCTGGGCCACGACGCCCAGGAGGCGGGCCAGCTCGTCCGCAGTCGAACCGGCGTCCTTCCGGACGGCTACCACGTCTACGATCGGTTGACGGGACGCCAGCACGTCGAGTTCGCGATCGAGATGAAAGGGGTAAGCGAGGATCCGGACGCGCTGCTCGAGCGAGTGCGCATCGCCGACGCGGCCGACCGGAAGGCGGGCGGCTACTCGAAAGGAATGCGCCAGCGGCTGGTGCTGGCGATGGCGCTGGTCGGCGACCCCGACCTGCTCGTGCTGGACGAGCCCTCGACCGGCCTTGATCCGAACGGCGCCCGCGAGATGCGCGAGATCATCCGCGAGGAGAACGATCGCGGGACGACGGTGTTCTTCTCGAGTCACGTCATGGAGCAGGTCGAGGCAGTCTGTGACCGCGTGGCAATCATCAACCGTGGGCAGTTGGTCGCCGTCGACACGATCGACGGCCTCCGGGATTCGACGGAGCTGGGCGAGACGCTGTACGTCTACGTTACCGACCTCGACGAGGGCGTTCTCGAGCAGGTTCGGAGCCTCGACGGCATCGGTAGCGCGGCGATCGACGACGGTCGGCTTCGGGTGTCGATCGACGGCGTCTCGAAGTTCGCTGCTTTGCACGCGATCGACCGCGTCGCGTCGGTCCAGGACTTCTCGGTCGTCGAGTCCTCGCTCGAGGACCTGTTCGTCCGCTACACGAACGACGCACAGGAGGTCGAAGCGTGACCTGGCTCACCGTCGCGAAGAAGGACTTCCGCGACGCCGTCCAGTCGCGGGCGCTGTGGGCGCTCGTCGCCGTCTTCGTCGCCCTTTCGCTCGTCTCGACGTACGCCTACGTCGAGGTGCCCGAGATGTTCGGCTCGCCTGCAGGGGCGACGTTCGGCGGGTTACTGTTTTTCACGATCGGCCTCGTCGGGCTATTCGTTCCGATCGCGGCGATCGTCGTCTGCTACAAGTCCCTCGCGGGCGAGCGCGAACTCGGGAGCATCAAGCTCCTGCTGTCGCTGCCGACCACCCGGGGGCAGGTCTTCGCCGGCAAAGTTCTCGGCCGGGCCGCCGTGCTCGCGTTCGGCCTCGGCGTCGGGCTGGTCGTCGGCCTTGGGTTCGGCGCCGCGCTGCTCGGCGAGATCGAACCCGTCGCCGTGCTGGCGTTCGTCCTCCTCACGCTTTCGTTCGCGGCCGTCTACGCGAGCATCGTCGTTAGCATCTCGGCGACGACGGGATCGACCTCGCGCGCGACGACGCTGGCGCTTGGCTTCTTCGTCGTCTTCGAACTGCTGTGGGACGTCGTGCCGATGGGAGTGCTGTACGTCGTGGAGGGCTTTTCGTTTCCGGCGACGATCCCCGACTGGGTGTTCACGGTCACGCAGCTCTCGCCGTCATCGGCGTACTTCTCGGCGGTCGTCGCGCTGCTGCCCGACCTCGCGGAGACGGTCGGCGCCGACCCGGGTCAGGCGGGCGCCGGCGTCGAGGTGAGCGCCACGAACGCGGAGCCGTTCTACGCCAGTCCCGAGATCGGACTCGTCGTCCTCGCGCTGTGGCTGGTCGTCCCCCTCGCCGTCGGCTACTACCGGTTCGACTCGTCGGACCTCTGATACGGTCCCCTGTACCGACGTACGGGGGCAACCCCAGGGTGGCTCACGGTTTCGCAGTCAATGACGTACAGCGGTCCGTACGACTGTGGAGTCGTCGACCTTTTACTGTCGACGCCCCAACCGCACGTAATGGCAGAGCCCCGCGTCCCAGGTTCCGAGCCCGACGATCACCTCGAGCTGCCCTGCGGGAAGACCCTCGACCCCCACGAGATCGACCTCGGCATGCGCGAGTACGCCTGTTCCTGTGGCGAGACTCACGCCGTCGTCACGGACGTCCACCCGCCGTCCCGATTCTTTCCCGAGTCGTTCGTGGTCGTCCTCCAGGAGCTGGTCGAGACCGACGACGAGTTCGACGAGTTCGGTACCCCCCACCTGCTCGGCGTCACCATGGAGGAGTTTCCCGAGGCCGTCGTCACCCACGACGCGAGCGACGACGGGGCGGTCGGCTACTCGATGCTGTGGGTCACCGACTTCGACTCCCGGCGACTGCACGAGATCATCGTCGAACTCGTCGTCGAGCTGATGGAGCACGCGATCAGCCACGCCGAGGACGACGCCGCGATCACGGAGTTCGAAGAGCAGATGCTCGAGTTCGACGTCGGCGAGTTCGTCGAGCAGTACCGCCGCCAGCGGGAGTTCGAGAGCGAGCACGACCGGGCGCTCTGACGGGAAGCGCTAGCTGATCGCAGCCACCACGTCGTTTACCGTATCCGGGCGGAGATCCCCGCGCTCCGCGAGAAGAGCGCGTATTCGACGGCTCGCTTCCTTCCGGTGGAGTCCACCGAAGCTCTCGGACGTGATCCTCCAGCGACCGAAGAGCGCCGTAGTTCGCAGACGAGTTCTGATATCGGGGGGGACTCGTCGCGGCATCGAACGGAGGCTGTCGAACGTCGAGCTTCAGCGAAGGACGTCCGCTGGAAAAATACTTCCAATAATCATACTTGGAAGTATCATACCTGAACGTGTCGTACCGTCAACGGGTGTACCGACTTGTCTCGTGACCTTGGTTACTCCTGACATGCCTGAAGAAGTTCTAAATAGCCGTTCCGAGTTGGCAAAACAATGGTCAACGCCGACCAGGATCCGATCGAACTCGTTCCCGCCGATCACGAGAGGTGGCACGAGCGATTCGTCGCCGAGCGCGACCGCGTTCGCGACGCGCTCTCGAGGGCCGGACTCGAGGACGACTACGAGCGAATCGAGCACGTCGGCTCGACGGCCGTCCCGAATCTCGCCGCGAAGGATATCGTCGACCTCGACATCGTCGTCGCGGACGACGCCGTAAGCGAGGTGTCGAAACTGCTCGCCGACGAACTCGGCGGGACCCGCCTCGAGAACTCCGGAGAGTGGCACCCCGTCTTCCGCGAGCACGACGGCCAGCGGTTCAACGATCACGTCTTCGCGGTCTCGAGCGACGGCTGGAAGGTCAGCGTGGCTACGCGCGACGTTCTCGCCGCGTGTCCCGACCGCCGCGAGGAGTACGAGCGGCTGAAGCGCGACTTAGCCGCCGCACACGACGACCTCGTCGCCTACTCGGAGGGAAAGTCGGCGTTCGTCGAGCGACTGCTCGAGGTTGCCCGGGAGGACGACGTCGACGTACGCTGTCCCGTCCCGACGACCGACTGACCCCGGTCGTCACACTCGACCGCGGCGCGGTTCCCCGGCAATATTCGAAATTCGAAATCGAATTACGAGAATCGTATCGTTTCGTGGGGCTTATTACGATGTGCGAACTCCGGACGGATAGGACCAATGAGTACGGATCACCAGAGCGGCGGGGACGTCGCCACAGGGGACGGACGCACGATCCTGCTGATCGGCAGCGGACCGATCCAGATCGGACAGGCCGCCGAGTTCGACTATTCTGGCGCGCAGGCCTGCCGAGCGCTCCAGGAGGAGGGCGCTCGCGTCGTCCTCGTTAACTCCAATCCCGCGACGATCATGACGGATCCGGAGATGGCCGACCGGGTCTACATCGAGCCCATCACGACGGAGGCCATCGCGGAGATCATCCGGAAGGAACAGCCCGACGGCGTCATCGCCGGTCTGGGGGGACAAACCGGGCTGAACGTCACCGCCGAACTCGCCGAGGAGGGCGTGCTCGAGGAACACGACGTCGAGATCATGGGCACCCCTCTCGACACCATCTACGCGACGGAGGATCGCGATCTGTTCCGCCAGCGCATGGAGAAGATCGGCCAGCCCGTACCCGCCTCGACGACGATCGCGCTCGACGAGGGCGAGACGGTCGCTGAACTGACCGAGGACGACCTCGAGGAGCGCGTCCAAGCAGCCGTCGACGAGGTCGGCGGCCTGCCGGTGATCGCCCGCACGACGTACACGCTGGGCGGGAGCGGGTCGGGTGTCGTCCACGAGTTCGACGAACTGCTTCGCCGCGTCCGCAAGGGACTGCGCCTCTCGCGCAACAGCGAAGTTCTCATCACGGAGTCGATCGCGGGCTGGGTCGAGTACGAGTACGAGGTGATGCGCGACGCCGACGACTCCTGTATCATCATCTGCAACATGGAGAATATCGATCCGATGGGGATCCACACCGGGGAGTCGACGGTCGTCACGCCCTCCCAGATCGTCCCCGACGAGGGCCACCAGGAGATGCGCACCGCGGCGCTGGACGTCATCCGCGAACTCGGGATTCAAGGTGGGTGTAACATCCAGTTCGCCTGGCGTGACGACGGCACCCCTGGAGGAGAGTACAGGGTCGTCGAGGTCAACCCGCGCGTCTCGCGGTCCTCGGCGCTGGCCTCGAAGGCGACGGGGTACCCGATCGCCCGCGTCACCGCGAAGGTCGCACTCGGCAAGCGCCTCCACGAGATCGAAAACGAGATCACCGGCGAGACGACGGCGGCGTTCGAGCCCGCGATCGACTACGTGGTGACGAAGGTACCGCGCTGGCCCAAGGACAAGTTCGACGACGTCGACTTCGAGCTGACGACGGCGATGAAGTCGACCGGCGAGGCGATGGCCATCGGCCGCACCTTCGAGGAGTCGCTGCTGAAGGCCTTGCGCTCGAGCGAGTACGAGCCCGACGTCGACTGGGCCGACGTCTCGGACGAAGAGCTCGAGGAGCACTACCTCTCCCGGCCCTCGCCCGACCGTCCGTACGCGATGTTCGAGGCGTTCGAACGCGGCTACGATGTCGAGGAGGTTGTCGAGCTGACGGGGATCTTCGAGTGGTACACCGAGCGCTTCGCCCGCATCGCGGAGTCGACCCGCGCCGCCCAGGAGGGTGACTTCACCGAGGCCGCCATCGCCGGCCACACCAACGCAACGATCGCCGCGGCGGCGGGCGGCGACGTCGACGTCGACACTGTCGAACAGGCTGTCCCCGGTCGCACCTACAAACAGGTCGACACCTGCGCCGGCGAGTTCGAAGCGCAGACGCCGTACTACTACTCCGCCCGCAAGTCCGAGTTCGACTCCGGCCCGCTCGAGGGTGCGGCCGCCGCGGGAGAGCTCGAGGTCGACCGCGACGTCGAGAGCGTGATCGTCGTCGGCGGCGGCCCGATCCGGATCGGACAGGGCGTCGAGTTCGACTACTGTTCAGTCCACGCCGTCCAGGCGCTGCGCGAGCAGGGGATCGACGCCCACGTCGTCAACAACAACCCGGAGACGGTGTCGACGGACTACGACACCTCCGACGGGCTGTTCTTCGAGCCGATAACTGCGGAGGAGGTCGCAGACGTCGCCGAAGCCGCAGACGCCGACGGCGTGATGGTCCAGTTCGGCGGTCAGACCTCAGTGAACATCGGCGACCCGCTCCAAGACGAGATCGATCGCCGCGGGCTCGACTGCGAGGTTATGGGCACGAGCGTCGAGGCGATGGACTTAGCGGAGGACCGCGACCGGTTCAACGAACTGATGGACGAGCTGGGGATCGCCCAGCCCGAAGGCGGCGCTGCCCACAGCAAAACGGAGGCGATGGAGCTCGCTCACGATATCGGCTACCCGGTGCTCGTCCGTCCCTCCTACGTGCTCGGCGGCCGCGCGATGGACGTCGTCTACGACGACGAGGAACTCGAGCGCTACATCGAGGAGGCCGTCCGCGTTTCGCCCGACAAGCCGATCCTCGTCGACGACTTCCTCGCCGACGCGATCGAACTCGACGTCGACGCCGTCGCGGACGGCGAAGACGTGCTGATCGGCGGCGTGATGGAACACGTCGAGACCGCCGGGGTCCACTCCGGCGACTCGGCGTGTATGATCCCGCCCCGCTCGCTCGACGACGAAACGCTGGCCCGCGTTCGCGAGGTCACCGAGGAAATCGCCGAGGCCCTCGAGACGGTCGGGCTGCTGAACGTCCAGCTCGCCGTCAGGGACGGCGAGGTGTACGTGCTCGAGGCCAACCCACGATCCTCCCGTACCGTCCCCTTCATCTCGAAGGCGACGGGCGTCCCGATCGCCAAGCTCGCGGCCAGAGTGATGTCCGGCGAGTCCCTCGCCGACCTCGAGATCGACGAGCAGATCCCCGAGCAGACCTCGATCAAGGAGGTCGTCCTGCCGTTCGACCGCCTGCCGGGGTCGGATCCGCGTCTCGGCCCGGAGATGAAGTCGACGGGCGAAGTGATGGGCAGCGCCGACTCCTTCGGCAAGGCCTACGACAAGGCCCAGGACGCGACGGGCAAACCGATTCCCGAGTCGGGGACGGCGATCGTCGACCTCTCGGCCGATAAGTTCCCCGATCCGGACACCGAGGCCGGTGACGAACTGGTCGAAGGCTTCACGACGCACTTCGACCTCTGCGAGGCCGTCGACCTCGTCGACGCCGTCAAGAAGGGAGAGGTCGACCTGATCATCTCGCGAGACCGCGACTTACTCGAGGTCGCCGTCGAGGAGGAAGTGACGTACTTCTCGACGCCCGCGAGCGCGAAGGCAGCTCTCGAGGCGCTCGAGGCCAAAGACGAGCCGATCGACGTCCAGCCGATCACCGAGCGTCCGAAGCGGACCGCCGAGTGGGGACGGTAACGAAGTCGAGTACGGTTTTCTGTACGTAGTTTTACAGGGTGAGCTGAGTCGCTCGAGTCGTTACGTAGAGCGGCGAATGGAACATCCGCGTCGAGTCTACACCCCTGATTAGCCACCGCTGGGTGGGACTGAAAGGGGCTGGCCGACTCGAGGGGCGAGGGGACGCAAGCACCGCAGGGAGCGATGCGACCGAGAAGCGTGGTTCGAGAGAGCAAAGCTCTCTCGTCATCACGAAAGGCGCTCCGCGCCTTTCGAACGACAGCGAGCCGCAGCCCTCGAGCGGGCCAGGGGCTTTCGTGGTAATATCGACAGGAGCAGATTCTGCTGGCACGAACACAGGGGATTGCCACGCCCTCCCCAGCCGATTCACTCGGTCGCGTTGCTCCCTCGCTCATCCCTCGCACAGCATCGTCGACCGTCCTCTGACGTTCGGACGGCCGACAGCGCGCGCCACCGCAGGTGGATGGTCGGACCGAGCTGAGACGTCGTTCGCCTGTACGGAACGCGAGTCTCACAGGCAGCCCTATATAACGAACCGGTCGAAGATCACTCGAGCGTGTACAGATCGAACGTCTCGCAGGCGTAGAGGAACGACACCGGCGGGGCGAGAAGCCCGATCCCGAGAACGGTCCAGGCGACGACGGTAAGCTGGGTACCGGTCACGGCGAGTTCGGGCATCGGCGCCCAGACCGACATCATCGTGAGGAAGTCGGCGATCGACCCTGCCGCGTCGGTGTAGAGTACGGCCGCAGCGGCCGCCGGGAGGACGACCGCGACCGAGTAGGTGACGAACGCCGCCTTGCTCGGCATCACCGCCTCGCGGCTGTTCGTGACGTTGACGCTGCCGAATCGGGGTAGCGCCGTGCCGATCCCGGTCGCCAGCGCGGGCGTCGCGACGGTTCCGACGACCGTCGCCGCGACGAGCAGTGCCGCCTGCTCGAGCGAGAGCGGACTGACGAAGCCGAGCGCGAGCGAGCCGGCCAGCCCGATCGGTGCCGCGACGAGGACGCCGGCGACGACGAGTCCGGCGATCGCCCGGCGGCCCGACAGCGTCGAGGTCACGACCGCGGGGAGCGCCGAACCCAGGTCGCCCAGCGGGTTGAGCGTGAAGAGGGCGCCGGCGGCCCAGACGAGGTACAGCGAGAGGATCGCCGCGACGTAGGCGGGGACCGTCCCGGTCTCGAGGATTACCTGGACGAATCCGACCGCGCCGAAGAGGGGGTAGCCGACGTACGCCAGCCGGATCGGCGCCCGTCGGGTTCGCCGGATCGCGGTGAGCGTCACGGTTCGGGTCGGGCGGCTGAACCCGCGCGAGAGCGCAGCGGCGAGCCGGCTCGAGGAGTCGCTCGACGACGGCCGATCGTCGAATCTCGCGGGGTCGGCGAACCAGTGGATCCCCGCGGAGGCGACGCCGAGCGCGAGCGCGACCGATCCCAGTAGGGCCGTGCCGATGATCGCCCCGAGGATCGCCGTCGTCGATGGGGGGACGTTGGGCACGCCGATCAGCAGGAGGTGGCCGAGCCAGCCCAGCGGCCCGTCCTGCAGGGCGACGAACAGTTCGCTTACGACCAGGTCGAGCCGGCCGGTCGCGATCGCCCCGAAGTACAGCACCCAGAAGCCGACGAACAGCACCCACCGGTAGCGGGCGATCGGCTCGTAGACGGTCACCAGGTGTCTGAACCAGATGCCGACCACGAATCCGACCGGAACCGCGGTGAGCAACGCGAGCGCCGCGGTCGCCGCCGCGGCTCCGACGGAAAGGGCCGTGCCGGTGCCGACGGCGAACGCACTCGCCAGCAGGATCGTCGGGGGAAGGACCCAGACGGCAAACAGCAGTATCTCGGCGGCCACGATCCCGGTCGCGGCGTTTCGCGTCGACGTCGAGACGAGCAGGAACGCGGGCTCGTCGGGGTTCGCCGCGGCGGTGAACGCCCGGATCGCGCTCATCCCGACCAGGAACAGCCAGGCGACCGCGACGCCGCCCGCGGCGGCTTCGGTCGCGAGCGCGACGTGGTCCGAACCCGGCGCCCCGGCGTAGTGCTCGCCGAGGGAGGGAAGCAGGTAACCGCCGGCGACCGTCACCGAGCCGAGCATCAGGGCGCCGAGCAGGACCAGCAGGAGGAGCTTCGTCCGCTCGGTCGTCACCGCACGGATCGTCCGCCGGAACTCCGTGCGGGCGACGAGGAGCGCTGCACGCCTCACCAGGAATCACCGCCGGAAAACGGGAGGCCGCGCGTCGTCGGGGTCATAGCCGATACCGGGAGCCCCACCGAGTAAACGGTTCGGATCCGATCAGCCAACGAGACTGTCAGTAGCGGGAACTCGAGGTCGACACTCGCTCGGGACCGACTCGAGCGGCCGACCGGAGCGGTTGGCGAACGTGAACGTACGGTTTTACGTGCGGCAAACCGAAACGGAGGGTATGCATCCGAGCGACGGCCCCGCGATCGAGACCGACTCGCTGACGAAACGCTACGGGGAGACGACGGCCGTCGCCGGGCTGACGATGTCCGTCGACCGGGGAACGGTGTACGGCTTTCTGGGTCCCAACGGCGCGGGCAAGACGACGACGATGCGGATGCTGACGACGCTGACGAAGCCGACCTCGGGGTCCGCCCGGGTTGCGGGCCAGTCGATCACAGATCGGGAGGCCGTTACCCCTCACATCGGTTACCTGCCGGAGGAGCCGCCGATCTACGACGAGCTGACCGGTCGCGAACAGCTCGAGTACGCCGCTGGGCTCCGGGATCTGCCCGAGGACGAGTCCGCCGAACGGATCGAATCGCTGCTCGAGCGTTTCGCCCTGCTCGACGACGCCGATAGGCGGATCGAGGGCTACTCGAAAGGAATGCGTCAGAAGGTGGGTGTCATCCAGGCCGTGCTCCACGAACCCGTGGTCGCCTTCCTCGACGAGCCCACCAGCGGGCTCGATCCCCGCGCGGCCCGGACGATGCGGGAGACGATCGCCGACCTCGCCGACCGGGAGATGACGATCGTCCTCTCGACGCACATCCTCCCCGTCGTCGACGAACTGGCCGACGAGATCGGCGTGATCCACGACGGCGAACAGGTCGCCCAGGGCGACCCCGAGACGCTCAAGTCCCGCGCCGAGACGGGCGAGACCCGCAGCCTCGAGGACGCCTTCCTCGAGATCACTCGGGAAACGCCCGAGGAGATCGATCAGTCGCCGGTTCCGTCCTCCGAGTGAGCGGGTGACCGTGTTCGTTCGGCCCCACTGTTCACCCTCCATGATAAGTTATCAACACAATATATTCATGCTGAGGAGAATATAGGAGAGTATGAATATGCTTCGAGGGTACCGGGAGACGGTAGCCGGCGACCCCCTTCGGTTCGCCGTTCTCGTCGGCCTCGCGACGGTCCCGTTCACGGTTGCGCTCTCCTGGCAGCCGCCCGACGAGGCGACCGTCGTCGGCGGAACCGTCTCGGGGGTTCCCCTCCTGGTGGCCGGTACACTCGTCGGCTATCGTTACGGCGACTGTGCGAGTCGAACCCGCCGCGCCGGAATCTGGGCCGGACTCGCCGCCTCGGTCGCGACAGTGTTGCTGTACGCCGCCACCGCAGCGTCGACGATCGGAACTGCGTCGACGACGATGACAGTGCTCGCCCTCGTCCTGACGCCGATCGCCGTCGCGGTCGGTGTAGGACTCACCGTGCTGGTGACGGCGGCGACCGCCGTCGTCGTCGGCTGGATGCGACGGCGGAGCGCTCGAGCGTCTCGGAGTCGAGACGCGACCGACAGCGGAAGCCGGAACGCGCTCGAGTCGCGGTGGTGGCTCCCCGTCGTCGCGTACGTCCTGCTGGTGCCGGCGGTCGTGCTCGCGGAAGGGGTAGTCGAACCAGACGGCGGTGCGGGCTTCGCGGTCGCGTTGCTGCTGGTCGGCACCGTCCTTCTCTCGGTACCCGCCGCCCTCGGCGTGTTCGTCGACGCGACCGTTCCCCGGTGTGAGTCGGCGTGGCTTCCGAACGTGCGGGCGTACGTCGGGCTCCCGGCTCTCGGGTTCGCGGCTGCGTACGTCGGCGCTACCCTCTACGGATCGCCGCGCCCGTCCGCACCCGCGACGTTCGGTTTTCTCGTTGTGCTCTGGCTGACTGCCGTCGTCTACCTCGCGAACAGGTATCGCAACCTCGAGCGGATCGCCGACGAACGGCCGCGCTGACCGGACTCCCCGTCGTCCGCTTCTCGGGTCCGACATCCCTAAGCGCGCGGACTCTGTGATTCCAGTATGGAGTATCACGAGGCGGCGGAGTTCCTGTTCGGGCTTCGTCGGTTCCGCCCGAAACCAGGGACGGAGTCGACGGCCCGGCTGCTCGCCCACCTCGAGGACCCCCAGGAAGACGTTGATTTCGTCCAGATCGCGGGGTCGAACGGGAAGGGAAGCACGGCGCGGATGGTCGAGCGAACGCTGCGGGAGGCGGGGCTGTCGGTCGGCCTCTACACCTCGCCACACCTCGAGAATCTGCGCGAACGGATCCGTGTCGACGGGCGGAAGATCCCGAAGTCGTCGGTGTCCGCCTTCGTCGCGGAGATTCGCGAGCACGTCACCGAGCGGGCCGCCGACGGGGAGTCGCCGACGTTCTTCGAGGTGCTGACCGCGATGGCGATCAGGGAGTTCGACCGGGCCGACGTCGACGTCGCCGTCCTCGAGGTCGGGATCGGCGGGCGCTACGACGCCACAAGCGTCGTCGATCCGGTCGCGAGCGCGGTGACGAGCGTCACCCTGGAGCATACGGGGATCCTCGGCGACACCGAGGCCGAAATCGCCCGCGACAAGGCCCACGTCGCGCCCGCCGACGCGCCGCTCGTTACCGGCGCCTCCGGCGAGGCCCTCGAGGGCGTCCGCGAGGTCGCGGGCGAGGTCGTCACCGTGGGGTTCGACGGCGAGGACGACCGCCAGCCGGACGTCCGCGTCGCCTACGAGGGACGGGTGAACCACACCGAGGCGGCCGTCTCGATCGACGACGGCAGGCCGCTCGAGGCCCGTATTCCACTCCTCGGGCGCCACCAGGCCGAGAACGCGGGGATCGCGGCGACGCTGGCCCGACAGATCGCGAGCGTTTCGGATGGAGAGCTCCGGCGGGGGCTGCGAAACGCCCACTGGCCGGGTCGGTTCGAGGTGCTCGAGACCGAGCCGCTGGTCGTCCTCGACGGCGCGCACAACCCGGGGGCCTGCGAGGGGCTGGCCGAGACGCTCTCGAGCTACGAGTACGACGACCTCACCCTCGTCGCCGGCGTGATGCACGACAAGGACGTTACGGGGATCGCCGACGCGTTGCCGACCCCCGACGCCGTCGTCGCGACCGAGCCGGGCCTCGAGCGCGCCGAGGATCCCGAGACCCTCGCGACGGTGTTCGAGCGGACCGGCGTCCCCGACGTTCGGACGATCCCGGACGTCCGAGACGCCCTCGAGGACGCGATCGCCGAGAGCGGCGACGACGACTGCGTGCTCGTGACCGGATCCCTGTTCGCGGTCGCCGAGGCGCGCTCTCGGTGGACCTCGCTGCAGGTTCCCAAGCGGGCTCGCGATCTCGAGGACGCCCGAAAAGTACTCTCGAGTACGGACGCGACCGGGAGCGACGTCGACGACGCGGCCGAGTCGACCGTCCACCGGGTCGTCAAGACCTCGCTCCGGTACCGACAGGCGACGACCCTGCGGGAGGAGCTGCTCCGGATCGGCGGCGAGTGTACCCTCTCGGGGCTCCGGCGGAACGACGAGCGGATCGACGCCGTCCTCTCGGGGACGCTCGAGCAGTTCGCGCGGCTCGTCGACCGGCTCGCGGAGCGCTCGGACGGGCTGGCCGCGGTCGGACGGGAGCTCGAGTCGACGCTCGACCTCGAGGACGGAGCAACGGTAGTGGAGGACGACGAGTCGTCGCCTCCATGGACGGACGGGACCGCCGTGATGGGCATTCTCAACGTCACGCCCGACAGCTTCCACGACGGCGGGGAGTTCGACGCGCTCGAGGATGCTGTCAGTCGGGCGGAGGCGATGGTCGAGGCTGGCGCCGACGTGATCGACGTCGGCGGCGAGTCGACGCGACCGGGCGCCGATCCCGTCCCGGTCGAAACCGAGATCGAGCGGGTCGTCCCCGTCCTCGAGGCGATCAGCGACCTCGACGCCCTACTTTCGATCGACACGCGGAAGGCGGCCGTCGCCGACGCGGCCCTCGAGGCGGGCGCCGACATCGTCAACGACGTCTCCGGCCTCGAGGATCCCGAGATGCGCTTCGTCGTCGCCGACCACGACGCGACGCTGATCGTAATGCACAGCGTCGACGCACCCGTCGTCCCCGATCGAGAGGTCGAGTACGACGACGTCGTCGAGGACGTGGTCGACCAGCTCCGCGAACGGATCCTGCTGGCCGAGAAGGCCGGCCTCGAGCGTGAGAACGTCATCGTCGACCCCGGGATCGGGTTCGCCAAGTCGGCCCCCGAGAGCTTCGAGCTGCTCGACCGGCTCGCGGAGTTCCGGGCGCTTGGCTGTCCAGTCCTCTTCGGCCACTCGCACAAGTCGATGTTCGCACACATCGGCTGCGAGTCCGGCGAGCGCCTCGAGCCGACCGTCGCGGCCAGCGCGCTCGCGGCCGACCGCGGTGCCGACCTCGTCAGAGTTCACGACGTCCCCGAGAACGTCGCCGCGGTTCGAACGGCGCTCGCGGCGCGCGATCCCGACCGCTTCGAGCCGTAGTCGGCGGCGCATCTGCCGGTCCAAGCTTCAACTGTCGGGGCGCGGTATTGGTCGTGAGCGCAGCGTGCTCGAGGCCAATCTATGACAGACGAATACGATCACGATCTACAGGGCGAGGAGCTCGAGGAACTGGCGGACGACCCGATGGACGCGGCGCGGGAGATCGCGGGCGAGAGCGCCCGCGACGGCCGCCTCGCCGTCGTCAGCGGCGGACTCATGCTGCTGTCGACGCTGCGATCGGTCGCTCGCGGCCAGCTTCGCGCGCTCCCGAAGGCGGCCGTCGGCGCCGGGCTGATCGGCATCGGACTCCGGCAGCGTCGGACGTCGGAACCGACGACGTTCGAACCCGATCTCGACGAGGTCGACGGCGAGACCGAGGACAAAGAAACGTCCGATCAGGCCGCCGCGGCGGCCGAGCGGCCCGACGCCGGCCAGGAGTCACAGATCGATGCCGAAGGCAACGTCGACGAGGAACCACAGCTCGGCGAGGCCGATGACGACGATGGCGGCGAGATCGAGTTCACCGACGACCCCGAGGAGGATGAGCCACGATCGAAACCCAGCGCCGACAAGGACGACGAGGACCCCCGCAGAACCACCGACGACGAGACGACGGAGGTCGACGTCTCCGAGACCGCGATGGCCGAGGAGACCGCCGAGGCAACGGGGCCGGACCCCGAACAGGCTCAGCCGACCCAGACCGACTCGACGGAACCCGAGGAAACGCCCGAGGAGGACGCCTCGGACATGAAGGTCGAGCCGGACGAGGACGACGAGGACGACGAGAACAACTGATACGCGATCCGTTTCCTTCTTCGATTCGATGTCAACCACGATCACCCTCCGCTACTACGCCCGGGAGCTCCGGCGACGCCTCACCCACTACGCCGAGAAGCGTCGCCGCGGTTACCGGCGAGCGGGGGCGCTCGAGCGCGCCGCCGACCGGATCCTCTCGATGCGGGCCGAGCGCGGCCTCGAGTCCGGCGGTCACTTTCACGGCGTCTGGCCCCGGGATCTCTGTTTCGCCGCACCGGGGCTCGTGGCGGCGGGATACGACGACGTCGTCGCCGACACTGCAGCGGCGCTGCTCGCGGAGCTCTCGACCTCGGACGTCTTCTACACCGACTTCCACCCCGGCTACAGCGCCGCGACGCCGGCCGAGGGCGTCGACACCGTCCCCGCGGTCGTGCTCGCGCTGGCCGCGGTTGGAGGGCTCGGCGGGCACGCCGACGCCGTCGTCGAACTCGTCGCGCGCCACCGCGAGCGGTTCGTCGAGGGCGGGATCGTCACCGGATCCGGGAGCTCCTGGTGGGACTCGGCCGCGGCCCCGCGGGAGACGTACAACACTGCGATGTGGCTGGCGACGGTCGAGGCCCTCGAGGGACGCGGGCTCGAGACCGCCGGCGCGGACTCGTCGAGGATCCGAGACGGGCTCGAGACCCTGTGGAACGGCCGGCACTTCGACGAGCGCCGCGGGTCGGGGATCCTCGCCTGCGACGCGAACGTCGTCCCGCTGTACTTCGGCCTCGTCGGCGACGACCGCGCGCGATCGATCGCCGACGCGCTCGAGGACCTCGAGACGCCGACGGGGCTGTGTATGCGCGAGCGGTCGTTCGGGGTCGGCGAGGTCCACCCCTTCTTCGCGCCCCACCGGGACTACCACTACCACGTCTGGCCCTGGAACAGCCTCATGTACGCCAACGGCCTCGAGCGGTACGGGTTCGAGGAGCGGGCCCGTCGGGAGGTCGAACGGATCGAGCGCGTCATGGCGCCGTACGGCACCTTCCTCGAGGTACTCACGCTCGAGGGCGAGCCGTACGTCAAACGCGGGTACGCGAGCGCCGAGGAGTTCACCGTCGCCGCCGCGCTGTGGCGGGAGTTCGCCGACCGGCCGCGCTGACTCTCGAGGTCGTCCTCCCTTCGCCTCCGCGGAACTACCCGGCGGTGTTGGTCGGGAGTTCGGATCTGCGAACGCGGCGATTTTGCTCGAAAGTCGACGCAGATAGCAGCAAAAGGATGCCTCGTGTCACAAGCCGTCGCAATATCTACTCTCACCTACGACAGTACCGTCCTAGATGGAGGCAATTTTCACACCTATCTCCGACGGCATCGACAAGGATTAAGTGCGCAGGTTCGCAGATCTAATACGAATGGGTAGTACTCGACTACACCGGGGCGTTGCGGCCGTTCGATCCCGCTGGAGGGACCTCGAGCGCGACTGGCAGAGCGTCGCCGTCGGCGCGACGACAGTGGCGGCGATCGCCGTCTTCGAGCTGCAGATCCCCTGGTAGCGAGATGTCGGCCGCGCGGTTTCTTCCGGGGCTGGCAGCACTCCTTCTCGGCGCCGTTCTCGCGCGAGCGGTCGAGCTGACCGTCGGGTTCAACCACCTGCTCGTCGCCATCGCGCTCGGGTTCGTGCTGGCGAACACCGTCGGCGTTCCCGACCGGCTCGAGCCGGGGATCAACACCCACAAGCTCTGGCTGGGTGCCGGGATCGTCCTCATGGGCGCGTCGCTGACCCTCGAGACGATCCTCGAGGTCGGCGGACTCGTGTTGCTGGTCGTCGTCGCCGTGACGACGCTGACGATTCTCGTCGTCGAGTTGCTCGCGCGCAACGTCTTCGGGCTGGCGGACCAGCTCGGCTCGCTGCTCGCAGCGGGATCGGGGATCTGTGGCGTCTCCGCGGTCGTCGCGGTCGCCGGCGCGATCCGGGCCCGGGAAGAGCAGATCGCCTACGCGGCGGCGACGGTGTTGCTGTTCGACGCGATCACGATCGTCGTCTACCCGATCGTCGGCGATCTGCTCGGGCTCTCCGACGTCGTCTTCGGGGTCTGGGCCGGCGTCAGCATGTTCTCGACGGGACCCGTCGTCGCCGTGGGGTTCGCCCACTCGGAGGTCGCCGGCCAGTGGGCGACGATGGCGAAGCTCTCGCGCAACGCCCTGATCGGCGCCGTCGTCATCGCCTACGCGAGCTACTACGCCCGCTCGGGATCCGCGGGTCGTCCCTCCCTGCGAACCCTCTGGGACGAGTTCCCGAAGTTCGTGCTCGGCTTCCTCGTTCTGGTCGCGCTGGCGAGTGCGGGGGTCTTCTCGTCGGCCCAGCAGGCGTCCATCGAGAACGCCTACAACTGGCTGTTCGTACTCGCGTTCGTCGGGCTCGGCACGGAGATCCAGCTCGCGGAGCTTCGGAGCACAGGACTGACGCCCGCGCTCGTCGTCCTGCTCGCACTGGTGGTCGCCAGCACGGTCTCGCTCGTCGTCCTCTCGATGCTGTTCGGCGCGTAGCGACCGGATCGGACGCTCGAGCGTCCGTGCGGTCGGTCGACCGTCGAAGTCCGAGGCAATACTTGCGAGGTCGGCGTACCGGGCTCGTTCCGTCGAATATCGGGAATCAGGAGCGCCGAGGGCTGCGGGAGCCGCCGCAGAGAACGGCCGTAGCGTATGGAGCGTCACACGGGACGGGCCGTTGTCCGGCCGTACCGCCCGCAGAGCCGTCCGTGGCGGGATCGGCGCGGCGAGGAACGCACCGTGGGGCGGGACCGCGTTCCACCGAGAGCTTTGCTGGTTTCGGGTGGAGAACCAAAGAATTGCAGGCTCACGAGGGGATACAAGCGTCTAGCCTTTAGGGAGGCACGTATGAATCGGGGTTACTCGCGTCGTTCTGCACTAGCTGCCCTCGGGGCCAGCTCTGCGGTTGCGCTTTCGGGCTGTCTGGCGGGGTCGGACTCCGATGCCGGCTCGGAGTCGACGATTCGCATCTCCGGCGGCGTCGGCCCGCTGCCGATGGTACAGGTCTGGGCCGATATCTACACCGACGAACGCGACGTCGACATCGACGTCTCCGGCGGCGGAACCGGTGTCGGCGTCTCCGACGTCATGAACGACCAGGTCGACATCGCGATGATGGGACGCGACCCCGACGAGGAGGAGATCGAACAGGGGCTGGTCGCCACCGCGATGCTCATCGACACCGTCGTCGGCACGGTCAACGTCGACAACCCGATCTTCGGCGAGCTCTGGGAAAACGGCCTCACGCAGGACGAGCTCGCGGCCATCTTCTCCAAGGAAATCACGAACTGGGGCGAGCTTGTCGACGGCGACGTCGACGAACCCATCTTCGTCTACGGGCGCTCGGACTCCTCGGCGGCCTACCAGCAGTGGGGCGAGTTCCTCGGCGGCTACACCGAGAACGAACTCGAGGACATGGCCGACGGCAACTTCGACGGGGACCAGCAGGTCGCTCAGGCGATCAACAACGACTCCCACGGCATCTCGCTGAACAACATCAACTACGTCTACGACTTCAATACGGGCGACCTCGAGATGAATATCCGCCCGGTTCCGCTCGACCGCGACGAGAGCGGGACACTCTCTCCCGAGGAGGAGTTCTACGAGACCCGCGACGAGTTCCTCACCGCCGTCGAGGAGGACCGCTACCCCTCCCCGCCGGCCCGGGACATGTACCTGGCCGCCAACGGCGAGTTCGACGAGGAGGCGGCCGACTTCGTCAAGTGGGTCCTCACGGAGGGCCAGCAGTACGTCCGCGACAACGGCTACGCGCCGATCAGCGACGAACAGCTCGAGGAACAGCGCGAGATCCTCGCGGAGGCTTCCTGAGATGGGCACGGCAACCGAAACCGACCGATCCGGCGGTTCGAACCGACTCGACCGACGGCTCCTGCTCGAGCGCCTGAGCAGTTACTGGCTCGTCGGCGCCGGCCTCTTCGCCGTCGCGCTGTTCGGGCTCATCGTCCTGACGCTCGTCCAGCAGTCGATCCCGATCGTCTCCGAGTACTCGCTGTTCCAGATGATGACGTCCTCGAACTGGGATCCCGCAGCCGACGAGTTCGGCTTCCTGCCGGCGATCGTCGGTACGATCTACGTCACCGTCCTCTCGATGGCGATGGGGACGCCGCTGGCGATCCTCGCGGCGATCTACATCGCCGAGTACGCCGAGGGCCGGACGAAGGTGCTCGTCTCGTCGTTCATCGACGTGCTCGCGGCGATTCCGAGCGTCATCTTCGGGCTCGTCGGCCTGATCGTCGTCGTCCCGTTCGTCGGCGACTACCTCGCGCCCGCCGTCGGCGCCCACAGTATCGGACTCGGCATCGTGACGGTGAGTCTCGTGATGGCGATCATCGTCACTCCGTTCATGATCTCGCTGTCGGTCGAATCGCTCGAGGCGCTACCCGACGAACTCCGCGAGTCCTCGCTGGGCGTCGGTGCGACGAAGTGGGAGACGATTCGCACCGTCCTGCTGCGAGCCGCAGGACCGGGGATCTTCTCCGCAATCCTGCTCGGCTTCGGTCGCGTCTTCGGTGCGACGATCGTTCCCGCGATGCTGATCGGCGGCCAGACGGCGATTCCCGAGAGCCCGTTCGACGCCGGCGAGACGCTGCCGACGCTGATCGTCAACGACTTCGGCGAGCTGATGTCGATCCCGCTGACCCAGTCGGCGCTGATCCTCGTCGGGCTGATGTTGCTCGTCATCGTCTGGATCTTTAACTTCGGGGCGATGCTCGTCCGTCGCCGCCTGCAACGGAGGTGGCAGTACTGATGGACCGCTACACCGAGCAGCGACTGTTCGGCTTCCTCGCCCGCGCGAGCGCCGCGCTCATCCTCGGAGTCCTGGTGATGGTCGTCGGCGTCACCCTCTGGCGGGGCGGACGCGTCTTCGTCACCGATCCCGCGGTGATGGTGACGGCGCCGGGTTCGCGGTACATGCTGGACGGCGGCGGCGGGTTCCTCCACGCCGTCCTGGGCAGTATCTTCATCGTCGTCCCCGCGACGGTGGTCGCCTCGATCCTGGCGATCTCGACGGCCATGTTCCTCCAGAGCGACTACTCGAGCGAGCGCACGTCGGACGTGATCAACATGTTCCTGAACGTGCTTTGGGGGACGCCGCCGATCGTCTACGGGGTGTTCGTGCTGACGATCATCATCGCCGTCGGCGCCCAGACGAGCCTGATCTTCGGGACGATCGCGATCGCGATCTTCCAGTACCCGATCATGACTCGCTACGCCGACGAGGCGCTGCGGGCGGCTCCGGACGCGGTCAAGGAGGCGTCCTACGGACTGGGCGCGACGCGGTTCGAAACCGCACGGATGACCGTCCGCGCGGCCCTACCGGGTGTCATCGCCGGGATCATCATGGGCTTCGCCCGCGGGATCGGCGACGCCGCCACCGTCCTCTTTACGGCCGGGCGGAGCACGCAGATGCCCGGCGGCCCGTTCGATCCCGCGACGACGCTGCCGATCCTCATCTTCGAGCAGGCGGCGTCGTTCAACGCCGAAGTCCGCTCGCACGCCTACGCGGCGTCGTTCGTCCTGATCGTCGCCGTGCTCGCACTGATACTGGCCTCGAAGCTCCTCGCCGGGAGGTTCGCTCGCTTCGCACCAGGAGGAAGACACTCATGAGTAACGATATCGCACTCCGCACCGACGATCTCGAGGTAACGTACACCGGAAACAGGGAAGTAACCGCGGTCGACGGCGTCAGCACCGAGTTCGCCGAGAACAAGCTGACGGCCATCATCGGGCCCTCGGGCTGTGGCAAGTCCACCCTGCTGAAGGCGCTGAACCGCCTCCACGAGATCCAGCCAAACGCCGAGATCACCGGCGAGGTGTACCTCGGCGACGAGGCGATCTACGACACCGACGACCCGCTGCCCGAGATCAGGCGGCGAGTAGGGTACGTCCCGCAGACGCCGACGGCGCTGCCGCTGTCGATCTACAACAACGTCGCCTACGGCGCGAAGATCCACGGCGACTACTCGAGCGAGGAGCTCGACGACCTCGTCGAGAGCTACCTCCGGAAAGTCAACCTCTGGGACGAGGTGAAAGATCGTCTGGACGACCCCGGCGCCGAGCTCTCGACGGGGCAGATCCAGCGGCTCTGTCTCGCCCGCTCGCTGGCCGTCGAACCCGAGGTGTTGCTCTGTGACGAGGTCACCTCCGCGCTGGACCCGATCTCGGCCGAACAGGTCGAAGAGACGCTCGAGGATCTCAAGGAGGAGTACACGATCATCATGGTCACTCACAGCATGGACCAGGCCAAGCGACTGGCCGACGACGTGATCTTTCTCTACCTGGGCGAGCTCGTCGAGGCCAACGACACGCGCTCGTTCTTCGAGAACCCCAAGCACGAGCGGACACAGGAGTTCGTGAAGGGCCACACCGCGGTCGACTACGACGACGAACCTGACGAGGAGTCGGTGACGGACCAACAGCCCGTCGCCACCCGCTAGTCGGTCGGCTCGAGTTCGGTTCGATCGTCGCGTCTCGCCTCGGCGCCTCCTCCCAGGGAAACGGGAGCGAGACGCGGGTGCCGAGCGTCTGCGGGCAGTATCGACAGCGGTTACCACCATCGCTTCGAAGCGCCGAACAGATGACGTCCGGCCAGTGGCTCCCGCCCGATACGATCGTCCGCTCCAGCCGGGCACCCCTCGAGCGCCGACCGAAACGCGTCGGTGTCGGTGCTCCTAACCGTCGCCGCGATCACTGCCCTCGAGCGCGCTACTCACGATGAGCGTACGAGACCGTCTTCCCGGGCTGCTCGCGCTCTGTCTCGGCGCCGCGTTCGCTCGCGGCGTCGAGGGAGTCGTCGGCTTCAACGCCCTGCTCGTCGCTATCGCGGTCGGGTTCGTCCTCGCAAACACGGTCGACGTCCCGAAGCGACTCGAGGCGGGGATCGCGACCCACGGCTTCTGGCTGGCCGCCGGGATCGTCCTCATGGGGGCGTCGGTGACGCTCGGCACTGTCCTCGAGACGGGCGCGCTCGTCCTCGCGATCGTCGTCTGTGTCTCCGCGGGAACGATCCTCGTCGTCGAGTTGCTCGCGCGCAACGTCTTCGGGATCACCGGCCGGCTCGGCTCGCTGCTGGCGGCGGGGTCGGGGATCTGCGGCGTCTCCGCGGTCGTCGCGGTCGCCGGTGCGATCCGGGCTCGGGAGAACCAGATCGCCTACGCCGCGGCGACGGTGTTGTTGTTCGATGCCGTGACGATCGTCGTCTACCCGCTAATCGGCGATCTGCTCGGCCTCTCGGGCACCGTCTTCGGTGTCTGGGCCGGCGTCAGCATGTTCTCGACAGGGCCAGTCGTCGCCGTCGGCTTCACCCACTCGGAGCTCGCCGGCCAGTGGGCGACGATGACGAAGCTCGCCCGGAACGCCCTGATCGGCGTCGTCGTGCTGGCGTACGCGAGCTACTACGCCCGATCCGGCGGGGGATCGCACCCCTCGGCGAGGACGCTCCTCGAGGAGGTGCCGACGTTCGTCCTCGGCTTCTTCGCGCTCATGGTCGTCGCGAGCGCGGGGCTGCTCTCGGCGTCCCAGCGGGCGGCGATCGAGGAGCTGTACGGCTGGCTGTTCCTGCTCGCGTTCGTCGGTCTCGGGACGGAGATTCGACTCGCCGAGCTCCGCCGGACGGGACTGTTGCCCGCCGTCGTCGTGCTGACGGCGCTGGTGCTCGTCAGCACGCTCTCGCTCGTGGTGTTGCTCGCCGTCCTCTGAGTCACTCCGCCTTCCACTCGAGCCCGTACTCCGGAGCGACGTCCTCGGTAATCGACTCGAACCGGTCGAACGCCATCGCCGGGGGGAGGGGATGGCGCGCGTCGATCTCCTCGGGCAGGTCGTCGTGGTACCTGACCTGCGTTTCGACGTCGTAGGGGAACTCCGCCTCGTCGACGCCGACGAACCCGTACTCGTCGCGGGCGCGCGAGAGGACTCCCTTCCACTCCGCAGTGGAGGCTAACCCCGCCGACTCCATCCCGTGGGAGAACAGCGTCGAGCGGATCTCGTCGTAGGGCTCGCTGTCGTCAAGGTACTCCTCGAGGTACTCCACATCCGAACGGGTGTTGAACGCGGTCCAGTAGGGGACCGATCCCGTCCGAAGGGTCCACCAGGGCTCGACCAGCGCGAACGACTGGACGAGCAGGCGGTCGACCGATCGGTCGCGGGCCTCGTAGCGCTCGCGGTAGCGATCGGCGACGAACGGGCTCAGCTCCCGCGGATCGTCGAACGCGAGCCGACGGAGTTCGTAGTCGCGTTCGTCCGCGATCCGCTCGAGGTCCTCGCGTAAGGCCGGGTCGAACCCCCACTCGGCCTCCGGTGCCCGTCGGTCGGGCTCGGGAACGTCCCACTCGCGGCGGTCCGCGCCCTGCAGTCGAAGAAAGTCGGCGACCTGCTCGCTGCCCTCGTAGTACTCCTCGGGCGCCAGCCCGCCACAGCCCCCGAGCTGGAAGGGGTGGCGGGGGGGGGGGGGGGCGGCGGGGC
>NZ_JARUKW010000002.1 GCF_029688845.1 Natronococcus sp. A-GB1 | reverse complement strand
GACGACCGCCGAACTCTGCCGACCGAGTGGTCGGAAACGAGACGGGATGGATGGAACACCTGCCTCCGTGCCGGATGTGGCCGGAGGGAACGTGGCGGACGCCACGTCGATCACAGTAGTAACGAGTGGCGGGTTATTATATAAGGCTGTCGAACCAAATACAGTTCGAATCGCGGTACCGTACCATGGTTTCCCACTCAACAGGGCCATATCTGACATTTCCATGGTTGCAACGCCTCGAGCTCGCTGAGACAAGTGTTACGCGGGCGGAGGTCGGCCGTTCATCCCACCCTCGAAGGTTCGGTCGGGCCGAATGATACCCGCGTACTCGGACCTCGAGCACGAACGGGCAAGAAGGCTTCGAGAGGGCGAAGCCGTACGGCATTCGCAGGCGAGATCAGCAATTCGCATCGATGCCGATAAACCTCGCGCGTCACAAGAGGAAGACGAATGGTTCAGGATCCGATCACTTCGGAACCGCCGCCGTCACCGGAAGTGATCTGTTCTGCGCTCGACGATCCCGACTGTCGGGAGATTATCCGGAGGCTCGAGGAGCCGATGACAGCGTCGGAGCTCAACGCCCGGTGTGAGATCCCACAGTCGACGCTGTACCGAAAGCTGGAGCTACTGACAGACTCGACGCTGCTCGAGGAGTCGACCGAAATTCGTCGTGATGGCCACCACGCGAGCAAGTACTCGGTCGCGTTCGACGAAATTACACTCGTGCTCGAGGACGACCGGTCGCTGTCGGTACAGATCGAGCGCCCGGCCCGGACAGCTGACGAACGGCTCGCCGAACTGTGGTCTGAGGTACGAAAGGAGACATGACTGGAATAGAAACTGCGCTCGTATTGGCAATCGTCAAGACATTCGTTCTCATCGTCGGCGGCGTGATCACGTACTTCGCGTTCAAGGCCTACCGCCGAACCCGCCAGCCGGCGCTTGGCTATCTCGCGGGAGGGTTCGGTATTGTCACCCTCGGTTTCGTTCTGGCGGGCGTACTCCACGAACTACTCGGCGTCTCGCTCGTGACCGGGGTGCTTCTCGAGAGCCTGCTCGTTCTGGCAGGCTTTTCGGTAATCGCCTATTCACTGTACGTTCAGTAGTGGTGGGATCGGCCGTTCTCGCCCGATCAGCACGCTCCGCTGATGCGGTGTACTGCACTCTCGACCGACGAACGTCGAGCGCTGCTGTGGGTCAAGCCGCTCGAGTTCGAACTCCGAAAATAGTCGGCGGTTCGGTTACCGATTCAGTGTGTGAATCGCGTGACCGAGCGCGTTCTCGGCCGCTTCCATCACTGCCTCGGAGAGCGTCGGATGCGTGTGAACCGTGGAAGCGACGTCCTCGAGCGTCGCGCCGAGTTCGATCGCGAGCCCGAGTTCCGCAATCAGCTCGGATGCTTCGGGACCGACGATCTGGGCGCCCAGCACGTACCCCTGATCGTCGTCGGCGACGATTTTGACGAACCCGTCGGACTCGCCGGTCGTCAGTGCTCGGCCGCTGGCGCGGAACGGGAACTTCCCGACGACGGTCTCGAAGCCGGCCTCCTCGGCCTCGGACTCGGACATTCCGACGGTACCGATCTCGGGTTCAGTGAACACCGCCGCGGGCATGGCCTGGTAATCGATCGCCGACGGCTCGCCGGCGATCACCTCGGCGGCGACCTGGCCCTCCATGCTGCCCTTGTGAGCGAGCATCGGCTCGCCGGCGACGTCGCCGACGGCGAAGATGTGCTCGACGTTCGAGCGCGCTCGCGAGTCGGTCTGGATGAAACCGCGGTCGTCGGTCTCGACGCCGGCGTTCTCGAGTTCGAGCGTGTCCGACACCGGCTCGCGGCCGACGGCGACGAGGACCTTCTCGGCGTCGAGCTCGAGGGAGTCGTCCTCGACGGCCTCAGTCTGACCACCGTCGGCGGCCGCCTCGTCAGGTGCCTCGGCCACGACGCGGATTCCATCGCCCTGCTGTTCCCACTCCGAGGCCGCGTAGCCGAAGTGAAACTCGATCCCGAGATCGTTCGCCCGCTGCTTGACGGGGCGTTTGAGATCGTCGTCGTAGCCCGGCAGGATCGAATCGAGCATCTCGATGACCGTGACGTCGGTGCCGAGCTTCGCGTAGACGCCCGCGAGCTCCATCCCGATGTAGCCGGCGCCGACGATCACCATCGAGTCCGGCACCGACTCGAGCGCGAGCGCCTGCGTCGAGTCGATTACCGGCTCGTCGTCGTACTCGAAGCCGGGGATCTCGATCGGGCGCGAGCCCGTGGCGACGATGGCGTGTTCGAACTCGAGGGTCTCGGAGCCCTGTCCCTCACCGCTGTGGGAGACCCGGACGGTGTTCTCGTCCGAGAGGGTGGCGGTCCCCTCCAGTAGGTTGACACCGTTTGCCTTGCAGAGCTTCTCGACGCCGCTGGTGAGCTGATCGACGACGTCGTCCTTCCAGCTCATCATTCCCGCGAGGTCGACCGCGGGGTCGGCGTGGATCCCCATCTCCTCGGCGTTACCCGCCTCGTGGGCGACGTCGGTTGCGGTGATCAGCGCCTTCGAGGGGATGCAGCCGTCGTTCAGACAGGTGCCCCCGTACGCGTCCTTTTCGACGAGCGTTACGTCCAGATCGAGCTGCCCGGCCCGGATCGCGGCCACGTAGCCCGCAGGTCCGGCGCCGATTACCAGTACGTCCGTTCCGGTGGTGACATCTCCGACGACCATTACTTGGACCCCTCTCGTGGCAGTGTAGTAAGGTTCATCATTCGAGCAGTAGCAGTTCTGGATTCTCGAGGTATTCCATCAGTTCGTTCGTAAACTGTGCGCCGACGGCGCCGTCGATCAGTCGGTGGTCGAACGACAGCGACAGCGTCATCACCGAGCGTGGCTCGATCGACTCCGAGCCGTTTTCGTCGGTGACGACGCGGGGCTTGCGCTTGATCTCGCCGACGGCGAGGATCCCCGACTCGGGGTAGTTCAGAATCGGCGTCGCGTACTCCCCGCCGATGCCGCCGACGTTCGTGATCGTAAACGTCGAGCCCCGGAGCTCGTCGGGGCTGATCGAGCGCTCGCGGGCCTTCGTGACGAGTTCGTTCATCTCCGAGGAGAGCTGCAGGAGTCCCTTCCGATCTGCGTCCTCGAGGACGGGGACCATCAGGCCGACGTCGGTCGCCGTGGCGACCCCGACGTTGTAGTAGTCCCGATAGACGATCTCCTCGTTGTCCTCGTCGATCACCGCGTTCATCTCGGGGAACTCCTTGAGGGCTGCCGTCACAGCCTTCATGATGAACGGCATGTACGTGAGGCTGATCCCCTGTTCCTCGGCGCGGGGTTTGAGGCGTTCTCGAGCCCCGACCAGTTCGGTGACGTCGACCTCGTCGTGGTGGGTGACGTGGGGTGCCGAGTATTTCGACTCGACCATCGCGTCGGCGATGGTCTTTCGGACGCCCTTGAACGGCTCCCGACGTTCGCGTTCACCGTCGGCGAATTCGGTTCCCTTCGCGCCGACCGGCTCACCCGCAGAAACGGCCTCGGCGTCTGCCTCCTGGGCCCGTTGCTGGGCCTCGGCGTACTCCCGGATGGCCTCAGGGGTGACGTACGGCTCGCCGTCGCGTTCCTCGTCGGTCGGGACGGCGTCGATGTCGACACCCTCCTCCTCGGCGAGCTTACGGGTGGCGGGCGCGGCCAGCGTTCGGTCGCGATCGGCCGACTCGACCTGTGTCGGTGTGGTCGTCTGCGTCGTCTGTGCTCCGGCCGTCCCGGCGTCGGCCGCGGCGGTACCAGTCGTCTCGGGGCTCGAGTCCGCCCCCGCGTCGGACGCGGATTCCTCGGGCGTCGCCTCGGCCGCCGTCGCCTGCGACGGCGCGGCCGAGCCGCCCGCGGCGGCCTCCACGTCGGCTGCGGTGATCCGACCGCCGGGGCCGCTGCCCTCGAGCGTCGAGAGGTCGAGCCCCTCCTCGCGGGCCAGCCGTCGCACGCGTGGCGGCGCGAAGACCCGATCTTCGGGAGGTTCGACCTCACCGGTTTCGGCACCCGTCGCGCCGGCGTCGCCGGTCGGTTCGTCGTCCGCGCTCGCCTGGGCCTCCTCGGGCGAGTCGACGCCCGGCGGTTCGCCCGCCCGTTCGTCTTCCGACGCGGTCGGCTCTTCCGTACTCGGCGCCTCACTTTCCTCGCCCTCGACGTCGTACGTGACGAACAGATCGCCGACGGGGACCATCTCGCCTTCCTCCCAGTGGAGTTCTCTGACGGTACCGTTGACCGGCGAGGGGACCTCGACGAGGGCCTTGTCGGTCTCGACCTCCGCGACCGGCTGATCCTCGTTGACGGTGTCACCTTCCTCGACCAGCCAGCTGACCAGTTCGCCCTCGGCGACTCCCTCGCCGACGTCGGGAAGTTTGAACTCGCGTACCATGTTAGAACCCCATCGTCTCCCGAATGCCATCCTCGATGCGTGCCGGCTCGGGCAGGTAGTAGTCCTCGAGCGCGTACAGTGGGAACGGCGTGTCGAACCCGGTGATACGCCCGACGGGCGCCTCCTGGTAGAGCAGCGCCTCCTCCTGAATCGTGGCGGCGATCTCCGCGCCTAGACCGCCCGTCTTGGGCGCCTCGTGGACGACCGCCGCGCGGCCGGTCTTCTTGAACGACTCGACGATCGTCTCCTCGTCCAGCGGCGACAGCGTCCGCAGGTCGACGACCTCGACGTCGATCTCGCCCGCGAGGTTCTCCGCGGCCTCGAGGGTCGGTCGGCTCATCGCACCCCACGTGAACACGGAGATGTCGGACCCCTCGCGGCGGACGGCCGCCTCGCCGATCGGCACCTCGTAGGACTCGTTCGGAACCTCCTCGCGGAACGCCCGGTAGATGAGTTTCGGCTCGAGGAAGAGCACCGGATCGGGCGAGCGGATCGCACTCGCCAGCAGCCCCTTCGTGTCGTAGGGCGTCGAGGGGATGACGACCTTCAGACCGGGCTGGTGGACGAACATCGCCTCCGAGGACTCGGAGTGGTGTTCGGGCGCCCGGATCCCGCCGCCGTAGGGGGCGCGGATGACCATCGGGCAGGTGTACCGCCCGCGGGAGCGCGTCCGCAGGCGCGCGGCGTGAGAGACGATCTGGTCGAACGCCGGGTAGATGAAGCCGAGGAACTGCATCTCGGAGACGGGACGCATCCCGTAGGCGGCCATGCCGACCGCCGTGCCGACGATTCCCGACTCCGCAAGCGGCGTGTCGATGACGCGGTTCTCGCCGAACTCGTCGTACAGCCCCTCCGTGGCGCGGAAGACGCCGCCGTTCTTGCCGACGTCCTCGCCCATGACGATCACGTCGTCGTCGCGTTCCATCTCGCTTTGCAACCCGTCGCGTACCGCCTGTACCAGCGTGAGGTTTTCAGATTCTGCAGCCATATTAGCCCTCCAGCAGCGCGTCGTCGCCGTGTCGCTCTCGGATCGATTCGAACCACTCGAGCTGTTCCTGCAGCCGCTTTGGCATTCCCTCGTAGACGTGGGCGAAGATCTCCTCGGGGTCGGGTCGCTCGACGGCCTCGGCAGCATCGATCGCCTCGGCGACGTCCTCGGTGACCCGGGACTCGATAGCGTCGACGCGCTCGTCGTCGAGCATGCCGTTGTTCCGCAGGAACGTCTCCATGCGCGGGATGGGATCCTTCTGTTTCCAGCGCTCGACCTCGTCGTCATCGCGGTAGACCGACGGATCGTCCGCGGTCGTGTGGGCGCCGAAGCGGTACTGGACCGCCTCGATGAGCGTCGGTCGAGTCGCGCTACCGGGCGACTCGTCCTCGACGGCGTCGGGATTCTTGGCCTTCTCGACGGCGTCGCGGGTCACCTTGTACACCGCCAGCGGGTCCATCCCGTCGACCTGGACGCCCTCGAAACCGTAGGCGGTGGCTTTCTGAGCCAGCGTTTCGCTCGCGGTCTGGCGCTCTCGAGGGACGGAGATCGCCCACTGGTTGTTGTTACAGAAGAAGACGTTCGGCGTGTCGAAGACGCCGGCGAAGTTCAGCCCCTCATGGAAGTCGCCCTCGCTCGTCGCGCCGTCGCCGAAGTAACAGAGGAACGCCTTCTCCTCGTCCTTGAGCTTCGAGGCCCACGCTGCACCCGTCGCGTGGGGAATCTGCGTGGCGATCGGGACGGCCACGGTGAAGATGTTGGCATCGTCGGGGATCTGGTTGCCCAGTTCGTGGCCCATCCAGTACAGCAGGGTCCGCTTGAGCGACATGCCTCGCACGAGCGCCGAGCCGTGCTCGCGGTAACTCGGGAACATCCAGTCCTCGTCGGCCAGTGCGTGGGCGCTGCCGATCTGGGACCCCTCCTGGCCGGACAGGGGTGGATACGTTCCCATTCGACCCTGGCGCTGTAGGCTCACGGCCCGCTCGTCGAAGTGCCGGACGAGGCGCATCTGCTCGTAGATCTGGACGAACTCCTCTTCGGGGAGATCGGGCACCTCGGCGCCCTCGAGAACGCGTCCGGCGTCGTCGAGCACCTGTACGCGGTCCTGCGGATCTCGCTGTATCGTACTCACGGGTGTACCCACCTGTGCATACCCTAACGAATTATCGCTCGCGTTAAAGGATTTTCGTAAATAGTTTACTATCGATGAGATTCTTGCTCGGCACGCCGAGAGTGGTCGGGGAAGTCGACTCGAATCGACCGATCGTCCGCGTCAGTGCGCCGAGAGGAGGGGGTTGTGGGACGTATCTCGAAAAACAATCCGAAAGGTGGACGATCGGTCGGTCTCCAGGGACGAGGACGAGTTGCGAACGAACTACTCGGCGGTCGTCGCGGATCCCGACTCCTCGCGGGCGTCCTGGCGAGCCTCGACGACGGTCTTCCCCTCGCGGAGGACTGCGTCGACGAACAGCTCGCCGGCCTTGTACGACGAGCGGACCATCGGACCGCTAGCGCAGTAGAGGAAGTCGAGTTCCTCCTCGGCGACTCGCCGCCAGGTCTCGTACTTGTCCGGGTGGTCGTACCGGCGGACCTCGAGGTGGTCATGCGAGGGTCGGAGGTACTGGCCGAGGGTGACGATGTCGACGCCCCGTTCGCGGAGGTCCGCCAGGGTCCGGTACACCTCGTGGTCGTACTCGCCGTGGCCGAGCATGATCGACGTCTTCGTGTAGACGTCGGATTCACGCTCGACCTGCTCGAGCACGCTCAGACTCTGTTCGTACCCCGCTCGGCGGTCCCGGACGGGAAACTGGAGTCGCTCGACGGTCTCGACGTTGTGGGCGATGACGTCGGGTTCGGCGTCGATGATCTTCCGCACGAGGTGGTCCTCGCCCTGGAAGTCCGGAATCAGGACCTCGACGAGGATACCGGGATGGCGGGCCTTGATCTCGCGGATCGTCTCGGCGAAGTGGCCGGCGCCCTGATCGGGGAGGTCGTCCCGATCGACGCTCGTGAGCACGACGTAATCGAGGCCGATCTCGGCGATAGCCTCGGCGACGTTCGCTGGCTCCTCGGGATCGAGCGGCTCCATCCCCCCAGTCTGGACGTCACAGAAGTTGCAGGCTCGAGAGCAGCGATCGCCCATCAGCATGAACGTGGCCGTCCCGCCCGCACCGTCGCCGGTACCGGCGCCACCGGACCAGCACTCGCCGAGGTTCGGACAGTTGGCCTCCTCACAGACGGTGTGGAGGTTCCGCTCGCGGAGGCGCTTGCGAATGTCGGTAAACTCCTGGCCAGATGGTGGACGCATCTTGAGCCAGTTGGGCTTGCGGACGCTGCTCATACCTCGACCTGGCGGGCCAGCGTGAAAAACGGTTGTGGTCACCGACCTTATCTCACCCTGGTTTCAATAAAAATATTTATCTTGCATGTCGGCATCTATATGGTCAGGATGTTCGACCTCGACCGCGAGGAGATTACGACGGGCTCGATACCGCGGGTGCTCGCGGTCCTCGCCGCACCCTTGCTCGTCCAGAACCTCGTCCAGGTCCTCCAGCAGGTCGTCGACACCCTCTGGCTGGGCCGCCACAGCCTCGAGGCGGTCGCCGCCGTCGGCTTGACGTTTCCGATCATCGGCCTGCTGGCCGCGGTCGCGGTCGGCACCAGCGTCGGCACCCAGGTTCTCGTCTCACAGCGCGTCGGCGCGGACGAACTCGGAGAAGGACGACGCGCCGCGGTCAACGGAACCGTCGTCGGATTCATCGCCGGGCTGATCGTCGGTATCGCGGTTTGGTTCCTCGCAGGACGGATCGTCGGTCTCTTCGGCGCCGAAGCCGTCGTCACCCAGTACGCCGCTGCCTACCTCGCGACGTTCGCGTTCGCGATTCCCCTGATGAGCGCGAGTGACACCGTCGAGGCGAGTTTCGTCGGCTGGGGCGACACCCGTGCGGCCCTGTACATCAACGTCGTGGCGGTCGCGACGAACCTCGTCCTCGACCCGTTCCTGATCTTCGGCTGGTGGCTGTTCCCCGAACTCGGCGTTCCGGGCGCCGCGCTGGCGACGGTGATCGGGTACGGCGTCGGCTTCACGTTCGGACTCGGCATGGCGATCCGCGGTCGCGACGAGTTTACCCTCTCACGGGCAGACGCCGATCTCACGCTCGAGGACTGTCGCGAGATCGTCGACATCGGGTGGCCGACCGCGGGCCAGTACCTCTCGAGCCAGTCGGCTCGCGTCGGGATGATCTGGCTCGTCGCGATCGTCGGCGGCGCGGCAGGGCTGGCGGCGTACACGATCGGCGCCCGGGTCGCGGCGATCGCGTTCGTTCCCGCGATCGGACTGCAACAGGCCGCACAGAGCATGGTCGGGCAGAACCTCGGCGCCGAACGCCCCGAGCGAGCCCGGCGGACGACGTGGGTCGGGGTCGTCATCGCGAGCGTCGGGCTCACCGCGGTCGGCGCCGCTCAGTGGGCGATCCCGGAGACGCTGTCGGTGCTGTTCGTTCCAGACGCGAGCCCGGCGGAGGTCGAACTCGCCGCGGAGTACCTGCGGATCCTGGCGTACGGCTACTGGGCGATCGGCGCCACCTACCTCCTCCAGGCCGGGTTCAACGGCGCCCGGCGAACGCGAACGAGTCTGGTCGCGACGCTGTTTCAGTACTGGATCGTCCGGCTGCCCGTCGCGCTCGCCGGCGCCTACCTGCTCGGGCTGGGCGTCGTGGGCATCTTCTGGGGCGTCACGATCTCGAACATCGTCGCCGCGCTCGGACTTGGCGTCTACTACTGGTACGAGACCGAGACGGGTATGAACGTCCGCGCCGTCGAAACCGCGAGCTCCGAGGCGGCGGACTGAGACGGACTGCTGTTTTGGCGACGCACTCGGGATCCGTCCGTCGTTCGTCACATATTCGAACGGATGCCACGATCGAGCGTACCACGACACGCTTTCGGATCGTGCCGACGAGGCCGCCGCCGGCAGCCGATCGCGAACGCCATAGTCGCCGATCACCGCCGAACTCGAGAGCTGCCGAAGGAAACGCCTTTTGCCCGTCGCTCCCCGTCTCCGTCTGATGGAGGTCGCCGAGGTTCTACCCGAGTTCGCCGACGCCTTCGCCTTCGAGGAGTTCAACCGGATGCAACGCGAGGCCCTGCCCGCGCTGCTCGAGTCCGAGGCAAACGTGGTCGCGAGCGCGCCGACGGCCTCCGGCAAGACCGCGCTCGCCGAACTGGCGATCTGCAAGACGCTGGCCGAGGGCGGCACCGCGCTGTTTATCGCGCCGATGCGGGCCCTAACCAACGAGAAGGAAGACGACTGGGACCGCTTCGAGTCCCTCGACTACTCGGTGTACGTCGTCACCGGCGAGCGCGACCTGAACCCGCGGCGGGCGCGCCACGCGGACATCCTCGTGATGACCCCCGAGAAGCTCGACTCGGCGACCCGAAAACACGACTCCCGGCGCTACGATTTCGTCACTGACATCGACGTCTGCGTCATCGACGAAGTCCACCTGCTCGACGCCGACCGCCGAGGGTCGGTGCTCGAGGTAACGATCTCGCGCCTGCGGCGGCTCTGCGACCCACGGATCGTCGCCCTCTCGGCGACGATGCCCAACGTCGACGACGTCGCAGCCTGGCTCGATGCGCCCGAAGAAGCGACCTTCGAGTTCGGCGCGGAGTACCGCCCCGTCGAACTCAACGCCGGCGTCAGGACCTACACTCACGGCGACAACGCCTTCGCCGACAAGTACCGCCGGCTCTACCGGGCGCTGGATCTCGCCGAGCCCCACCTCCGGGAAGACGGCCAGTCGCTCGTGTTCGTCTCCTCCCGGCAGGACACCGTCCGGGCGGCCGAGAAGGCCAGAGACGAGATCGCCGAACGCGATATCCCGATGGGCGTTCGGGGAGATTACGACTTCCACACCGAGGCCCAGGAGCTCGAGAACGACACCCTGCACAACTCCGTGCTCGACGGCGTCGCCTTCCACCACGCCGGACTCTCGAAGAACGACCGCGACCTCGTCGAGGAGTGGTTCAAGGCGGGCCACGTCGAGCTGCTGTTCTCGACCTCGACGCTCGCCTGGGGTGTCAACCTCCCCGCACGTTGTGTCGTGATCAGGGACACGAAACTGCACGACCCCCTCGAGGGCGAGGTCGACATGAGCCCGCTCGACGTTCTCCAGATGCTCGGGCGGGCGGGCCGGCCGGGCTACGACGACGTCGGCTACGGCTGGGTCGTCTGCGATACGGCGGAGGCCGACAAGTACCGCCGACTGCTCCGGGACGGCAAGGAGATCGAGTCCCGCCTCGCCGAGACCCTCGAGACCCACCTCAACGCCGAGATTGCGATGGGAACGATCACCGACCTCGAGGACGTGATGGACTGGCTGGAGACGACGTTTTACTACGTCCGCGGCCAGTCCAAACCCGAGGCGTACGACTTCCCGAACCTCCGCCAGCGCGTCCGGGACTGCCTCGAGGGGCTCGTCGACCGGGGATTCGTTGCGATGGGCGAGTCCGGCGACCTCTCGATCGAGGCGACCCCTCGCGGGGTGCTCGCCTCGAAGTACTACCTTCGCCTCGAGACTGCGGCCGCCTTCGCGGCGCTCTGCGATCGGGCGAACGAGGGCGATGCCCTCGGACCCGACGACCTGCTCGAGGCCGTTGCGAGCGCCGCGGAGTTCGATTCGGTGTCGGCCCGCCAGGACGAACGCGACGCGATCAGCGCCGTGCTCGTCGGTCAGGAGACCGGCGACCTCGAGGCGGGCCAGCGGAAGGTGCTCGCAATCTTACGCGGGGCCGCAAGCGGCTCGGTCCCTCCGGAGCTCAGAAGCGACGCCTGGGTCATCAGACAGAACGCGACTCGGCTACTCTCGGCGCTTGGCGCCTTCCTCGACCGGCTGGCGGACCCACACGCGGCGAACCTCGCGAGGCGAGTCGAGGCACGGGTCGAGAACGGCGTCGCCGAGGACGCCGTCGGGCTCACCGCGATCGACAGCGTCGGCCCCGGACGGGCGAGCAAGCTCTCGAAAGAGGGGCTGTCGACACCGGGCGACGTCGTCGGCGCCGGGATCGCGGGACTCGTTGAGGCCGGGCTCTCGGAGGGCGTCGCCGAGGGCGTCTACGAGGGCGCCCAGTCGCTGCCCGCAGTCGAACTCGAGTGGGGCGCGTTTCCGGAAACGATCGGAGCCGGGGAAAACGACGTCTGCGAAGTCACCGTCCGGAACGTGGGCGAGCCCGCGCGGGCCGGAATTCGGGTCACGGTAAATGGCGTCGAGATGACGAGTACGAGCACCTACCTACGCGATACGGAGACGGTCCCGGTCGGCGTCTTCGGCGCCGACGCCGATACCCTCGAGTTCAGCGTCAGCGTCGCCTTCCCCGAGGAGCCCCTCGTCCCGCTCGAGGAGCGCCGAACGGTCGAGGTCCGCTGAGTTACTTTTTGTGGGTGAAGATGACCGCCTGACCGTCGGCCGAGCCGACACAGAGGTCGAGCTGCTGTGAGAGATTGAGACTCGTCGGGTTCTCCTTGCAGACGACGAGGTCGTCGAACTGGAGGTCACAGGCCGGACAGGAAACCGCGACCGTGTTCTGGTAGCTCTTGATCGCCTGGTTCTCCTCGCGAAGGGTCAACGATGCGGCGAGTTCGTCGAGGTCGATATCGTCCATACCGCACCTTTCGAGCGAGCGCCTATAAAATCAGGCAGAATAATCATCGATCATCCAATTTCTGCAAACGCGATCGGCACCCCGCCGAAGGCGACAGCTACGCCTCCGCGACGAGCTCGAGGACCGCCTCTCGAACCTCGGCCGGCGTGTCGACGGTCCGATCGGCCGGCGAGTAGTCGATGTCGCCGTGGGCGCCGATCCGGTAGGCGACGACGATCGCGCCCGCGCGGTCGGCCGCCTCGATACCGTTCTCGGAGTCCTCGACGACGACGCACTCGTCGGCGGGGACGCCGACCTCCTCTGCGGCGTACTCGAAGACGTCCGGTTCGGGCTTGCTGTCGCCGTCGATCTCCTCGGCACTGATCACTTCGTCGAACTCCCCCTCGAGGTCGAAGCGCTCGAGGACCATCCCGATCCAGTCGTGTGGCGAGGAGGAGACGACTGCCGTCGGCACACCCCGCTCGTCGAGTTCGGCGAGCAGGTCGTGGGTTCCCTCGAGCAGTTCGACGCGCTCGGTGTACAGCTCCTCGGCCGCTTCTCTGAACTTCTGGAGGTACTCCTCGCGGGAGATCGAGGTGCCGTACTCCCCCTCGAGGTAGTCGTAGATCTCGGCGTAGTTCATCCCGCTGACCTCGGCGACGTCGACGTCCTCGTCGGGGACGGCCACGGGGAGGACCTCCTCGCGCTGGAACTCGACCCAGTAGTCCTCCGAATCGACGAGCACGCCGTCCATATCGAATAAGACTGCACTCATGTACGTCGGGCTACCGGGGACGGACGTATAGCCGTTTGGCCGTCACACGGGCGCCGTCGCCCGTCGAGGCACGGACAGCCGACGAAAACTACCACTCGGCAAGTGAAACTCGTGTGTATAGCAGATCAAGTCCGTACCTTCGCCCGTTCGTCAGGCATGGGTGAGGTCACCGATACCAAGGTAGTACTGACAGGACCGTGGGGAGATCGGTATCGAGTGTTACAGCGGTCGTAGGCCAGCTCTCCGTGTATCAATTCTCACAAGACTGGAACTCCCCTCCCGTATTTTGGTCGGGCGGGACGATTTCCCGGTGGAATGAGCGATTCACAGCCCTCAACCCAAGAGCAGAGCCGTTCTCCCACAGCCGAAGCCACGGAGACCACTGGGACGGTGGATCCCCGTGCGCTCGGTCTCTCGGCCGGAATCATCTGGGGGGCAGCGGTTGCCTTCCTGGAACTGGCAGCTGGGACGAGATACGGAGAGCGCTGGCGGCTGTTGCTGGCGGATCTCTACCCTGGATACAGTCACGAACCGGGCGATCTCGTCTGGGGAACGATTCTGGGATTTATCGATGCGTTCGTCCTTGGATACCTGTTCGGGAGGATCTACAACTGGCTATCGAAGTGAACTGTCATCTGATTGCCCTCGCCGCACCGTCCAATCCGGTAGGCTGTATAAGCGGATTTCCAACTACTGTCAACCGAAGACCTCGCCCCGACGTTCGTGTTCCATCTCCGTCTCGACCGCCTCGGCGATTTCGGCGCCGAACTCGCGCTCGAGCAGCCACAGCGCCAGGTCGATCCCGGCCGTGACGCCCCCCGCCGTGAGCACGTCGCCGTCGTCGACGACCCGTTCCTCGACCACGTTCGCGGCCGAATCGCCGAGGTCGTCGATCGCCACCTGGTGAGTCGTCGCGGGACGACCCTCGAGCAGCCCCGCCTCGGCGAGGATCATCGCGCCGGTACAGACCGAAGCGACGGTCGAACCCGCTCCAAACCGCTCGTCGACAGCGCCGGGGATCACTCCGTCGGTAACGACGGCCCGGACGCCGCCCTCGGTGGTCCAACCGCCGCCGGGAACGACGAGCAGGTCCGGCTCCCCCAGGACATCCTCCGGTTCGACGCGCAGACCGTGACTCGCCGTAACGAGTCCGTCGTCATCGGTGTCCCCCTCGAGCGTGACCAGCCGCGTCTCGAGCGAGGCGCCGGCCTCGGCGCCGTTTGCGAGGACCTCGTAGGGTCCGATCGCATCGAGTTCGTCGAACCCGTCGAACAGCAGGATCTCCGCGGTAACGTCGTTCATGGGAAGAGGTTCGTGCCGTCGCGGAAACGTATTTCGACGGAGCGCCTACCACCACAGCGACAGCGCGATCGCCGCGACGGCTCCGACGATGACCGACAGCCAGTAGGTGATGACGCGATAGAGGAGGCCGATCGCGAACGCGGCCGCGGCGCTGACGGGGGCGAGGAGCGCGAGTACACCCGCAATAGTGAGTTCGACGCCGCCGAGACCGCCCGGCGTCGGGGTGAGAAATCCGACCTTCGAGAGCGCGACCGCGAGGATCGCCACTGCGAGCGGGATCGGCTCGCTCACCGCCATCGCCGTCAGGTACAGCGGGAGGGCAAATAGGAACCACGCGAGATGGCCGAGCGCGAGCGCGGCGAACAGCGTGGCGCGATCGGCGGAGATCGCGTCGAGAGTCCGGTAGAACCCCGCGAGTCGGTCCCGCAGGTTCTCGGGTCGGAGCGGCCGGGCGAGCGACGGGCGGACCGACTCGAGGAGGCGCCGGATCGGAGCCGCGACGGCGAGGAGCGTCCGTTCGACGCCGTCTCGGCGCAGCCAGAGTACGATCGCGACCGCCACGACGGCTCCGATCGTTCCCAGAAACGCCACCGCGTACGTCCGAACGGAACCGGTGAGCCGCCAGCCGACGAGCAGATACGCGAGCCCGAAGCCGCCGAACGTGTAGTACGGCAGGTAGTTGACGAAGATCCCGCCAACGATCGCGGCGAGTCCCTCCTCGTACTCGACGCCCGAACGACGCGCGAGGGCGTAGGCGACGCCCGGTGGCGCCACGACTTGTCCGTACGGCGTGACGTACTTCGCGAACCGCGTTGCAAGGTAGAGTCCCAGGATCGGTGGGAAGGGACCATCGTAGCCGGCCGAGCCGAGCACGCGGTCCCACACCACGCCACGCAGCGACAGGCAACCGACCATCGCCGCAAATCCGAGCGCGTAGATCGGGAGCTCCGCTCGAGAGGCCGCGACCAGCACGTCCTCGTGGCCGAACGCGCTGGCCAGAACGGCGAGCAACGCGACGGCGATCGCAAACGCCGCCGCGACGCGCGCGACGTCAACCTCGATATCGAGTTCCATCATACGTGGTGGACAGTCGATCCGAGTGCCGGATCGTCGTAATCGAGAACGAACCGTGACCGGAGATCAGTTTCGATCCAGGACGCTTCGAGGGACGTCGACGAGCGCCTCGAGCTCCGGAAGTAACGGTCTGGTGATTTGGGTCCGTCAGCAATCCACTCTCTCGAACGGATTCTATCTATCGAAGGAGCTCTCCGGTTCGAGCCTGTTTTTCGCCGTTCCAAAAAATAAGGTGAAGTAGAGGACCAGAACGGCCATCCAGGAGAGAGTAACGAGGAGCGCGATTGAAAGGCTCATGCGCAGATCATCCGAACGGCCGGTAGCTGCAGCTCCCGCACGCACAGCGGGTCGGTAGATGGAGCGAGTCCCTCATGAACGCTGCTAGGAGTGTACAATCAACCTCCGGAGCGCTACGTAGGCCACTGGCACCAGCGGTTCGAAACGGCACGCCTTTCCGGTCCGGCGCTCGTCCGATACGGTGTGAACGATTCACAGCAACGGGTCGCGGCGTTCGTCGACGACCACGACCTCGAGACACCGCCGGAGTTCAGGCTGCTCGACCTCGTCTCGGAGATCGGCGAGCTCGCCAAGGACGCCAACGAGTCGACCGCTTACGGCGCCGAGCCGGACAAGCTCGATATCAACGGCGACGAACTCGGAGACGCGCTATTTGCGCTGCTGGCGCTAGCCGACGGGGTCGGAATCGACGCCGACGAGGCACTCGAAGAAGCGTTCGAGAAGTACGAACGGCGGCTCGAGGAGGACGGATCGGCGGGCTCAGGCGACTGAGAGGACGAACGATGGCTACGGTTCCGGGTCGCCCTCGAGTTCGAGGACGTCGGCGGCCGCCTCGCGAACCGCATCGAGGCGATCCGGCGGAGCGTAGACTCCGAGGCGCCAGATCTCGCGCGCACAGGCGTCGAGGCCGGCGACCAGCGGCGACCGATCGCCGAGCGGGAGGGGTTCCCCGTCGACGAGGATCTTCGCTCTGGACTCCGGTGACGAGGGCATCCCGGGGCTGTCGAGGATGACAGCCGACGGAGCGACGTCGGCGACGCTCGCGATCTCGGGCTCGAGCTCCTGGGTACGGTCGTACTCGAGGCCGACGAAGCGCTCGGGAACGGCATCCCGCCGGACCCAGGCCGCGCGCTTGTAGAGGCGACGGTTGCGCAGGCGGCTCGCGGCGTCGGCTGTCGGCTCGTGGTCGGCGAGCGCCGCCAGCAGCTCCTCGTCGGTCAGTCGCGCGAACCGTTCGGGCTCGAGGACGCCGTCAGCGAGGACGCGCTCGCTGGCCCGGTCGAGCATCGCGCCGGCGATCCGTGAGACGTGGTGGCGGTAGACGGTCGCGTTCATCAGCGTCCGGGCGATCAGCGCGCTCTCGGCGCTGGCGACGTTGCCGTCGGCGATGGCCAGCTCGCCGTCGACGCGTCGGAACGCCCGGATCAGCCGCGCGTGGTCGATCGTTCCGTAGGGGACGCCCGTGTGGTGGGCGTCGCGAACGAGGTAGTCCATCCGATCGACGTCGAGCGCGCCGGAGACGAGTTCGCCCAGCGGGCCGCGGCCGTCGACGGTCGCCGCGACGGCGTCGGGGTCGATCCCTCCCTCCTCGAGGACGGTCCCGAGCTCCGTCTCGGCGAGCAGCCACCCGATCTCGTCGTGGTGGCGCCCGAGGTGGCGCTCGATAGCGGCCTCGGTCTGGTGGCCGAAGGGGCCGTGGCCGACGTCGTGGACCAGCGCGGCGGCCCGCAGCCGATCGGCGAGGGCGTCCTCGAGCTCGAGCTGGTCGACGGCCCGCGAGGCAAGGTGGTAGACGCCGAGGCTGTGCTCGAAGCGAGTGTGGTTCGCGGCGGGGTAGACGAGCTGGACGGTGCTCAGCTGCCGGACGTAGCGGAGTCGCTGCATCGGCTCGGTGTCGAGCAACGCCTCCGCTACCGGGCGGAGTTCGATGTAGTCGTGGACGCTGTCCTTGATCGTCGTCATAGCCGACACTCGGCGGACCGGGCTCTTAGCCGCGGTGGTCTCGACGTCGGCTGCGAGCCGATCACAGAGCTATCGCGTTGCGACCGGCGCGAGCAGCGCACGGTCGATCTGCTCGTGAGTCTGCTCGAGCGACCCGGAGTTGTCGATCATCACATGCTCATACTCGAGGGAGTCGAACGTCTCTCGCAACTGCAGGTGCTGTTCGAAGTGGGCGTCGCTGACGCAGTCGGTTCGGCTCTCGATGCGCTCCTCGACGACGTCGACGTCGCAGTCGACGTAGACGAACGTGCAATCGGCACCGACCGCGCCGGCGATCTCGGCGGCTCGATCGCGGTACGGTTTCGACTGGAACGTCGCATCGAGGACGACGTCGGTTCCGGATTCGAGAGCCGACCGCGCGAGCGAGAGCAACTCGGCGTAGGTTGCGTCGGTTTCGGCCGAGGTGTAGTCGGGATCCGGAAAGAGTCGCTTCCGAACCCGATCGCTTCGGTAGCGCTCGGCCTCGAGCCGGTCGGCCGTGTACGCCGAAGCGACGGATTTGCCCACGCCCGGCAAGCCACAGTAGACGATCAGGGTTGGACGGGCCACGGCTGGTGGTCAGCCGTACACGTATTAAATCCGACCGAAATCCGATCGGACGCTCGATGATCGCTCGTCAGATTTTATCGATCTTGTAGCAATAAATATGAAAAGAAGCCGCCCATACTGCGAAACTATCATTGACTTTATCCCGATTCGCTTACGGTACTATGTATGGTCCGGACACCACGCTGTGGCGATAGCACACGACGAACGTTTCTAGCGACCTCCGGAGGGGTCGGACTGGCGGGGCTGGCTGGTTGTCTCGGGGGGAACGGCGACGACGACGGCGACGGCGACGCCGTTCGGTTCATTCTGAACCCGGCGGAGGAACAGACCGACATCATCGAGGAGTACACGCCGATGAAGGAGTACCTCGAGGAGGAGACCGGCGCCGAGATCGAACTCATCCGTGCCGGCAGCTACGTCGAGACCCTCGAGGCGCTCGACGCCAACCAGGCGGAAATGGCCGACACGTCGCCGACGGCGGTGCCGGGCGGCGAGGGGTTCGCCGACGTCCTCGGGATGCGGACGGCCTTCGGCGGCCCGCTGTACTTTTCGACGATCATCACCACGCCGGACAGCGACATCGAGAGCGTCGAGGATCTCGAAGGTGAGTCGATCGCCGTTGGCGCGCTGATGTCGTTCAGCGGAACGCTGGCACCGGCGACGATGCTGAGCGACACGGGACTGGATATCGGTGATTTCCCGCAGGGGGATGCGGAGGACCTCGAGATCCAGACCGCGGGCGACCACGACACGGCCCGCGAACAGATGGTCAACGACGATACGGTCGCGGCTGCGGCGACGGGTGCGTTCGCGTCCGCGCCCCAGATACCCCAGGAGCAGTTCGACGAGTACGAGGAGTTCGTCGAGCACTCCGCGGAGTACGACGGCGCCGGCTCGGCACTCGAAGACGGGGAAGAGGAACTGCAGCTGCTCGACGTCTCGGATCCGCTGCCTCGAGCGCCGATCATGGCCCGCAGCGAGTGGGACGATCCGGTCCGTGAGGACATCGAGGAGGCGCTGCTTTCGGCCGAGGAGGAGGACCTCATCCCCGAGGACGTCGGCGAGGACTACGAACTCTGGTTTACCGGCATCGAGGAAGCCAGCATGGACGACTACGAACCGGTCAACGAGGTCCTCGACGAACTCGGACTCGAATTCGAAGACTTTGAGGAAGAGTAGCGGCCAGACACGATAGGTACCGCACCCAAATTTAATCATGTCCGCTATTCGAGTAGAAAACCTCACAAAACGGTACGGGGAGACGGTCGCTCTCGACGACGTCTCGTTCGAGATCGAAGAGGGGGAGTTCGTCGTCGTCCTCGGCATCTCGGGGTCGGGAAAGTCGACGCTTCTCAGGTGTATCAACGGACTCGCCGCGCCGACCGAAGGCGCAGTGTACGTCCAGGACGAACCGGTCACGTCCCACAGAAACGACGTCTCGATGGTCTTCCAGCAGCACAACGTCATCGAGGGAATGAGTGCATACTCGAACGCGCTCACCGGCGCGCTGAGCCGGGCCGATTACCTGGAGAGCGTGCTCCGATTTAACGACCGCGAGGACAAGATCAAAGCACTCGAGGCGCTCGAGACGGTCGGACTGCTCGACGAGGCCGAGCAGCGAGCCGGTCGCATGAGCGGTGGCCAACAACAGCGGGTCGGCATCGCCAGGGCACTCGTTCAGGAGTCGGATATCCTGCTCGCCGACGAACCGGTCGCGAGTCTCGATCCCGGCAGTGCACAGACGGTCATGGGGTATCTCCGTTCCGCGGCCGAACAGCGCGGCCTGACCGCAATGATCAGTCTCCACCAGGTCAACCTCGCTCGACAGTTCGGACAGCGGTTCATCGGGCTTGCGGACGGAAAGCTGGTCTTCGACGGCTACGGTGACGAACTGACCCTCGACGTGATCGACGAGCTGTACGGCGGGATCGACATGGAAGAGTTCCTGTCGACCGGCGACGACAAGCGGGAGGCGACCCAATGAGTACCGATGCGGACACCGCCATCGAACAGCGGTTAGAGGAGATCCGGCTGACCCGTCGGGTCCGGTGGATCATGTACGGACTCCTCTCGGTGCTGTTCGTCGTTGCGCTCTACGGCTCGATACGGCTGATGGATTTCTCCTTTAGCTACCTCTACCAGCAGTGGCCGTACTTCACCGACCAGATCGTCAACTACGTCCCGGACCTCGAGTTCCTCATCGAGGAGAACCTGCCGCTCGAGGCTGGAATCACGCTCGCGATGGGGTTCGTCGGAACCGTCTTCGGGATCCCCTTCGCGCTCGCACTGGGCGTCCTCGGGAGCGGCCGGGTAACCCCCTTCCCGTTTAATTTCATCTTCCGGTCGATCATGGCCGTCTCCCGCGCGATCCCCGCGCTGGTCTGGTTCTTTATCTTCATCCCGCTGAGCGGACTCGGGGCGATCACCTCGACGATCGCGATCTTCGTCAGCACGATCGGTAACCTCGGCCGTCTCTTTACCGACGAACTCGAGGAGATCAAGGAAGGACCGATCGAGGCGATGGAGACAACCGGCGCCTCGAAGTCCCAGACGGTTAGCTTCGGGATGCTGAGCCAGGTCAAAACCTCCTTCATCGCCTGGACGCTGTACATCTTCGAGGTGAACGTCCGCCAGGCCGTCACGCTCGGCCTGCTCGGCGGCGGTGGCATCGGCGTCGTCATCGAGGTTCAGCAGGGAATGCGCGCCTACGACAACATGATGGCCGGGATCCTGGTCGTCTTCGTGCTGATCGTCGCCGTCGAGATGGTCAGTCAGCGCATTCGGTCCTACCTCCGCGACGACGAGGAGGCCGACGGGCTGATCGCGCTCATCGTCGGCTTTCCACAGCGGATGGCCGAATCGGCCGTCAAGTAACCCGTCAGCTCCAGTTTTCGACTCACTCGATCCGTTTTTCGGCTCACTCGAGATTTAGTTCACGTGCCCGCTCGAGAAACAGCGCCTTCGGGTCGGCGTCGGGATCGATCTCCGCGGGAGCGACCTCGAGCTGGGGTTTCTCTCGGCGTTCGCTCGGGAAGTGAACCGCGAGCTCGTACCGCCCGATCGCTCCGTCCGCGGCGTCGACCAGCCGTTCGTCCTCGGTCGTCAGCTCGAGTTCCACCGCATCCCGGACGGCCGCCTGAAGCCGACGCTCGGCGGCTGTGTACCCCGGAAGACTCCGCTTGACCGGGGCGGGAACGTCCGAGAGGTAGGCCTCGCTGGCGTCGTGAAGCAGTCCCCATCGCTGCGCCGCCCGACTCCCGTCCCGGGCCTCGACCTCGCGGCTGACGTGGACCGAATGGCGGGCGACGCTATGAAAGTGCTTCCCCTGTCCCGCGAACCGACTGAGATTCGACAGCGCGTGGGCGATGTCGGCCAGCTCGATTCGCTCGGGTTCGGGAGCCAGGGGCGTGATCGTTCCGCCCGTCCGAGTGTCGATCGGGGCGTGTCCGCCGTTGGCTTCCGCAAGGAGGTCCTGTAGCTCTCCCACGACCGACTCCACTCGCCGCCGAAGTTCGTCGTCCGCTTCCTCAGCCGTTCGAAGCGCTCGCGCCAGAGCTGTGACGTCGTCCTCGAACCGGGACGGATCCCCCAACTTGGCGGGCTCCACGTTCGGATCGGCCATACCGTCGTGGATCCGAGCGCGGAGAGAAAGATGTGGCGTTGCGAGTCCGACACCGCCCTCGAGTTTAAGTACCGGAGCGCGGCCAACGACCCCATGATCGACGACGCCATCCGCGTGCTCGCGGGCGACTGCACCGTCATCGCGGAGGATGCCGACCGATCGGAGTACCGCGGTCGAGTAACGACGATCGTCAAGCCCGACAACACCGTGCTCGTCCACGATATCGACGGCTACCAGCCCGTCGCCTGGCTCACCCGCGCCGACAGCGTCTCGAGCGACCGGGCGGGCGACTTCACGCTCGTCGCAAAGAAGGACACCCAGACGTTGCGGATCGCCGCTCACGAACAGGAGGGGTTCGCCCACTACCCGGCCTCGGCGGCGGGAACGCCAGTTGGGACCTGTCCGAACTGTGACGGCGCCCTCGTTCGCTCCTCGGGGGTCCACTGCGTCGACTGCGGCGACCGCTACGGGATTCCCTCGGACGCGACGATCCGCGAGGAGCGCTGTGCCTGTGGCCTCCCACGAATGCGCGTTGAGCGCGGGCTCGCGTTCGACGTCTGTCTCGACCGAGGCTGTGAGTCGCTGGACGAGGCCGTCCGCGAGGCGTTCGACCGCGAGTGGAACTGTCCGGAACCGAACTGTGACGGCGACCTGCAGATCCTCCGGCGGGGCGGACTGATCGCCGGCTGCGAGCACTATCCAGACTGTGACACCGGTTTCGCGGTGCCCGCCGGCGTCGTCGACGGCGACTGCGGCTGTGGGCTGCCGACGTTCGAGACCGGCACCGGCGCGCGCTGTCTCGACGCGACCTGTCGACGGGTCGGCGAGTACCGGGTCGAGGCCGGCGTCGACGACTGAACTGGCCGGAGCGGGCTCCGACGGGATCCACAGCCACTTAGTGATCCCCGGCAAAGAGCCGGGTATGTCACTCGAGGGGCGGTTCGAGGACGGCGTCGTCCGCGTCGGCGGCGACGCCCGCCAGCGCTATCACGACTCGCGGGGCTACGGCTATCCGCTCGAGGGCAACGAGATCGCCCTCGCGCCGGTCGAGGCGGCCCACCTGCTCTACCGGGGCGACCTCGCGGCCGTCGTCGACGGCGACGAACGACTCGACTTCCGATCGCTGCTGGCTCGCGAACCCGGTCCCGACTTCGGCGTCCGATTTCTGGTCTACGCCGACCTCCGCGAGCGAGGATTTTACCTCTCGCCCGCAGCGGAGCCGTGGCTCGAGGATCCTCCGGAGACGGAGTTCGCCGTTTTCCCCCGTGGAAAGGGACCTGAGGACGGGGAGATCGCCTACGCCCTGCGGGTGCTGGGCGAGCGGACCGATGTCGCCGGTCGGGACCTCGAGGCGGGCGTCCTCGCGGTCGTCGACGAGGAAAGCGAAATTACGTACTTCGAGGTGAACCGCCGGGATCCCACGGGATCCTCGGCGTCCGGACTCCCCGAGAGCTGCGAGGCGAACCTGCTCGCCGACCGGGTCGTCGTCTGGGAACCGCCCCTCGAGCTGTACGAAGAGACGTTCTACGGCCAGCCCCTCGAGGGTCGGGAGTACGACGAGCCGACCCTGCAGTGTTCGCTGCTCGAGGCGACCTATCTCGCCGAGGGGGGCGCACTCGACCTCGACCCCGCGACCGTCCGGGAACGGGGCCGCGAGGTCGAAGGCGAGCGGTTCGACCGCCGGCTACGGGTCTACGGCGAGCTCCGCGAGCGCGGGCTCGTCCCCAAGACGGGCTACAAGTTCGGCGCGGACTTCCGGACCTACGCCGACGTCGATTCGGTCGACGACCTGGGTCACTCCGAGCTGCTGGTGCGGGTCCACCCCGCCGACCACGTTTTCGAACCCCGCGACATCGCCCTCGACGTCCGGCTGGCCCACGGGGTCCGCAAGACGATGGTGTTCGCCCTGGTCGGCGATGACGGGATCGAGTGGTGGTCACTCGAGCGGCTGACCCCCTGACGAATTGTGAACCGCCTCGGGGTCAAGTCCCGAGGCACTCGGCCTGCTCCGCCTGTAGACCGTTCCGTACAAGTGTGGATTTCAGTAGTTCCCTCGATGCCATTTGAGCACTCTATGATTCGATAGTTCAGCCAGCGGTCGAATGCGAACAGTTAACAACGCCCATCAAGACCGTGATAGGTACACATGCCAAAGCCAGTCATCGCGTCGGTCGGCGCCTCGGCGCTCGGCCGCACGGACCTCCCGGGTCGCGACCTGTTCTCGGTCGCCCTCGCGGAGGCGTTCGACGAACTGCCCGACCCTGCCGACCTCGTCGAGGCGGTGTACGTCGGCAACCAGTCGGAGAGCTACGAACACCAGATCATGTACGGAACGCTTTTGGCCGAGTGGGCCGGCCTCCGTCACGTCCCCGCCGAACGGGTCGAGGGATGCGCCGCCGCAGGCGCACTCGCGTTGCGCCACGCGGTCAAAGACGTCCGCAACGGCGAACACGAGGCCGTACTCGCGTGCGGCGTCGAGAAGATGACGGCTGCGGGCACCAGCGGCGCGACGGACGCGCTGTCGGCGGCGTTCGACCGAGCTATCGAGCAACGCTCCGGTATCACCGCGCCCAGCCAGTACGCGCTGCTCGCCAAGCGCTACCTGCATGAGACGAACGCCACGGAACACGACCTCGCCGAAATCGCGGTCAAAAACCACGCTAACGCCGCTCGCAATCCACGGGCACAGTTTCCGAAGGAGATCGACGTGGCGACGGTGCTGGAATCTGATCCCATCGCCCCGCCGTTGAAACTCTACGACTGTGCGCCAGTTGGGGACGGCGCCGCCGCCATCCTCGTGACGACCGCCGAGCTGGCGGACGATCTCGACCGCCCGCAGGTACGCGTCGCGGGCAGCGGGGCGTCCGCAAACAACATCGCGGTCGCCGAGCGAGACATGACCGACATCGCGGGCGCTCGCATCGCCGCCGAAACGGCCTACGAGGAAGCGGGCATCGACGCCACAGACGTCGATTTCGCGGAAGTCCACGACGCCTTCACTGTCTGTGAGGCGCTGCTCGCGGAGGCCGCCGGCTTCGCTCCCGCCGGAACGGGCTATCAGAGCTACCAGTCGCCAGCGGAGCGGGCAGACGGCTGGACGGACGTGCAGTTGAGTCCGAGCGGCGGACTGAAGGCCCGCGGCCACCCCATCGGCGCGACCGGGCTCTTGCAGGCGCTCGAAGCCTACGAACAGCTCACGGGAGCTGCGGGCGACCGCGCGGTCGAGGGGGCCGAGACGGCCTTGTTGCTCAACGAAGGGGGCGTCGCAGACGCCGTCACCGTTGGTCATGTGCTCACGACGGCAGAGGCACCATGACTGACGGTGACCTCGATGCAGCCGACCCGCGGACACTTCCGGGCTTTTTCGACGCCCTTGCGGACGGCGAACTCCTGGGCGGAGTCTGTGCGGACTGTGGACAGGTGCTGTTACCGCCGCGGCCGGCCTGCTACGGCTGCGGCAGTCGTGCCGTCGACGTCGAACCACGGTCGCGCGAGGGCCAGGTCTTTTCGTATACGGAAGTCCACACGCCGCCGCCGGCGTTCGAAGCGGACGCACCCTACACGGTCGCCGTCGTAGAACTCGCAGACGGTGGCCGCCTTCTTGGGCGCGTGGCCGCCGACTACGCCGACGTCGCCATCGGTGCCTCGGTCGAACTCACGGTGCACGAACCGACGGCCGCAGAACGGGAGGTCGCGCTCGACTACGAGACCGACTGGCCGGTCCACATCTTCGAGCCACGGTGAGGGTCAGGCCCGGACCCACGCCGAATGTCGGTGGCCAATCAAATGACTCGGTCTGTTCAGATCCAAACCCAAACTCCTGCTACTCGGCTCCAGGAATCTCGGCGCCCTCGTGCTCGAGCAGGCGCCGTTTCATATCGAGTCCGCCGGCGTAGCCGGTGAGCGAGTCGCTGCTCACGACGCGATGGCAGGGGACGATCACGGGAACCGGATTCCGACCGCAGGCCTGCCCGACGGCGATCGGGGCGGTCTCGAGTTCCGCGGCGAGGTCGCCGTAAGTGCGCGTCTCGCCGTACGGAATTCGCTCCATCGCGCGCATCACCTTCCCAGTGAAGGTGTCAGGGGAATCGACCTCGAGGGTGAAGCACTCTCTCGTGCCGGTTTCGTACTCCCGCAGCTGTTCACGAACGAGCGTCGGGTCCGCGTCGATTCGCCTATCCTCGAGCTCGAGTTCGCCGTCGAAGAGTCGGACGTTCATACCCGACGATCGGCCGCGGACCACTTCGCTATCGGGGTCGCAAATCCGAAGCCGAAGCCTTTTGCGCGCTGGCGCGCCAAAACGCAGCTAATGACCGGAGACGAGCCAGCCGAGGAGTCCGAGTCAGGAGAACCGATCGCGGACGGCGGGGCAGCCGGAGCCGACGACGTCGCGCTGGATCCGTGGGGCTCCTCGGCCGTCTCCGACTACCGGAAGCTATTCGAGGAGTTCGGCATCGAGGAGTTCGACGAGGTGCTCGAGGAGGTGCCCAACCCCCACTACCTGATGCGCCGCGGGGTCATCTTCGGCCACCGGGACTACCGAGCGGTCGCCGAGGCGCTACGGAAGGGCGAGGACGCCGCGGTCCTCTCGGGCTTCATGCCTACCGGCGACCCCCACATCGGCCACAAGCTCGTCTTCGACGAGATCATCTGGCACCAGCAGCAGGGCGCCGACGCCTACGGGCTGATCGCCGATCTCGAGGCGAACTCGGCCCGCGGGATGAGCTGGGATGAGATCGACGAGCACGCCCGGGACTACCTCCTCTCGCTGCTCGCGCTCGGATTCGATCCCGACGAGGGGACACTCTACCGCCAGTCGACGAACCGGGAGGTCCAGGATCTGGCCTTCGATATCGGCGCCGACGCCAACTTCTCGGAGTTCCAGGCGATCTACGGCTTCGACGGCGAGACCGACGTCTCGCACATGCAGTCGGTCGTCACCCAGATGGCCGACATCCTCTACCCCCAGCTCGAAGAGCCCAAGCCGACCGTCATCCCGGTCGGTCCCGACCAGGACCCCCACGTCCGCCTGGCCCGCGACCTGGCCGAGCGCACCCGCTTTTTCAAAGTCTCGGAGGCGTACGCGAGTTTCGAGCTCGAGGAGGAGGAGCGCGACCTCGTCGCCGACTTCCACGAGAAGCTCGATCCGGCCGAGTTCGACGACGACCAGCTCCGGTGTGTCCACGTTGCGGAGGCGATCGAGGAGACCCCCCTCGAGGAGCTCGGCGTCGCGGCCGACACCCTGAGTACGGTGCTGACGAAACTCGAGGAGGCCGGCATGGAACCCGTCCGCCCGCGAACCCGCTTCTTCGATCGGCGGGCGACCGACGAGGCGTTCGACACCCTGATCGAGGCAATCGACGGCGAGAAGCGCGTCTACGAGAATCACGTCGACGCCTTCGAACTCGACCGAGCGGAGGCCGAGGAGCTGGCCCGCAAGGTCGAGGTCGACAACGGCGGCTACGGCTTCCGCCCGCCGTCGTCGATCTACCACCGCTTCATGACCGGGTTGACGGGCGGGAAGATGTCCTCGTCCGTTCCGGCGAGCCACATCTCGCTGCTCGACGACCCTGAGACGGGGTACGACAAAGTCAAATCCGCGACGACCGGGGGCCGCGAAACGGCCGAAGAGCAACGCGAGAAGGGCGGAAAGGCCGACGAGTGCCCGGTCTACGAACTGTACGCCTACCTGCTGGCCGGCGACGACGACGAGTTCGCCAAACGGGTGTACGACGAGTGTGTCGGCGGCGAACGGCTCTGTGGCGACTGCAAGGAACAGGCCGCCCAGCTCATGAAGGAGTTCCTCGAGGAACACCAGGAGAAGCGCGAAGAGGTCGAGGAACTGCTCGAGGCAGCCGATATCGAGCTCGAGTCGCCGCGGAAGGCCTGATTAACTCCTCCGAGGGTGTCATAGAACGGTTCGTATACCTCTCTTCAACTACCAGACAGACGGTACGTACAGACCAAGCAGTTACCACTCAATATACCGACTATCGGAGTCGGTCAATAATATTAATCGTGCCGGGATACGACCACGCTGACCCGGACGCCGCTTTCCACGTAGCCACAATAGCAAACACAAATGTAGCGGAACCCAAGACCGCAAATGCGAGTAGCACGGGGAGACCAATTAAGCCGAAGGCCGTATCGAAGGGAGAGGGCAACGACATTGTGAGCGAAAGCACGAACGAAACGGCCCACAGAACCTGAACAATGATGTGCCAATTAATCGCGTTTCGGGCGTTCTCTCGCGTAAATTCATGATTCGAGGCGGCATACACGATGGCAGGGCCGACAAAACTGGTGAAAAGCGCCAGTACGTGGACGAGAATGCCGCCCAGAGAACGATTTTTAGATTGATCGGAGCCAGATGGTGTCGCTGAGATGGCCATTACATCCTGTTAACTTTTATCATCATATATACCTTTTCGCTCAGTAAATATCCTACGTAGCGGTTGGTTCACTGGAATAGGGATGAAAGCAGCTCCACGAGAATAATTCTATGACACGCTCTCCTCCAGCTACCCGTATTGGTTCTCCGTGACGGCCCCCTCGTCAGCCGCCGATGGGTGGGACTGAAAGGGGCGACTCCGTTCGAGTCGGGAGGCTCCGTGCGGTCCTCGCCTGACGGCTGCGGTCCTACGGTCGCCTGCCTTCCTCGAACTGAATCAGGGCTTTCGGAGTAGTGCTGTCGCGTGGAACACTACCGGCCGAAGGATAAATTCCGAATAGCGAACGTCGCGTAACGCTTTTGCACCACCGTTGCAATCGTTCTCACATGGCATCCGAACCCTGCGATCGGCGCGTCGTCCGCCAGTCAGCTACGGCTCAGGGGTTCGGCTTCTTTTTCGCCCGGTAACCGGGCCGGTGGACTCGAGGGCGATCACACCGATCGTCCTCGGCGAAACCGTCCGCGACTGTCGCGCCCTCGAGCGGCGCCCGAGTCGGGCAGTCCGATCGAGGAGCGCACGCCGAACGGAGTCGGAACCGCTAACTGACCGACCGACAGCCATTCAGACAAGCGAATGCAACTACCAGAATCACAGGTCGCGGTCCTCGAGGCCGCGAACGCCGACGAGGCGACGCCCGTCGACGCCCTCGCCGCGGCGACCGACCTGCCGCCCGAAACCGTCACCGGGGCGGCCTTCGAGCTCGAGGAGCAGGGACTGGTCGCCGTCACGGAACGTGTCGACGAAACGATCTCGCTCACCGACGAGGGACGGACGTACGTCGAGGACGGCCTGCCCGAGGTCCGGCTTTACGAGGCCGCTCTCGAGGCCGGCGCCGACGCCGACCCCGTCCCGATGGGGCAGGTTATCGGAAGTTCGGGACTCGAGGGCGCAGAGGTCGACATCGCGCTCTCGAACTACGCCCGGAAGGGTTACGGCTCGATCGACAGCGGCGAAATCATGGCCGATCCCGACGCCGACCCCGCCGCGGATCCGGAGGCCAACGCCCTCGAGTCGCTCGCCGACGGGGGGACGCTCGAGGCGGGCGACGTCCTCGATCAGCTCGAGCGCCGCGGACTCGCCGAGGTCGCCGAATCGACGATCCGCGAGGTGGAACTCACCGAGCAGGGCGTGACGGAGCTGATGGCCGGCGTCGAAACTGCCGAGACCGTCGGCCAGGTGACCCCCGAGCTGCTCACCAGCGGCGACTGGCAGGACGTCGAGTTCGCCGAGTACAACGTCGAGGCCGACGCCGAGACCGTCGAGGGCGGGCGCGTCCACGTCCTCCGGGAGATGTCCGAACGCGTCAAGGACGTCCTCGTCGGGATGGGCTTCGAGGAGATGGACGGCCCCCACGCCGACGCGGACTTCTGGATCAACGACTGCCTGTTCATGCCCCAGGACCACCCCGCCAGAACGCACTGGGACCGCTTCGCCCTCGAGCAGCCGACGCACATCGACGAGCTTCCAGAGGATCTCGTCGAACGCGTCGAGCGCGCCCACCGGGAGGGAGTCGGCGAGGACGGCGAGGGGTACCACTCGCCCTGGGATGAGGACTTCGCGCGGGCACTCGCCCTGCGGGGGCACACGACCTCGCTCTCCACGCGGTACCTTTCGGGCGAGGAAATCGGCGAAATCGAACCGCCCGCCCGCTACTTCAGCGTCGAGAAGGCCTACCGCAACGATACGCTGGACGCGACCCACCTGCTCGAGTTCTACCAGATCGAGGGCTGGGTGATGGCCGAGGATCTCTCGGTGCGAGACCTGATGGGAACGTTCGAGGAGTTCTACGCCCAGTTCGGCATCGAGGATATCCAGTTCAAACCGCACTACAACCCCTACACCGAACCGAGCTTCGAGCTCTTCGGCACCCATCCGACGACGGGCGAACTGATCGAGATCGGTAACTCGGGGATCTTCCGCGAAGAGATGCTCGAGCCCCTCGGCGTCGACTGCGACGTCATGGCCTGGGGGCTCGCGCTCGAACGGCTCGCGATGCTCGCGACCGGCGCGGAGGATATCCGTGACCTCCACGGGACGCTTGCCGACCTCGAGTTCCTGCGGAACGCGGAGGTGACCTACTGATGCCAACCGTCGACATCGACCCCGACGAGCTGCGCGAGCTGACTGGCCACGAGGAAAAAAGCGACGAGGAACTGCAGGAGGAGCTGTTCGGCCTCGGCCTCGAGTTCGAGGGCTGGACCGAAGACGACGAGTTCGAACTCGAGTTCGCGCCCGACCGCCTCGATCGGCTCTCGGTCGAGGGCGTCGCTCGCTCGATGCGCTACCAGTACGGCGACGCCCGCGGCGTGCACGTTCCCTCCACTAACTCCGCCGAGTGGACGATCGAGGTCGACGAGTCGGTCCCCGACGAGCGACCCTACGTCACGGGCGCGGTGATCCGCGACGTCGATCTCGACGAGGACGGGCTGGACTCGCTCATCCAGCTCCAGGAGAAGCTCCACGCGACGATGGGCCGCAAGCGCGCGAAGGGCGCGATCGGGATTCACGATCTGACGATGCTCAAGGGAAGTCCGGCCACCGAGGGCAACCCCACGATTCGGTACGTCGGCGTCGAACCCGACGGGGACCGGTTCGTCCCGCTCGATTCCGACGCCGAGCTGACGCCGGCAGAGGTCCTCGAGGAACACCAGACGGGTCGCGAGTACGCCGGCCTCGTCAGCGAGTACGAGCGCTACCCGGCAATCTACGACGACGTCGGACTGTTCTCGTTCCCGCCGGTGATCAACGGTCGTCGGACCGAGGTCTCGACCGATTCGCGCGATCTATTCGTCGAGATGACCGGCACCGATCAGTGGACGATCGACAAGATGCTGAACATCGTCTGCTACGCGCTCGCAGCGCGGGGTGCGACGCTCGAGGATGTCCGGGTCGAGTACCCCGACAGCGAGTTGGTGCGCCCCGACCTCTCGACGAAGACGAAACGGGTCGCCCACGACCGTATCGAGACCCTCCTCGGAATCGATCTCGATCCCGACGAGGTGATCGATCTGGCCGAGCGCTCGGGGCTCGCCGCCACGAGAAGCGAGAACGAAGCGACGGGCGACGACGGGAGTTCCATTACACCCCTGGAGGACCGAGACGGACTCGAGGAACGGGACAGCCCGACGGGTTCGGACGAGTCGAAAGCCGAGGGCGTGTCGACGGACGATCTCGTCTACGAGGTGGCGATCCCACCCTACCGCGTCGACGTGCTTCACCCGCTCGACGTCATCGATGACCTCGGACGGGCCTACGGGTTCAACGACCTCGAGCCCCGCTACCCCGAGGTCGGCACCGTCGGCGGCCGCCACGAGCGGTCCCGGCTCGAGCGCGCGGCTCGAACGCAGCTCGTCGGGCTCGGCTTCGAGGACATGCTCAACTTCCACATGATCGACGAGGGACAGAACTACGAGCGCCTCGGCGTGGAACCGGGGACTGACGCCTACGGTGCGGGCGAGCCTGCGACGATCAAGGAGCCCTACAGCGAGGACTACACGATGCTCCGAACCTGGTGTCTGCCCTCGCTGCTACAGGTGCTCGAGAACAACACCCACCGCGCGTACCCACAACACCTCTCGGAGGTCGGCTTCGCCGCCGAACTCGACGAAACCGAGAACACGGGGGTCGGCGAGGGACGCCACGTTGGGGCCGTCCTCGCGAGCCACGGTTCGGGCTACGAGGACGCCAAGGCGCGGCTTCAAGCGCTCGCCCGTGATTTCGACGTCGAACTCGAGACGCCCGCCACGGAGCATCCGACCTTCATCCCGGGTCGAGCGGCCGACGTCGTCATCGACGGCGAGGTCGTCGGTGTCGTCGGCGAGATCCACCCGAAAGTGCTCGTCGAGCACGACCTCGAGGTGCCCGTCGCGGCGTTCGAATTCGATATCGAGGCGCTACGGTAGAGCCGATCGAATCTGCGATCGAGTCGACGTTACTCTCTCGACCGTCAGTTCGGAAGAGAAGCGACCAGCGAACGGCCAGAAACGGTGTGGCTACCCGGATAGTCGGGAAACGTCGATCTCAGTTCATCGACGACCGCGAACGCCGGTTCGAAGCTGCGGCTATACGAAAACGGAACGGAACTCGGCGGAGCAAACGTCAAAACTCGTGTTCTACCTCTTCTTCGTTAGCTTTCTGGATGATGATCTTCCCGTCCCGGACGCGAACGAAAACTTCGTCGCCGATATCCATACCCGCGACTGCGAGTTCGTCCTCGTGGAGGTTCAGATGGACGTTGTGGTAGTTGCCGTCTTCGTCTTTCGCACCGCTTGGACTCAACTTCTTTTTCCGGACCATCGCGGGATTCTAGGTCGCATTTCGCCGTAGGATATACTTAAGTGTTTTCTACGACACAGCGAATGATCTCGTTTCGGATCCGAACCTACCGCGCGCCCGTGCCGTAGCACTGATTTGGGTGGATCACTGACCGGGTCGATCCAACAGGATCATTTAAACATAGTAGCGCAGTCCGTCGATTTTGGGGGATATCTTTATGTCTGATCGTGTGCAGAACTGACATGGAGGCTAAAACTATGGTACGTGAGGACGGAAAGCGAAACTTCGCACTGCGAGAATCGGGCGGCGACGAGACGAGCGTCTTCTCGGGAAACACGCCGCGACAGGCCGCACTCAAGGCGGCCCGCCGACTCGAGCCGGGCTCGAGCGAGGACGCGGCGGATCGAATCGAGCTCCGGCTCCGGGAGAAAGGTACCGACAAGGTCCACATCTACGACGGCTGGGCCTGGGAGGAGACCGCCCCCGACGACAAGCCCGACTGGATGCCCAGCGAGATCACGGAAGCGAACGTCGCCAAGAAGGGAATCGACCACCTCGAGGAGTAGCCGTCCGAGAACCGATTGTTTTGCGGAGGATGCCGTTCCGAACCGCGAGCCGAACGCTCGGTCGTAACTCGGGTTCCGGGTCCGTCCTCGAGGCGAGTCGAGCGATCGGCCGGGCCGAACGCGTCCGCTCCGACGCGCTTTTGACGCGGTCCGGCAAAGACTGAGCCAATGCGTACAGTCACGCTCGGTCCCGAAGGGACCTACTCGCACCGGGCAGCGAGCGCGATCGCCGAGGACGACGAGATCGGGTTCCGACAGTCGGTGACCTCGATCGTCGAGGCCGTCGCGACCGGCGAGTACGACCGCGGGATCGTTCCTATCGAGAACAGCATCGAAGGCAGCGTCACCGAGAGCCTGGATGCCGTCGCCGAGTACGACGTCGCGATCGTCCGCGAAATCGTCACCCCGATCCGCCACGCGCTGCTCGCCCAGGGGCCGGAGTTCGACACGATCGCCAGCCACTCCCAGGCGCTCGCGCAGTGTCGTTCCTACCTCGAGCGCGAGTATCCCGACGCGACCCTCGAGGCCGTCGCCAGCACCGCTCAGGGCGTCGAGTTCGCCCGCGACGACGCCTCGATCGCGGGGATCGGCCACCCCGCGAACGCCGACATCGAGAACGGGCTCGAGGTGCTCGCTGAGGACATCCAGGACCAGGACTCGAACGCGACGCGGTTTTTCGCGCTCGCGTCCGCCGACGAGCGCTCGACGGGCGGCGGGAAGTCGACGTTCGTCGTCTATCCGAACGCGAACTACCCCGGGCTGTTGCTCGAGCTGCTCGAGCCCTTCGCCGAGCGGGACATCAACCTCTCGCGCGTCGAGTCCCGACCCAGCGGCCAGCGACTCGGCGACTACGTCTTCCACATCGACGTCGAGGCGGGGCTGTACGAGTCCCGGACGATCGAGGCGCTCGAGGACATCGAGGAGCTAGCCGAGAAGGGGTGGGTGCGACGGCTCGGGTCGTACGATACCGAACACGTCGTCGAGTGAGTGAGGGGTGCTCGAGCGTCTCGGTCGCGGATCGACGGTTTCTTCGCCCTCCTCGAGGGCGGTCGGCGGCGATCAGTAGTGTCCCATCACCCCGGCTGCTCGAGCGCGGTCGGTACAGTATCGGAAGAGCGCGTAGCCGAGAACGAAGTACGTGATCCCCACGACCGCGAGCACCGAGAGCTCTGTAGGCTCGAGTTCCCAGAGTCGGACGCCCTCGTTCATTACCCGCTGCAGCAGGTAACTCCCCTGCGTAAGCGGGAGCAGCTTCAACACGACGAACTCCGTCGAGGCGGGCCCGAGAGCGATACAGGCGACGAGCGCGAACTTGACGAGGCCGAAGACCGCGCTGACGTTCTTGTAACGGACCGTCGCGCCGCCGAACAGCAGCCCGAGTCCGATCGTCGACAGAAGCGTGAGGACGACGATCGGAACGATACTGAGGAGGTCGAGCGAGATCGATTCTCCCGTCGTCAGGAGCATCAGCGCGAGCATCGCGAACCCGACCGAGAACGTTACCAGCAGCGAACTGAGCGACAACAACACCGCGATAGGGCCGAAACCGATCGGTGAGAGGTACAGCTGTTCCAGGGTTCCCCACTTCGCCTCGGTCGCGAACAGCCCCGCGAGCGACTGGTAGGAGGCGTTCGCCATGACGAACAGAAAGAAACCGACGATCAGTGCACCGAGCGTCTCGCCGAAACTCGGGCCGACGAGCGAGCGCCCGCCGACGTAGACCAGAAGGAACAGCGCGTACAGACCCAGTACCGCACCAGCGGTGTTCAGTGGGTACCGTCGCATGATGAGCAGATCCCGCCGTACCAGCGCGGACAGTGCCGATGTGAGTGCGGTCGGCGACCTCGAGTAGCGCCCGCTCATGGCGCGCCCCGCAGTGGACGCCGTTCGAGCGGTCGGGACCGCTCGAACGAAAGCGAGTCGAGGACGGCCTCGAGGCTTCCCTCGAGAGTCCGAACCGACTCGATCTGCGAGCCGTGTGCGACCATCGCACCGGTTAGCTCGTGAATACGGTTGCCGTCCGGAACGGCAACCTCCAGCGCCGTCCGGTCTCGAAGCTCGGTACAGGAGACGATCTCGTACGCTCGTTCGATTTCGCCTCGTGCGGACGACGAGAGTGTCCCCTCGACGACCAGCTCGTACACCTCCGTTCGGAAAATATCGACCAGGTTTTCGACGGAGTCGTCCGCCACAACGTGGCCGTCGTCGAGGACGATACCCCGATCACAGATCGACTCGATCGCGTGCAGATCGTGACTCGAGAGCACGATAGTCGTTCCGTGCTGCTCCGCGAGGTCGACGAGCGACGATTGGAGCTCAAGCGACCCCTCGGTGTCGAGTCCGATCGTCGGTTCGTCCAAGAACAGTATCTCGGGGTCCTGTACGAGCGCCGCTGCCAGCGAGACTCGCTGTTTTTGCCCTCGAGAGAGATCGTTCACCACCGCCGTTGAGAGGTCGGCGAGGTCCAATCGATCGATGACCTCGCGGATCCGGTCGCGCTCGTCACCGCGTCCCGCGGCGTTCATCCGGCTAAAAAACTCGAGGTTCTCCCGGACCGTTAGCCGCCAGTACGTGCTTCGAGCGCCCTCGAGCACCGCGGCCATCGTCGCGTGAGCGCGATGTGGATGCTCCGCGACGTCGGTTCCATCGACTCGAACACGTCCTCCCGTCGGAGAGACCAGCCCGAGGAACGTCTTGAGAAGTGTCGTCTTTCCGGCCCCGTTCGGTCCGATCAGTCCGACGATCGTTCCCGGTTCGATCTGCAGATCGATACCGTCGACTGCACGAACTGTTTCTTCTGCTCGATCGTACGCCACGACCAGATTCTCGACAGAAATGATTGGGTCTGTGGTTGGATCATCATTCTCAGTCATACAGCGAATCGGGGCCTCGTGATCGTACAAATAATCTTGCACCAATCCGCGGCGAGCGAGGTGCTTCCGGCACCACGTCGTCTTTCAAGTTTATAACCGAAAGCGAGGCCATTCGGACTCGGGTGACATACCCATGCTACAATACATCGAAGCTGGATACGATGGCGATACGCTGAGCGGTAATCTCAGCGTCGAGATCGGATCCTTCTAGGCGCGACGTTCGGAGGAACAGCCCTATGACCACCTCGTTTTGGTCGCGACGAGATGCTGCTGAACCGAGTCGAAAGATCCGTCGACTCCTCAGAGATCGACCGCAAAATACTGAACTCATGAGCCTGGATCCCAACAGTCGTCTCGGAGCCGTCGAAGAGTGGAGAGTCGCAACCCTGTCATTGATTCTGCTTGCAGTTATGTTCACAGTACTGATCGGCTCCCACATACTCGCAAACAGCCTTCTTTCGATTCCATGGCTCCTCCCGGAAGCGGAGGGGGCACTGATCGGCATCCCGGTCGCACTGGCCGTCTACCTTTTCGTCCCGAGGCTCGTCAAAATCCCACGCAAGTCGGTGTTTATTACGGTACCCAGTCGGTCGATCCTTCGGTGGGCGGGGGTTGCAGTCGTCCTCGTTGGAGTCGTCACCGTCGGTAGCATCGCGGGTCTGTCGGGGACGCTCGAGATACACGCCAGCGATGGACGGTTTCTCTCGAGGGTACTACTCAGTGCAGTGTTGTTAGGACTGCTGGCCGCAATAACGGAGGAGCTCGTATTTCGCGGGTATCTGCTCTCGTTTATCGGCCACAACTGGGGATGGCCGGCGGCCATCGTGTTGACGTCGATACTGTTTGGACTGCTGCACAATGGCAAGGTCGCGGGCCCCGGCGCGTCGGAACTCTACGTGCTGGTCGCAACCTCAGCGGGGCTGCTGTACGCGCTCGTCACCTACTACACGGGAAGTGTCTGGAACGCGGTCATACTTCACGCCGTCTGGAATACCGTGTTTCACACTCAGGTAATCTCGATCGAGCCCGCCGAAACGCAACCGGAACGAGCGATAGTTAGCTACGAGTACGCCGAAGCCGGTTTCCTGTTCGGCGGAAACTGGGCGACCGCTACCGTCTCTCCGTTCGTGTTGCTCGTACTAGTAGTTGCCTCGGCCACCGTACTACTCGTCTACCAAGCAAATTCCACTGGATGATAATCCGATAGTAATAACTTTCACAAATAAGTACTATAGGGCAGCCAGTGAGAAGCCGATGAGCGCAATACGGACGAACGACCTGACGAAGCAGTATGGATCTCAGACCGTCGTCTCGAAAATCGATCTCGAGGTAGAGGCCGGCGAAGTGTACGGATTTCTCGGCCCGAACGGCGCCGGCAAGTCGACGACGATCGCGATGTTACTGTCGTACGTACACCCGACCGACGGGACTGCTCGAGTCCTCGGCAGAGACGTCTGCGAGGGATCTGCCGAAATCAAACACCGAATTGGCGTGTTACCGGAGCGATATCAGCTGTACGATCGGCTCTCGGGACGGAAGCATCTCCGGTTCGCTATCGACTCGATGGGAGCGGACGGCGATCCGGACGCATTGGCCGATCGCGTCGGGCTCGAGGCGACCGCAGTACGGCGTCCGGTAGGCGAGTACTCGACGGGGATGAAACAGCGGCTGCGAATAGCGTTAGCACTGGTCGGTAAGCCCGATCTGCTTGTGCTCGACGAACCCTCGAGCGGACTCGATCCGGCCGGAATTCGACTTCTCAGGGAAATCGTACTCGAGGAACGGGATCGTGGTGCGGCCGTCTTCTTCTCAAGCCACGTTCTCGAGCAGGTAGAGGAAGTCAGCGATCGCATCGGAATCCTCGTCGACGGTGAACTCCGAATGAGCGGGGATCTCGAGGAACTCAAATCCGGAACCGGCGCCGCGGTCGAACTCGAAGTCGAGACCGACGCCGTTTCTCGAGAGGTTCTGACTGCCGTCAAATCGGTCGACTCGGTTACGGAATGTGCGGTTACCGATAGCAGCCCCGAAGCACCTTCTCTCACCATCTCACTCTCGAGTAATGACGCGAAAGCGGAGGTCCTTCGAACGATCGAATCGCACTCGAAAATCGAGGATTTCAGCGCCGAAGAGCGGTCGCTCGAGTCGGTGTTCGAGGAAGGCGTCGCGGAGGCGAGCCCATGACAGTCGTCGATATCGCGCGCAAGGACGTCGCCGACGCAATTCGCTCGAGAGCGCTGTGGGTCGCCACCGCGATCTTTCTCGGATTTATCGTTCTCACACAGGGAATCGTCCTGGCGGTCGTCGAGGACCCGGATCCCGAACTCGCAGCACGGTTTCTCGAGGGGCCGGCGACGGAGGTCGTGCTGCCGATACTCGGCCTCCTCGTCGGGTATCAAGCGATCGTCGGTGAGCGCGAAACGGGCAATATGAAATTCCTGCTCGGGCTTCCTCACTCCCGGCTGGACGTGTTGCTCGGCAAGTTCGTCGGCCGGACGGCCGTTCTCGCGGCCGCTGTTCTGGGCGGGTTTCTGGCGGCGATCGCAATGATCGCGGTGACGGTCGGACTCCCGCCGCTCATCCCGATCGCGGCGTACGTGCTGTTCGTCGTCCTCTCGACGGCGGCAATCGTCTCGATCGCGGTCGGAATTTCGGCCGTCGCCGAGACCAGAACCAGAGCGATCAGCGTCGCCATCGGCGGGTACCTTCTCGCGACCGTCCTCTGGTCGTACGTCGTCGACGGGCTCTACTACGCGGTCAACCGAAATCTTCCTGGCGCCGATCCGCCGACGTGGATCGCCGTCGTCGACCACCTCAACCCCCTTACCGCGATGAGTACGAGTGCGGACGTACTCCTTCCCGAGGCGAGCCAGATCGCTATCACCGCGACGGAGGAGGGAGTTAGTGCGACACAGACCGAACAGACACCATCCGGTACGACCGAGGCGCTCGTTCACGAACCGCTGTTCCTGACCGCGGTACTGCTGTTCTGGATCACCCTCCCGCTCGCGGTCGGCTACCTCCGCTTTCGCGACGCCGACCTCTCGTAGCGGGGCGCTGTCCAAATCGTTTTTCACCCTCCCACCGTACTACGGGTATGGCACTCACCGCAGGCGACGACGCACCGACCGTCACCGCGCGCAACCAGGACGGCGAGGAGGTCGTCCTCGAGTTCGAACATCCCACGGTGCTGTACTTCTACCCGCGAGACGAGACCCCGGGCTGTACGACCGAGGCGACCCAGTTCCAGCACGAACTCGAGACCTACCACGAGGCCGGCGTTGACGTCTACGGCGTCTCGACGGACGACGTCGACTCCCACCAGTCGTTTTGCGAGTCTGAGGGGCTCGAGTTCGACCTGCTGGCAGATCCCGACGCCGAGCTCGCCGAGGCGTTTGACGTCGAGGTTCGAAACGGCGCGACCGCGCGGACGACGTTCTTCATCGGCGACGGCGAGGTCAAGGCCGCCTACGAGGATGTCGACCCGGACGGTCACGCACGGCAGGTGTTGCTCGACGCGCTCGAGGACGGACGCGTGACGCTCCCCGAGTAGTCGTTTCTCCCGTCCCGTTTCGCTGTGGCCTCGAGAGCGGCCACTGTGGTTGTTTCGAGGGACACACCGGAGTTGTCGAACGACGAGCGCGAATGCGTGAGTGTGACAAGCATAGATTTTATGTTCCCTGGCGTAGAATGCGCTGACGTCGCGGGACGATAGCAAGTCCGGTGATCAATCAGACGGCGTATCGCGTGTCGAGAGCCGAGCACGACGATACGGACCACGCCTCCTCGAGATCAGGGAAAACAGAGGAGCCGAGCCACCTGTTCGCGTGGTCCTTTTCGAACTCCGTTCCGAGCAGAATTTATCCCCTTCGAGTACCTACGCTGAAGTATGCGACGAAACCCGTTCGATGAGATCGAGGAGATGCTCGACCGTGTCAGCAAGCAGGTCGAAGGCGGGATGGGCGGCGGCGGGCTTCAGGTGCCGGGATCGGTACCGGTCGACGTCGCCGACAGGGCCGAGGAGTACGTCGTCACGGCCGATCTCCCCGGCTACGACACCGACGACATCGAGCTTACCCTCGCCGAGGGGACCCTTCGCCTCGAGGCCGAGCGGGCCGACGAACTCGAGCACGCTTCCGAGCGGTACATCCGGCGCGAGCGGACTCGGACGTCGGTCAACCGTCGGATTCGGCTTCCGGACCCAGTCGAGGAGGGGTCGGTGTCGGCGAGCTTCGAGAACGGCGTTCTGACGGTCCGCCTGCCGAAGGTCGAGGGCGGCGACGACTCGAGAGCGATCGACATCGAGTAGTCGTCCTCGAGATCGAAACGCCACGTTCTCGACGACCCGAGCAATCGAGTCGAACCAAACGCGGACGCCGTTCTTTTCGACACGCCAGTCCGGATGAGGGTCCGCCCACTGTATAGAAAGGTATAGGATGGCGACGCTACCACACGTATATAAACAGATGAGCGACGCGGGATACGACCACGCGGCGGTCGAACGACGCTGGCAGGAGGCGTGGGACGAGGCGGACGTCTACCGGACGCCCGACGACGTCGATGATCCGACGTACGTCCTCGGGATGTATCCGTACCCGTCGGGCAAACTCCACATGGGCCACGTCCGAAACTACACCATCACGGACGCCTATGCCCGGTTCCGGCGGCTGCAGGGCGACGACGTGCTCCACCCGATGGGGTGGGACGCATTCGGCCTCCCCGCCGAGAACGCGGCCAAGGAGCGCGACACCAACCCGCGAGACTGGACGTTCGACTGCATCGAGACGATGCGCGGCCAGATGGAGTCGATGGGCTTTGGCTACGACTGGGAGCGCGAGATCGCCACTTGCACGCCGGAGTACTACCGGTGGAACCAGTGGCTCTTCGCCCGGTTCCACGAGGAGGGGCTGGTCGATCGACGGGACGCCGAGGTCAACTGGTGTCCCGAGTGCGAGACCGTCCTCGCCGACGAGCAGGTCGAGGGCGAGGCCGAACTCTGCTGGCGCTGCGATACGCCGGTCGAGGAGCGCGAACTCGAGCAGTGGTTCCTGAAGATCACCGAGTACGCGGACGAACTGCTCGAGGACATCGACGACCTCGAGGGGTGGCCCAACTCGGTGCGCCAGATGCAGCGCAACTGGATCGGCCGCCAGGAGGGGACCGAACTCGAGTTCTCCATAGACGGGCACGGCAGCGTCGAGGCCTTCACGACCCGCGTCGATACCATCCACGGCGCGACGTTTTTCGCGCTCGCGCCGGACCACCCGATCAGCGAGCAGGTGGCTGAGGAGGACGACGACGTACGGCATTTCATCGACGAGGAGGCCGACCCCGAAGGCGACGAGCCCAACGGCGTCGAAACCGACCTGACCGCCACGAACCCCGTTACGGGCGAAGAGATCCCCGTCTACGTCGCCGACTTCGTCCTCTCGGACGTCGGGACGGGCGCGCTGATGGCGGTGCCGGGCCACGACGAGCGCGACCACGCCTTCGCGACGAAGATGGGCGAGGAGATCGTTCCCGTCGTCGCCCCCGAACCTGACGACTGGGACGGCGAGACCGTCCCCGAGGCGCCTGACGTCAGCGAGGAGGCGTTCACCGAGGACGGGGTGCTCGTCAACTCCGGGGGGTACACCGGCCTCGAGAGCGATACCGCCCGCGAACGGTTGACCGAGGCGATCGACACCGCCGACTGGACCACCCAGTACCAGCTCCGGGACTGGGGGATCTCCCGGCAGCGCTACTGGGGGACGCCGATCCCGGTCGTCCACTGCCACGACAGCTGTGGATCGGTCGTCCTCCCCGAGGAGGAGCTGCCCGTCGAGCTGCCGGCGTTCATCAACACCACCGGCAACCCGCTGGACGAGGCCGAGGAGTGGAAGGAGACGACCTGTCCGGAGTGTGGCGGGGCCGCTACCCGCGAGACGGACACGATGGACACCTTCGTCGACTCCTCGTGGTACTTCCTGCGGTACGTCTCGCCGGATCTCGAGGCGGCGCCCTTCGATTTAGAACAGGCCAACGACTGGATGCCCGTCGATCAGTACGTCGGCGGGATCGAACACGCCGTGATGCACCTGCTCTATTCAAGATTCTTCACGAAGGTGCTGGCCGACCACGAGGGCTTAGAGCACCGCGAGCCCTTCACGAACCTGCTCGCCCAGGGGATGGTCCAGCTCGAGGGCGAGAAGATGTCGAAATCGAAGGGCAACGTCGTCTCACCCCAGCGGATCGTCGAGGAGTACGGCGCCGACACCGCCCGCCTGTTCATGATGCAGGCCGCCCAGCCCGAGCGGGACTTCGACTGGAGCGAGGAGGGCGTCCGCTCGACGTACGCCTTCCTGACGCGCCTGCAGGAGATGGTCGAGGAGTACGACGATCCCGACGGCGACGACGACGCCGTCGCGAGCTACGTCGACGGCGAAATCGACGCGACGGTCGCCATCGCGACCGAGAAGTACGACGAGCTGACGTTCAACCGGGCGCTGCGGGAGGTCCAGGACCTGGTGCGGACGCTCAGACAGTATTCGGAGTACGCCGAGCCCCACGCCGACACCTACGAGCGAGGACTGTCGGCGGTCGTCCGGCTGTTGGCGCCCGTCGCGCCCCACATCGCCGAGGAGCTGTACGACGAGCTCGGCTACGACGGGTTCGCCGCCGAGGCCGAGTGGCCGACCGCCGAGGTCGACCGCGACCACGTCCGGAAGCGCCGCCAGCTGGTCGAAAACACCCGCGAGGACGTCCGCGACATCGTCGACGTCGCCGGCATCGAGGACCCCCAGGCGATCGACGTCGTCGTCGCGCCCGACTGGAAGTACGACGCCTTAGAGATCGCCGTCGAGAGCGACGCCGACAATCTGATCGGCGAACTCATGCAGGAGCCCCACATCCGTGAACAGGGTGACGCCGCGGCCGACTACGGCCAGGACCTGCAGGCCGAGCGCGAGGCGCTGTCGACGACCCTCGAGCCCGACGCGGAACGCGAGGCCCTCGAGTCGGCGGCGTGGCTGCTCGAGCGCGAGTTCGAGGCCCCGGTCAGCGTTCGCCGCGCCGAGGCGGTCGACGAGAGCGTCCTGAAAAACGCCGAGCCCGGACGGCCGGCGATCGAGATCGAGGACGGCGCCGAGAACTGACGGCGGCTGAGCCGACGAGCGTGGAACGGGCAGGCTGTTCTTTTATTTCCGCGTCCGTGTGTAGTACGGCTCGAATGACGAACGACGGCAGAGCGCAGACGGACCCCGCCCGGTGGCCCGTTGCCGGCGTCTCGAGCCCGAGGGCGCCGTACGTCGCCGCGATGACCTGGCGGACGGGGCTGTTCGCCCACTGGCCGATCGAGCCCGAGGCGCTTCGGCCCCACCTTCCCGACCAGCTCGAGCTCGAGACCCGGGACGGGCAGGCCTGGCTCAGCGTGTTGCCGTTCGTCCTCGCGGACGCGGGACTGCGGGGAACCCCCTCCGTCGCGAGGGTCGACATCACCGAGCTCAACGTCCGAACGTACGTCAAACACCGCGGCGACCCCGCGCTCTACTTCTTCAGCGTCGACGTCGACAGACCGATGATTGGCGAACCGATCGGCCGCGCGACCCGACTCCCGGTCTACACCGCCCGGATGTCCCTCGAGGATCGCGGCGACCGAATCGAATTCTCGAGCGAGCGACGCCGGTCGAAGACGGGTGATCCGGCCCGGTTCGTGGCGTCGTACCGCCCGGACGGCAACGTCTTCGTTCCCGAAACCGATTCGCTCGCCTACTGGCTCACCGAGCGACGACGGTTCTACGCCCCCTCGGGCGAGGGCGTGATGGGTGGAGAGATCGCTCACGATCCGTGGCCGCTCCAGCCGGCCGAGGCGACGATCCGCGAGAACACGATGTTCGCGGCTAACGGACTTCCGTCGCCGACCGGCGATCCGGTCGTTCACTACTGCGACCGGCTTCCGATTCGGGGGTCGATCCCGCGTCGACTCCCGGACCGAGAATAGAGGCACGCGTACCGTCGATATTGGCGGGAGCGTCGCCACTACCTTGATTGGTAGTTCGTGCCGAGCCGAGGACGGACGCTCGAGAAGATCGAGGCCGACCTGTGCGAGAACACCCTCGCCGGACCGGACGAACTGCGGCGGCTACCGATCGGTGTGGATCAGTCCGTAGTCGAAGCCGGCCCCGTGCTCCCGTGCGTCCTCGTAGACGACGCGGGCCGCCGCGACGTCCTGGATCGCGAGCCCGGTCGAGTCGAAGACCGTGACGCCGGTGTCGTCCTCGCGAGCCGGCTTCTTGCCGGTAACGAGTTCGCCGATCTCGCCGTAGATATCGTCGTCCGTAAGCGTCCCCTCGTTGTACGGGACGTTGACCTCGCCGGAGTGGGTACACTGCTTGTGGTCGTCGATGACGACCGTCGACTCGAGCAGCAGTTCGTCGCTCAGTTCGTGTTTCCCCTCGGCGTCGGCGCCGATCGCATTGATGTGGGTGTGATTGCCGACGTCCTCGAGGCCGACGACGGGATCCCGTACCGGCGTCACCGTCGAGAGGACGTCACAGTGGCCCGCCTCGGAGATCGAGCCCGCACGGACGTCGAACTCGTCGCCGTAGGCGTCGATGAACCGCTGGACGCGGTCGTCGTCGAGGTCGCTGACGACGACCTCCTCGATCGGGCGGATCTCGCTGATCGCCTCGAGCTGGGTGTACGACTGGACGCCCGCGCCGACGACCCCCATCGACGTGGCGTCGGGAACGGCGAGGTAGTCGGTCGCGACAGCCGCCGCCGCACCCGTTCGTTTCATTGTCAGCGCGGTTCCGTCCATGATCGCCAGCGGGGAAGCGGTCTCGGGATCGGAGTAGATCATCGTCCCCAGTACGGTCGGCAGGTCGTGGTCGGTGGGATTGTCGGGGTGGACGTTGACCCACTTGACCCCCGCTGCGTCCCACTCGCCCGCGTCGAGGTAGGCGGGCATCGACCGGAAGTCGCCGTTGTACTGGGGCAGGTCGATGTAGGATTTGGCCGGCATCTGGGCGTCGCCGCGCTCGTAGGCATCGAAGGCGTCCTCGACCGCATCGATGACATCGCCCATCCGCGCGTGCTCGTCGACGTCGTCGCTGTCCAGGAGAAGCGTCTGCATATCGGCGAATATTGCGGGCTGGTACTTAAGTGGTGCTAACTGACGGACGGCGTCTACTCGAGCGAACTGGCGAAAGAAATCGAACGAGGGCCGACGAATCGATCGAAAACGGTACGTGAGCGGCCGGTGGGTGGCCGAGCGGGCCGGGCTGGCTCTCGCGGGTCGTGCCCTCCCCGCTCGCTTTTACGAGTGAGAAACTCGCTTACATCATGCCGCCCATGCCGCCACCCATACCGCCCATGCCGCCCATGCCACCGCCGCCCGGCGGCATCTCCTCGTCATCGTCGTCGTCGGCGACGGCGAGGTCACCGGCGGCGATGACGTCGTCGATGCGCAGCAGCATGACGGCAGCCTCGGTGGCCGACTCGATCGCCTGGGTCTTTACGCGAAGCGGCTCGTAGACGCCTTCCTCGCCCATGTCGATCGTGTCGCCCGTGAAGGCGTCCAGTCCGGCAGCCTCGTTGCCGCCGTCGTGGGCCGCACGAAGCTCGACCAGCGAGTCGATGGGGTCGAGTCCGGCGTTCTCGGCGAGGGTGCGCGGGATGACCTCGAGCGCGTCCGCGAACGCCTCGACGGCCAGCTGCTCGCGGCCGCCGACGGAGTCAGCGTGGTCCCGCAGGGCGAGCGAGAGCTCGATCTCGGGCGCACCGCCGCCGGCCACGACCTTGCCGTCCTCGAGGGTCGTGCGCACGACGCCCAGCGAGTCCTCGATGGCGCGGTCGACCTCGTCGATGACGTGTTCGGTGCCGCCGCGCAGAATGAGGGTGACGGCCTTGGCGTCGTCGACGTCCTCGACGAAGATCCGCTGGTCGCCCGCGATCTCCTTCTGGGCGACGCTACCGGCGAAGCCGAGGTCGTCCTCGGTCAGGTCGTCGACGCTGGTGACGGGCGTGGCGCCGGTCGCGCGGGCCAGCTGGTTCTGGTCGCTGGATTTGACGCGACGGACGGCGATGATGCCCTCCTGGGCCAGGTAGTGCTGGGCCATGTCGTCGATGCCGCCGTCGACGAAGACGACGTCGGCGCCGGCGTCGGCGACCTTCTGGGCCATCTCCTGGAGCTGGGCCTCTTCCTGCTCGAGGAACTGCTCGAGCTGGTCGGGGTCGGTGACGTTGACCTCGGCGTCGATCTCGGTCTCCTTGATCTCGAGGTCGCCGTCGACGATCGCGACGTTGGCGTCCTCGGCGAAGTACGGCATGTTCTCGGAGACGCGCTCCTTGTCGACGATGACGCCCTCGACTAGCTCGGAGTTCTCGATCGAGCCGCCGACGACCTTCTCGACTTTGATGTTGTCCGTGTCGACCTCGTCGTCGTCCGCGACGGACTGGACGGCGTTGACGACGAGCTCGGCGAGCAGGTCGCGGGCGCTCTCTGCGCCCTTGCCCGTCATCGCCGTCGCGGCGATCTGGTGGAGGATCTCCTCGTCGTCCTCGTCGACGTCGATGGCGATCTCCTCGAGGGCTTCGGTGGCCTCCTCGGCGGCCTGGCGGTACCCCTGGGCGAGGGTGGTGGCGTGGATGTCCTGGTCGAGGAGGTCCTCGGCCTGGCTCAGGAGTTCGCCGGCGACGACGACGGCGCTCGTCGTTCCGTCGCCGACCTCGTCCTCCTGGGTCTCGGCGACTTCGACGATCATGTCGGCCGCCGGGTGGTCGATCTCCATCTCCGAGAGCAGCGTCACGCCGTCGTTCGTGACGATGACGTTGCCCGAGGAGTCGACGAGCATCTTGTCCATCCCTTTCGGACCGAGTGTGGTCCGTACCGACTCGGCGACGGCCTTGCCGGCCTGGACGTTCATCGACTGGGCGTCCTTGCCGGACGTTCGCTGGCTGTCCTCCGAGAGTACGATAAGGGGCTGGTTGCCCATCTGCTGTTGTGCCATAGTCACCTGATGGATTGATTGCTATTCTATATAAAAGCTTCGCTATAGGATGACACAACCCCTCACACAACGGTTCAGTACGGGGATTCGGTACTACCGCTCGTTCCACTATTTATATGCAGCGAGCGCAACGAAAACGCGTTTCGGCCGAAACGCGAGCGGTCAGGATTCGCTACCGGGGTAGCGGTGGTACTGCATCCCCTGGTGTTTCATCTCGTTGTGGCGCTCCTCGAGGAACGAGTACACCGTTCCGTGGGGAGCGCCGTCGAGCAGCATCTCGGCAGCGGTACGGACGGCGTCGACCTCCGGGGGAGTGCCGATCGCGCCGAGCGTCGAGCCGTAGATGACGACGTCGGCCCCCGACAGCTCCTCCATGAGCTCGCGAGTGCGACCGTCCTCGCCGATGAGCCGGCCCTTCTTTCGCTTCATGTCGTTTTTGTTGCGTGCGGCGGCATCGATGTCGACGATGTCGAGTTGCATCATGTCGTCCTCGAGCAGCTGGAGCGCCTCCTCGGGCGGAAAGCCGCGACCGATCGCGCGAACGATTTCGGGTCCCTTGAGGCCTCGAACGGGGTCGCCGACGGTCTCGACGGCGACGGAGCCGTTCTCCGAGTCGATGTCCAGACGGACCTCCGCCGCCGCTTCGATCTCGCGCATCGTCTCGCCGCCCTCGCCGATGAGGACACCGATGCGGTCCTGCGGAATCTTCACGTGTTTCATGCCCTCCAATATTCGCTCAGCGAGTTTAAGGCCTTGGTCCGCTGTCGATAGTGCAACGGTTATACTCCGTTTTGACCTCTCCCTCGACATGGCGAACGAACCGCGGTACGAAGTGTCGGTATCAGACGATCGCGCGCTCGAGGGAACGCTCCTCGTCGGCCTCTCGAACTTCGGGCTCGCGGGACTCACCGCGACGGATCACCTGCTCACCCAACTCGAGTTCGAGCAGGTTGGCCACGTCCGCTCCCGAAACCTGCCGACGGTCACCCCCTTCGAGGACGGGACGCCCAGACGGCCGATGCGTCTCTACGCGGCGGCCGATCACGACATCTGCGTGCTCGTCAGCGAGATCGTCGTTCCGGTGTGGGCCGCCGCCGCGTTCGCGGACGCCGTGGAGAACCTCGTCGCCTCGAGCGGGCTTGAGGAGATCGTCCTCCTTCATGGGGTTCCGTTCCCCCACGGTCCCGACGAGCACGCGGTCTTCTTCGTCGCGACGCCCGAGTACCGGGAGCGCCGGCTCGAGGAATCCGAGTTCGAACCGCTTCGTGGCGGCGTCCTCGACGGCGTTCCGGGCGAGTTTACGAACCGGAGCCTGGACGGCGGGCTGCCACCCCTCGGGACGATCGTCACGCCGATCCACCCGCCGGGACCCGACTTCGACGCCGCCGGTCGGTTCCTGGACTTTCTCCGCGAGGGGTACGGTCTCGAGGTCGACGATCGACAGCTCCGGGAGCGCTCGGAGTCGATAAGTCGCTACTACGGGGAGCTCGCGGATCGCATCGAGACACTCGAGTCGGAGGGAGGCAGCTCGGAGGAACGCCAGTTGCCGATGGACCGAATGTTCATGTAACGGTTCTCGAGCCGACGACGTGCTACGGACGTCGGGAACGAGCGATCGACTCCCCGATCGCCGGAAGCACGAGCATCGAACCCACCCCGACGACGATCGCTACGAGGATCGACAGCGGCGGGACGCCGACGACGACCGCGACCCCGACACCGCCGTAGGCCGCGACGGCGAGGGCGGTGTTGTAGTGGACGAACCGAAGGGCGATCAGCGCCGGCGAAAGCGTGAGCCAGCCGAGCGTCTCCGTTCCAAGCGGCCGAACCCATCCGCCACGAACGAGGGTGCCGACCAACACCATTGTCAGCCAGGCGACGATTGCGGCCGCCGTTACCCCGTAGCTCGCCGTCGAACTGGTCATCCCGACGAGCAGCAGTACCGGAAGCCCGAGGATCGACACCTCGCCGAAGATCGACGTCAAGTCGTGAAGGAAACAGCCGAACCGGCTCTTCTCCATGGTGGCTATCGTGCCGTACCCGTACCACGACTGACGCTTTCGCGTGTGGGCAGGACGGGTCCGCCGGCCGGGTGTCCGATCGCGCCGGTCTCTGCTCATACCGGTGACAACGGCCACCACCGATAAATAGCCGATGACTCCCCGCAGGTTACCGGCTCTCGGCCGATTCGGTGACGGAACAGAATCGAACCGACGCCGAGTCCGTGTCGACGACGGCGACCGTTCGGTGTTCGTCTGGAACCGTCGGGAACTGCGCGCCGGGGTTGAGCAGCGTCGTGTCGCCGACTTCGGTGTGTTCGCGTCGGTGGTGGTGGCCGTAGCAGACGAGGTCGTACGTCTCGGCCGCGGCGAGCGCTTCGACCTCCGCCTTCGACTCCCCGTGAAGCACCGCAAAGGAGAGCCCGGCGAACTCGAGGTCGGCGAACCGGCCGTGAAGCTCGCTTCCCTCGCCCAGGGCGTCGAACGTCGCCTCGAGGCCCGAGATTTCGCCGTCGTTGTTCCCGAGCACGCCGTGGAGTTCGAACCCCTCGAACGCCGAGAGCAGGGGCGGCGCGACGAAGTCGCCGCAGTGGACGACGACCTCGACGTTCTCCGCCTCGAAAACGTCGGCTGCGCGCTCGGCCGCGGCGACGTTGTCGTGGGTGTCGGAGACGATCCCGATGTTCATACACAATTGCGTGCGGGCGAGCCACTAAGACGTTCGGACGGACCTCTTTCCGCTACGGCCGGAGCGACGTCGGAACGCCGGCCGACTCGAGTGCCTGCCGTCGCTCGGGTTCCGACAGCCGGTAGGGCTCGAGTGCGGCTGCGAGCGAGTCAAGCGAATCCCGCCGACGCTGGTGTTCGATCAGAAAATCGGTGATCCGATCGATCGCGATCTCCTTCAGCTCTCCGCTGAGCAGGTTCCCCGACCGGTACTCCCGGGCAATGCGCTCGAGTTCGGCGTCATCGTCCTCGAAGAAGAACCGAAGGTACTGGAACGGGACGTCGACGGACGGGTCGCCGCCCTGCTCGCGGTGTTCCTCGAGCGTCGTCCGACCACCCGTATAGGCGTGAGTGTGAATCGTCTCGGCGACGGTCCCCGGATCGTCGGTGAGTTCGATCGACGCCGCCTCGCTGGAGGAACTCATCTCGCCCGGACCCTCGAGGCTCGGCAGGAAACGCCCGAGCAGGGCACCTGGCTTCTCGACCGGTAGGGCCTCTCTCGCCGCGACGTTCCGACAGACGCGGACGTGGGGATCCTGATCGACGGCGATCGGAACCAGCGTGGGCTGGCGGCCCGCGACCAGCTGGGGCAAGAGGAGGTGGGTCGCCTGGACGGCCGGATAGAACTGCAGCCCGACAGTGTTTTGTTCGCCGTAGACAGCCTCGACGGTCGCTGGCGTGAGGTGTTTCGCGAGTCGCACGGCGATCGGGTAGATCACGTCCGCGTCGGCGGTATCGACGACGATTCGGGTCTTCGCGGGGTCGAAGCCGACGGCGAGAACGTCCCGCAGGTTCTCGCGGGTGTGCTCGCCGATCGAGGCGAACGACTGCTTCTTCGCGAGGTACTTTTCGTCGTCCGAGAGCGGAACGTAGACCGTCGCCCCTGTCTTCTCTTGGAACCGCTTCGCAAGATACAGCGGCAGGACGTGCCCGAGGTGCATCGGACCAGAGGGGCCACGGCCCGTGACCAAGACGTGCGGATCGTCCGCCTCGGCAGCCTCGAGGTAGCGGTCGACGTCGCGGCCCGCATAGAACGTTCGTCTGCGGATCGCGGGATGGTCAGGGAGGCGCTCGATGTGTGCGTCGGTGAGGGGATCGGCACCGAAGCGCTCGAGTAGCTTTTCGTAGTCGACGTTGCCGGAGACGGCGTAGGGCGTAACGGTGAAATCGTCGGCGTCGGCGGTCGTGTCGGCGGTGTCGGTAGTCGTATGGTCGGTGCGGTCGGTCGAATTGGTCGTGTTCGGCATCCTGTATGGAGTTGACGGCGATGGCTGGAGAGCGAGACGTGAAGCAGAACGAGCAAAGGGAGCCACCGTCGCCGCGACCGCGGGTTAGACCACGTCGTCCGCAGCGACGACACTGTTCGCTCTCGAGCGGGCGTGCCAGCGCCAGACGAGAGCGGCCGTCATCAGTCGAGTAACGTAATCAGATAATAAAGAAGGTTTCGACCCGTCCGTTAGTCTCGAGACGGATCCGGCTCCGGGTTCGTGACGAACTCGAGCAGCTCGTCGGGGTCGGTCTCGACGCCCTGCCGGGAGAAGAAGTTCGCGACGTTCTCGCAGTCGCGCTCGAGGAAGTCTCGACTGTTGGGATGGTGGACGGTGACGGCCTGCCCGAGGTCGATGACGACGAGCTGGCCCTCGTGGAAGACGACGTTGTACTCGCTCAGATCGCCGTGGACGATTCCGGCGGAGTAGAGCCGGCGCATGTACTCACGCATAACGCCGTAAGCCGTTTCGGGGTTCTCGATGTGGACCTCGCCGAGGCGTTTCGCGCGGCCGTCATCGTTGCCGATGTACTCCATCACGAGGACGTTGCGTTCGGTCGCGATCGGCTCCGGAACCCTGACGCCGGCCTTTTTCGCCCGCCGGAGGTTCGCCAGCTCCTTTTTCGTCCAGGCGAGCACGACGTCCTTCTTCTTGCCGCCCAGTCCCTCGAAGCGCGGGTCGCCCTCGAGGTAGTCCCGCATCTGGCGGAAGTTCGAGGCGTTGATGCGGTAGACCTTGACGGCGACCTCGCGGTCGTCGCCCAGCGCGTGGTAGACGTTCGCTTCTTTGCCCGTCGATAGCGGTCCCCCGAACGCTTCGACGTAGCCGTCCTGGACCAGCTTGTACAGCGCCGCCAGCGTCGCGTCGTCGAACACCGACTGCTCGACCTTGAACTGGTCGGCGTCCTTGATCCGCTCCTCGAACTGCTCGAACTCCCGATCTCGCTTGCGGGCGATCCGATCGGCCTCGGTGTCCGAGACGTCGATCTCCTCCCACTCGTCCCCTGGCGTGTCGACCTCCTCGAGGTCGACCAGCCCGTACTCCGATCCCTGTTCCATCTGTCGGCGTCTACGGAGTCGGTGCGGGTAAAGACTGGGTATCGGCGGACCGTCGGTGAAACTCGATCCCTTCCTCGGGCCGACCGCGACGAACGCCCGGTCGGGACGGCTCTACGTTTTTCCGCTCGCGAGGCATACCATCCTCCATGGACCGACCAGTTGAACGTCGGCGAGCGAGGGGCAAGCGATGAGCGGACACGACGTCACGCTCGAGTGGCCCGACGGCCGGAGCGAAACGGTGTCGGTGGGGCCACAGGAGACGGTCCTCGAGGCGGCCCTGCGCGAGGGGATTCGGCTTCCCTACGACTGCCGGAAGGGGACCTGTACGGCCTGCGTGGGGCGGGTACTCGCCGTCGAGGGGAGCCGAGACGGGGGCGACGACTCGCCCGACGCAGCGAGCGCCGTCGACTACCGACGACCGCCGCGGGCGCTCGAGGAGTCCGATCGGGCCGACGGGTATGCACTCCTGTGTATCGCCCACCCTCGAGCCGACTGTCGCATCGAGGTCGGTCCGATGGTCCGCAGCCAGCTCGGCGACAGTCCCTGGGGGTAAGCTCTCCGGTCGCGGGCAGCTTTATTCCAGCGTTCGTGGACGTCCAGTCATGAGTGATGCTGACACTCCAACTGACGCCGAACCGGGCCACAACCACGAGCACCACGGTCACGAGGGGCCGGGCTATGCGACCCCGCAGGCAGCCCTCGAGGAGGGCGAGCGCGAGGAGCTCGCCTACGTGATAGCCTCTACACCGGAACCGGCATCGACGAACCCAACTTTATCGCTGTCGTCGGCCCGGATCCGGATTCCGAAACCTACTGCGAGATCGTCGACCGCCTCGAGATGCCCGAGCGGGGCGACGAGCTCCACCACTTCGGGTGGAACGCCTGCTCGTCGTCGTGTCACGTCGAGGGACTCGAGCGCCGACACCTGATCGTCCCTGGCCAGCGCTCCTCGCGGATCCACGTCGTCGACACGAAGGATCGGCGCAACCCCGAACTGGTTGAGGTGATCGAGCCCGAGGAGATCTTCGAGTACGACCTCTCAGCTCCCCATAGGGACCGGCCCGCGCCCACGAGATCCGCTGGCCCGACGGCGACTGCACCAGCGACGTCTGGCAGTGACCGAGACGTACGCCGTCACCCTCGAGCGGGCCGACGGTTCCGACAGGACGATCGAGGTCGAGACCGGTGAGACGGTCCTCGAGGCGAGCGAGCGAACCGATCGGGCGGTTCCCTTTGGCTGTCGAACCGGGGCCTGCGGAACTTGCGCGGGACTCGGCCCGCTCGAGTGCGCTCCGCGAACGACGTCAGTAACGTTAACCGAGCCGCGGCGTAACCCTCGAGCAACGAATGTCCCTCGCCGACGAGAACGTCGACGAAGCGAACCCGTATCTCCGGGATCCGCCGACCGAATTCGCCCCGCTCGAGGAACTCACCGAGGCGGAGGCGGAGCGACAGGTCGAACTGCTCCGCGAGGCCGTCCGCGAGCACGATCGACGGTACTACGTCGAGAACGATCCGCTGATCGCGGATCGAACCTACGACGCGCTGTTCGCCCGCCTGCGGGAGCTCGAGGACGCGTTCGGCCTCGCCAGCCCCGACAGCCCGACCAGAAGCGTCGGCGGCGAGCCGATCGAGGAGTTCGAGACGGTCGAGCACGTCACACCGATGCTTTCGATCGACCAGAGCGGCGAGCCGGAAGACGTGCGGGACTTCGACTCGCGCGTTCACCGCGAGGTGGGTGAAGTGAAGTACGTCTGTGAACCCAAGTTCGACGGCGTCTCGATGGAGTTCGTTTACAAGGATGGCCGTCTCGAGCGGGCGGTCACCCGCGGCGACGGCCGCGAGGGCGACGACGTGACGGCAAACGCCCGCACGATCGGTTCCGTTCCGCAGAAGCTGCACGGCGACCACCCCGACTTCCTCGCGGTGCGCGGCGAGGTCTACATGCCCAAGGACGCCTTCCAGGCGCACAACCGCGAGCGGATCGAACGCGGCGAGGAGCCCTTCGCCAACCCGCGGAACGCGACCGCGGGGACGATCCGCCAGCTCGATCCCGCCGTCGTCGCCGACCGTCCCCTCGAGGTCTTCTACTTCGACGTCCTCGAGGCCAGCGACCTCGAGGACAGCCACCGCGAGGAACTCGAGCGCTTCCCCGAGTGGGGGCTGCGCGTGACGGAGCACGTCGAGGTGGTCGACGACATCGACGACGCCATCGCGTACCGCGACCGCATGCTCGAGACCCGCGACGACCTGAACTACGAGATCGACGGCACCGTCATCAAGGTCGACGACCGCGAGGCCCGCGAGGAGTTGGGTCGGACGGCGCGTCACGACCGCTACGCCTTCGCCTACAAGTTCCCCGCCCGCGCGGAGGTGACTCCGATCGCCGACGTGGCGGTTCAGATCGGACGAACGGGGCGGGTGACCCCTGTCGCCCTGCTCGAGCCGGTCGATGTCGGCGGCGTCACCGTCTCGCGGGCGAGTCTGCACAACCCCGAGGAGATCGCCGAGAAGAACGTCGACGTCGGCGACACGGTCCGCGTCCAGCGGGCGGGCGACGTGATCCCGTACGTCGAGGAGGTCGTGGAGAAAGGAGCGGAGAACGACCCCGAGAGTAACTACGAGCTGCCCGACCACTGTCCCGTCTGCGACAGTGCCATCGAGCGAGACGGCCCGATGGCGTTCTGTACGGGCGGGCTGGCGTGTGACGCCCAGCTCCGCCGATCGATCGAGTACTACGCGAGCGACGACGGGCTCGACCTCGAGGGGTTGGGCGAGAAGAGCGTCCGCCAGCTCGTCGACGCGAGTCTGCTCGAGTCCGTCGCGGACCTCTACGAACTCGAGCGCGAGGACCTGACCGTCCTCGAGGGGTGGGGCGAGAGAAGCGCCGAGAACCTGATGGCGGAGATCGATTCCGGTCGGGAGCCACCGCTCGCGGATTTCCTCTCGGCGCTCGGCATCCCCCATGTCGGCCCGACTACCGCTCGTGAACTGGCCCGCGAGTTCGGCACGTTCGAACGAGTTCGGGAGGCCGCAGCGGACGAGGCCGAGTCGCTCGAGGGCGTCGACGACGTCGGCGAAACTGTCGCCGGACAGATCCACGACTTCTTCGCGAGCGAGGCCAACGCCGCTGCCGTCGACGCGATCCTCGAGCACGTCTCACCACAGGAGTCGACACTCGAATCCGGCGGCGACGAACTCGAGGGGCTGACGTTCGTCTTCACGGGCTCGCTCGAGGATAGTACGCGAGACGAGGCCCAGGAGACCGTCGAGGCCCACGGCGCGAACGCCACGGGCAGCGTCTCGGGGAACACGGATTACCTCGTCACCGGCGAGAGTCCGGGCCAGACGAAGCTCGACGACGCCGACGCCGAGGACGTACCGGTGCTCGAAGAAGGGGAGTTCCGGGAACTGCTCGCGGAGCGGGGGATCGAACTCGGGTAGCGTGAATTATTTATTTGAATATTTGTGTGAAAATGATGTTCCGTACAAGGTAAGTAGGTGTCAGCGCAGCAATCGACCCCTCCGATAGCTGCCAAGAGGAGCCTGCTGAGTACAAAAGACAGAAGACGAGTTCAGCACGACGGTTTCGTTCGTTTCACACCGTCCTCGTTGTTCGGCGTCTGAAGCCGGTCAGCACTCCTCGTCGTCGGTCACGGTTAGCGTGCCGGTTTCGGTTTCGCCGTTCGCGGTGACGGTCCAGTCGTGGTCGCCGGGGCCGAGGTCTCGGCTCATGACGCCGTAATAGGCGGTCTCAGTCTCGCCGGGTTCCAGTTCGAGTGGGAGCGGTTCGTCGATGGGGCCGATGTCGAACTGCCCGTCGACCGAGACCGTTTCGTCGCCGTGGTTCGTCACCGTGATGCAGAAGTCGGCGGCGTCCTCGCTCGGATCGGCCGTCTCTTCGTACGGAATCGAGTCAGGTGCGGACACCGAGAGGTCGAGATCGGCTTCGTCCGTGGGTTCGTCGTCAGCTTCCTCTTCGTCTTCTTCGTCGTCGTCGGCCTCTTCCTCGTCTTCTTCGTCCTCAGGAGGTTCGTCTGGCTCCCCGACATCCGGAGCCCATGCACGGACCTCAACCAAATCCGGATCAGCAGGACACTCCTCGATCCCTCTTAGACTCAGAGAGATGGATTCGCCGGGCTCGAGTTCTTCTGGCCTCTCATGAGTGTTGCTGTCATTCACCCGGCCTTCGAAGTAAATCGTGATCGCCTCGTCATCGGTCACGTTTTCAGCTTCAAACTCGATGTGACAGTAGTTCGAACCATCTTCCTGCTCGTCGAGGTAGTACTCACCCGACGATAGCTCGAGTCGTTCTTCGACATGTTCGTCGTCTCCGTAAGCGTTCTCTGCAATCTCATACACATACTCGACCTCGACGTCCTGCGGCTCTGCTTCCTCGTCTTCGGAATCTTCCTCGTCTTCATCGTCCTCGGATCGAAGCGCCAACAACTCTCCATGGCGGCTGACGTAGACGGTGTTCTCGTCGGCTGTGAGTGCTGTCGACGGGCCGCCGCCGGCAGTCCATTCGCGCTCGTCGAAGACGTAGCGCCACTGCTCGTCGCCAGTCTGGAGATCGGAGGCGACGACCCTGTCTTCGTCCTCGCTCTCTTCGGGACTGTCTTGGACGGGACTCGGTCCGTAGAGCACGACGGCCGTGTTTCCGACGACCTGTGGCAGGCTCTGGGGGTAGTCCATCTCCCACGCCCGTTCGCCGCCGGCCGAGAGATCGTATGCTGCGATGGTGTTGTGGCGGGTGGCGCCAAAGTACCAGCCCCCGTTAAACGTCTGGTCGACTGATGGATGTACGCCGCCGAGGTTCTCGGCGCTCGAAACGGAGACTAGAAGCGTCGAGTCGTAGGGTGGTTGGACGCCAAGATATCCGGAGTCCGCGATAACAGAGCTGACTCCGTCTATGGGACCAACGACCTCTCTCGTTTCGCCCGTCGCCGGATCCAACCCGACGGCTTCCCGCCCCCATGAGTCGGCCTCGAACACGTAGACCCAGTTTTCATCGGTGTCACCCATGCTCAGCGACTCGAGCGTCTCTTCTTCGGGATCTCCTCCATTTTCTCGCTCGACCGTCAGCTCGTCGCGCTGCCAGACGACTGAACCGTCCTCGGTGTCGAGCGCGTAGACCGTCCCCTCGGAGGAGGTGTAAACCATGCCGTGGTCGACTGCCATCCCGTCGCTCTCGACCTCGCTTTCCCACTGGGTCTCCCCGGTCTCGACGTCAAGCGCGTGAATTCGATCACCGACGACGTAGACCGTCTCTCCGTCGACCGCGGGCGTCCCATCGGTTCCGACGCCACTGGTCTCCCAGAGGAGTGAGCCGTCCGCCGTATCAATCGCGTACACGGTGCCGTCGCTCCCCGTGTAGAGCCGGTCGCCCTCGACGGTCGTCGACTCGATATCGTGGGGGCCGTCGTACCGCCAAGCGACCCCGTCCGGGCGCGTGAAGTCCGCACTTCCGTCCCCACCCTCGCCACTTTCCTCGTTGCTCTCGCCGTGTTCGTCCGCGGCCGTTGACAGCGACCCAAACAGTCCAGTCACTCCAAGAGCTGTTCCCGATACGAGCAGTTTCCGCCGGTTGAATCTCGGCACAGTTAGAAACTACCGCATATTGGTATGAATTGGAGGGCTTGCACAAGCCGGTCTCCAGTACAAATAGACGGGCTGTGCTGAACGGCCGCTATCCCGTGCCAATCGACTTTCGGAGGAAACCACATCCCCGCTGTAGATTCAGCACGGCCTCCCCCAACATATCCAGTAGTTGATAAAAAGAGACAGTGTTGGAGGACCTCGTGGTCGTCGAACGTATCGTCGAGAGCGACGGCATCCGGGTCCCAAACGCCGTACCGATCCTGATACGCCTGATTTGTGTTTTGCGAGCTCCGTCGCCTACCCCTCTTCGGGAAGTCGACTTGAAATCGATTCGACCGCCTCGAGCCCCTGTACTTCGCCCTCCCGCTCCGGCAGCGTTACGATCTCGAGGTCTGGAAACGTCTCACGGATCTCGGCCACGCGCTCGGTGTGTCGCTCGTACCGCGACCGACAGCGCGAACAGTCGTCCTCGGGATCCTCGAAGACGCGGTTCACGACGAGGCGATCGACCCGCACACCGGCATCCCGGAGCTTCTCGACGAGGCGTTCGGATTCGGCGATCGCCATCCCCTCGGGAATGAGGACGACCCGGAACTCCGTCCGCTCGGTGTCGAGCAGCAACTCCCGAGAGCGCTCGAGGCGGTCCCGGAACGCCTCGAGGTCGGCCCCGTCGTCGCTCCCCCCGAACATCGACATCGGACCCAGCATCGCCGAGCGGGCCGCGGTGCCGATCCGTCTGGCCTGCCCGCGCAGCGAGCCGAGCGTCTCGAGGAACGGGCCCGCGACCGCGGGCGTGTCGAACAGCCGAAGCGTGTGGCCCGTCGGTGCGGTGTCGAAGACGACGACGTCCCAGTCGCCCGAGTCGACGTACTCCACCAGGAGATCGAGCGCAGCGATTTCGTCGCCACCTGCGGGCGTCCCGGCGGCGAAGATCCGCTCGACCTCGTCGTCGTCGAGCCGGATGCCGGCGCTTCGCAAGTCGGCCGCGAGCGCCCGCGCGAGCTCCTCGTAGCGCTCCTGGCGCGTCTCGGGGTCTATTTCGGCGGCCCAGAGGTCGGCACTCTCCTCAAGTTCGGGCGCTCCCTTGGAGTCGGTCTCGAGGGAGGGGGCGGTTCCGCGCTCGAGTTTTCGGGGTTCGGGACCGAGATCGGCCTCGAAGGAGTCCGATAGCGAGTGTGCGGGATCCGTCGAGACGACGAGCGTCTTCTGTCCCCCGTCGGCCAGTTGGGTCGCCGTCGCGGCCGCGCAGGTCGTCTTCCCGACGCCGCCCTTGCCGCCGTAGAAGATACAACGTGTCATTCGGAGTTGAGTACTGGCGGCGCGACCCTAAGTATCCCGTCACGACAGCGAGAAAGTCTCGAGAACGAATATTTCGGAGGGGATCGTTCCCGCTCAGAGGTCGACTCGGTCGAACCGGTAGAGCGCAACGGCGATCGGGACAACGATCCAGAACACCAGGATCAGGAGCGCGAACCAGTCCTGCAGGAAGAAGGGGAGCTCGCCCCCGAACATCTCCTCGTTGAGTTGGGCCTGAAGCTCGATCATGTCAGTGTCCGTGACGAGCGTCAGCGTTCGGCCGTAGGCCTCCCCGGGATCGAGGTTCACGACGAAGTACACCCAGTCGGGGAGGCGCTCGAGTTCGACCTCCTGGCCCTGCATTTCGGTCGTGTAGCTGATCGTCTCGAAGAAGGGAACCCCTCGATCGGCCAGCAGCGACGCGACCGACGTCAGCGCGTTCCAGACGACGTAGAAGAGGATGAAGACGCCGAACATCGCCGCGCCGGCGATCGTCGTCGACCGGGTTAGCGAGGACAGGGAGACGGCGATACTGGTGTAGGCGATCCCGTAGACGATCGACACCAGGAGCAAGCCGACGTAGTCGGCGACGTCGAACCCGCCGAGCAGGACGGCGACGACGGCCGCAGCGAGGACGAACCCGATGGTAAGCGACAGCGACAGCACCGCCGAGCGCCCGATGAGCTTCCCGAGCAGCACGTCCTTGCGCGAGTGGGGGAGGGAAAGCAGGATCTTGATACTGCCCGATTCGCGCTCGCCGGCGATGGCCTTCCAGCCCAGGATCAGCGCGATCAGCGGAATGATCAGCCGCGTGATCTCGCTGACGAAGCCGACGAGAACGTCGGTCGTCGCCCCCTGTGCGGCGATGTCCTCGCCGAAGTAGGAGACGACGCCCGTCGTCGCGACCAGCAGCGTGAAGAAAAAGAGGCTCAGTCCCCAGAACAGCCACGAGCGAACCGAGTCCTGGAAGTCCTTCTTCGCGACGGCGCGGACGCTCTCGAGGTTGATCGAACTTGAGGGCGCCGTCGTCCCGCGGTCGGCCGTTCCGGTTCCCGTCTCCGACTCGGACTCGGTACTCATCGGGCGCCCACCTCCGTCGTATAGGACTGGAAGACCTCCTCGAGCGACGCCTCGGAGGTCGAGAAGTCACGGACCTCGAGGCCCTGGTTCTCGAGCGCCGAGAGCACGTCCGTCTTCGAGCCGTCGACCCGGACCGCGAGCGTCGGCGGCGCCTCGCTCTCGACGGTGGCTTCGGAGACGTCGGGCAGCGAGCGGACCGCCTCGATGGCGTCGTCGTCGAGTCGATCGACGGTGACCCGCAACACCGTCCCGTCGCTGACCGACTCCCGCAGGCCCGCGACGGAGTCGACGGCGACCATCTCGCCCTCGCGGAGGATGCCGACGCGGTCACAGACGGCCTCGACCTGCTCCATGATGTGACTCGAGAAGAAGACCGTCGCACCCCGCTCGCTCTCCTGGCGGACGATCTCGCGCATCTCGCGGGCGCCGTTGGGGTCCAGTCCCGTAGAGGGCTCGTCCAGGATGAGGAGTTCGGGTTCGCCGACGAGCGCCATCGCGAGCATGAGCCGCTGGGCCATCCCCTTCGAGTAGCCGCCGGCCTTCTTGTCGATCGCGTCGGCCAGATCGACCCGCTCGAGCAGTCGCTCGGGGTCGTCGTCGACGCCCTTCGAGTCCATCGCGAACTCGAGGTGTTGCCGGGCGGTGAGTCGTTCGTAGGTCCGATACCCCTCGGGGAGAACCCCGGTTCGCGAGCGGATCTCGCGGCTGTGAGTCTGTGCGTCGAGTCCGAGCACCTCGACTCGTCCCGCCGTCGGACGGACGAAATCCAGGAGGACGTTGATCGTCGTCGACTTGCCGGCCCCGTTCGGACCGAGGAAGCCGAACACCTCACCCTCCTCGACCTCGAAGGAAAGGTCGTCGAGCGCGAGGGTCTGACCGTACGTCTTGGTCAGCCCGTCGACCGTGATAGCGGGCATGGTTGGTGGCCGAGTGAAGACACCGTTTCCCGATAAGGGTTGCCACTCGACGTACTATTCCGGGTCGGTTTCGTGGAAAAATTCTGAATCAGATCGGCTCGTCGGGATCGTAGTTCGACGCGGTTCGATCGGCCTCCGTCGCGTACCGGTCGCGGGTCTCCTCGTCCGCGACGGCCTCGAGCTGGTCTGCCGAGAGCTCCTTCGCGGCCGTCACCCCCGACGCGGCCGACGCAGCCAGCTCCCGTCGGTAGATCGACTCGCCGTCGGGCGTCGCGTACGTCAGCGTCACCAGTCCCTTGTCGTCGTACTCCCGCTCGACCAGCCAGCAGCGGATCTCCTCGCTCATACTCCGGTCTGGTGGGTCCAGCACCGAGAAAGTACCGCGTCCGCTCCGGCAGTCGACTCGAACCGATCCCGAGTCGGAGCGGTCGACGAGCCCGCCGTCCGTCGACCGCGAGGAGTCAGGCTGAAACCCCCCGCCGCCCTAGGCCCGCTGATGAACGCCGAGGGGGTTCGCGAGCGCGCGCCGTCGTTGCCGCGGGAGCCGGGCGTCTACCAGTTTCGTACCGGAGGGACGACGCTGTACGTCGGGAAGGCAGTCGACCTCCGCAGTCGGGTTCGGTCCTACGCCGACCCGCGAAGCGCCCGCATCCGACGGATGGTCGATCGTGCCGACGAGATCGAGATCGCCGTCACCGACACCGAGACCCAGGCGCTGTTGCTCGAGGCGAACCTCATCAAGCGCCACCAGCCCCGGTACAACGTCCGGCTGAAAGACGACAAGTCCTACCCGATGGTCCAGCTCACGAACCACGAAGCCCCGCGGATCGAGATCACGCGCGACCCCGACGAGTCCGCCACGGTGTTCGGCCCCTACACGAGCAAGCGACAGGTCGAGATCGTCGTAAAGGCACTGCGGGAGACCTACGGCGTCCGGGGCTGTTCCGATCACAAGTACTCCGGACGGGATCGACCCTGTCTCGACTACGAGATGGGTCTCTGTACGGCACCGTGTACCCGCGAGATCGACCTCGAGAGCTACGACGAGGACGTCACCGCTGTCGAGCGCTTCCTCGAGGGCGAGACCGGGATCCTCGCCGACCCGCTGCGACGGGAGATGGAGGCTGCCGCCCAGGACCGGAACTTCGAGCGCGCGGCGAACCTGCGGGATCGCCTCGAGACCGTCGAGGCGTTCCACGGGGAGGGTGGCGAGGCCGTCCAGTCGACCGGCGACGAGCGCGCAGTCGATGTCCTCGGCGTGGCGATCGAGGGTGAGGATGCCACGGTCGCCCGCCTGCGCGCCGAAAACGGGAAGCTCGTCGATCGGGATCGACATACGCTCGAGGCGCCCGGCTCGGAGCCGGGTGACGGCACCGACGCGATCGAATCGGGAGGCGTCCCCGCCGTCCTCGCAGCCTTCCTCGTCCAGTACTACGCCGAACGGGACCTCCCCGACGCCCTTCTGTTGCCCGAGCGCCACGGCGACGACGAGGTCACGGCCTGGCTCGAGGCCGAGGGCGTCTCCGTGCGGGTTCCGGGTGCGGGCCGCGAGGCGAAGCTCGTCGATCTCGCGCTGAAGAACGCCCGGCGCAACGTCGGCGGGCGCGACGAGTGTGCCATGCTCGCCGACGCCCTCGAGATCGAGTCGGCCGAGCGGATCGAGGGGTTCGACGTGAGCCACGCCCAGGGGAAGTTCGCGGTGGGAAGCGACGTCACCTTCGTCGACGGCAACGCCGAGAAGGCCGACTACCGTCGGAAGAAGCTGACCGACGAGAACGACGACTACGCGAACATGCGGACGTTGCTCGAGTGGCGCGCCCGGCGAGCCGTCGAAGGTCGGGACGACCGACCCGATCCAGACCTATTGTTGATCGACGGCGGCGAGGGTCAGCTCGAGGCGGCCCGCGACGCGCTCGAGGACGTCGGCTGGGAGCTGCCCGTCGTGGCGCTCGCGAAGGCCGAGGAGCGCGTCGTGACGCCAGACCGGAGTCTGTCGTGGCCGGACGACGCGCCCCACCTCCACCTCCTCCAGCGGGTTCGGGACGAGGCCCACCGCTTTGCGGTCCAGTACCATCAGACGATCCGCGACGACGTCTCGACGGTGCTGGACGACGTCCCCGGGATCGGACCCGAGACGAGAAAGCGACTGCTCGGCCGCTTCGGCAGCGTCGAGAACGTTCGCGAGGCCAGTCCGGAGGACCTCCAGAGCGTCTCCGGAGTCGGCGAGAAGACGGCAGAGACGATCAAATCACGGCTGTAGCGGCGGCGTTAGTAGCGGATCGCGGCGTCGAGGATCCCGGCGGTCTGGCCGAACCCGACCGCGACGAGTCCCGCGGTCGCGATCGGATCGGTGGCAGCGACGGCGCCGACCGCGTACGCGACCGCACCGAGGCCGCAAGCCGCGGCTCCGCCGAGATAGATCCACGTTCCCTTCGGGACGCGCCGTCCCGTGTCGACGAAGCCGACGGCCGGGAGGAGCATCCAGCCGAACAGCGCGATCCCTTGGAGGGGGGCGGCGACCGGCTCGAGCAGGAATCCCACCGTTCCACACAGCGTCACGAACAGGCCGACGACGATGAGTCGCCACCAGACGAGCAGCGTCCCGCGCCGCATATCCGATCGGCCACTCACCGCGAACACGGCCAACAGCGCACTCATGACGACGTGTGCGATGAACAGCGTCCGGACGGCGACGACGCCGAGGTGCGCTGCGACGACGAACGTCCAGGCGAGCGGTACCAACACCGGCGGTCCGAGTTCGCGGGCGCGACGGAGCACGGCGGAGAGTCGTGTTCCGTCCGTATGAACCATCGGGCCTCGAGCGGCGGACCGGCGAGGGTGTCGATCCCGACGAGCGGTGGTCGGTCCGATCGGGGGACAGCGTTTTGCGCTCCGACCCCGATTGGTACTACGTGTCTAACGACGACTCGATCGACGACCTGCTGGACGAACTCGACAGCCACGGCGACCTCGAGGCGGCAGAGCAGTTGCTGTCGATCCGCATGGAGAAGCGGCGGTACGGCAAACCGGTGACGATCGTCGAGGGGTTCGACCTACCGAAGTCGGAGCTCAAGTCGGTCGCCTCCGATCTCAAATCCTCGGTGGGAACCGGCGGTACCGTCGACGGGGGGCGGATCGAGCTCCAGGGCGACCACCGCGACCGCGTGCCGGAGCTGCTTCGCGAGCGCGGGTTCAACGTCGAAACGTAACTGCGATTGGATCGGTACAACTCGAGTTGCGAGTACAGCTTTGGTCCTCGCTACCGTAGCGCGCGGCATGGAGATCAGACCGGCGACGGCCGACGACCGCGAATCCCTTCGCGAACTCGCCCGCGAGACCTGGCACGACACCTACGACGAGCTCTCGAGCGAGGTCGTCGATGAGACGATCGACGACTGGTACGGCGACGAGGAACTCGAGCGAGCGCTCTCGGAGCCCGGAACGGCGGTGCTCGTCGCCGAAAGCGACGGCGAGATCGCCGGCTTCACTCACGGCGTCGTACAGGGCGAGGAGGGCGACGTCCTACGGATGTACGTCCACCCCGACCACCAGCGCGAGGGAGTCGGCACGGCGCTCCACGATCGACTCCGCGAGGATCTCGAGGACTTCAACATGAGCCGGATGCGGGCGATCGACCTCGCCTCGAATGAGGGCGGTCGGGCGTTCTACGAGGAACTGGGCTTCGAGCGAACCGGCGAGGGCGAGGTCGAGATCGGCGACGAGATGCGTCGGGAGGTGGTGTACACGCTCGAGCTGTAGCGATGTCGTTCTGTTAAAGGGATGCTTGCATGCTCACCGGTCGGATCGAAGTAACCGGTCGGCATGAGGGTGTGAAGAGTTAGCACAATGAGCACGAAAGCGCCCACCGAAGCGGACATTCTCCGCCCGATCAAGAACACCACGACGACGTACTTCCTCCTGTTCGGCGTCGCCGGTTTGGCGCTCCTGATCTTTCTGATCGGCTGGGCCTACCAGCTCGCCGAGGGGCTGATCGTTACCGGCCTCTCGGACTGGGGGACTGGGGGTGGGGTTACTTGGGGCGTCTACATCGGGGCGTTCATCTGGTGGGTCGGGATCGCCCACGGCGGGATCATCCTCTCGGCGGCCGTCCGACTACTGGGGATGGACCGGTACATGCCGGTCGCTCGACTGGCCGAACTCCTGACCATCGCGGGGCTCTCCGCGGCGGGCTTTTTTATCCTCGTCCACATGGGTCGCCCCGATCGTATGGTCACGAGCGTGCTCGGTCACTACCACATCACCGTCCACGCGTCGCCACTGGTGTGGGACGTGACCGTCATCACGGCCTACTTCGTGCTGACGGCGACGTACCTCGGACTCACGCTCAGGTATGACGTCTCCCGACTGGGCGACCAGCTGCCGGATCGCTTCGATCCGATCTACAGGGGACTGACGATTGGCTACAGCGAGCGCGAGGACGAGATCGTCCAGCGGATGGTCTGGTGGCTCGCGCTCGCGATCATCATCATGGCGCCGCTGTTGCTCCACGGGGGCGTGATCCCGTGGCTGTTCGCGGTGTTGCCGACGTACCCGATCTGGTTCGGCGGCGTGCAGGGACCGCAGTTTCTCACCATCGCGCTGACCTCGGCGATCAGCGGCGTCATCCTGCTGTCGTTCGCCTTCCGCCGGGCCTACGACTGGGATCACATCATCACCGACGACGTCTTCCGGGGACTGCTGCTGTGGCTCGGCTTCTTCTGCCTGCTCTTTCTCTGGCTGCAGCTCCAGCAGAACGTGGCCGGCGGCTTCTTCCCGCCCGTGGACCTGGACGTCGCGGCGACCGCGCGGCTCGCACACCCGGTCTACCTCCTCTCGATGGGGCTGGTCTTCGGCGTCCTCGCGTACATCTTCGCACAGACGATCCGGCCGGCGCTGTTCTCTAAGGGAAGAGCCATCGCTGCGGCTCTCCTCGTGTTGTTCGCGACGCTGATCGAAAAGGTGCTGTTCGTCGTCGAGGGCTTCTTCCACCCTAGCTTCGAGATCTACGGAGCAACCCCGGGAACGTACTTTCCGAGCCTGATCGAGTTCGCCTCGATCACGGGGACGATCGGGATGGTCGTCCTCTTCTTCCTGGGCGTCGCAAAGGTCGTCCCGGTCGTCGAGCTCCACGCGGTCGAACACCTCCGCGGCGATCACGGTGAACACGACGCCCGTCCCGAACGCGCCGATCACACCGAACACGAGTGAGGGCGTCTCGGAGGAGCGAGAGAGTTGTTCAGAACTCCTCGGCCGGTGGTGCGATCCCCTCGTCCTCGGTCTCGAGGGCGAACTCCTCTCGAACCTCGCGGATACGATCACGGATGTCCGCAGCGAGTTCGAACTCGAGGTTTCCTGCCGCCTCTTCCATCCGGTCCTCGAGTTCCGCGATGTAGCGGGCGGCCTCGTCGTCGTCCTCGAGTTCGCGACCCGATACTTCGGTCGTGTCGGTCTTGCTTCCCGGGAGGTTCGTCTCGCCGACCGCCTTGTCGATCGTCGTCGGCTCGAGGCCGTGCTCCTCGTTGTACTCCTGTTGGATCTCGCGGCGCCGTTGAGTCTCCTCGATCGCCGACTCCATTGCGTTCGACGGATCGTCGGCGTAGAGGACGACCTCGCCGTTGACGTTTCGGGCCGCTCGGCCCATCGTCTGGACGAGCGTCGTCTCCGAGCGCAGGAACCCCTCCTGGTCGGCGTCCAGAATTCCGACGAGCGAGACCTCGGGAATGTCCAGTCCCTCCCGCAGGAGGTTGATACCGACGAGCACGTCGATCTCACCCAGCCGAAGGGAGCGAATGATCTCGTGGCGCTCCAGGGTGTCGGTCTCGTCGTGCATATAGGCGACGTCGACGCCGGACTCCTCGAGATACTCCGTGAGGTCCTCGGCCATCCGCTTCGTGAGCGTCGTCACGAGGGTGCGTTCGTCGCGTTCGATGCGCTCGTCGATGCGGTCCATCAGGTCGTCGACCTGGCCGCTGGCGGGCGAGACCTCGATCTCCGGGTCGACGAGGTGGGTCGGGCGAACGATCTGTTCGACGATTTTGTCCGACTGCTCGCGCTCATAGTCGCCCGGCGTCGCACTCACGTAGAGGGTCTGGTCGGTCTTCTCCTCGAACTCCTCGAACGTGAGCGGGCGGTTGTCGTACGCCGTCGACAGCCGGAAGCCGTTCTCGACCAGCGAGTCCTTCCGGGACTTGTCGCCGGCGTACTGACCCCGGACCTGGGGGAGGGTCACGTGGGATTCGTCGACCACCGTCAGGAAGTCGTCGGGGAAGTAGTCGAGCAGGGTGTAGGGCGCCTCGCCGGACTCGCGGTCCGAGAGGTAAACCGAGTAGTTCTCGATCCCGGAACAGTAGCCCGTCTCCTGCATCATCTCGAGGTCGAACGTGGTTCGCTCCTCGATGCGCTGGGCGGCGAGCATGTCGCCCTGGCGTTCGAAGTACGAGATGCGAGAGTCGAGATCGTCGCGGATCTCGTCCATCGCCCGCTCGAGTTTCGTCTCCGGAATGGAGTAGTGTTCTGCCGGGTGGACGAGCACGGCCTGCTGTTCACCCTGGGTCTCGCCCTCGAGGGGGTCGACCTTGACCATGCGATCGATCTCGTCGCCCCAGAGTTCCACCCGAACGGCGTAGCGACCGTACATCGGGTAGATCTCGATCGTGTCGCCCCGGACCCGGAACGTGCCCTGCGTGAAGTCGACGTCGTTGCGCTCGTAGTTCAGGTCGACGAGCCGCGCCAGCAGCTCGTCGCGGCCGGTCTCCTCACCGACCTCGAGTCGCATCGACATGTCGATGTAGTTTCGCGGGTCACCGAGGCCGTAGATAGCAGAGACGGAAGCGACGACGATGACGTCCTCACGCGTCAGCAGCGAACGCGTGGCGGAGTGGCGCAGGCGGTCGATCTCGTCGTTGATCGAGGCGTCCTTGTCGATATACGTATCGGTCTGTTCGACGTAGGCCTCGGGCTGGTAGTAGTCGTAGTAGGAGACGAAGTACTCGACGGCGTTGTTCGGGAAGAGGTTCCGGAACTCCTCGTAGAGCTGCGCCGCCAGCGTCTTGTTGTGGGCGATCACGAGGGTCGGCTTCTGGGTCTCCTCGATCGTCCACGAGACGGTGTTGGTTTTGCCCGACCCCGTCACGCCGAGCAGCGTCTGCTTGTCCGCGCCCGAGCGAAAGCCCTCGGCGAGCTCCTCGATCGCCTCGGGCTGGTCGCCCGCGGGGTCGAACGGCGCGTCGACCTCGAACGGCTGGGCGGCCTCGGGACGGTCCGGCTGGAGGGGACCTCGAGAGTCACTCATCATCTGAATCACGGACTCGACACACTTGACGCGCTCGCATGCACCGCTCGGGCGCCCGTGAGATCTCGAGCGATCCGCGAGGACCCGAAAGGCTATACCGCGAACGTGTAGTGGCGGTGATATGCCATCCAGACGCGCCGTGCTCGCGACGGGAGCGTCGGCCGGGCTGGCCGCCGTCGCGGGCTGTCTCTCGAGCGGGCACTCGTTCGGCACGCTCGAAACCGATCCGGACAGCTGGCGGCTCTCGCGGTTCGACCTGCAGAACACGGGCCACAACGCCGACGCGACCGTCCCCGACGATCCCGAGGAACGGTGGCGTGTGGAGCTCGAGTCGCCGGGTCGCGACGTCGCAGGACTCGTCGTCGGGGAGGACGTCGTCGTCGTGGGTAGCGAAGAAGAGGCGGATCGGAGCCTCGTTGCCCTCGAACGTGACGATGGGGACGTTCGGTGGGAGGACGAGGACGCCGACGTCGCCGCGATCGCACTCGGCGACGAAACGGTGTACGCGACGGCGGAGGACGGCGACGTCGCCGCCTACGATCTCGGAACGGGTGAACGGGACTGGGAGATCGCCGGGGAGAGCGGATCGACGTCGCACGGCGTGTGGCTCCGCTTCGACGGCGAGACGCTCTACCGCGGAGACGACGGGCGCCTCACCGCGTACGATACCGACTCGGGCGACGAGCGCTGGCACCGCTCGGGGTACGGGGCGAGCGCGATCGACGGCGATCGGCTGCTGCGGGGGAACACAGGACTCACCGCGTACGGGTCCCCGACGGAATCGGTGCGATTCGACGACGGCGGGCCGGAGCCACGCTGGGAAGCGTCCGAGCGGGGCCACGGAACGTTCCCCGTCGTCTGGGAGGATCGGATTCTCGTCGGCGCCCGCTACTGGCCGCTCGACGACGACTCCGCGCGGCTGCAGGCCCATCGGCTCGACGACGGCGAGCTCGAGTGGGAACTCGAGTTCCCTGGCGCCTACGTCACCTCACCGGTGATCGTCGGCGAGCGAGCGATCTTCCACGTCGGTCGCGGCGGCTGGGACGACGATCCAGACGGGCCGAGTATGCTGATGGCGGTCGACCGCGAGGGGACGATCGACTGGGAGCTCGAGACCGAGTGGGAGCGACCGACCCTGGCTGCCGTGGGAGAGATGGTTCTCGTCGGCGGTGACGCCGACGACACCGATCTCGTCGCGATCGATCCAACGGACGGCGAGCGCCGATGGGAACGCGGTCTCCAGGGAGACAGCGTCCAGGTCGCCAGCGTGTCGGCGCTCGCGCCGGTCGACGGCGAGCTGTTCGTGGGGACCGGACACAGCCACGTCGTCGCCTACGGTTGAGCTGCCGGGATCGAAGGGGTCGAAAACCGGACGAAAGAGCTCGGGTCGCTCGACAGGAGACTGCCGGATCGGCCCGTCGCCTACTGGTCAGCTAGCACTGGTGGTCCGGTGCCGCTTTCTTTCCGTTGGCCGCGTCCTTGCCGTTCGCGGCTTCCTTCTCATCGACGCCGTTCTTTCCGTCGGCCGGCTCCTTCTCCTTGGCCGCGTCGTCGTGGGCCTCATCTTTACCCTTCTCGTCTACTTCCTTCTCGACCTCTTTCTCGTCTACTTCCTTCTCATCCTCTTTCTCGTCTACTTCCTTCTCATCCTCTTTCTCGTCGACCTCCTTCTCGTCCTCGCGATCGTCTTTCGGCTCCTCCTCCTCGTCAGCCGCTGGCCCGTCGACAACGAGTTCGACGGTGAACTCGCGGTCAGCGAACTCCTCGGGTGGCTCGAGGTAGCCGATCGCGTACCCCGTCGTGATCGACTCGGCCTCGAGTTCGACGTCGAACGACGCCACCTCCTCCTCTTCGCCCGCCGGACGAACCGAGAGCGTGTACGCACCGGCGGGGACGGCGAGGTACTCCGAGACGTCCTCGAACTCGACGCCCTCGACCAGCGGATCCTCGTCGGCGTAGATGTCGACGGCGGGGGCGTCGGGCGAGAAATGTGCGACACGGACGAACGCCGCGTCGGCCTCGGCATCCTCCGGCAGGGGTTCGGCATCGACCAGGATCTCCGGACGGAACGTCTCGGCCTCGAGCTCGCCGATCGCGGCGATCGTGGCGAACCCCTCGGCCACGTCGACCTCGTCCTCGAAGACGACAGCCTCGGGGTCGCCGGCCGCCGTGATCGCGACGGTGTAGGTTCCGGGCTCGAGCTCCAGGTACGGCGAGACGGCGCCGTAGGGAACGTCCGCGAGCACCTGTTCGTCGTCGACGAGGATGTCGACGCTCGGCGCGTCGGGCGAGAAGTGAGCGACGCGAACTGCAGCGGAGACGGCGGCCGGTTCGTCGGCTGCGTCGTCCGCCGGTCGTTCGTCGTCCTCGTGTTCGCCTTTCGCGAAGACGGTACCGCTGGTTGCACCCAGTCCACCCGCTACAGCTATCGCTTTTAGCGTCGTGCGTCGTGATACGGACATTTGCAACCGTAGCCGGGAAGCGGGACGGGAAAAAGCCGTTAGTCAGTACTCGAGGAACTCTCGAGATTATCGTCGGCAACGATCGTGTACGGGTACCCTACGGAAAGAAGCTGCCGGATACACGTTCCGTAAACGCCGGCCGCGACGGCGACCCGCTCTTCATAGCGGGGCTGATGTCTGGCCAACCGTTATGAGTCGGACCGTCATGGAGTGAGGTATGGCTCAGGAACTGACGCAGGTACGCGACGATCTCGAGAAGGCGGCCAAGACAGCAGACGATGACGGCCTCCGCGAGGATATCCGCGAGTACGTCGACGCGTTCGAGGATTACACGGTCGGCGACCACGAGCCGGACCACGCGCTCATGGACGAGCATCTGAACGGAGTACGACAGCTCAGCGAGCGCGCCGAGGGTGATACGGAAGAACACCTCGAAAGCGCTCTCGAGACCGCCGAAGAGTACCGCGAAGGTCTCGAGCAGGCCTGAACTGCCGCTCTCGCGGCGCTCGATCCGTGACGTCGACGTCAGTCGTTTCCGTCGATCGGCTCCTCGAACCCGTACTGTTCAAACCGACTGATAACGAGCTGGGATGCTCACGTTCGTCGGCGACCTGAGGCACATTTCCTCGAAAAATCTCCGTAGACGAGGATGCCAAGCACCTCGAAAAGCTATGCGCCGAGTCACCAACCGACCGTCACTCGGCCATCGTCCGATAGCTCGAGGATAGTCCGGGTAACACCCCATCCGTCCGACAGCTCACTCGAGTCGATCGAGGACGGCCTCCTTGTCGTAGGACAGCGACAGCGAACGCGATCGACCTCGGCCCTCGATGTCGGCGTAATCGGCGTCGATCAGCCCGAGCTGATCGAGCTTGTTGACGATTTCGGAGTACCTCGTGTACCCCAGTCCCGTCTCCTCGTGGAAGGTCTCGTACACCTCTCCAGCCTGCCTGCCGTCGTTAGTAGCGATAACCTCGAGCAGCGCCCGCTCGGTGTCCGACAGTCCCGAGAGGCTCCGGGAGAGGTTGATGTACTTCGACTTCTCGTAGGCCGCGTCGACGTCTTCCATCTCGACGGTTCGGCTCCCACGCATCTCGGCGTTGAGTCCCGCGCGGCGCAGGAGGTCGATTCCGACTCGGAGGTCGCCGCTCTCGGCCGTCCGGTCGGCGACACGCTCGACGGTGTTCCGCGAGATAACGCCGTCGCGAAACCCCTTTCGGACCCGTTCGTCGAGGATGTCGACGATTTCGGGCTGGTCGTACACCGGGAAGTAGACCTCCTCGGGCCGGAACACGCTTTGTACCCGCGAGTCGAGCTCGTCGATGACCTCGAGGGTCGGATCGGAGGAGACGACGATGACGCCGATCTTCGCACCGGGGTACTCCTCGTGGGCGCGGAGCAGCGAGTACAGCGTGTCCGAGGCCTCGTTCTCGTAGAAGAGATAGTTGACGTCGTCGAGTGCGACGACCAAGACACGGTCGTCCTCGACGAGTTTATCGGCAATCTGGCCGAACAGCTTCTTGAACGAGATTCCCGACGACGGCGGTTCGTAGTCGAAGGTGCCCTCGAACAGTCGCGAGAACACCGAGTACCGCGTCGAGTTGACCTGGCAGTTGACGCGAATCGTCCGCACGTCGCTGGTCTGTGTCCCGACCTCGTCGAACAGCTTCTGGACCGCGGTGGTCTTTCCCGTTCCGGGCGGTCCCCGAACCATAACGTTCAGCGGGCGGGATCCGCGAACCGCCGGCCGCAGCGCATACGTGAGGTTCTGCGTCTGCGTGTCGCGGTGTTTGAACGTCTCAGGTACGTAGTCGATCTCGAAGACGTGTTCGTCTCTGAACACGGATTCGTCCCACGACAACATCCCCTCCTCGGGGTCGTCAGCCATTACTTTCACCACGCTGTCGTAGTTACTTAGTTGTTTGCGAGGCAGGCTCCGTGTCCGGAACGCCCCGCCGCGAGCGCGTGTATTCGACCGCCTACTCCCCCGCCCGCGTTTTCGGTGCTGACACGAAGGGAGGAAACCTCGAGGTTCGTTTAACGGCCGTATAATGAAACGTCATACACCGCAAGTAGCCTCCAATGGGACCAGCTATCTCGTCGTGGCACACACGAGATCTGGCCGAGCGCCGGCAGGATCTTCCGCTTGAGGCGGACGGCTACGACGCGAAGCGAGCGGCGTCGACCGTCCGGATCGGGCGGTCGAGCCACGCCGGTCGCGATCAACGGCGTTATCAGACACCAGTTCGTCGGTTACGAGGAGCGTGTCGGAAGAGAAAACGCATCGCACAGCGCACACCGGTAGCATGAGTCACTCGGGTCCACAGCAGAACACGCGCTCGGTCTCGACCGGTGCCCAGCTCCTTCTGATCGTTGCCGGAATCGGGTTTCTCGTCGCCGGAATCGCACTCGCCGCAAGCGGATCGGGGATCGACGATGCGATTACCGGAGTAGACGACGAGGAAATCGAGGGGGAAACCGAACCGGACGAGCCGAGCGACGAGGAGGAGAACGACGAGGCTGACACCGAAGACGATGCCGGTGACGACGTAGACGAGAGTGATGACGACACCGCGGAAGGCGATGCGGACGACGCTCCGGCTGACGACGGTGCCGACGATGCCGGTGACGATGACGCTGACGATGTCCCAGCAGACGACACCGGAGCTGACGATGAGGCGGCCGACGATGCCGGTGACGACGCTGACGATATCCCGGCTGACGACACCGGTGCAGACGACGTTGACGACGATGCACCGTTCGATGACGACGTATTCGGTGACGACGACGCTGACGATGCCGACGATGAGGCGGCCGACGATGCCGATGACGACGACGCTGACGATGCCGACGATGAGGCGGCCGACGATGCCGATGACGACGACGCTGACGATGCCGACGATGAGGCGGCCGACGATGCCGATGAAGACGACGACGATGCCGACGATGACGACGACGACGATGACGACGACGATGATGACGACGACGATGATGATGACGACGGGAACTGGTTCGAATAACGCGGTAGCGTAGCGCGCTTCCTTTTCGCAGTCGAACGTCGAGCGAAGAGTAATTCGACCCGCGCGTTCAGCACTGTGTCTCGCTCGAGACGGGTGCCGTTTCTGAACGCAATTGCCACGCGGCCGAACACACCGCGGGGAGATCGTAGTGGATACGATACGGAACCAAGGCCGAACTCGAGCGGGCGACCCGACGATCGGTCGTGGTCTTCACGGCGCTCGAACGACGACGAACGATCCACCACTAGTCATCGCCGCCGGAGGGATCACCGGCAACACTCGCCGAAACGGCTGTCGAAGCCTTCCTGAGCGAGCCGGCAGAGAGACATGGCCCGTCTCTGGAACGGGAGACTACTGCCGTGGGGCTGGCATCGGTCCCTTGCGGGCCGGTAGCGCCTCCGCGCACCGAAACGGGATCGTCTCGAACGCCGCGGTCGTGCAGAACGCTCCGAAAGAGTAGTATCGCTCCGAACGCTCTCGAGTCGCCGGTGAAACTCCCGCAGTCGAAAACATCTCATAGTCGACCATTGGCGAATCGCATGAGACACCGCTCCGAAGCGGGTCGACTCGAATCGATCCGATGGCTCACGGGGGCGAGATGACGAGACAGCTGACTCACTGCCGAACCGCGGCTCGAGGCTTGGAAAGCACTATCGGAGTCGAAAGAATGCGACCTGTGGAAAATAGAAGCGTATCTCGAGGGACTGCGGGAGGATCGATCGGAACAGGTCCTACTCGACCGTGACGCTCTTTGCCAGGTTACGTGGCTTGTCGATCGGTCGGTCGAGCAGATCCGCAGCGTAGTACGAGACCAACTGCAGTTGGACGTTCGCGAGCAGCCCGGCCCAGACGGGATGAGTGTCCGGAACCGAGAGGTGGGCCTCGGCCGCGTCGACGACGGGGTGGTCGTCCGGCGAGACGGCGACGATCGACGCGCCTCGAGTCTGTGCCTCGATCGCGTTCGTCTTCGTCTTGCCGTCGTCGCCGCCGGTGCAGACCGCAAAGACCGGGGTCCGTTCCGTGACGAGCGCCAGGGGACCGTGTTTGAGCTGGCCGGAGGCGAACCCTTCGGCGTGCTCGTACGTGATCTCCTTGAACTTCAGAGCCCCCTCGAGCGCAACGGGGTGGCCGAGCCCGTTGCCGATGAAGAAGAAGGCGTCACTGTCGATGTACTGCTTCGCCAGTCGTTCGGCGTCGGTGGTCTCGAGGATCTCCTCGACCTGCGACGGGAGGTCCTCGAGGCTCTCGAGCATGACGTCGACGTCGTCGACCTGATCCGCGTGGGGAACGTCGGCCGCCAGACGCTGGCTGACCAGCGCAAGCGAGACCGCCTGCGAGGAGAACGTCTTCGTCGCGGCGACGCCGACTTCGGGGCCGGCACGGATGTACATCGCGTCGTCGGTCTCACGGGCGATCGTCGAACCGACGACGTTCGTAACCGCCAGCGTTCGTGCACCGCGGTCAGCCGCTTTACGGATCGCCTGCAGCGTGTCGGCGGTTTCACCGCTTTGCGTAACTGCGATAGTCAGGGTGTTCTCGTCGACGGGACCCGAGGCGGAATCGTACTCGCTTGCACGGATTACTTCCGCGCGGATACCCGACGCCTTCAGCAGCTGGGCGCCGTACAGCGCAGCGTGGTACGAGGTCCCGCAGGCGACAAACTGGACCTCTTCGACGTTCGTAAAGGAGCCAGCGGGCAGCGACTCGATGTCGACCTCGCCGTCCTCGACGCGACCCTCGATCGTGTTCGCGAGCGAGGTCGGCTGGCCGTGGATCTCCTTTTTCATGTAGTGGTCGTACTCACCCTTACCGGCGTCTTCCGGGTCCCAGTCGACGATGTCGGTCTCGCGGTGAACCGGCTCACCCTCGAGATCGGTGATCTCGTAGGATTCGGGCTCGAGGACGACGACATCACCGTCCTCGAGGTAAATGACCTCGTCGGTGTAATCAAGGAAGGCTGGAACATCGCTGGCGAGGAACCAGTCGTCGGTTCCGAGGCCGAGCACCAGCGGGGAGCCCTTTCGCGCCGCGTAGACGCGGTCTTCGTCCTCGACGATCGCCGCAATCGCGTAGCTTCCCTCGAGCGTCTCGACTGCCTTGCGCACCGCGGCCTCGGTCGGCAGCTCCTGTCGGTACTCGTTGATCAGGTGCGGGATGACCTCGGTGTCCGTATCGCTCTGGAAGACGTGTCCCTTCTCCGCCAGTTCCGTCCGAAGCTCCGCGTAGTTGTCGATGACGCCGTTGTGAACGACGGCGACGTCACCGGCGGAGTCGGTGTGGGGGTGTGCGTTTTCTTCGGTCGGCGGACCGTGAGTACTCCAGCGGGTGTGTCCGATTCCGACGTTACCGGTCGGCAGGTAGTTCAGCTTCGACTTGAGGTCCGAAACCTCGCCGGACGTCTTGTGCACCTTCACACCCGAACCGTTCTGGACCGCGATCCCCGCAGAGTCGTAGCCGCGGTACTCGAGGTTTTCGAGTCCCGTCAGCAACGTGTCGGCCGCGTCGTCGGATCCGATTCGTGCAATGATACCACACATCAGCCGAGTACCTCCGGGACGGCTTCGGCAACCGAGGAGGGGCCACAAACAGAGCGGGCCGGGTCGGTCGAACGTCGGTTCGGTACGCCGCTACGGCGTGCAGTTCTGTAACGTGTCATAGATCTAATCCTCCCGGGTCTTCTGTCCCTGCACATCGACCCGGCGTTACCCGATACGTTGGCGACATAGCCCATTACTATGGATCGGATAACCACTAACGGCCGTCCCGTTTCACCATTTCTCCGCGTCTCATCAGTAATATTATCTTATCGTGCAGTGAGAGCGCACGATAGGCCACGTTCGACAGTTCGGAGAACGGTAACTGACTAACCACAATGAGACGAACCGGCGTCTTGATCGAACGGCTGCACTTTGTTGCAGAGACACGACGCATCCTTATTCGACCACTAAGCGTGCCAGCATGGCCGGTTCGTAAACACGTCTAGAATCGGTTGGTAGGGAGGACAGCGGCCAAAACGAGGTTCGTCGGCATACTTATGAAATGCGAGAGAAGATACCCAGCGACGTCGGCTCCGTCGGCTACTGCGGAGACTTTGTAACCGTTACCGACGGGTCGTCGGTCTCCGGTGAACCCCCAGGTCCGTGGTCGGCGAGAACGATCGCGTTCTCGCGACCGACCGAGACCTTGCCGATTTCCCCTCGGTCGTGCATCTCCGAGAGCAGGCGACTGACCTTGGACTTCGACCAGCCGGTTTCCTCGACGATCCGATACTGGTACGTCCTGCCGTCGTTCTCGACGAGTATCCGGATGATCTGTCCCCTGTCGCTCAGAAGTTCGTCGGGTGTGTCCGGTGAAATGTACGTCTCGTACGTGTGGGTTGGCTCTTCTTCCGCCGGTTCGTCGTCCCGTTCGTCGTCGTCAGAAGACACTAACGCCGCAGGGTCGAGCGTAACATCGCGGTTCGAGAGCGCCTCGAGGAGGCGGGCTCCGATGAGCACGCCGATGATCACCACTGCAGCACCGACCAGTGCGAGTTCCCAGATCGGCGTCCCGCCCAGAAACTGGACGGGTTGAGAGACACTGATGCTGGCAGCGAGAGATGCCGCTGCTGACCGGACTGTTGCGCCGTCGGGCGACGAGAGGAACGCAGCTACGTGTACCTCGCCGACGGTAACCAGTACGTCGCTAGAGACGGATTCGGATACGGTATCGATCGTTCTGGGCTCCATGGTTGCTAGACTCGGGTATGACCGACCGTGAGAGAACATATTCACATCGGTCGTATTAGCACACAATATGACATCCAACTTCATTATGCGGTCAAACAGATTTGCTTAACAGCGAAATAAGATGACAGGGTCTGAGAAGCGAAACCAAGGCTGAGTGAGGGTCAAGAGGGAGCTAGACTGTTGACGAATCCGAACGACGTGTGACGGGGCAGTTTATCGGCTCTATAGTAAACCGATGAGATTGTCTGTGTTCGAGTGAAGCGTGTCAGCCGTCTCGAGGGCGTCTGGCACACAGACTCCGACGCGCGTCGTCGGCGGCGTCGGGCACGTGACACACCACCATGACCCCACCACTCAGCGACACCGAGAGACGAACTGACGGACCAGAGAGCGATCGGCCAGACGGACTCACCCAGTCGGCAGAGGGAAGCCTTCGGGATGCGACAGTCTGTGTCGTCGGGCTCGGCTACGTCGGGCTCCCGCTCGCGGTCGGGTTCGCACAGGCAGACTACCGCGTCGTCGGTTTCGACGTCGATAACTCGAAGGTCCAGACGCTACAAAACGGGGTCGATACGACCGGGGATCTCTCGGACGAAGCCATCCTCGACGGTGACATCAGCTACACGACCGACTCGGCCGCGGTACGCGACGCCGACTACGTGCTCGTTACGGTCCCGACGCCAGTCGAAGACGAGCGGCCGAACCTCGCGTTTATCGAGAGCGCCGCCGAGACCGTCGGCGCGCATCTGACGCGCGGAACAACAGTAATCCTCGAGTCGACGGTGTATCCGGGGGTCACGCGCGAGGAGTTCGCGCCGGCCATCGAGGACGCATCCGGACTCGAGGCCGGCGAGGACTTTTACCTCGCGTACTCGCCCGAGCGAGCGACCCCCGGCGACGGCGAGCACTCGCTCGACAGCGTCGTCAAGGTCGTCGGCGGACAGAACGATGCCGTTCTCGAGGACGTCGCGACGCTGTACGAGTCCGTCGTCGACGCAGGCGTCCACCGGGCACCGTCGATCGAAGTCGCGGAAGCGTGCAAGGTCATCGAAAACGTCCAGCGCGACGTCAACATCGCGCTGATGAACGAGCTCTCGATGGCGCTCGAAGAGATGGGGATCGACACGCACGACGTGCTCGAGGCTGCGGGGACGAAGTGGAACTTCCACGACTACCAGCCCGGACTGGTCGGCGGCCACTGTATTCCGGTCGACCCGTACTTCTTCGCTCACCGGGCGAAACAGGCCGGTGCCGATCCGGAACTGATCCTCACGAGCCGGAGCGTCAACGAGTCGATGCCGGATCACATCTCCGAGCTTACGATCAAGGCACTCAACGACGGACACAAGACCCTCTGTGAGAGTCGGATACTCGTGCTCGGATTATCGTACAAGCCGGACGTGGGCGACATCCGGAGTTCGAAGGTCGCAAACGTAATCGATCGGCTCCAGCAGTTCGACGTCGACGTCGTCGGCTACGATCCCCACGCGGACAACGATGCCGTCAATCGTGCGTTCGGCATCGACGTACAGGACTCGCTCTCGTTTGCGGGCTTCGACGGCGTCCTCATGGCGACTCCGCATACGGCGTTCGACGAACTCGACCTCGGAACGATGGCGACGGCGCTCAACGATTCCCCCGCACTAATCGATATCCCCGGAACGTTCGACGCCGACGATGCGACCGAGCAGGGCTTCAGTTACAGGAGAATATAATGTACCGCGGTCATACGATCCGAGGCGGGACGCGACCGAGGAAGTTACCGGCGTCGGCGTTCGCACTCGATACGAAGGTCACCGTCCTCCCAACAGCGACGGAAGTCGACACGACGAGGAACAGTACGAGTAGGGTGAGCCGATAGATGCGCGTCATCGTAACGATCCAACACCCAGCTCACGTCCACTTTTTCAAACACGCTATCACGGAGCTCGAGGCGGACGGGAACGACGTCTACGTCTTCGCGCGGGAGAACGAAGTCGTCAGGGATCTACTCGAGTCCTACGACATCGACCACGAGATTCTGGCCGGCGAGTCCGACTCCCTGTTCTCGCTCGCGAGGGTACAGGCGACCTACGAGGCACGGCTGCTGGCCCGTGCGCGGAAAATCAAGCCTGACGTGATTACGGCCATCGGTGGCCCCGCCGCGACTCACGTCGCAAAGCTCGTCGGCGCGAAAAGCGTCGTCTTCTACGACACCGAACACGCGACGCTCATCAAGATGCTCGCGTACCCGTTCGCCGACATCATCTGTACGCCGGAGTGTTACGACGGCGACATCGGATCGAAAAAGGTCGAGTACCCCGGCTACCACGAACTCGCCTACCTCCACCCCGACCGGTTCGAACCCGATCCGGCGGTCCTCGAGGAAGCCGGACTGGAGCCGGACGACACGTTCGTCGTGATGCGGTTGAGTAGCTGGGACTCCTCGCACGATATGGGACAGGGTGGGTTCAACGATCCGATAGAAGCCGTCGAACGGCTCGAGGACGCCGGGGCGACGGTGCTGATCACCTCGGAGGTTCCCCTACCCGACGAACTCGAAGCCAACCGGATGACGACATCGCCGGAACAGATACACGACCTGCTCGCGTACGCGGACTGTTTCGTCGGCGAAGGTGCAACGACTGCCGCCGAGGCTGCGATACTCGGAACCCCTGCGGTCTACGTGAATTCCCTCTCACTGGGCTACATGCAAGAGCTCGAGGACGAGTACGGGCTCGTGTTCAACTTCAACGATGAGGACCGCCACGCCCGCTCGCTCGAGAAAGCGGTGTCGATCATCGAAAACCGCGACGAGGAGACCTGGCAGCGTCGACGAAATCGGTTGCTCGCCGACCGCGTCGACGTCACCGACGTCATCGTCCGGGAACTCGAGACCGTCCTGACGACCGACCCGGACCGATCGACAGTTGCCGCCAACGCCGACTGACACGATATGCACGTACTCCACCTCATCACTACCACACGTTCGTTCTTCGAACAACAGATCTCGGTCCTCGAAAGCCGAGGGATCGACTGTACCGTCGTCGGCGTACCGGGAGATTACACGGCCGAATCGCCTCGAACGCCGATCGACTACCTCCGGTTTCATCCGAAGGTGCTCTCTCACGTCTGGGCGGACGACTACGACATCATTCACGGCCACTACGGTCTCGTCGCACCGTTTGCACTCGCCCAGCCGACGCGTCCAGTAGTGCTGAGTCTCTGGGGTACCGACCTGATGAGCGACATGGGCTGGCTCGAAACGGTCAGTCGGTACGGCGCCCGGTTCGCCGACGCGACGATCGTTCCGAGCCCGGCGATGTCACGCGAACTCGACATCGATCACGTCGAGATTCCGTTCGGGATCGATACGGAACTGTTCAAACCGATCCCACGCGAGGAGGCCCGCGAACGCCTCGGCTGGGACGAAGACGAGCGAATCGCGCTGTTCCCGTACGACCGCGATCGAAGCGAGAAGGACTATCCGCGGGCCGAACGCGTCGCCGACCGTGCCGACGCGGATCTCGAGGTGCGGACGATCGACGGCGTTCCCTACGAGGAGATGCCGTACTACATGAACGCGAGCGACCTGCTGCTCGTAACCTCTGAGCGGGAGGCCGGGCCGATGGCGGTCAAGGAGGCCGCTGCCTGTAACGTCCCTGTCGTCTCGACCGACGTCGGCTTCGTCGACGAGACGATCGGCGGCCTCGAGAACTGCGTCGTCAGCGACGACGACCGCGAGCTCGCGGCGGGACTCGAATCGGTTCTCGCCGGCTCCGGACGCTCGAACGGTCGCGAGGCCATCGACGGACTGAGTCTCGAGTCGATGGGCGACCGCCTCGTCGAGTGTTATCGAGCGGTCCTCGAGGATCGGGGACGCGATGCGACGGAGTTATCCCTCGAACGAACGGACGATAGGGAGGAAACGTATCATGGCATCTAAAATGTCGCTGTCGAACGTGCGACCCTTGCGACTCGACACGACGGCGGCGATCGCCGGATTGATCGCCGCGCTGTTGCTGTTCCCGCTGCGGTTTTTCGCGTCCCAAATCTACATCAACACGATCCCGATCGTCGTCGGCCTCGGCTGTGCGCTGTATCTCCTCGCGGTCCACCAGAACGAAAACGAGCGGACGCTGCCGACGCTGTCGACACCGGCTGCGATGGCGCTTCCGAGTATCGTCACTGTCGGAATGGCAGTTATGATCCTCGTGACGATTTTGCAGGGAACCCGAACACCACTGTTTTTCACCATCTCGAGCGTTGTCGGGACGTTGCTGTTCGGACAGATACTGTTCACGAGTGACCGTGACTTCCATCGCGGAATCCTCCTGTTTCAGCTCGTGTTGTTCGCGTTTGTCTTCCGGTTTACCGCGCTGTACACGACGCCGGGATACATCGGGATCGACGTCTGGACGCACATGACGGAACTCACCCAGGCGGTCTACCTGGAACAGTCGCTCGGAGCGATTTCCTACGACAAGCACTTTGGATCGCCGTTTTTCCACCTGTACGTCATCGCATCGACGCTCGTTTACGACGTTTCGTTGCGAATGGGGCTGTACCTCTCAATGGGGATTGCGATGCCGCTTTCGATTCTCGTCGTTTACGCCGCAGCCAACCTGTTAGTACCGGCGCGGTGGGCGACCCTTGCGACCGCGATGTTTTCGGTCGCCAGCTACACCGTTATGTGGGGAGTTCATCTCATCCCGACCAGCATGGGACTCGTCTTTTTCCTCGCGATCGTGTACGCCCTGATCCGCGTAATGCGCATCGAGTACACGAGCCGCGATTTCGCGTTTCTCGTTTTCCTCTCGGTCGCGGTTATCTTGACACACCAGATATCGACGTTCATCGTACTGGTTCTCCTCGGTGCCGCGTTCCTGGCTCAGGTCCTCTTTATGACCGGCCCGCTGGGACTTACCAGACTCGATACGAGCGTCTTCCGGACCAAGAAACCGGTCAACCTGATCGGGCTTCTCGTGTTCAACTTCGGTCTCGCGATTTTCGTCTGGTCTCTGACGCCGTACCGCGACGACTCGTTCCTGGGAACGGTCCTCGGCTGGTTCGGCGAAACGCTCGAGGAAAGCGCCGGATTCCTTGAACTCGCATCGCCGGGCGCAACGGGTGACGAAGATGCAGCAGTTCCCGACACGGGAACGACGGTGCTCGATCAGATCGTCCCCTACGTCAACGAACTCGGCTTTCTCATGCTGTTCGGTCTGATGCTCGTGGGAAGTCTCTACGTCGTCCATCGTCGACGCGCCGAGCAATCGGTGTTCACGCTGGTGCTCGGAAGCGGAATCATGCTCGTGTTCGTACTCGGGCTACCGATGTTCGGAATCGAGAACTTCGTTCCGACGCGATGGTTTGCCTTCCTCTATGCGTTGATGGCGATCATCGGCGCGATCGGACTGCGGACGCTCAGCCGGAACCTCTCGCCCGCACCGGTCGTCGCTCTCCTCTTGGTGATCGTCCTGCTGTACCCGGCTGGGATGATGCTCGCCGCCGAAAGCAACCCGGACAGCCCGGTGTTCTCCGACCAGCACGAGCGGCTGGCCTACGATCAGTCCGAGCTCGCGGCGGTAGACACGATCGGCGACATGACCGGCTCGCCTGCGGGATCCGAGATCACTCCGGATCAACAGCTTCACACCGATCATCCCTACCAGACAGTGTTCGAGCGAACCGGGGCCTATCCGTCGACCACGTCAATAATCCTTCCTGAGGATGGCTACGCGGAACACGACTATGTCGTCTACCGAACGACCCAGTCGGAGGACGCGACGTACTTCAGCAGCGCCGAGGACGGACCGGGCTACTCCGATAACCCGACCGAGGAGCGCATCTGCCGGACGACACAGTCGTCCGTGTACGACAACGGCGACGTACGCTTCTGTACCCCGTCGCCGGCACAGGAGTAGTCTAACCGGTTCGTAACCGCATCGGACATCGGTATCGTCGGAGGTCCCGTCGATCAGCCGAGAGAAGGTTTTTGAGATCATCGACGGCGGCAGTTGAAATTCTTCGAAGAGGCTCGAGCGAGATGCCTACTACAGCCGGCGCCATGGAGCGAGTCTTGCAGCTTCGTAGCGAGAGACGATTGGTGCTTCTTCCATAATCGGTGACGAAGAGTCTCCCTTTCCCGACGGGGTTGTAGCCTCGACATCGCCACCACCGTCCGTTGGATGGACTGCCTCAGCCCGGCTCTAGGAGCGACGCTTCGCGGAGAGTAGAGCACCGCTCACGAAGCCGCGACCAGTTACCTCATGCGAGGCCGGGCTGGTTGCTGCTCGAAGAAAGATCGCAGCAAGGATCGGGTGGGTCGAGTGGAGTCAGCGCCGAGTTCGATGCCGATCAAGGGAGTAGCCGTCGTTCGAGCGGTCGAGTTCGAAGGCTCCGAGTTAGTCCGCTTTCCGCTCGTGCTCTTTCGGTCGTCGAAGAGGGAAGAATTCGGTCCGCTGTCGTACGGAGAGTGCGGAACGAACGAACACTCGAGTACGACGACAGTCACGGGTCTATACTGGCGTCGAGAGCAATCTGCGAGGGTGGGATCGGCCGACGAGTCGCAAACGGCGGTGAGCAGAAGGCGTAGCGCCGTAGTATCGAGAGAACGGAGTCCGACTCCGATATCGAAATGGTAACAGTCGCAGCCGATACCGAAAGGCTGCACGAACGCCAGGCTATCGATTCACACACGGTTTCGTCGGTATCCGATGCCAACTCGCCGTACCGACAGGGCGAGCGAACGGCAAGATTCGGCCACTACAGTCACCTTACGACGACAGAACCGTTCCGCATAGTCCGGGCGACCTCCTCCTCGCGGTAAACGGTGGGCTTTCTCACAGCACTGCACGGAGGATAGTTGCTGGTTTGTATCCGGTCGGCATGAGAGAGCGACTGTCGGAGCCACACCGCCGGTACTCCTGTCCTCGAACAGGGACGCGAAGCGATCTTGCTGGCCGAGACATCACAGCGGCTCGAGGGTGTGTCTCGAACATTCCGATTTCAAGAGACCCGATACTGTGGATTCGGGTGGTGTAACCGCTTCGGCGTACTCGTGCTACGAACCGGTATTCGCTTGAGATCCGTATCGCTACCGAACACAACTCGTGTAGATGGTATCGGATCCCCCCGCAAACGGGAGAGAACGTCGATCCTCAAAGCAGTCGGCTACGCCCGACGATGGCAGAATGTTCTCCTTGAAGAAAGAGAGGCCATAACAGCGGACTCGAGAACGCGAGTGCGAAGCGAGCAACAGGGCCAGTTTGCTAGCGGATCGGCGGTTCCGAGCGTTATGAAACAGTTACCGGGAGCTTGATCGTTCGATAGGCGTCCTCCTCGTCCGGATCATCCGGGGCCTCGCCCTCGTAGAGGTACAAGACCAGGCGGACGTCGTCACCGGTCATCGTCGGTTCGAACTCGAGGGATTGCTCGTGAGTTTCGCCGTGGTCGACGGTTGCGGAGTCAGTCGTGAGAACGTCCTGGTCCTCGACGGAGACACTATCGTTGTCGTAGCTCACATCCTGTAACGCGACTGCCGTCTCGTACGATCGCTCCTCGTGTTCCTCGTTTGCGATGTAGGCGGTCACCGACTCCGTCTCGCCCGCAGAGAGCGACTCGTCGTAGAGGTACTCGGTGTCACCATCGACTTCCTCCGTCTCGAGGTAGAACTCGGTGTAGCTGTCGTGGTCGGGCGGGCTCGCGACGGCGAATCCGGCGACGGCCGCCAGGACAAGCAACGCGGCAAGAAACATCACGTTGTACGGTCTGGTACTCGGATCCGAGCGGCTGAACGAGTCGCCCGCGTTCGAGAACAGAAGTGGAGCGCCCGACAGCGAGGGTGTGTATCGGCGGTTCGGAGGACACCGATACCGCTGAACGATCCCCACCAGCGCGAGTGCGATCGTCACGAACGCCGTTCCGGCGAGCACCGGGAGAATCGTGATCCCCCACGGCGTTACGGTCGCAGCGAGCGCGACCGCCGGAACGATCGCGATACTCGCGACGATCGAGAGAACGAACCGTTCGATCGGTTGGAGTCCGCCGTTGTTTAGCTCGGCTCGGTTCGGCTCTCGCGTTTCGTCATCGAACGACCGGTATCCCGCCTCCGACGCGTCCGGATACAGGATGGAGATGAAAGCGTATCCAGGAAGAAACAGCAACAGCGGAATCCCCAACAGAACTCGAACCGCGCCCGAGATCGGCGTGAATAGACCGAACGTGACGAACCCGGTTACTGCGATGACAAGTGTGAGATCGAAGAACCACCAATCGGAGTCGCTCATTACAGGTCCTGTGGTTCTTGAGCGTTTAGTTATCGGTCATATAAGCGACGGCTGCGGGGACCGACCCGGTGTGAGCGGCCGAACCCGGCGTGATGAGGAACACGATCCGGTTTTATTTTCGGCATTCCGCTAGTCATCAAAATACAGTTCAGGTAGACACCAATCTTGCTTCGGAAGCCGCGACTCGGTAGGGCGAATGGAGGACATCCGTCTGTAATAGTTCCGAACACGATTCGTTATATCCCAATTATGAGGAAAAAAGCCGCCTCAGCGGCTGTACATACACAGTGCACGATATGAAACAGTCTGAACGGGTAGGTTAGTACGGATTTGGGTGAAGTAAAACCGTTCATCCATGGACGATTTTCATGCTTTAATACTGGTCCACGAGTCGGACTGATCAACGCGATGAGTTCGACAGAGACCGTTACAGAGGAACGAAACCGGGGTGAGGACCGCGAAGCCGATATCGTCTCCGACGACGAAGAACTTCCGGTCGACGAGATTTTCCATATTCTTCAGAACGAGCGCCGACGGATGGTTCTCGAGTATCTGCAAGAGACGGATGGCTCGGTACGGATGCGTGACGTGGCCGAGCAGGTCGCCGCCTGGGAGAACGAGACGACCGTACAGGAGCTGACCTCGGACCAGCGCCAGCGCGTATACATCCCGCTGTATCAGTCACACCTTCCGAAACTGGACAAGGCCGGTATCATCGACTACCAGCAAAACCGAGGCGTCGTTGAGCGACGCCCGCTCGCCCGGCAGCTCGATTACTACCTCAATGCGGATTCGAACACGAACTCGGCCGCCGCCACCGGAAAGGACGGAGGAACGGACTGGGACGATTACTACATCGGTGCTGCCGGTGCGGGTGCGGTTTTGCTTCTAGGAGCGATCTTCGAACTGCCGTTGCTCTCGATCATCACGGGTATCGGACTGAGCGCACTGATCCTGCTGATGTTCACGACGCTGACGATCGGTCAGTACGTTCGATAGACTTCTCTCGTCGGCGTTACCGGTAGATGGTAGCGATGGTCCCGAGACAGGCAGTCAGCAGGCCAACGATCGAAACGGCCGCCGTAATCTCGAAGACGATCGGTGAGACGAGCAGCGCTAACGAGACCGCAAACGCGAGCGCGATCGGATAGCGCCATCGGTCGGAGGAGTGGTCGTCGGTGAGCTCGACGGTTCCACGCTCGGGGCGGTACTCGACCACCCCCGAGGCGTCGAGTGCAGGCAAGTCGGTTTGTGAGAGGCGTTCGTGTACGTCGCCCCAGGCTTCGACATCGTCGGTTCCACTGGCTTCGTAGAGCTGATCCGCGATCTCGTCGATCGTCACGGGTCCGTTGCGTGATTCGAGCAGAGAAACGACGTTCCATTCGAGTTCGGCCGGCGCTCCGGTTGTCGACGTGTCGGTCTCGCGGTCGTTGGACACGATCGACGATTCGTTGTATTCGAACACTCTAACAGACGTCGACGCTTGAACGGTGGACTCGTCGCCACTCGAGTCCGAGGAAGAGTTCTTTCGAAACGGCGTCAGACGCATATTGCGAATCACACACGTCTGGTAGTATAAATATGCTCTCAATAGCATGCGATAAATCTGTTGCGGCCGTTTGTTCACGTGTTCAAACCGGGCATAAACATTTTACAGAGTGCGAAAAACCCTCTTACAAGCGGAACTATTGGGCGAAAGAGGAGTTCTGATCGATCCACTTCAGGTGCTGATCCGCGCTCTCATCCCAGCTCTCGACCCATCCTAAAAAGTCGTTGAGGCGAAGCTTGTGTCTGGCGGGGAGGTCGTGAACGTGTTCGAACTCCGGCAACAGTCGCTGATCGAAGTTGTACCTGGTAAAGAGCTGTTTCCGGTCTGGCCATGGAGATTCGAAGGAGTCGAAAAACGGCGCCTTGCGGCGAATGAACCGTTCCATCTCGTTGAACAGTGTAACCTCGTGCGGTCGGTCCGGTGGTCGATGGCGAAGCATTTCGGGGTCGATCTGTTTGCACGCCTCGAGAAAGGTGTCCGTGGACCGCTCCGCTGGCGGCGCGTGGAGGTGCCAGTCCAGGAGTTCCGTGTCCGCAGCCAAAAACGACGCGAAGAAGTTGTCAGCGAGCTGGGTGTGGAACGGCATCGACGGCTGGTTAGCGATTCCACAGCAGCTGAGCGCGTTCTGGATCGAGTCTGATCGGTCGAGGACCGATTCGAACTCCGCTCGGACGGCCTGTCTGGCGAACGATTCGGGATCGATATCGAAGGCGGTCCGCTCGGCCAGTTCCTGACTCGTCGCCTGGCTGTAACCGAACCGAGAGAGGAGCACGTCGATCGGATCAGGGTCAGGATCGAGTCGCTCGAACGGAAGCCGTTTCCCGAACATCTCGAGGTCGACGTGAGCGGTGAAGTGACCGCGGAAGAACGTATCGCACAGCAGGCCGTGATAGATCGTATCGACGTCGACTTCGTCGGTGTAGCCCGCGTGATGGATATGCAGTGACTCCTTGATCCCCTGTGAGTACTGTACCTTCGACCCGTCGGCATAGAGGTAGCGCTCGTCGGGTCCGAACGCAGTGTGGTCGGCACCGTACTGTGCTGCGAGTTGTTTGGCGCCGACGACCTCCTGGGCCGTGGAGTTGCCGACCGTGTAGCAGTGTTCGAGATCCGGGAGCTGGGAGAGTAGCGTTCGGGAGTCGTACCCCGCGGAGAGGAGCAGTCCCTTTCGTCCGGGAAGGATCGACCGACGGTCGATCGCTCGTTCGAGTCGGTTCGCGAGCGTTCCGGCATAGTCGAACTCCCTGGTATCGTAGACAAATCGCTCGAGATCGGTAACCGACGATGCCCGTAGCTGACTGTCGATCGGGAGTCGAGAGAGCTGTTCGAGGCTTGTCTTCTCGCCGAGTGTAACGCCCAGATGAAGAAACTCGAGGATACCGTCCCGACAGAACGAGGGATCGGGAACGGTTTTTGCGACCGTTGCGGAGTCAGTGCCAAACACACGAACACCAGGTGCGTCGGTGTAGAAACACTCCCGCGAGCGGATCGAATCGGTCGCGACGAACGTCTCGTCCGGTGTATCGAGGACCGCGAGATAGGAGCCGTTGAGCTCGGCCAGCGCCTCGGTATCGTCGCGTTCGTAGGCGTCAAGGAACCAGCGGGCAGCGTTCGTTTCCTGGCCGGGAACGTACACCTCACCCCAAATAACACAGCAACCGGTTTCACCGTCGTAGCTCGCCGTCCAGCCGGGAGTTCCGAGCCCAAAATCCCTGATTCCGACGGTTATCGACGGGCCGACGAGTACCTCGTCGAACTCGTCGGTCGACCGAAACCGGGTGAACGCTTCTGTACCGCCAAATACGCCGAAGAGTTCCGTATTCATCTCGAGACCATCTCACTGCGTGACTGTGGCGTGGAGTCGTGACCGGCAACATCGTTTGCCGACCGGAAGGACGGTAACACGCACACGTCGAACTACATCACAGTGGGAGCGAACCACCATTAACTATAGTTCCACTAAGCGGGTCACAAAGTGAACTAGGTGTGTGCCACCAATAAACAGTCCTCCGCTGAAAGGCTATCGGGCTATCTGGTGGCTCTATCAGCAGTATTCTCCGGAGCTAACACTCATATAAGATTCTCAACCGAACGATTCCGGGGGCCTATTGGCTCCATAATAATACCATTGCTGTCGCTAGCCGGAGTCAGCAATGACCCAACGACGGAACACTCGACGACGGTTCCTCGCAGCATCCAGTGCAACGGCCTTCGCGGCGGCCATGGCTGGCTGTACGGATTTCCTCTCCGACGAGGATGACGACGGTAACGGCGACGACGACGGTAACGGCGACGACGACGGTAACGGCGACGACGACGGTAACGGCGAAAACGGCGACGAGGTCGAATCGCCCGAGCTCCAGGTCGAAACCGAGTACAACAGCCGCGAAGAGTTCAGACAGCCCGGCGACCAGCTCAACGACTTCGAGACCGACGACGACTGGACGATCCTCGAAGGCGAAGCGGAGATGGACGACGAGTACGCCTTCGACGGCGACCAGAGTATTCGCCTCATGGCCGAGGACGAGGACAACGCCGTCGTCGGGACGGAGCTGGACGAGGCGACCGACATGGACGACCTCGATCTCTCGGTGGCCGTTCAGACGACCACGCCTCACAACATCGCCCTCGAGATCCAGGTTCGAGACATCTACGGTGGGCACGCGAGCTACATGCTCCAGTCGATTTCCTACGGCGACGAGACCCCCGGCTGGTTCCGGATGTGTCCCGGCTTCGCCGAGGAAAGCACGACGCCGGTCGAGCAGGACGCGATCGACGAGATCCGACTCGTCGTCCACAACACCGGGGACGAAGCCGAGGTCTGGTTCGACGACCTGCGCACCCACGAGAAAGCAGACGAGGGATACGTCATCCTCTGCTGGGACGACGGGTTCGAGGACTTCTACGAGCCGGCCGGCGATCTGCACGACGAGTACGACGTCAACGCCGTCCAGGCGGTCGTCCGTCAATGGACCAGAGACCAGCGCGACGAGGTCATGACGATCGATCAGCTCCTCGAGCGCCAGGAAGCCGGCGATCAGATCGTCGCCCACGGAACCCACACCGAATGGACCGACCTCGACGACGAGGAACTCGACGACGCGATAAACACGGACAAGAACTGGGCCGTCAACAACGAACTCGAGGGCGGTCACTACCTCGTCTTCCCGCACAACGACTTCGACGATCGGGTGCTCGACATCGCCTCGAACTACTACTACGCGGGCGGGTTCAACCAGTCCGGTAGCCCGAATCTCACTGGTGTCCACGGCTTCGATCCGTTGGTGATGCCCCGGACGATCGGCCACGATCTCGATATCGCGATGGACTGTATCGACGCCGCGGTCGAACACAATCAGTGTACGGTCCTGAACTTCCACGCCTTCGATCTGGACAACACGATGGACGTGGACGAGTACGAGGAACTGCTCGAGTACATCAACGAGTCCGACGTCGAGGTCATCGACTTCGACGACCTCTGGAAGATGCGCCGCGAAGGCCACTGATCGGCGACGACGACTACCGCTTTTTCTCTCTTCACTCTATTGTATCTCCGACACTGAGGGTACTCTCTCGCATACGATTGGATCGACGTCGGTTGGCACGCTGCGGGTGACCGAACTTACCGGTGGCCACAGCCAGTATGCCTTCACAGCTGGGTCTGGACAGGTCCTGGAAGTGTACGAACGGTGAACTGATCGCCGTCTCGAGCAGGTCACCAGCAAGGCAGAGATCGAGGGACTGTCCCGTCGAGTCGTCGAGACGACGGGGGTGCGTTCGTCTTCAGGAACGAACTCCGATCCACCCGCCGATCAATGCGATGGCAAGGATGAAACCGGTAGCGAGAAACGGGAACGGGCGCCGTCGGGCCCCGGAGACGGCCGACCAGAGGACACCCGGCAGGTGACGGAGTTCGGGCCCGGCGCGGAGGAGGTGCCAGCAGCCACGAGCGGGACGTCCCTCGCTGAAGTAGCTCTTTGCGAGCACGAGGTCATGACTCGAGCGGATCTCGTACCCCTCGGCCTCGAACCGATCGACCTCGTCGGCGTACAGCGACAGGTACTGTTCGTCGGCCTGTCTGATTGTGTCCGCAGGCGGCGTCCCCGTCTCCTCGCGGACGACGAGCGGTTCGTCGACGTAGGCGAGCTTTCCGACCTCGAGGATCCGCAGGACGAACTCGGGGTCCTGGAACCGGTCGAGCGTCTCGTCGAATCCGCCGACTTCCCTCGCGACGTCGGTTCGTACGATCAGCGTCGAGCCGGCGCCCGTGTGAACGTTGTCGGCGAGTATCTCGCCGATGAGTTCTTCCCCTCCCTCCATTCGCGGCCGGTCGTCCGCTCGGGAGAGGACGCTGGCGGCCAGACCGCGAAACCTATCGGAGGTGCTGGTGAGTTCGAACGCGAAACCGCAGTAAGCCGCGACCCACTCCTCGGAGCGCTCCTCGAGAACGTCGAGTTGCGCCTCGAGTTTCTCCGGACGCCACTCGTCGTCGGAGTCGAGGAAAGCGACGTACTTCCCCCGTGAACGTTCGATGCCCGTGTTCCGCGCGACGTTCGCGCCCTGATTCGTCTCGTGGTAGATCGGCCGCACCCGGTCGTCGTCGTAGGATTCGAGAACCGCAGCGGTGTCGTCGGTCGATCCGTCGTCGACCACGAGGACCTCGAGGTCCTCGTGCGTCTGTTCGAGGACGCTATCGATCGCTCTCGAAACGGTCTCCTCCCGGTTGTACGTCGGAATAATGACGCTAACCAGTGCCATTTCGTTCGACACGGGCCCACCGGCGCTTTATTATCGACGGAATAACCGCGTTTCGAGCAGAACGAGAGCGGGCGACCACCGTTCCGGTCCGGTTTCCGACAGGATCGGCTTCCGCTGGGGCGGACGGCTCCTACCCAAAGATCGGAACCCCCGTATCCGGTCCGAACGTCGCGAGGAGAACCCCCGACAACAGAAGCGTCACGCCGGCCAGAAACAGCATGCTCTGGAACCAGCCCACAACGGTCAGGTCGCCGTTGACGCCCTCGAGGCGCTCGCGGATAGGTTCGGCCCGGGAACCTACCGGTGACGGAAGCTCGGCGAGAACCCCGAACGGCTCTGCGGGTTCTATCGCGCCGGTAAGGACGGCGAAGACGAGGTGGACGAGAAGTCCGAACGGAGGGACGAGAAGCAGCGCAAGCCACGGGTTTGTGACTACCGTCGCAAGGGCAAACGTCGGCACTGCAGCGAAAGCTGTCGTCGCCGCTACTCGGCCGAGTCGTGCGTCGGCGAGTGGATCGAAGCCAATCTGCTGTGCCGAAAACCAGTGAAAGGCGAACATCGATCCGTAGCCGATAGTGGTCGCGAACGCCGCACCGTGCATTCCGTACCGCGGAATCAGCAGGTAGTTGAGGGCGACGTTGATCCCCGCGGCGCCGGCGGTCGCAAGAACTGGATACCGGAGGGATCCCCCGCTCTGCGAAATCGCGAGGACAGGTCGCGCGAGAGCGAATCCGAGCGCACCGGGCAACAGCAACAGCGCCGGACCGATCGCCGGCGTGGCATCGGGACCGAAGTAAATCGGGACTACGACATCGGCCAGTGACGCGATTACGACCGCTACGGCCGCAGTCAGCAAGAGCGTATAGCGGGTCGTCTTCGACGCGAGAGCAGTAATCTCGTCGAGCCGGTTTCGAGACCATAGCTCGGACGTCGGAACGACATGCACAGTCTGGAGAGCAATCGGGACGAACCAGAGGAGCTCGGCCATAAACAGCGCCGCTCGGTAGTTGCCGACCGCCGAACTCTCGCGGAACTGCTGAAGCATCACGATATCGATGTGGTAGAGCGAGGCGAGCAAGAAGAGAAGCGCGACGCTCGTCGAGGCGGACGTGAGCATCTTTTTGCGTGGAAACTCCCGTGGCGGTATTCGAAACACGCTCGAAAGCGATACGCGGCCGTGAATCAGGGCCAGACCGACGATACCGCAAACGATGCTCGAAACCGCATAGCCGGCCAGAGCGCCCGCAACGCCGAAGCCGAGGTAGACGAGTGGAACCGCAACTACGACGAACACGACGTTGTTGAGGACGCTAAGGGAGCCGGAGTGTCGCTCGAGGCCGAGTCCCAGAAGCGTCTTTCGAGAGTACGACTGGAACTGGACGGAGATCACCAACAGTGCCAGACCGTAGAAGTAGGTCGTGTACTCCTCACCGAACAGCGTCGCAACGAATCCGTTCCGAGAGCCCAGAAACAGGACGAAGGCGCCAGTAAGCGCGGATAATACCGCGAGTCGGAGATAGTACCCGATCACGTACGGCTCCCAGTCGGATGTCGGCTGGTCCTCCGCCAGGAACGTTCGGACCCCGTCTGTGATCCAAGAACTGACGAAGGTCATGTAGATCGCAAACACCGATAACAGAAACGCGTAGTCGCCGAACCCGGCCGGACCGAGCAGTCGGAACAGAACCGGTATCGTGACGAATCCCACGAGGAGAGCAACTACGTTAGCAGTACCGACGGAGAGATCATCAGGGAGGATTCGGTTCATAGGTTCCCCCGAGAACGACGCCGTCGGACGGCTCTCACAGCTAGTAGTCCGGTGGCACCCACAGTGTTCGAAGCTCTGTGTCGGGATGGCCTTATTATAACCGCATTAAGATCAGGTCAGTTACCGTACGAGAACGACCGGTAGCGGGCTCGAGTAGCATCAGCGTTCCTCACGCTGTCGGAGCGTCTCGAACGATTTTTACCGAGCGATCAAAGATTACAGTTAACCGAGAGATAAATAGGTGGGTAGAACTATCAACTGTTATCGATGAACGAGAAGGCAACACGCCGAGTGCTCCTCGGCACTATCGGTGCCGGCACGCTCGGAGCGACTGCGGGCTGTCTCGATAGTCTCGCCGGAGACGAGGATGATGGCTCGGACGAGGACGACGGGAACGGTTCGAACGGAGACGACGCAACCCAGTCCGACGAGAGGGACGATACGGATGAGCAGGAGGAGGAAACGGAGGACGTTCCGGATATCGACGGCGGAGCTGTGGTGTTCACCTACGACGACGGGCCGATGGAGGACTACGAGCAGGCGTTTCCGGTCCACCAGGAGTTCGACGCACCTGCGAGTGCGGGTATCGTCACCGAGTGGGTCGGCCGCGAGGATTTCAACGACAACGACTGGATGGACGTCGAGCACCTCGAGGAGCTCGCCGAGGCCGGCTGGGAGATCAACTCGCATACGACCGCACACACTGCCCTCGGCGAGTTCGAACTCGTCGAAGACGTCGAGCCCGATGACACGCGTGTCTACCCTGAGGAACGAAACCACGGCTTCCACCTGGAGTACGACATCGAGATCACCGACGGGGAGAACTCGGTCGTTCGAACCGTCGTCGCCTCCGATAGCGACGAGATCGGCGGCTACCTCGAGTTCGATGAGCCCATCGGGGAGTCCTTCGCCGCCGGCGAAACCGTCGAGCGCTACCCCGAAGAACTCATGCACGAGTTTCTCGGTGATTCGAAGGCGCAACTCGAGGAGTGGGGGTTCGAGGTCGATACGCTGCTGGCCCCGTACGACGTCTGCGACGAGTGGACGATCGAGTTCGCAAGCGAGTACTACGACGGCATCGCGAACGTCAACCCGGGATCGATGCTCAACGACCGCGAGGAGTTCGATCCGTTCGACACCCACCGGGACTACTTCATCGAGTTCACCGATCCCCTCGACATCCAGGAACAGCTCGACGAAGTCGCCGCACAGGATGCCATCGGTATCGTGGGCGCCCACACGTTCAAAGACGAGGTCGACGAGGACGGGATCCGCGAGATGCTCGAGTGGGTCGAGGAACGTGACTTGACGGTCATCACGCTTACCGATGCGATCACGGCCGCAACGTCCGATTCGGTGTAGGCGCTCGAACCACGATCGATCGGCCGGAAGTCGGACCGGGAACGGCTCTCTCGGGCCGACTCGCCCACTCGAGAACCACGCCCTGTCTCTATCTCGTCCGAATTCGGTAGGCCCGAGCGTCAGTCAGTTCATGTAGCCGAGATCAGCCAGTCGGTCCGTCACTTCCTCGTCGACTTCGGACTGAGTCGATCCCGCCTCGTCGTCGTAGGCGGGGTACGACGTCGCCTCGGTCGGTTCGACGACCGGAATCACGCTCCCGTCCATCCGGTCGCTGTAGGGGAGGCCGAACGAGGCCATAATCGTCGGTGCAACGTCGAACAGGTGGGCACGCTCGAGCGTTTTGTCCTCGTCGACGCCCTCGCCCGCAGCCGCGAACACCCCGTCGAGTTTGTGGTTCCAGGGCTCGGCCGGACCGAAGTAGTCCTCGCCGAGCTGTTCGGAGATGGCGTGATCGAAGTCGGCGGGAACGGTGACGATGTCGACCGCATCCTCGGCGTACTCGCCGTGGAAGTACCGCTCCCGCGGCGCGACGGTCTCGAAAATCGGGTCGCCGTCCGGCGTCTCGACGTCCTCGAGTTCGCGGATAAGCTCCTCGCGGACTCGCTCGTAGTCGTCCGGCGAGACGACACCTTCGGGGTCGCGCCCCTCGAGGTTGATCCGGACGCCGAGTTCGGTACGGGCCCGAACGTAGGCCTGCGAGTTCTCGAAGTCGACCTGTTCGTTCGCGGTCCGTGCGACCCCGCCCGGGGCGAACTTCTTGACGGTCTCGGCCAGACCGACGCGCTCCAGGACGACACCGACGTCGCGAGCCGTGATCCCGAACCGCTCGGCGGCGACCGCCGCGGCACGCTCGGTGACGCTCGGCTCCCAGGTTTCGGACTCCTCACCCTCCCGGAGCTTGCGACGCATCGGCGTCCACGAGGGCATCCCCTTCCCGCTCGTCGTCGTCTCGACGTAGCCGCGATCCTGAAGGAACTCGTTGACACGGAACTCGTAGCCGTCGTACTCGCCCATTCCATGGTCGCTGGCGACGAACACGTGATCGGGGCCGAACCGTTCCAGGATCGCGGCGATCTCATTGTCGGTCGTCTCGTAGACCGATCGGACCTTCTCCTCGTCGCCGAAGAACTCGTGGAAGACCGTGTCCGTCTTCTGGAACTGGACAAACCCGAAGTCGGGGTCGTACTCCTCGACTAGGTACCGAAACGCCGCGCCGCGCATCCGGATCAGGTTTCGGTACTCCGTCATCTTCTCGGAGTCGGGAAGCGTGTCGTCGTCCCGGGAGTACGACGGGTACACGCGGTAGTCGCCGATCGCGTCGCGAACCTCCTCGAGGAGACCGTCGGGATGACAGTCCGGATCCTCTGGACCGATAAACCCGGGGAGCAGGGCACCGTCGAACTCCTCTGGCGGGTGGGTGATCGGTGCGTTGACGACGACGCTCGAGTAGCCGTGGCGGTCGAGCAGCGACCAGACGGTGTGTTCGTTGACGTCGTCGGTGCTGGTGACGTGCCAGTCGTAGCCGTCGTAGCCGACGAAACCGAACGCGCCGTGTTTACCCGGGTTCGCACCCGTGTACATCGAGGGCCAGGCGCTCGGCGTCCACGGCGGAATCTGTGACTCGAGCGGTGCGCTCGTCCCCTCCGTGCAGAGCCGGTGGATCGTCGGGATCTCCGTATCCGCGTCGAGGTCGTCAAAGACCGAGAGGCTCCCGGCGTCGATCCCGATCAGTAGCGTGTTCATGCCGGTGGATTCGTCGTTCGATTCAGTTTCGTCGTGCTGAGAGGTCCGCGCGCTCCGTTCCATGTTGTAGTGTCGAGGTGTTCGTTTATCGCAGACCGAGATCGATCCGAACCAGCCGTTTCGCTTCGAAGGGTGGATCCGGTCCACCTTATTATCTCCCGGTTAACAGCGTCTCGTGGCCCGAAATTCATTTATTCCTTAATTTTCATATTGGGTACTAATACATTAATCGAACTTTTCCAGAAGGTCCGCGTAGAACGATCCCGACCGAGCCGACGCCCCGCCGTCGGACTGTGGACGGGTCTCCGTCGATTCCTCGGCGAGTTTCTCTACGATCAACTCCGGCGTCGAGCGAGCCAGTCGGTTCTTCACCGGCGAGCGGTTCACCTCGAGTTCCCCGTCGACCAGTCCGACCGCCTCGATGCCGTCGACGGTCACGTCGAAGCCGGCCATCTCCCGAATCTCATCCGCGAGGTGGGAGACGAACACCGCGGTCGCACCGTTTTCCGAGAGCGCCTCGAGGATGCCGGCGATGATCTTCGCGCTGGCGCCGGGCTCGGTGATGCTCTCGAGTTCGTCGACGAGCACGAGCGAGCCCTCGCCGCTCTGGGCCAGCTCCGCGAACTCCCGGACCGTCGACTCGAACGCGCCGGCGTCGAGCGTCCCCTGGGTCTTGGCGTGGTAATGGAGGTCGTCGAACCGCTGGACGCGTGCGTTCTCCGCCGGAACCGGCAGCCCCATGTGTGCGAGCACGACGACGCTCGCCACGAGGTCCAGCGTCGACGTCTTTCCGCCGCTGTTGACGCCCGAGAGCAGAGCGACGCCGGAGACCTCGTAGTCGACGGGGTCGATCGCCTCGACCGGTTCGTCGAGCAGCGGAGAGCGTCCCCCTTCGATGGCGAACCCGACCTCCTCGTCGACGACCGACGGCATCGTACACTCGAACTCGCCGGCAAAGCGGGCGATTGCGAGCTCGACGTCGAGCTCGAGGGCATCGCGGACGAGTCGGCGCGAATCCTCGCGCTGGTCGGCGAGGTCGGCTGCGAGCTCCCGTTTGAGGCGGTTCGCACGCCGCTCCTTGGCCGTCGTCAGCTCGGTTCGAAGCCGACCGAGCGCGTCCTCGTCCCGTTTGACCGGAAACGTCGGCTCGTCGGTGAAGATTCGGCGGGCCAGCTCGTCCTCTCCGGACTCGAGGGCGAGCGCGTCGATCACGTGCTCGCGGGCGGCCTCGACGGCTGCGGCGTGTTCGTCCGCCAGCTCCCGGGACAGCAGCGAGTCGACGCCTGCCCCGCGTTCGACCAGCGAGAGCAGATCCGACCCCTCGATGGTGACGTCCTGTTCGCGAATCGCCTCCCGAAGGTGGTCGTTGGCGACGTTTTCGGCCGTTCCCGTTGCGGCATCGATGTCGGCGGCGGCCGCCGTCAGCCGGTCCAGTTCCGCGTCGCCCGCGACCGTCCCGTCTTCGTCGAGCCGGGAGAGCCCCTCCTCGAGCGCGTCGAGATCGCACTCCGATCCGAGACCGACGGTACGGTCGACGTCGATGGCAGCCCGGAGTCGGTTTCGGTTGCGCGCGAAAAACGCCAGCGACCGCTCGGGAACGATCTCGGCGGGATTCTCGAGCGCGTTCGGCTCGACGCGGACGTCGCCCTCGACGGCGATACCGGCGAAGGACTCGTCGATCGCGATCACCGTCGCGTAGCCGCGGGCGAGTTCGGCCAGTCCCTGTGCATCCTCGACGATCTCGACCGGCAGCTCCGGGATCGCCTCCTTGGCCTCGGTGTAGCGTTCCGCGTCGGTCGTCGCCAGACAGCGCTCGCGCACCCGGACGTCGCCGGACTCGCGAAGCGGTTCGACGCCCTCGAGAGCCTCGAGCACCTCGGGGTCGGGGTTGCGCTCGATCGCCCCCTCGGCGAAGGCCTGGACCTCCTCGATCCGCGAGCGGCGAGCGCTCGGATACAGCGTCTCGAGGCGCTGGGCGGCGTAGTCGGTCACGGTCCGCTCCTTGAGCAGTCCGAGCACGCTCCGGTAGACTTCGCGCGCCCGATCGGTCGCGAGGAACGCACCCGGATCGTCGTGCTCGTGGCGGATCGCCCCGCGCGCGATGCGGGCGGCCCGGCCCTGCGAGATACCGGGTGCAGCCGCGATCGCCGCGACGTCGCCCGTTCGCAGCGCTCGCTCGGGATCGTCGAGGGCCGACAGCGACCGGGCAGTCTTTTCGCCGACGCCCGGGATCGACTCGAGGTCCATCGTTCTCGAGCGGCGTATCAGAGCGGAGTGAGAAAAAGCCTCCCGTCCGAGAAGCGTCCAAGATGATAACAGCGGGCACGGCTATCGTGCCCCGGGGCGGAGACGCGAGTGATCCGGCGCGGTACGGTCTACGGCGACCTGAACGCGATAGCTCGAAGCTTGCGCGTTCCGGGTCACTCGTTATTCTCCTCACTCCGTAAGTGGTGCTATGGTACTGAAGAAGCTCTTCGGCTCGACCGCAACGCGGTCGCTCGCTGTCGTCTCGATACTCAAGAGCGCCAAGCGGGCGGTCGACCGCGGAAACTACGTTCGAGCGGGGCTGATGCTCGGCGTCGCCGTTCTCGCCTGGAAGTGGGTCGTCATCGGGATGATCGCACAGGGTGTCGTCGGGCTGCTCCGAAAGGATGGGTCCTCGGACTCCCCGGACAGTTCGACGTCGAAGGCCGCGTAGTCGGAACGACCCGTCGAAGTCGGCCTCAAATACCAGCAGCGCGTGTGGGAACGACGAAACTGCAGGTACCGTGAGCTCGCTGACGCCGTCGCTTCCCCCGCACGAGGCGCCTCGCGGATCGCTCAGCTCCGGACGGACGGTGTCGTCAGGTCGGCTACGTCACGGTCCATGAACATCGCAGCCATAGCCGGCGCTTCCACGAGGATCGGCAAGCCCCTCCGTATGGTTGTCAGGTATACGGCAGGCTGGTGCAGGCACGACTGCTTCCGCGAAATGCACCATCGTTCCGACGAAGGAGAGTCCGTATCGAAGACGTTCCGACCGCACGAAGCGAGCAGCCATCTCCGTCTCAACTGAGAATGAACACGAGTCTCGAAGTCGAGTACTGGGTGATCGACGACGACGGCGAGCTCACCCCGCCGGAATCGCTCGCGGACGTCTCCGAGTACACCGAACGGGAGTTCGTCGAACCGCTGTTCGAACTGAAGACTCCTCCCTGCGGGTCGATAGCGGAGCTTCGGACGACGTTCGTCGAACAGCTCGAGGGAGTGCTCGCGGAGGCCGACCGAATCGGCAAAGGTCTCGTTCCGCTGGGAACCCCCATCAACTGCGACGGGATCGAGCGCCGGCCCGGCGAGCGCGGGCGGATTCAGCGGGAGGTCCTCGGATCGAACTTCGAGTACGCGAGCTACTGTGCCGGGACGCACCTCCACTTCGAGAAGCGAAACGTAACCGACCAGCTCAACGCGCTCATCGCGCTCGATCCGGCGCTCGCGCTCGTCAGTTCCTCGCCGTACTATCAGGGCGAACGCATCGCGAACAGCGCGCGAGCCCACTGCTATCGAAAGGAGGCGTACGCCGAGTTTCCGCGACACGGCCAGCTCTGGAACTACGTCGAGAGCGTCGGCGAGTGGTCGCGCCGACTCGAGCGGTGTTTCGAGGAGTTCGAGGAGGAAGCGCTCGCGGCTGGCGTCGACGGGGACGCGATTGCCGAAAGCTTCTCCGCGGACGACGTCGTCTGGACGCCCGTTCGACTGCGCGACGAGATGCCGACCGTCGAGTGGCGCTCGCCCGACGCGGCGCTTCCGAGTCAACTGCTGCGACTCGCCGACGAGCTGTACGCAGTGATGGAGACGATCCACGAGACGAACGTCGAGATCGGCGACGGCGGTCGTGACGACGCGACCGGCTACGTCACCGGCGAGGGGGTTCAACTCCCCGATTACGACACTGTCTTCGATCTCGCCGGCGCGGCGATCCGAAAGGGTCTCGAGTCGACCCCCGTCGTGAACTACCTCGATCGGATGGGCTTTTCCGTCGCCGACTACCATCCGATCGCGACCCAGATCGGCGGACGACAGTACGTGACGAAAAGCGACGCCCGCGAGCTGCGCCTCGAGTACGCGAGCCGGCTCGAGTCCGACGTCGAACAGTTGGCTGCGACGATCGATTAGAGGACCCCGGCGATAAACGCCAGTCCCATGCCGACCAGGACGACGGCGGTGATCGTCGGTAAGTACGGCGTGAGCCGCTCGATCCGCTCACGGTAGTGTTCGTAGCCCGCGATCAACAGTAGCGTCGGGACGATGATGGCGACGATGACGGCCAGCGAGTAGACGAGCATGAGCTCGAGACAGGCCTCGGTGCCGACGCAGATCGCCAGGATCTGGATGGGCTCCTCGTGGGCGAAACCGAGCAAGAGTGCGGTCGTTCCCAGCGCGACCAGCCCCCGTTCGGCGTGTTCCTCGCTCAGGTGCTGGTGGCCGCCACCGCCGGGAAGCGCTGCGCGGATTCGCTCGAGGGGGCTGCGATCGGTTTCGTGATCGTGGGCGTCGTGGTGAGTGTGGTGTCCCGACTCGAGGGTGTCGACGCCGCCGTTGGTGTGGTGGCTGTGATCCGCGTCGTGGTCACGTTTGGTACCGTGTCCTTCGTCGCACTCGCCGTCGTGTTCGTGGCTGTGGCCCCCGCTGTGTTCGTGATCGCCGTGTTCGTGTACTCCGTGCCCGCCGTGGCGGTACTCGTGGATACCGAGCAGAATCAGCAGGGTTCCGGCGACGTACCGGAGCCACGGCCCTTCGGCGAACTCGGCGAACGTGCTGAACCAGAAGTACGCGAGCACGAGCGCGACGCTGCTGATCAGGTGGCCGACGCCGAGGATCGACGCCGCCACCAGTCCGGCGAGCCAGCGTCGGTTTCGGTTCAGCGCGTACGTCGCTGCGATCGGCCAGCCGTGGTCCGGCAACACGCCGTGGACGAAGCCGATCAGAACGACGCCGGCGACGAGGCCCAGCTCCATACCGCCGCTGGGTCGTCGACGGCTATACTGGTTGTTATGTTTCGGACCCGAGAGCCGTAATACGGCTGCGAATCCTTGTTAAGCCGGGCATCCGGAGTAGCAACAGTGGGAGATCAGTTCCCGTCGTCGTACTCGTACTCCTCCTCGGGATCATCGACACCCTCCGTCCGCGAGCCGACCCAGGCGCCCAGCGAGATTCCGTAGACGAGGTGGGCAGCGTGGAACAGCGCGAGCTCGTCGGAGTCGAGGCGGATGTCGAGCAACTCCTTGAGCATGATCTGGGAGCCGAAGGCCGACAGCCCCATTCCGAACACCGAACCCCAGACGAGGCCGCGCTGTTCGGGTTCGATCGAGCGGTCGGCGTCGAACAGGGCGAACAGTGCGCCGAAGATCACTCCGCCCTGGATTCCGTACACGAGGTGGAGGATCAGTCCGATGACCGGGTGATCCTCCGGGTCGTTGCCGCTGACGTACGTCGACCAGAAGTTCGCCGACGGCGGCAGGGAACGGAGGATCGGGAGTCGGAACGCGGTCATGATCAGCGTCGCGACGAGTCCCGCCTGGATCCCGCGGACCGCCGCGCGCGCGGCGTGCTCGGCTCGTGACTGCTCGGCCGTCGCTCCGGTAACGTCGGAGGAACCCTTTCTCGACCGCAGTCGTCGAAGTCGTTCGGAGACGGTCATAGTGCTCTCCTGGTACCTACCGCGAACACGAACTTAACCGTCCGGCGTGCAGTGGACGGCTAGCCCGACGAACGACCAGGGGCGACGAGAACTCGAGAGAATACTTATTGCAGTAAGGTGTCACGATCGAGGTGTGAACGCAGTCGACTGGCCGTCGGTCACGGCCGGCGCCTACGCTGGAGTGCTTGGCTTCCTCGTGAGCACCGCGATCGGTATCGGCGGAATCGGATCGATTCTCGTCTTCGGTCTCGCGTGGGTGACGGTCGCCGTTGCACTCGCCGACCGTTCCGACATGTGGGTCACAGCGGGCCGTCGACGGCTGCTTGCGGTGCCGATAGTCGGTCCGCTGGTACCGACCGTCGCCACAACGATCCTCGAGGACGTCGGGCGTGCCGACATCGCGCTATCGACGCAGCTCTCGCTGCTCGGGCTGGTGGCGCTCGGGCTTGTCGTCTGGATCCTCGGCACCCGGGTCTACGCCGAGGGTGCCGCGGGCGACTCGAGGGCCCGCTGGGTTGCGACCCGCGACCGGCGGAGGCGGCGACTGATGCACGCCGCCACACTTCTGTTCGGCGTCGGGTCGATCGGCGCGTTCGTTGGGATGCTGTACGGACTCCCCTCGAGTCTCCTGACCGCTGGAGTCGTGGCGATCGCCATCCTGCAGATAAGCGTTCGACGGTCGCGAGTGTACGAGGCCTGCGAACGCGGGCTCCGGTACCAGGAGTCGGGAACCGTCACCACTCGGTTTCTGCCCTGGGACCGCTTCGACGGGCTCCGCGAGACCGAGGACGCCGTCGTTCTCGAGCGTCGACGATGGTTCGACGAACGGATGGCCGGCGACGAGGTCCCCAGGAGCGCTCGAGCGGAGCTCGCGACTGCCCTCGCGGTCTCGAGCGAGGAGCAACGTGACTGACTCGCTCCGCGACCACTGAGACGGTTTACTGGAAGTCAGTACCGGTGTAACCGCGACCCGTGTGGCGGTTGCGCCGGGACATCGGTACAGCAATCCGTATGAGCCGTCGGAACGACAACGCGTTTTTGCCCGTCCGGTTCGAACGAGGGGCCATGACAACGCTCGAGGCGAAACTCGAGGCCGCACGCGCCGACCTCGCCGACCGCGATGGGGTACTGATCGCGTTCTCCGGCGGGGTCGACTCGAGCGTCGTGGCCGCGCTCGCTCACGACGCCCTCGGCGAGGACGCGGTCGCCTGCACCGCCAGAAGCGAGACGTTGCCGGAGGCCGAACTCGAGGACGCAAAGCGGGTCGCGAGCGAGATCGGCATCCACCACGAACTCGTCGAGTTCTCCGAACTCGAGAGCGACGCCTTCGTCGAGAACGACGACGACCGGTGTTACCACTGCCGGACGATGCGGCTGGGGGAGATGATAGAGACCGCCCGCGAGTTCGAAATCGAAACGGTCTGTGACGGGACCAACGCCGACGATCCGGGTGCCGGTCACCGACCCGGCCTGCAGGCCGTCGAGGAGCTCGAGGTCCACTCGCCGCTTCTGGCCCACGAGATCGACAAGACGGAGGTCCGAGAGATCGCCGACCGCTACGGCCTTTCGGTCGCCGACAAACCGTCGATGGCCTGTCTCTCCTCGCGCATCCCGACGGGGCTCGAGGTCACCGAGGAACGACTCGGCCGCGTCGAACGCGCCGAAGCCCTGCTTCGCCAGTGGGGGTTCGACCAGTTCCGCGTGCGTGACCACGACGGGCTCGCCCGGATCGAGGTCGCGCCGGACGAACTCGAGCGCGCGCTCGAACTCGAGTTCGCCGAGACCGTCCGCGAGGAGCTCTCGGAGATCGGGTTCGACCACGTCACCCTCGATCTGCACGGCTACCGAACCGGAAGCGTCAGTCCCACCACGGAGGCTGACGTCGACGACGGAAACGTCGAGGACGACGTGTTCGCATCGGAGTCGTCGTAACGCCTCGAAGCCACAACTGATCGACCCTCTCGAGTGGATCCGTCCGAAAACGTGAGAAACAGTGATCCGACAGGACGTGTGAACTATCCGCACGACGAATGCTTTCCGTAGAAACGACGGATCGACGGCTGTCGGCCTACGAGGACGTCTTCGGTTCCGGCCGACGGAACGATATCCGCGATCGGGCAGACCAACTCGACGGTAAACGAATCGCTCACATCAACACGACCGCCGAGGGCGGCGGCGTCGCCGAGATCCTGCACGCGCTAGTTCCCCTCTCGAGGGACGTCGGCGTCGATGTCGACTGGTACGTAATGGACGCTCCCGACGAGTTCTACGACGTCACCAAGACCATCCACAACGGGCTGCAGGGTGACCACACTACGCTCACCGACGAGATGCGCGACACCTACCGGCGCGTCACCCGCGAGAACGCGAGGACCCTCGAGGAGCGGTACGACGCGATCGTCCTCCACGATCCGCAGTCCCTCGGGATGGCTCCGACTCTCGCCGAGCGGTATCCCGACACGAGCCTGCTCTGGCGCTGTCACATCGACCTGACGACGGCGGCCGACGCCTACCTCGACTTCGTCCGTTCCTGGCTCGAACCGATCGATCGAACCATCGTCAGCCACCCGACGTACGCCGAGGCTGTCCCCAACGAGGAGACCGCGATCGTCCACCCCGCGATCGATCCCTTCACCGAGAAGAATCGGCCGCTCGAGGAACTTCCGGACGGTCTCGAGGGAAGCGATCCGAGCGAGTATCCATTCGATGTCGATCGACCGCTGCTGGTACAGGTGTCGCGATTCGACCCCTGGAAGGACCCGCTTGGAGTGGTCGAGGCCTACCGGGACGTCCGCGAGGCGGTATCCGACGCTCAGCTCGTGCTGGCCGGCGGAATGCCCGATGACGATCCCGAGGGGATTGAGGTCTACCGCGAGGTCGAAGCCGAAACCGAGACCGACGAGGACATCCACCTCCTGACGAACCTGCCGGACGTCGGAATCAACCTCCTCCAGCGAAGCGCCGACGTCGGCGTCCAGAAATCTCTCCGGGAGGGGTTCGCGCTGACCGTCTCGGAGACGCTGTGGAAGGAGACGCCGGTCGTCGGTGCGAACGTCGGCGGCATCCCGCTCCAGGTCGAGGACGACGAGAACGGCTACCTCGTCGATCCCGAGGACACCGAGGCGACGACGGATCGACTCGTTCGGCTCCTCGAGGACGACGGACTACGGGATCGGTTGGGAGAGCGGGGCCGGGAAACCGTCCGCGAACGGTTCCTCCTCCCGCGGTTGCTCGAGGATTATCTCACCCTACTCGCGAGCGAGAGCGATCGCTGATCGTCCACTGAGTTCGATGTCTGTTAGCCGCCCGTCCAGTGTATAATCGGATTTGGGGTTGGAAACTCGAAATGTGGCACATTTCTATTCGAGCGTGCGGAAATTTTGCACAAGTCGACACGGACGTAGCCTTTCGGCGGGTAGCAACTGCCGATGGACGACGAGGACGTACCGTCTCCGTGGAGGATCGAAACCGAGCGAAACTATACCACGGCCAACAGCGACCGGGAGCTACGGTACCTGACCTACCGCCACGAGTCCGACGACCTGCGGGTGAAGGTCGCCCCTGCCTCCCTCGAGGGCGACTCCCACCCCGGCTACACGCTCACGGCGACGAGTTACCCGGGACTGGAGCCCTCCGAAACGAAACCGGTCAGAACCGTGCTCACCTTCGATCGCTGTAACCGGATTGCGCTGGAGTTCATGCAGCTGTTTTCCGCGCGCTACGACGGACCGGGGACCCTCGAGGAAGCGCTCGAGTACGCACGCCGGCGAACAACCGATCATCGATAGTCCGCGCGACGCGAAACGAAATCGAAAACAGTACCGATCAGTCGTTGGAGGGGACAATCGAACTCTTCGCGGTCGCCTCCGCTAGCGAGTCAGAGTCGGCGAACGGATACCAGGACTGCTTGGCGTCGGCCATGTACGGTGCCTCGAAATCGGTTTCCTCGGGCTCGCAGCACTCGATCAGCGTCTCGGTTCCGGACGCTTCGGTCCACTCGCGGAACGTCTGTCCCGCCTCGCGGTGGGCAGTGAACGCCTCGAGCAGGTTCTTGATCGCGCCGGGGGCCTCGCCGGCGGGAACCCGTTGCTGAACCCATTCGATGAACGACGGCTCCTCCCCGACGCCACCGCCGACGCCGATGTCGAACGCCTCGACCATCTCGTCGTTTTTGCGGGCGCGCATCCCCTGGAGTCCGATGTCGGCAGTCATGGCCTGCCCGCAGTCGGCGGTACAGCCCGAGTAGTGGATCTTGATCGTCCCGACGTCGTCGGGCAGGTCGACGTTTCCGTTGAGCCAGCGCAGCATCCGAGCCATTCGGGCTTTCGTCTCGGTCAGCGCGATCGAGCAGAACTCGGTACCGGTACAGGCCATCGCGCCACGTTCGAAGGGACTCGGCTCGGGGCGGTACTCGGAGAGCAGCGGCTCGTCGAGCAGTTCCTCGAGGACGTCCTCGTGAACGTCGACGATCACGGGGTTCTGTCGGCGCGTGAGCCGCAGCTCCCCGGAGCCGTACTCGTCGGCGAGATCGGCGAGCTCGAGGGCGTCCTCGGCGGGCATGCGGCCGACCGGGACCGTTAGTCCGACGTAGTGCATGCCCTCGCCTCGCTGGTCGTGAACGCCGACGTGATCGCGCTTGCCGGCGTCGGCAGGTTTCCGCGTTGTAGGTCTACTCTTCGCGGAAGCTCTCGCCCGCGGTCTCGAGCTCGACGTCGACGTACCGAGTCTGGAGTGTCTCGCGGATCCGTTCCTCGCCCCAGTCTTCGACGAAAAAGCGCCTGCGATTTTTCGAACGGTTCTGGCGGTTGCCGTGCTCGTGGTAGAGCTCGACGAGACCGCGACCGACCTCGTAGGCGTTCTCGGGGCGGACGAAGACGTCGAGCGAGGTCGCCGCGCGGGGCTGGCGACCGCCGAGGCAGCCGCCGACGCGGACGTTGAATCCCTTGACGGACTCCCCCTGGATCTCCCTGCGGGCCGGCTCAAACCCGATGTCGTTGAGCGAGTCCTGTGCACAGCCCGACTTCGATCCCGTCACGCTGATGTTGAACTTCCGGGGCATGTTCGCAAGCGCGTCGTCCCCGCGGAGTTCATCCTGGAACCGCTCGAGCAGCGGGCCGGAATCGACGTACTCCTCGACCTCGCCGTGGAGGGCGCTTCCGGAGATGTTACGCATCGTATTCCCGCCCGCCGACCGGGAGGAGACGCCGACCGACTCGAGTTTCTCCCAGATCTCCGGGACGTCTTCGAGTTTCAGCCAGCGGAGCTGGACCGACTGTCGAGTCGTGAGATCGATCCAGCCGTTGCCGTACTCGGGGTTCTCGACGGGACCCGCCGCGTAGTCGCTGGCGACCTCGCCGATCGCCCGTAACTGGCCGGGCTCGAGAACGCCGCTGGCGTTGGTCAGCCGCATCATGAAGTACGACTCCTGGCCGTCGCGCTGGTGGAACAACCCCCAGAACTTAAATCGGGTGAACCACTCCTCGCGTTTCACATCCGGAATCGCCTCGTAGCCGCCGCTTTCGGCGAACTCGATGATGTGTTCACGAACCTCGTCACCGTAGCAATCGGCCTTCTGGCCCTCTTTCTTATGCGCCACCAGCGATCACCCCGAGCGGACGATCGTCCCCGATCTCGCAAGTTTTCCTCCAGACATGACTAAATACACATTTCACCCACACATTCCTAACTTGTATAACTGTAACCGTTTATATATGCCCAGTTTCCCTCGTTTCCAGTGGCGAACGTCGGATCTCCAATCGACCTCAAGCTGTATAAGGAGATATCTGCGAGCGGAGTTCGTACTCGAGCGACGATTCTCAGCGGCAACTAGTGAAATCGGACGAACCACTCCTCGATGAGATCGGAGAACAGGTGAGAACTGGGAACGGTCGCGCCAGGGGCTCGAGGGTACCGGCGAGGATTCATACGGTGCTGTAACGATTTACCGGCGCAACCGCTGGTTCGGGTCGGGTTGCGGCGGAAATGACGTACAGTAAACCGTATCAGACGGGACCGGCTACCTGCCCGTCCACTTCAGGAGTAGCAGCGTTCCCTCGAACAGCAGGATCATCGTGATCGCGACGAGGATGGGCGCCATCATCGTCGGGTCTACGGTAAACAGGAAGGCCAGTCCCGCGAAGCCGGCCCAGAAGTACAGCCGCTTGTCCGCGAGCCACCTCCGGGTCGTCACGCCCATCATGATCGCGAGCATCATGAACAGGGGGATCTGGAAGACGATCGCGAGGAAGCCTGTCAGCGTGATGATCAGGTTGAACGTGTCTCCGAGCGCGTAGGCGATCCCCGCACTCCCCTCGGCGTAGAACGTGAAGTACTGGAAGAGGATCGGCAACACCAGCAGGTACGAAAAGATCATCCCCAGCGCCGCGAGCACGACGCTGGTCGGGACGGCCGCGAGGTAGTACTTGCGCTCGTTGGGGTACAGCCCCGGCTTCATGAACAGGTAACACTGGTAGACGAACATCGGCAGCGCGACCATGATCCCCAGCAGCGCCGAGAGCTTGATCCGGGTCAACCACAGTTCGAGCGGGTGGTAAATATGCGGCGGAGGGACCTGCTCGAACTGAGAGGGAAAGACGTTGTTCCAGATGTGATCGATCGCCTGAGACGCCCACAGCAGCCCGATCGCGGTCCCGGCCGCGCCGATGAGCAAGACGACCGCCAGCCGGAGCACCATCTCCTCGATGTGGTCGGCCAGGGGCATCTCCTCGTCGTCCGGCGGGGTCGAGATCCCGCCGACGTCCTCGTCGGGGTCGGGGTAGGTCGTATCCGGCTCCTCCGGTCGGTCGCCGACGACCCCCTCGCCGTCGGTCTCGAGTTCGGGCTCGTCGTCGTCGGCCCGCTCGAGCGCACCGTCGTCGTCGGCGTCGAGTTCCGCATCGGCGTCTACGTCAGGCTCCGTCTCGTCGTCGGTGTCGGGTTCCGCATCGGCGTCGCTCGAGGCATCGTCCTCGGGCTCGTCCCGCGGCTCTTCGGGGGGTTCGACGTCCCCATCGGTCGCCGACTCGTCCGACATCTATCGAGATATAGATACCCCGCCAGTTATAGGCCTTTTCTTACGGCCACCCGAAACCGCAGACAGGCGGCCGTCGTTTCGCGAGACGCCCGTTTCGTACACGAAAGGTTGATAACCGGATGTCAGCTACAATCCACCAGTAAATGAGTTCTGCCGTCGACGAGGACACGGCCCGCGCTATCAACACTGGTCGGGAGACGATCGGCGCGATGCTCTCGAGCCTCCAGACGCACCTCCAGAAGGTGTTTATCGTCTTCGTCCTCGGCTTCCTCGGATCTTTCTACGCCCTGCGGGTCTGGATCTGGGACTTCCTCGAGCGAACGGCGACCTCGGAGATGAACCAGGTGGTCGCCGACGCGACCGAGATCATTACTCGAACGCCGTTCGAGGTCATCCTTCTCCAGGCGAAGATCGGGATGCTGGTCGGGATCATCGTCGCGATCCCCGCGCTGCTGTACTTCTCCCGTCAGAAGCTTCGCGAGCGCGGCTTCCGGTCGAAGGTCCCGATCTCGCGGCTCCACATGGCCAGCTTCGCGATGGCGTCGTTCGTGCTGTTCTGGGTCGGCGTCTTCTATGCCTACGCGATTTTCTTCCCGTTCGCGTTCGACTTCCTCGGTGCCGTCGCGTTCGACGCCGGCGTCAACCCCAGTTGGGGGATCACCGAGTTCACCGAGTTTATCGCGCTTCTGACGCTTTCGTTCGGCCTTGCGGCCCAGATGCCGCTGTTCATGGGTGTACTCTCCTACACGGAAATCGTCCCCTACGAGATGTTCCGGGACAAGTGGCGCCACGCGGCGGTCGCCATCACGGTCTTCGGGGCGATGTTCTCCCCGCCGGACCCGTTCACGCTGATCATGTGGGCGATGCCGCTGTTCGCGCTGTACGTCTTCAGCCTCGGACTGGCGAAGGTCGTCACCAACATCCGTCGTCGAGGTGCGGCCGAACTCGACACCGGAACCGGGCTGATGAAGCGGCGGCTCCTCCAGTTCCTCGGCGTTATCGCCCTCGCTGCCGTCGCTGCAGTCGTGTTCATCGTGCAGGGTGGGTTCGCGTTCGTCAATCAGGAAGTGTATCCGAACCTGCCGGCGTGGCTCCAGCCCGAGGGCGGAACGGTCGGGTTCTGGGAGCTGTACGTCGACTACGGCGTACTCGGTCTGCTGGCGATCGCCGCGATCGCCGCCACCACCGTGGGCGGGCTCATCCTGCTCGGCTACACGCTGAAGGTCCTGCAGTCGCCCGTCTATCCGCGGGAAGACGACATCCGGACCGCCGAAACCGCCGAGGATATCGACTTCGAGACGCTCGCGGCCGACGACATCGAGGACGTCCCTGCAACGGTCTTCCTCGAGATGGAGGAGGACGAGGCCCTCGACCAGTCCCGGCAGGCGATGTACGACGACAACCGGGAGAAGGCCCAGGCGATCCTCGATCGGTACGATGGGCTACAGAAACAACAGCAACAACAGCAGCGGTCCGACGACGGTCCGGGCGCCGACTCGAACGTCGGCGCGGGTGCCGGCAGCGCTCCCGGCACCCGCGCCGCCACAGCGGACGAGGGGGAAGAAGAGGGGCTGTTCTCGAGTACCGCCGCAGGAATGCTCGACGCCTTCACCGAGGAGGAGACGACCGAGGACGACGTCGGCGGCTACGCCTACGACCTCGCCTTCATTTTCAACAGCCTCACCTCAAAGATGTTCTACATCGTCGGCGTGTTCATGGTCGTGCTCGGCGGAACGTTCGTCGCGCTCTACCAGGGCGGGTTCGGCGTCGTCCTCACCCAGTTCGTCGACCGCGTACCGGACGCGGCCCTCGCCCAGGTCACGGATATGAGCGAAGAAGAGATCGCCGCCGCGGACTCGACGGCGGAGATCACGGAGATCCTGAACGAGGCGGGACTGGTCATCGCACTCCACCCTGTCGAGGTATTGATCTTCATGGTGAAGGTCAGTACGATCCTCGCGATCATCGCCGTCGCTCCGCTGATTCTGTACTGGAGCTGGCCGGCCGCCAAAGAGCGCGGCCTCGTCCGCGGCGACCCACGAGTGATGCTCCTCTGGGGCGGCGCGATGATCGGCGGGTTCGCAATGGGGCTACTCATCGGGTTCTACTGGATCGCCCCCGCGGTGATCTCGTATCTGATCACGGACGCCGTCACGAACAACATGCAGGTCTCCTACCGGATCAACAGCTTCTCGTGGCTCGTGATCTACACGACGCTCGGCGTCGGCTTCCTCTTTAACATCATCGTCACGATGGCGCTGTTCCACATCGGCGGTATCGTCAACTACCGGACGATGCTCAAGCGCTGGCGGCCCATCGTCGTCGGGATCTTCACCGCAGCCGCGTTCTTCAGTCCGAAGGGAATCCTCACGATGTTGCTGGTCGCGATCCCGATCGCACTGACCTACATGCTCGGGCTCGCCGTGTTGTACGTACTCACCGGCGGCGGTCGCTTCTTCGGCGGCGGCGGTGGCGGCAGTCCCGACCCCGAACCCGAGGCCACGCCGACACCCGAGTAGCCGGGTGGGGCGCCGACGGCTTAAGGGAGTGCCCTGCGAACGATCGTCCATGCCCAAGATTAGCGTCGAAATCCCACAGGAGTTGCTCGACGACCTCGACGATCACGTCGGCGACGACGGCAAGTTCGTCAACCGCAGCGACGCGATTCGCGCTTCGGTCCGCAAGACCCTCGATATCCTGGACGAGATCGACGATCGACAGGGCCGACTCGAGTCCGACGAGCAGTAGTAGACGGAATTACCAATAGACAGAACCAGATTGCTTATGGGGACCGAGTGATGTACCCTGTTCCATGACGCCCTCCACGACTGAGCAAGAATCCGATATATCAGACGAAGTCATCGAGCTGCCGGCGACGGAGACGGTCCAGCGCGCACTCCACGAAGCGACAGCCCACCTCTACGACGAGCTCGCCGTTGCGAAGGCCGAACGCACCGAAGAAGCGGCGGAGCTTCCGCCAGCGGTCTTCGACGACCTCGAGGAGCTGTACGTGGCCACGGCCGAGGAGTCAGTTACGACGGTTCGGATCAGTTACGAGCAAGAATAGTTATACTGTTAGACAGAACTACGTGAAACCGGTCGTGAACTCGAGGTCGTCGTCTACGAGGACGCCCTAGCAAAACGATCGACTCCGTGAGTTCTGACCGACAGTCTCAGTCCCGGTCGATCCGTTCGGCGAACCCGAAGTTCGGTTTGACGTCGTCGACGCGGACCTCGACGACGTCGCCCTTCTCCGTCTCCGGAACGAACAGCCGATATCCCTCGATCGACGCGATCCCGTCGCCCTCGCTGCCGACGTCGACGATCTCGACCTCGAGTTCGTCGCCCTCCCGGACCGGCCCTGTCAGCCGCCCCTTGGCGATGAAGTACAGCTCCGAAGAGGACTCGCGGGAGGCGTCGGGCGCCGTCGCCCGGACGTACTGGAACTCATCTTCGAGGTCGGCCCGGAGGGCGTCGACGTCGGGGCCGTCGAACACCTTGACGAGGAAGTTCCCGCCGCTGTCGAGCAGGTCGAGCGCCGTCTCGAACGCCTGACGGGCGAGGTGTAGCGACCGAGCCTGGTCGAGGGAGTACTCGCCGGACATGTTGGGCGCCATGTCGGAGACGACGACGTCGACGCTGCCGCCCGCGGCGTCGGTGACCCGGTCTCGGGTCCGGTCCTCGGTCATGTCGCCGCGGATCGTCTCGATGCGATCGGTACCCCCTGGCATCTCGAGGTCCTTGATCCGCTGGAGGTCGACCCCGATGACCCGTCCCTGCGGGCCGACCCGTTCGGCGGCAACCTCGAGCCAGCCGCCCGGAGCCGCCCCCAAGTCGACGACGGTGTCGCCACCGGAGATGACGTTCTCGAGATCGTCGAGCTGCTTGAGTTTGTAGGCCGCTCGGCTGCGGTACCCCTCCTGTTTCGCCTTGTTGTAGTAGTGATCTTTTCGTGTCATGGGTTCGATCGCGCCGGTCCGGTCAACGGCGACACACGAGTCTCGCGACGGATCGGCTGGTTCGTAGCGTGGGTAGGGGACAGAAGCGGAAAGACCTGCTGAAAGCGATCCGAAACAAGGGGGTCGCCCTCGAGGGCTCTCGAGCTCGAACCGACGGCTCGAGACGAACGGGACGAGGAGAAACCGGAAGATCAGTCGGCCGACGGTGCGGACTCTCCCCCTTCACCCGAGTCCTGTTCGATCCGGTTCGCCCGCGTCCAGGCGAGGTCGCGGTCGATCAGGACGTCCAGCAGACAGCGGATGTTGAGCGCGTCGTGGAACTGTTTGTAACCTACAACGAGCAACGGGGCGTAGACGAGCAGCCGCCAGTCCTCGCCCTCGATCTGAATGCCGAGAGCGGCGATCAGGAAGACGATACTCGTAAAGAAGACGAACACGGCGAGGACCGTCATCACGTACCCCGTGAGGACGAGCCAGGCGATGTACGCGAGGATGACGAAACTCGCCAGCGGGAGAAAGAACATCTCGACGAGTCGGAACGGCAGCGCGATCCGGCTGAGGTAGCCGTAGGACGAATCCGTGACGACGGGCCAGTGTTTGAGGACGGTCATGTAGTTGCCGCGGTACCAGCGCAGGCGCTGACGGTACAGGTCTCGCCAGGTCGCCGGCGCCTCCGTGTAGACGCGAGCGTCGCTGACCGAGACGCGGTGGCCGGCCCGGAGCACCTTCATCGTGACGTCGAAGTCCTCGGTGAGGGTGTCGGGATCGTAGGCGAACACCTCCTCGAGCACCTCGCGGCGGTAGGCGCCCAGACAACCGGGGACGACCATCACGATCCCGAAGTAATCGAGCGCCCGGCGGTAGATGTTGACGCCGATCGTGTACTCGAGCTGTTGACAGCGGGTGATGAGCGAGTTACGGTTCCAGATCGTGACGTTGCTCGCGACGGCGCCGATCCGCGGATTAGCCTCGAAGGGAGCGACGATCAGTTTCAGGGCGTTGCGGTCGACGATGCTGTCGGCGTCGACGGTGACGATGACGTCGCCGTCTGCGAACAGCAACCCGTAGTTCAGCGCGGAGTACTTGCCGCCGTTTGCCTTACTGACGACCGAGACCCGATCCGAGGCGGCGGCGAACGCGCTCGCCTCGGTGAGGGTCCCGTCGGTCGATCCGTCGTCGACCGCGACGATCTCGAGCCGTTCGGCCGGGTAGTCGGCGTTGAGCAGCGCCTGAATCGTCCGACCGATGTACCCCTCCTCGTTGTACGCGGGGATCAGGACCGTCACGTTCGGGTACGGCGGCCTGGGCACGTACTTCGAGCGGCCGATCTGGTCGTGGAAGAACGCGATGAACGCGATAAACCAGTAGTACACGAAGATCAACACGACCGCGCCCAAGTGAACGATGGCGATCGGCGAGGGGGTAAGCCAGCCCAGCCAGACGATCGTCGCGAGGTAGCCAACCCCGCCCACGACCAGCGCCCGTATCCCGAACAGGGACTCGTATCGGGGGTTGCGCTCGACGACGTAGTAGCTCCAGAGCAGGTAGGACACGAAGAGTCCACCCAACAGGGCGATGGCGTACAGCGTCCCCGCGTTCATCACGTTTATCAGCAGTCCGAAGGGCACCAGCGCCGAGAGGAACAGCGCGACCGAACGCCACTTCACGGCCCGGAGGCCGCGTCCCATCGTCCGCCCGAAGCGAAGAGCGTTCCCGAACGACCGCTCGACGCTCATCGGCTCACCGCCGAGATCGGCTCGAGCACGCGCCAGCCGTCGTCGGTCTCCTCGACCGAGCCGTCCTCGAGTCCCTCCGCGAACTGTTCGACCGTCAGGAAGCCGACGTCGTCCTCGCTTTGCATGTGTTCGATCAGCGACTCGAGTTTCTCGAGTCGGTCGTCGGTGGTGAAGTACTGGTAGTGGAGCATCACGACGTGAACGCCGTTCTCGTCGTGGCTCGCATCGAACGAGTCCGTCAGCGTCTCGAGGTCGTGAAACGGAACGTCGCCGTCATCGTCCTCGCCTGCCTCCTCGTAGGCGCTCCAGTTCTCGAACGCCTGGGTTTCGGGGACGTGGGTGAGTCCGCCCGCCCGGAAGTAGGTCTCGTTGTCGGTGTCGTAGTACTCGTCGGTAAACCACTGGCCGCCCGAGACGGCGGTGTAGTTCGACTCGGCGAGCACCTCGACGGTCGTCGTATCGTACGTGTTCATCGGCGGGATGAACGTCGACGACGGCGAGTCGACGCAGTCGGCGAGCAGCGCTTCACCCTCGGCCAGTCGCTCGCGTTGCTCGGTCTCGGGGAGGCCACCGAACTCGCTGGCGCCGTAGAAGTCGGTCACCGGTTCGTGGGTGGTCCCGTGGATCGCCATCTCGAACTGTCCGGGGTGGTTGGTCTCGAGCGACTGCAGGTACTCACAGAGCTCCGGGTCTTCGGTTAAGGCAGCGCTCCCGTTCGTGTCGGGGATGATCCCGAGTGTGACGGGCACGTCGCGTTCGATGAAGACCTCGTCGACCGCGCGCATCTCTTCCTGGTTGTACCACGGCTGGATGTCGTCGTTTCTGAAGATCACGAGCGAATCGTACTCCTCCCAGTCCGTGTCGACCGACGCCTCGTCGGTCGGTCCCGTCTCGAGCATCGGTGTCACGGAGACGGCACCGGCGATGCCGGCGACGAGCACCATCGCGACGAGTGCGGTACTGAGAACGCCGCGCCTGAACCGTGATTCGGGGACGAACCGGGCCGGAACCCAGCTGAGGTTCTGCTCCGGGGTCGGAAGCGTCGGGAAGGAAACCGCGGGCAGGGGACCGATGCTCTCCTCGTCGGGCACCAGCGCCGAGCGGTGGCCACAGTCCAGACAACGCTCGACCGTCTGCAGGTCGGTCAGCGTCTCGGAGTCGGCCCGACGGCGGCACTTCTCACAGCCGTCGTCGAACGCGTCAATGGGGGCGACGTGCCCACAGTCGTGTTCGACGATTCGCTCGTCCGCGACCGACTGTGCGTCACACCGAGGACAACGTATCGGATGCGCAGTCATTACCGAAGGGAGGAAGTCTCGGAACGACTACCGACGGCAAGCCGAAGGTGTCCTCGGTGGGTTACCTCAAGGTTACCATCCCCTTGTCACCGTCGCGGGCGTCCGATTTATCGTTTCGGAGACGGTACGGACCGTATCCGGAGCGGGAGACGACCATCATGACGAGGACGCCGAATCCGGCACAGTCGGTTGCGGGCTCGCTACTGGGAACCAAGTGGAAGCCACGGCTGATCGTCGCCCTGGCGAGGGAGGGACGGCTCGGCTTCGGCGACTGCAAGCGCGAACTCGAGGGGATCTCGAGCAAGGTGCTGTCGGACAACCTCGACGATCTCCGTGAGCACGGCGTCGTCTCGCGTGACGTCGTCCAGGAGCGACCCCGTCGCGTCGAGTACGAACTCACCGGGGCGGGCCGGGAGCTGTATACGATTCTGGAGTCGATGGCGGAGTGGGACGCGACCCACGTAACGGGTGCCAGCGCGCCGACCGTGCTGCTGGCTGACGACGACACCCGCTTGCTCGAGCTCTACGCGCTGTGGCTTGCGACCGACTACGACATCGTGACGGCGACCGACGGCCGAGAGGCGTTTCGGCGCCTCGAGGAGTCCGTCGATGTCGCGGTCCTCGATCGATCGATGCCGGGAAAGAACGGTGACGAGATCGCGTCGTCGATCGCTCGAATCGGGCAGGAGACGCCGATCGCCATCCTCACGTCGATGCAGGTGACGCCGGCGGACGTCTCGCTACCGGCGGATCGACTGCTTCGAAAGCCGATCACCGAACGCGAACTGCGGACGGTGATCGAGGAGCTGGACCGACTCCCCGACGAGGCGCCGATCGCCCGCGAGGTTCGGGCGCGACGTCACAGACTCGAGTTCGTCGAGACCCACCTCGGATCGGCCGTCCGATCGACGGCGCCGTACCGCCGCGCGAGGGCGGAACTGGATCGGATCGAGGCCGACCGGGCGGCCGCGGTGGAGGCCCGCGAGCCGTGGCGTCGACTGCTCGAGGAGGGAGCCGACCCCGAGACGGAAATGTCACCATCCGACGAGGACGCTTCCTGATTCGGGTTCGGCCAGAGAAGCTTTGGGATCCCACTCCCTGGTGAACGTAATGCTCGCTGAACAGTCTTCTTCTCACACAATACTGCTCGTCGAAGACGACGACCTGCAGGCGCGGCTGTACCGGACGATGCTGTACCGAGAGCGAGGAACTGAACCGGTAACGGCCGACGAGTCGGCGGCTGAAACAGTCACGACCGTCGAGACCGTCCGAACGCTTGAGGACGCACGAACGGCACTCGAGGACGATGCCGAATCGTTCGATCTGGTGTTGCTCGACCTGAACCTTCCCGATTCGCTGGGACTCGACACGCTGGATTCCGTTCTCGAGACCGTCGACGGGACGGCGATCGTCGTTTTGACCGGAATCGACGACACCGAGATCGGGCGAAAGGCCGTCGAACGGGGCGCGGAGGACTACCTCGTGAAGGACCGGGTGACGCCGCGGCTGCTCGATCGAACGGTCACCTACGCCGTGGAACGACGACGTCGAACGGCCGAGATCGAACGCCAGCGAAGCGAGCTGGCGGTGTTACACTGGCTGGTGCGCCACGAGATACGAAACGACGCCGCCGTCGTTCTGGGGTGGGTATCGGCGCTCGAGACGACAGACCCCGAGTCGAAGCGGATCGTCTCCCGGATCGAGGCGGCGGGCGAACACATCGTCGAACTCACCGAGTCGGTCGGGACGATGGTGGAGTCCCTCGAGGAACCACAGACCGAACTCGTCCCGATCGATCTCGTGGCCGTGGTCGAAGAGGAGATCAATCGGCTCGAGGCCCGATACGGGGACTGTACGGTGGCTTTCGACCGTCCCGATGGGAGGGTTTCGGTTCGGGCAGACCGGTTTCTCAACGTCGTCGTCCGAAACGTGTTGACGAACGTGGTCGTCCACGGCGATGCGGAGGGGAAGATCGCCGTAAACGTCTCTCGAGGAGCCGACGGCAAGGCGGAGTTGACGGTCTCCAACGGCGGACCGGGGCTCTCGGAAACCGATCGCCGACGGGCTACCGAACGCGGCTACACCACGGACGAGGAAGGGATCGGTGTGGGCCTGTACCTCGTGCGAACGTTCGTTGATCGCTACGGCGGAAGTCTGGCCATCGAGAGCGACCCGGAGCGAGTGCCGGGAACGACCGTTCGGATCCGCCTCGAGTCCGAGCGCTGACCCGATGGCGGACGTCTACGCGCCCCGAAACCTCGAGCGGGGTTCCGCCACGCGAGGCAAAGACGACCGGTGTCGACCCGTCTGATACTGTCCGCTGTAAGTCGTTTCCGAGGAGGCTGCGATCCGCCCCGTGGTCCCACAGATAACTTGTTATGGCAAACGACGTGATACTTCGACGGGTCGTCGTTTCCGACGGTCGAAGTTTTCGGTTCGTCCGGGAGCGGCTGCCGGATCCGCTCCGCTATATCTTCTTCGCGCCCGCGCCACGCTCGCGCGTAAAGAGTGCATTTTTATGGCGACCGTCCGTACCTCGAGCCATATGTTCAAGGCCATCGTGAGCGCGGAAACGCTCACCAGCGCGCTCGATTCGGTGAGCGTGCTGGTCGACGAGTGCAAGATCCATCTCGAGGAGGAGGGGCTCGAAATCCGGGCCGTCGATCCCGCGAACGTCGGGATGGTCGACCTCTCGCTCGAAGCGACGGCGTTCGAGTCCTACGAGGCCGACGGCGGACTGATCGGCGTCGATCTCTCCCGACTCGAGGATATCGCCGGGATGGCCGACTCCGGACAGCTGATCCAGCTCGAGCTCGACGAGGAAACCCGCAAGCTCCACATTCAGATCGACGGGCTCGAGTACACGCTGGCGCTGATCGACCCCGACTCGATCCGCCAGGAGCCGGACATCCCGGAGCTCGACCTCCCCGCACGGGTCGTCCTCGAGGGGAAGGACGTCAATCGCTCGGTGAAGGCCGCGGATATGGTCTCCGATCACATCGCGCTCGGCGTCGACGAGGGCGAGGAGTACTTCTACGTCGACGCGGAGGGCGACACCGACGACGTTCACCTCGAGCTCACGCAGGGGGATCTGATCGACCTGCAGGTCGGCCCGGCTCACTCGCTGTTCTCGCTCGACTACCTCAAGGATATGGACAAAGCGATCCCCGGCGACGCCGAGGTCACGCTCGATCTGGGCGAGGAGTTCCCCGTGAAGATCTACTTCGGGTTCGCCGAGGGGCAGGGACAGGTCACCTACATGCTGGCGCCGCGGATTCAGAGCGACTGACGCCGTTATTTCCGGTCGATCGCGTTCGGTATCCACTCCTTCGTGTGCGACTGTATCTCACTCGAGTCGTGACTTAAAAGCTCGATATGGTAAGCACCGTCCCTACCAGTTTCCTCCGTGTAGGAAGAGCGCGCATGCCCTCCAACAGCGATCCCAGCGATAGACGGTACGAGACAACGTTCGATCCCGCCGGTGACAGCGCCAGCGAGGCCGTCCTCGACGCGGTCGGGACCGCTGCCGACGTCGATCCGCTCGAGCTCGAGCCGCTGTACGCCGTCATCGATCCGGACGCGATCGATTCGCTGTGTGCCCACGCCCGTCGAACGGCTGGTAACCGAACCCACAGCCTTCGGTTCTCCTACGCCGGCTTCGACGTCGACGTTCGCACCGACGGCCGGATCCGCGTCTCCGATCCCTCGGCCGCCTCCAGCACGGTCGCCGGCGACTGATACCGGAACTGTTCGGCGGGACGACTCACTCGTGATCCTCGAGGAACGAGCGAAGCGTCCGGTTGACCAGCTCCGAGTCCTCGATGAAAAAGCAGTGCGAGCCGCCCTCGACGAGGTCGAGGCGCGCGTCCGGAATCTTCTCGCCGAGCAGCTTCCCGTTCGCGACAGGAAGGACTCGGTCGTTCGTCCCGTGCATGACCAGCGTCGGCACCCGGATTCGCTCCAGTCGATCGCTGACGTCGAACTCGAGTGCGGCCGCGGCCTGGGCCTCCCGGGCTGGCGCGGCAGCGTCCTGCTCGAGGCGCCACTCGATGATGCGGTCCATCAGGTGCGGGTTCCGGTTGGTGAACCGCTCGTTGAACGCGGGCCGCATTCGGTGACGGATAACCTCCCGTTCGCTCGCGCCGTCTGGGGTGTCGAAGATCTGTTCCTGTGTCTCGTCGGGAATCGGGACCGCGTCGACCCCGCCGTGGGTCGTACAACAAAGCGTCAGCGTCTTCGCCCGGGAGTACTCGAGGGCGTAGCGCTGGGCGATCATCCCGCCCAAACTCGAACCGACAATGTGGGCGTCGTAGATACCGACATCGTCGAGGACCGCCTCGAGGTCGGCGGCCAGCCCCCCGATCGAGTAGCCGGCGAACTTGAAGATCAGTGGGGCACGAAGCTTTTGCGGCAGTCGGCCCACGAGCGGCGGGAGCCCGGCCTCGGAGCGACCCGTTCCCCGGTTGTCGGGCGCGATGACTCCGTAGTCGTCGGCGACGGCCTCCCGTTGCCAGCGCCACATCCACCGTCCGTAACCGAGTCCCTGCAGGAAGACGACCGGCGTTCCCTCCCCCTCGTCGTGTTCGTAGTAGATCGACACGCCGTCTCGAGTGACCCGTGGCATACGCGTGCCGACGCATCGAACGCCCTTGAAATCGACCCTCGAGGCAGGGCCGACCCACGAAATCGGTAAGGGCATGTTACCGACAGTAACATCTGTTTGGCTCCGAGCGCCGAGGCGGCCGGACAATCAGGGCGCTTAACCTCCCCGAGTAACACTACGTTACCGATGGAGCGACTGCACGCCCGATACCCGTTTCTCGAGGCCGCCCGCGAGGCCGTGGCGACCGAGGCCGTCGACCTGGCGACGATCGTCGAACAGGACGGGGCGGTCGTCGAGCGGGCGACCCAGCGCGTGAGCACCGCGGTCGAGGACGGCGAGATCGGCGACCCACATCGCGATCCCCGCACGGAACTGCTCTCCTATCCCGTCGCCCGGGTGCTCGTCTCGCTGGTCGACGAAGGGATCCTGACCCGCAAGTACGCCCGCGCCGAGTCGACGGCGGCCTTCGAGCGGTTCACGGACGACTTCGAGAACACTGTCGAACTCAAAAGCGTCAGCTCGACCGGGCTGGACCTCGACGACCTGCTCGAGGAGTTCGACCTCGCAAACGCCGTCCAGCCGGTGGACGACGGGTACCGGATCGGCATCGGCCGCTACCTCCCGCTGGCGGCGGGGCTTCGCGACGACCGATGGCGGCTCGTCAACCGGGCGCTCTCGGGCGGCGAGGTACCGATTGAGGAGGACGAACTGCACACGCTGCTCCGGGAGGCCATCCGCGAGCGGATCGAGGGGGGGCTCCCCTTCCAGGTGCCCGACGCGATCGCGGCGAGCCTCGAGACCGAGGCCGCCGAGATCCGCGACGTGCTGGCGGAACTCGATCTCACCCGCGAGATCGACACCGTCGTCCCCGACCTGTTCCCGCCGTGTATGAAGGCGCTGCTGGACGATATCCAGAAAGGCGAACACTTGCCCCACCACTCCCGCTTTGCGATCACCGCCTTCCTGACGAGCATCGGGATGTCGACCGACGAGATCGTCGAACTCTACCGGGTGAACTCCTCGTTCGGCGAGGAGATGACCCGCTATCAGACCGACCATATCGGCGGCGAGACGTCGCCGACGGAGTACTCGCCACCTTCCTGTGCGACGATGCAGTCCTACGGCGACTGCGTGAACAAGGACGACCTCTGCGAGCGCATTCCACACCCGATGGCCTACTACGAGAAACGCATCGATCAGACCGACGAGGACGAACTCGAGGACTGGCGCGAGGGAGGCGAGGAGTCGGCGGCCGGGGATTGATCGCCCGAGCCGCCCGTTTGGCAACCAGCACCCACCACCGGTACGGGTGCCGGGACAGAAGGAAAGCGGCGAATCTGCGGCCGAGCACGTCGGTCCGAACGCAGTTTTATGTGAGATCGGCCGGTAGTGACGGGACGGTGATACTCCAGGTCCCCGGTGGTCCGGAGTTGCTTGTGGTCCTATTACTGACGGTGTTTTTCCTTGGAATTCCGCTGTTGCTGATCATCGGTGTCTACGAGTATCTCGACAGAAAGCGCGGCTACGAGCGACGGATCACAGCCCTCGAGCAACGGGTCGACGAACTCGAGGACGAGTAGTTACGGGGCCGCCGTTCTCGGTTCGCCAGCGGCTATGGGAGCGGTTCGAGGCAGGAACGGGCGCCGCCTACGCTGCGTTCTGTGCGTCCGCGTCGTCGTCGAGGCCGTCGGTCGGATCGTTCAGCAGGTACGCTAGACCGATCCCGACCGCGGTTAGCAGGAAGATGAAGCCAATGATGACGCCGACGAGCATCTCGCCGCCCTCGGGGGAGAGAGCGCTGTCCGCACCCCCGTACTCGCCGCCGATGGCGACCATGGCACCGAGCATTAGGAAGACGGACGTCACGGCCACGACGATTTCGATGATCCGCTCGCGCTCGAGCATTACCCGACGGTTTCCCCGGCCCGGCCAAAAGCGCTTCGAAGCGCCGCTCGAGCACCGCACTGTTGCCCTTTCGCCCCTCGATCCCTGAGTGGTCGCCAAAGCCGTCGAGCCGGCCGAGATTGGACAGCTCATATAAAGTATAGGCAAGCACTGGCAAGCAGTCCGGTTATTTCGGTGGCTCGCCTAGGGACGTCGAATAGCCAGTCGACCACGGAGCCGGCCGTCAGCCGGCGAATCACTCCCGACGCACCTATGAAAACAACAGCGTCACCGAAAGCACCGCTTCCAGTACCGTCCGACGACGGCCTCGAGGAGCGCTCGCGCCGCGCCCGCACCGAACCGATGTCGGTGCGGGCGCTGGGCGAGGGCCTCTACGAGGTCGAGTCCGCGACCGATCAGACCTACCTCGTCGACCTCGAGGGCGGTCGCTGTACCTGTCCCGATCACGTCTTCCGCGGGGTCCGTTGCAAGCACGTCCGCCGCGTCGCCATCGAGATCAACGAGGGGCGAACGCCCCCGCCCGGCGAGCGAGCCGTCGGCTGCCACGACTGCGGCAAGACGGTGTTCGTCGACGAGAACGCGACCGGTCCGGCCTACTGCGACCGCCACGCGCTCCGGTCGGGCGATACGGTCGTCGACCGCGAGACCGGCGACCGACTCACGGTCGTCGACGTCTCGGACCTGCGGGCCGACGCGGTCCGGATCCAGGCCACGGGCGACTCCGTCGCCGACTACCCGACGAACGAGAACTACGCGCCCGACGTTCCCGTCGTCGGCGCTGTCTACCCCCACGCGACGGTCGCGCCAAACGGCGTCGTCCCCGAGTCGCTGCGGGTGTACGTCTTCCCCCGCACGCGACTCAAGAAACACGTCCCCGAGTGGAATCACGCTGCAACAGCGTAACAACGCTCGACAACGGAAGACAGGTTGGATAGCTTTCGTTTTTTGGCAGTTGGGACCGAATACCAGGGTATGGACGACGGGATCGATTACGGCCGCTACGAGGAGGGCCGGAACGTCAACTACTGGGAACTCGATCGGACCCTGCAGCGCGAACTCCGCCGAACGTACACCGACGAGGCGTTCGAGTGGGCCGAACCCCGCCTCGAGGCGTTCGGCGAAACCGTCGGTCACATGATCGCCGACAACGCCGACTATATTGACGATCACGGACCCGAACTCGAGCCCTACGACAAACACGGCGAGGTCCAGAACCGGGTACGGTATCCGGCCGAACAGTTCGAGAACGAACGTCTCGCCTACGAGGCCGGGATCGTCGCCGACGTCTTCGAGGCCCCACCCGGCCGCGAGGAGCCGATGGCGCTGTCGCACAACCTCGCGATGCAGTACCTGTTGTGCTACGCCGACCCCGGCTTCGACTGCCCGGTGGCGATGACCGCCGGCGCGGCACTCGTCTTAGAGAAGTTCGGCGACGAGTCGCTCGAACCCTACCTCGAGGCGCTGACGAGCCGCGACTACGACGACCTGATCGAGGGCGCGATGTTTCTCACCGAGAAACAGGGCGGGAGCGATGTCGGGGCCAACGAGACGCGGGCCGAGTACGACCACGACGCCGACTGCTGGCGCCTGTACGGCGAGAAGTGGTTCTGCTCGAACGTCGACGCCGAGGGAACGCTGGCGCTGGCCCGGACCGAGGACGCGCCCGAGGGGACCGCGGGGCTCTCGATGTTTCTCGTGCCCCATTCCAATCTCGACCGCTTCGACGATCCGGTGACGAAGGGCGACCTGCTCGAGGACGGACCGCTCGCACCCGACGAAGTCAACGACCAGCTCTACCGCCGCCTGAAGGACAAGCTGGGGACGATCTCGGTGCCGACTGGCGAAGTCAAGTTCACCGGCGCGAAGGCGATCCTCGTCGGCGAGGAGAAAAGCGGGTTCCGGCAGATGGCCGAGATGCTCAACCTCGAGCGGCTGTCGAACGCCGCCGCGTCCTGCGGGATTATGGGTCGGGTGCTGCTCGAGAGCAAGATCTACGCCGCGAACCGAGAGGCGTTCGGGAAGCCGATCGACCAGCACCCGCTGATGCGGGCGGATCTGGTCGACATGGCGGTCGACCACGAGGCCGCGACGACGTACGTCCTCGAGGCCGCGCGGTTGCTTTCGGAGCGCGAACGCGCTGAGCGGGCCGACCAGGACGGCGACGAAGCGGACGACGCCTACCGGCTGATGCGACTGCTGATCCCGATCGCGAAACTGCGCACCGCTCGGATGGCCGTCGACACCGCCTCCTACGGGATGGAGGTCCACGGCGGCAACGGCTACGTGAACGAGTTCGTCACGAACCGCATGCTCCGGGACGCACAGGTGCTCCCGATCTGGGAGGGAACCGAAAACGTCCTCTCGCTGGACGTCCTGCGGGCCCTCGTGCGCGAGGACGCCCACGAACCGCTGCGGGAGGCGATCGAGAACCGACTCGAGCGCGTTTCTCACCCGGCCCTCGCCGACTCCCTCGAGACCGTCGAGAGCGAGTATCACGAGCTGCTGACCGCACTCACGACGCTCGCCGGCGAGGACGGCGAGTACGCCCAGCTATCGGCCAAGCGCCTGGCCCACTACGTGTTCGACGTCTTCACCGCCGCGCTGTTGCTCGAGCGTGCCCAGTCGAAGATCGAGGACGGGGACGCCCGAACGGTGCTCGTCGCGAAGCGGTTCGTCGCGAACGAACTTGAGGAACCGGAAGCCCGGGGGATCGCGAGCGGAGACCGGTTCGCGCTCGAGGCGTTCGATCCGATCGTCCGGTACGCGTCGGTCGCTCCCGATCGGCTCCCGGACGTCGACGGTATCGAAAACCCGTCAGAAAGTATTCAGGACGACCGAGGGTAGCGGCTGCCATGATCGGCGCAGATGGAACGGGTGCGTTCAGTGACGTCCAGGCCATCGTCGTGAGTGTCGTGGCGCTGTCGGCGATCGGCACGTTCGGTCTGTCTCTCCTCGGCTTCCGGTCGGGCTGACCGGGCTCGCGTTCGTCCCCATCTTCGCGGCGCTGATGGGACTGGGCTGGACCCGGTTCGAGGGGGCCCACCCCCAATACGACCGAACTGACGGGAACTGATCGGTCGATCGTTCGGAAGACGCTACTCGAGACGGCGTCCCGAATATACGCTGTTCTAACCTGTTCGAGCACTATACTATACTATCATACAATAAATTCATTGGTGTGTGAATGCGAAATAGAACGATGGGAGAACAGCGTTCGGATACCGTCGGCGGGACCGGGGAAACGCCGACGGGGGAAGTACGCGGCTTCGTTCGGCGACGAATGGGATAGCCGTGTACGAGGTGACCGGCTCGGAGGTCGTCTGGGCGAGCCACCTCGTAGCTGCGGGACTGATGATCTCGCTGGCGGTCTACGTGGGACGCAGTCACTCCGAGAAGCCGCTCGGCCGGCTGTTCGTCTGCATGGTCATGGCCGTCGCCGTCTGGGTCATCGGTTCGATGGCCCGACTGTTCACGCTCGATCCGACGATGTACGTCGTCCTCACCGCGGTGAAGTACCTCGGCGTTACGACGGCGCCGATCTGGTTCCTGCTGTTCGTACTGCGGTACTCCGGACGGGACCGCTGGGTGACCCGTCGACTCGTCACGGCCCTGTTCGTCGGGCCCGTACTGACCGTCCTGGTCGTGCTCACCACCCAGAGCCACGGGCTGTTCTACGCGGAATTCGCCGTCGTCACTGTCGGGGAGACGGCAGTTCTGGAACATGGGCGAGGACCGGGGTTCTGGCTGTTCGCCGCGTTCGGATGGGGGCTCCTCGCGCTGGGAACGGTGCTCCTCTTGCTGACGGCGATCGGACAGCCCGTAATCTACCAGAAACAGTCGTCCGTTATCGCCCTCGCTATCGTTGTCCCCTGGATCGTCGGAATCGCGTACGTCTTCCGCGGCTGGCCCCATCCGGCGGTCGATCCGACGCCGATCGGGTTCGCTATCACGGCCGTTCTCTTCGGCGTCGGTATCTTCACCACCCGCCTCATCGACGTCGTCCCCGTAGCCCGGTCACGACTGCTCGACGCGCTGGACGACGGTGTCGTCGTCGTCGACGCCGACGGCCGGCTGCTGGACGCCAACGCCACCGCGCGGGAGTTGCTCAGCGATGAGACGGTCGGAACCGACATCGAAGTCGCACTCCCGCCCGAACTCGACGTCGATGGCGGCGAACACGTCGTCGAGACGGAAGCCGGCCGGCGGGTGTTTCGGCCCCGAACGATCGAACTGACCGACGGCCTCGGACGAAACACCGGACGGGTCATCTACCTGGACGACGTCACCCAACTTATCGAGCGCGAGCGACGCAGCGTGCTCCAGCGCGTGTTTCGTCACAACATCCGCAACGATCTGAACGTGACCGTCGGCTATCTCGACCTCCTCGAGGAACGAGTCCAGCCGGCGGACCGGGAGTACGTCGACCGGGCTCGAGCGAGCGCGGCTCGCGTCGTCGAACTGAGCGAGAAGGCCCGGCAGTTCGAGCGGGCGATCGACTCCCAGGACGGCCGGACGACCGCGTCGGCCACAGCGGTCGTCGAACGGGTAGTCGAGGACGCTCGAGGCGAGTATCCGCAGGCGCAGTTCACCGTCGATCTCGACGGCGGGGTCGGCCCTGTCACTGTTATCGACGAGGAGAGCTTCCGGACTGCGATCGAGAATCTGATCGAGAACGCGGTGCTCCACAACGACGCAGCGCAGCCATCGGTTGCCGTTCGCGTCGTTGCCGAGGACGACACCGTCCGGATCGAGGTCGCCGACGACGGGCCCGGGATTCCGGAGCAGGAGCTCACCGCGCTCGAGGCCAACGCGGAAACCCCCCTCGAACACGGGAGCGGCTTCGGGCTCTGGCTGGTGAAGTGGACGGTCTCGCTGTCGTCGGGCGAACTCTCGTTCGCGGAGAACGAACCCCGCGGCAGCGTCGTCACGGTTCGGCTCCCGGCCGCCGACGTCTCGAGTCGGTAGCAACTACTCGAGCAGCTCCGCGGCCTCCTCGACGTCCATCACGCCCTGCTTGACGGCGTTGAGCACGCGGAGGACGTCCTCGTCGGGGCCGGCGTCGGGTTCGCCGACCTCCTCGAGGGTGACCTTCGCCGAGTCACCGACGAACTCGGGAAAGTCGATGCCGTCGGCGATCGCGGTCTCCTTTTTGACGCGGTAGTTCCCGCCGTCGGTGACGTGGAGGTCCGCGGGGTGGAAGAAGTACCAGTCCTCGCGGTCGAACCGGACGCCGATTCGGGGTTTCGCGCCGAAGTTCTGTGCGAAGTACGTCAGCGCCTCGACCTCCTCGCCGGTGAGGTAGATCGGATCGCCTGCGCTCGATTTCGCCTCGATCGCGTAGAAGGTGTCGCCGTCACCGGCGAGCACGTCGGGAAGTTCGCGGTCCGTCGCTGCACCGCTCGCGGGCGCGCGCATCACCGCGAACCCGGCCTCGTCGAGCGCGTTGACGAGTTCTCGTTCGCGGCGGCCGCCCTTCGCGTGGGACATACCCGATAGGTCTCCACTGCGGGATAATAAGCGGGGCGAACCGCAGTCAAGGGATCAGATCGGGACCAGTGTCAGCGCGACGTCGACGGCCATCGCCGTCATCTCCTCGGCCTCCTCGGGTGCAAAGCGCAAGACGAGATAGAGGATTGCGAACTGGAAGGCGTTGAACGCGGCGTGGGCCGCCGTCGGCACGATGAGGTTGTCCGTTTTCGCGTAGAGGTAGCCGAAGATGACCGAGCCGAAGAACACGACCGTCAGCGAGACGCCGATCGCACCGAGGGGAGCGAGTCCCCCGTCGGCCGCCAGCGCGTACGACGGGATGTGGATCAGTGCGAAGATGACGCTCGTGACGACGACGGCACTCATCCGCGAGAAGGCGGCGTACAGGCGCTTCTGGATCACGTTCCGGAAGAGGAACTCCTCGGCCGGCGCGTTGAACAGAAAGACGACGACGATCATGAGCAGGACCATGTTCGGATCGTCGCCGATCAGTTCGACGACCTGGTTCTCCGAAGTGGGAAGCTGGAGCACCGTCGCGACGATGTTGACGATCATCACGAACGCGATGCTGCCGACGATCCCGGCCAGTACGTATCCCCAGCCGCGCCGCGTCGGCATCCGGAGGTCGAGCCAGTCCCAGCCGCGTTCGGTCCACCAGAGGTAGAACCCGCCGACGAGGAAAAAGCCAAGGAAGTTCAGCGTCAGCAGGACGAACGTCGCCGTGTTCGATGCCTCCGCCGGCGACTCGAGCAGCGCCGGATCGAGCAGGAACGCCGGGAGCGTCGTAAACTGCGATGCGACGATCGCGGCGACCGAGAGGAAGACGGCGACGAGGAGCGATCTCACCCGACCGTCCGCCCGGTCTACTGTTGCCATACGTCGGCCTAGGGGAAGCCCACTTTTGGGCGTTCCTCTTTCAGCTGAACCCGATATGAAAAGAGCGGTAGCGAGAGCCGGCTATCGATCAGCCGAGGAGATACCGGAGTTTCGAGTTCCGCTCGACGATCGGGTGACTCTCGAGGTAGCGGTCGACGCCGAGGATTTGTCCCGTGGTGAGGGTCCCGAGAGCCGGGAAGATCACGGCGTAGACGAGCTGGTCGGTGACCAGTCCGCCAGCGACGCCCCAGCTGCCGAAAATAAACAGCACCGTCTGGATCAAGGCACCCAGCGCCGGCCAGGCGGGCGAACGTGCCGGTGAGCAGCGTGACGCCGATCAGACCGAGAACCTCACGTCCCGTGGTCCCAGCTATCCATGTACTCGCGCTGAGTGTCGGTCAGCGCATCGAAGTCGACGCCCTCGGCCTCGAGTTTGATCTCGGCGATCTCCCGATCGAGGTCGTCGGGAACGTCGTGGACGCCTGCATCGTACGCTTCGCTGTTCTCGAGCATCTCGCGGACGCAGACCGCCTGAATGCCGAACGACTGGTCCATCACTTCGACGGGGTGTCCGAGCGAGATCGGTGCGGCGAGGTTGACCAGGCGACCCTCGGCGACGACGTTCAGTCGGCAGCCGTCCTCGAGTTCGTAGGCCTCGACACCGTCTCGAGCCTCGTACCGATCCACGGCGAGATCGTCGAGCGCCTCGAGGTCGATCTCGATGTCGAAGTGGCCCGCGTTGGCCAGCAGGACGCCGTCCTGCATTGCCTCGAAGTGCTCCTCGACGATGACGTCCCGGTTGCCGGTCGTCGTGAGGAAGACGTCACCCTTCTCGGCCGCGTCGGCCATCGGCATGACCTCGTAGCCCTCCATGTGGGCCTCGAGTGCGCGCCGGGGCTCGACCTCGGTGACGATGACGTTCGCGTTCTGGCCCGACGCCTTCCGGGCGACGCCCTTCCCGCAGTAGCCGAAGCCGGCGACGACGACGTTCTTGCCGGCCCACGAGAGGTTCGTGGTCATGGCGATCGAGGCCAGCGAGGATTCGCCGGTGCCGTGGACGTTGTCGAACAGCCGCTTCATCGGCGTGTCGTTCACGGCGAAGACGGGGTAGTCGAGCGCGCCGTCTTCGTCCATCGCGCGCAGGCGGTGAACGCCCGTGGTCGTCTCCTCCGCACCGCCGACGATACCGTCGATCAGTTCGGGGTAGTCCTCGTGGATCGCCGCGACGAGGTCCATCCCGTCATCGACAGTGACGGTCGGCTCGTGGGCGATGACGGCCTCGATGGCGTCGTAGTACTCCTGGTCGTCGACGCCGCGTTTCGCGTAGCTCGTGATGTTCTCGTGGGCGTCGAGCGCCGCCGAGACGTCGTCGTGGGTCGACAGCGGGTTGCAGCCCGTCACCGCAACATCGGCCCCACCCTCGGCGAGCGTCTCGACGAGCATTGCGGTCTTCGCCTCGACGTGCATCGCCATCGCGATGCGTTCGCCCTCGAAGGGCTGCTCGGCGACGAACTCCTCGCGGACGTGCTCGAGGATGGGCATGTGCTGGGCGGCCCAGTCCATCTTGCGACGACCCTCCTCCCGTGCGGACTCGAGGTCGTCCAGCTGATCGCTGATCGGCGGATACTCGGTCATGTGTCGGTGGAGGGCCAGGGCGGGGAAAACGCTACCGAAGTGCCGAAGCGAGGATCACTCCTCGGCGCGAGCGACCAGCGACTCGGCCGCCTCGCTCGCCCGCTCGAGCACCGCGTCCTCCTCGAGGGTCAGCACCTCCCGATCCCGCATGAGCACCTGCCCGTCACAGATCGTGTGGCGGACGTCGGACGCGGCCACGGCGTAGGCGAGGTGGCTCACCAGGTCGTGAGCCGGCGTCAGGTGGGGTTCCTCGAGATCGATCACGGCGAGGTCGGCGGGCGCGCCCTCCTCGAGGCGGCCCGACTCGAGGCCGATCGCGTCCGCGGTGGTGTGCGTGAGCATCTCGGCGATCCGCTCAGCTGGTACCGCGCTGGCGTCCTCGGCGGCGAGCTTGCCGACCATCGCGGCGTCGCGGGCCTCGTCGAGCATCGAGAGGTCGTTGTTCGAGGCCGCGCCGTCGGTTCCCAGGCCGACCGTCACGCCCGCCTCGAGCATGCGCTGGACCGGGGCCATCCCGCTTGCCAGTTTCATGTTCGAGGCCGGGCAGTGGACCACGCCCGTCCCCGCCTCCGCGAGCAAGCCGATCTCGCTCTCGTCGACGTGGACGCCGTGGGCGACGAAGTCTTCGGGCTCGAGCATCCCCAGCTCGGCCGCGTACGCGAGGGGGCGAACGCCCCGGTCCTCGACGATCGGCGTCACCTCGTCGACCGTCTCGTTTGCGTGGTAATGGATCGGGACGCCCGCTTCGCGGGCCTTCGGGACGAACTCCTCGAGGTATTCTCGTCCAACGGTCGTCAGCGAGTGGGGCATAAACGCCGTGGAGATCCGGCCGTCCGCGGCGCCGTCGTACTCGCGGGCGAACGCGAGGCTCGTCTCGAGGTCCTCGCGGGCCCCCGCGTCGTCCTTGACGACGGTGACGACGCCGTGGCCGAGGCGCGCGCGAAGCCCCGCTCGTTCGACGGCGTCGGCGACTTCCGACATCTCGAAGTACATATCCGCGAACGCGGTCGTCCCGCCTTTGATCATCTCGAGCAGTCCCAGCTCGGTGCCAGCGCGGACGGCCTCGGGCGTCAACTCCGCCTCGGCGGGCCAGATATCCTCACGGAGCCAGCTCTCGAGGGGTTTGTCGTCGGCGTACCCCCGCAACAGCGTCATCGCAACGTGGCTGTGACCGTTGACGAACCCGGGTGTCACGAGGCTCCCCGAGGCGTCGAGCGTCTCCTCGCCCGCGAGGTCGGGGCCGACCTCGAGGATCTCGCCGCCCTCCTGGTCGATCAGTACGTCCGCGCGCGTCACGGTCCCGTCGGGCAACAGCACCTGGCCGCCGGTGATCGAAAGCGTCGCCATCGGTTCGGATTTCTCGTCGGCCCGCCTTAGCGTGTCGATTCAACGAGCGGACTCGAGCGCACAAACCTTGGCCCACCAACCGTTTCGCAACGACAACGTCATCCGCCGTCGCTTAGCTCGTTGATAGCGGGTTCCACCATCGGACCGGATGGGCAACGATCACCGCATAATTCGCAGCCTCGAGCGGTGTCGGACCGTTCGCGGAGTGAAATCGATCGTATCGTCGACGTGAATCGATCGGACGGCCGGCAGCTGCCGGCCCCGCCTCCGGCGTTCGACTACTATAACTCGACCGAACTCTTTACTCGGCTTTCGGCCACTACAGCGGGGTTCGAACAGCGGGAAACCGTGGTAATATTCGGACTGTTCCTTAAGAGATTAAACACTATACTCGGTAAAACCCACGCTCCGACAGAGATGAGTCGTCAACAGTACGCGGCGAAGGGACTGCAGATCGGCCGTTTCTCTGCGCAACGCCGGGCGAACGAGCGCTATTCGCAAGCAACCACCGTCGCGGAGACGGGCGGGTGAGACGATGGGGAAAGTAGTCATCTCTCTCGACGCGGAGCTCGGCTGGGGGTTTCACGACAGGGAGGTTCCGGAGTCGCTGCTCCGGGACACCCGCGAGAACTGGCTTCATCTTCGGGACCTGTTCGACGCCTACGAGGTTCCGGCGACCTGGGCGGTTACCGGCCACCTGTTTCTGGACTCCTGTCCGCGCTGTCACCGGGACCATCCGGCCGGCGAGCGCTGCTGTCAGCACGCGGTCGGCAACCTCGAGGCGAACGACGTCTGGTGTGCGAACGAACTCGTCGACGAGATCGCGAACGCCGCCGTCGACCACGAAATTGGCGGCCACGGCTTTACCCACGTCCACCTGGAGCACGAGCGGATGAACGAGGAGTTCGCGGCCCGTGAGATCGAGAACTGTACCCGAGCCGCGGCCCGACAGGGGTACGACCTCTCGTCGTTCGTCTTCCCGGTCAACAGGGTTCGTCGCCGGGATCTGCTCGCCGAGCACGGGTTCGAGTGTTACCGTGGCGTGAACCGACTGCTCGAGGAGCGGGGAACGATCGGCCGGCAGCTCACGAAGGTCTCGAGTGCAGTCGTCGGGAAGCCGACGCCGCCGATCGTCGAACCGCACGTCGACGAGTACGGGCTCGTCAACGTCCCGGCGTCGATCTACCTGTTCAACTTCGGTCAGGAGTACGAGAAACCGTTCGCCGCGCTCGGAAAGGATCCGGTCCTCAGACAGGTCAAAGCCGGGATCGACGAAGTCGCCGAGACCGACGGCGTGTTACACCTCTGGCTGCATCCCCACAACCTTCGCACCCCCGCTCACCACCGACGGCTTCGGTCGATCGTCCGGCATATCGATCGTCGACGCGAGTCCAGCGATCTCCGCGTCGACACGATGAGCGGTATCGCCGACGACGTGCAGCGGGCGGAACGCTCTCGGCCCGCACGCGCGAAGTCGTTGTAACCCCAGACGATGTCCGATCCGTACGATATCCGGCAGTACGAGCCGGCCGACAGAGACGCGTTCCTCGAGCTGTTCGAGGAGGTGCTCGGCGGACGGATGGGAACGGACTGGTTCGCCTGGAAGTACGAGGCAAACCCCTACGTCGACCACGTCCCGATCGTCGTCGCCGAGCGCGGGGACGAACTCGTCGGCGCGCGGTCGTTCTTCCCGCTCCGGGTCGCCGCGGGAGACGACCAGTACGACGCGTTCGAGCCCTGTGACTCGATGGTCCACCCCGACCACCAGCGACGCGGGCTCTTTACACGGATGACCGAACGCGCGATCGAACGCTACGAGGAGGACGTCGACCTCTTCTTCAACTTCCCGAACCACCGCTCGCTGCCGGGCAATCTCAAGCTCGGCTGGCGAATCGTTGGCGAGCGGGAGACCTACTACCGGATCGAGAACCCGACCGCATGGCTTCCGGCCCTCGAGCCCGTCGAGGCGCTCGCCCGGACCGCCGCGAGCAGTTACGGTGCGCTCAGGGACCGCCGCGCCGACTCGAGCGACGCGGTCGATCGGTCGCGGTACGACGGCGTACCGACGGCGACGCTCGCGGCGCTGGCCGACGCCGAGACGGTGTCGGCGTTTCACGTCGTCCGCGACGAGGCGTTCTACGAGTGGCGCTTCGAGAACCCGCTGTGGAGCTACCGGACCGTCCTCGCGACCCGCGACGGAGACGCCGTCGGGGCGCTGGTCTACGGTCGGCGGGAGCGAGACGACGGACCCACCACCGTCCGGATCGTCGACGTACTCCCGCTCGCGGCGGGAACCGAAGCGTACCGAACGGCGATCCTCTCGGGACTGCTCGAGGACGTCGTTCGGGAGAACACGGACGCGGACGTCCTCGTCACCCCGGGCTCGGTGATTCCCGAGAGAACGCTCCGGGCGCGCGGGTTCCACAGCGATCAGCGACCGCCCCTGACGTGGGCTACCTCGTCGTCGACCCACGTTGTCAGACCGTCGGGAGCGGAGCCGACGGACTGGACCCTCTCCGGTCGTCAGTTGACGGAGGCGTCGAACTGGCGGCTCGCGTTCTGCGAGGTCGACAGCGGCTAGCGCTCGCGCCGCCCGCGCCAGCGCTATCGGAGACTCGAGCCGAACTGACCTATCGGATCCGGTGCCGACTCGAGGAAGTCGACGATTTCGTCGACGTCGACCGCACCGAAGAGGATCGAGAGCCCCAAGAAGACGATCGCGCCAACCGGCGGGACGACGATCAACGACACGGGGAAGTCGATGACGACCAGCGGGATGGCCGAGCCGCGAAGGAACTCGGTGAGGAGGAAGATCGGAACCGCAGCGGAGACGCCGACGAGTATCGCCCGCGGGATTCGAGCGTCCGCGGCCGGATAGAAACCGATCGCCCTGGCGCTCCAGAGGTGGAACACGAACATGAGTCCGTAACTGATACTGGTCGCGGCGGCAGCGCCGTACATTCCGTACTGGGGAATCAGCAGCCCGTTGAGCGTGATGTTGAGGATCGCCGCCGCGCCGGTCGCGACGATCAGCTTCCGAAGGTCGCCTTTCCCCTGACCGATCGCGAGAATCGGTCGCGCCAGGGCGAAGCCGACACAGCCGGGGAGCAACAGGAGGATCGGCACGTAGCTGGCGATATACTCGTCGGGGTAGATGATCGGCAGGGCGACCGGCGCGAGCGCGGCGAGCCCGACCGCGAGCAGCAGGGTGAACAACAGCGTGTACCGCGTGATCCGAGCGGCGAGCGAGTTGATTCGCTCGCGGTCGTTGTTCGCCCAGATGTTCGACGTCGAGTGCAGGAGAACGTTCTGGAGCGCCAGCGGCACGATCCAGAGGAACTCCGCGAGAGTGAGCGCGATCCGGTAGTAGGCAGTTTCCTGGGCCGTGGTAAAGAAGCCGAGCATCACGACGTCGACCTCGTACAGCGACGTCAGGAAGAGAATCAGTACGATGCTGAGTCCGTTGTACGCGAAGAGCTCGCGGCGCGGAAACTCCCGCGAGGGAATCTTGAACAGCGCCGTCGTCAGCGGCACCTGTCGGTGGATCGCCGCTAGGCCGATCACCGACGTCACCACCGCGCCCGTCATGTGGCCGATCAGCACCCCGGGGACGCCATAGCCGAGGTACGCGAGCCCGACGCCGACAGTGATAAACAGAACCTTGTCGAGAAAGAGCAGCGGTTCGGAGTAGCGCTCGAGACCGAACCCCATGAGCGTTCGGCGCGTGTACTCGCGGAACTGGGAGGTGAAGACGAGCAGGGAGAGGAGATAGAAGTACGTCTGGTAGGAGGTGCCGAGGTGGTTCTGGATGAAACCGGACTGGGCCGCCAGCGCGAGGAAGAAACAGCCGGCGGCGGCGAGCAACAGCGCCAGTCGGAGGTAGAATCCGACGACGTGTTCGTCCCAGTGTGGCGTGTCGCGCTGTTCCGCGACGTACTTCCGGACGCCGTCGCCGACGCCCGTGCTGACGAAGATCATGTAGATCGCGAAGATGGACATCAAGACCGCGTAGTCACCGTACCCTTCGCCGAGGAAGCGGGTCAACAGCGGTGAGGAGAGGAAATCGAGACTGATGAGGAGAAACTTCACGCCGAGAATCGAGAGAAAACCGCTGGTGATGCTCCGCTTCATTCGTTAGGGGGTGTTTCGAACGCTGCCCGAAGAGTGCATCGTGTTCCGACGCCGATCGAGTCCGGTCCGTTTCGCCCGGCGGAAACGTCTTCCCGGGGCCTGACGATCGAATCACCGCCGAGCGCGACGGCGGGATCGGGCTTCCGGTCTCGTACCGACGATTGCTGTCGTGCGTGCGGCCGACAGAACGGGGAGAACGACGATCGAGAGAGCAGAACCATCGCTCGATTGTACCGACGCTCGAGGGATTATTATCCGGTAGATAAGCGACGCGACCGCCAGAGATACGGGCTCGAGCGGCCCGTAGACCGTGTTTCCGTGTGTCTGTCTATGCCGTGTGATCAGTCCCCGTGAGGTTCACAGCGCCAGTACGTCTCCCGTTCCCGAACCTGGTAGCCGGCCGCCTCGAGGGCCGCCCTCGTCTCGACCGGGATATCGTCGGCGAGGCCGTCCCGATGGAGCTCGACGAACACCGTCGGCTCGTGTCGCTCGAGGATCCCCGCGGCGCCGCGGACGACTGCGGGTGCGGCCCCCTCGACGTCGATCTTGATTGCGTCGGGCACCGGTAGCTCGGGCTCGAGATCGTCGAGCCGGCGAATCGGGACCGGGCGGACGTCGGCCACCGAGGCCTCCCAGCGGGCGGCGCTGGCCCGGTCGAACGCCGAGAGTTCGGGGTACGTGGAGACGTAGAACGGGCGGTCGCCGCTCTCGTCACCGATCCCGCAGGGCCGGACGTCGATCCGATCTTCGAGCCCGTTCAGTCGGACGTTCGCGCGCAGTCGGTCGACGGTTCGCGGCGCGGGTTCGAAGGCGACGACCCGCCGATCCGGTTCGTCGGTCGCCAGCGCGAGCGCGTAGATTCCGACGTTCGCGCCGACGTCGTAGACGACGGCCGCCGGGCCACAGCAGGCCTCGAGCTCCGCGAGCATCCGGTCGTCGCCGTGGCGGTTAAGCGGTTCGTAACACCGGAACGTCCCCGCAGATGTCCGATTCCGGCGCGGGAACAGCTCCCGGTCGTAGTTCGAGGCCGCCAGCCGGTAGTAGGCGCCGTAACCCAGCCCGCGGAGGGTCCGGAACGCCCGCCTCCCGAGGTCGGAGCACTCGAGGCGCTCGAGGACGGTGCTCACGCGGGGACGACGGCCAGCCCCGTGACGCCGTCGATCCCGAGGGTCTGGGAGCGCCACTCGCCGTCGGTCGCCGCGAGGAACCGGCCGTCGGCGGTGACGGCGTAGACCGTGTCGGCGTAGCCGACGTCGACGATCGACCCGGAGGCGTCGAGTTCGAGCCACTCGTCGCCGTCCTCGCCGTACTCGTATACGCTCGTCTCCGAGACTGCGTGTGCTCGATGGAGACTTCCCGGCTCGGATCGAGGGTCCGCGGCGACGACCTCGAACGAGCCCTCGAGAACCTCCATCCAGCCGTTGCCAAGCTTGTAGAGGCCGTCCGCGGTAGCGGCGAGCGGAACGCCCGCAGCCGAGACGTCGCGGACATCGGTAAGCCCGGCGTGGTCGAGCCCACCGTCGTGGACACGGTAGACGCCCCGATCTGTCGCGAGGAGATCGCCGTCGATCGCCCGAACCGTCGGTTCGAAGTCGTCGGAAAGCGTCTGCCACTCGTCGTCCACTCGGGAGGCGACCCGTCCGTCCGGACTCGCAGCGAGCAGTTCGGAGCCGTTGGCGCCGACCGCGACCGCGGAACCGAACCCGGTTCCGACGAGTTCGACGTCGGTCGCGTCGGCAGACGGCTCGAGCAGTTCGACGTCGTCGTCGGTCGCGACAGCGATTCCATCCGCGCTCACGGCGACGTCGGCGGCGTCACAGCGCTCACAGAGCCCAAACTCGCCGACCGTGTCGCCGGCGGCCCGCACGCGGACGACGCCGAAGGAACTCGTGACGTAGATCTGGACGGCACCCTCCCGGTCGCCGTAGACGCGTTTCTCCTCGATCGAATCCATGTTTCGGGGATCGTGACGGTGGACTGAAAGCGTTCCGTCTGTCCGTCGGCTTCGGAACCCATTTGGGGGGGCCAACCCGACTACTACGTGATGCAAGTATTCGGATCGAGCGGGACGCGGGGCGTCGCCAACGAGGAGCTGACGCCCGCGTTCGTCCTGCGCGTCGCGAAGGCAGCGGGGACCGCCTGGGGGGTCGGCCGCATCGCGATCGCGCGCGACACGCGACACACTGGCCAGATGCTCGCCGACGCCGCCGCGAGCGGGCTGGCGAGTACGGGGACCGACGTTGATCGGCTCGGGATCATGCCGACGCCGGGTGCGCAGGCGTACGCCGAACGCGAAGACGTTCCGGTCATGGTCATCACGGCCTCGCACAACCCGCCCCAGTACAACGGCGTCAAACTCGTCGACCGCGACGGCGTCGAACTCGCCGTCTCCGACCTCGAGTCGATCGAGGAGACGCTGCTCGCGGAGGCGTTTGCGGTCGCCTCCTGGGACGAGACCGGTCGCGTCCGCGAGGTCGAGGGCGCCAGACGCGAGTACGTCGACGAGCTGCTCGAGGCGGTCGACCGCGAGCGGATCGCCGACGCCGACCTGACGATCGCCCTCGACCCCGGCCACGGCGCGGGCTCGCTGACCAGCCCGGAGTTCTTCCGTCGGCTGGGCTGTCGGGTTGTCACCGTCAACGGCCAGCCCGACGGCCACTTCCCCGGTCGCGATCCGGAGCCGGTGCTGTCGAACCTCGGCGATCTGGGTCGGCTCGTCCGATCGACCGACGCCGACATCGGGATCGCCCACGACGGCGACGGCGACCGCGCGATCTTCTTCGACGAGAACGGCGAGTACGTCGAGGGCGACGCCACACTGGCCGCGCTCGCAGCCGCCGAACTCGGACCCGACGACACCACCGTCTCGGCGGTCAACGTCTCCCAGCGCCTGGTCGACGTCGTCAACGAGATCGGTGCCGAACTCGAGCTGACGCCGATCGGTTCGACGAATATCATCACCAGGATCCGGGAACTCGAGGCCAAGGACAAGCACATCCCCGTCGCCGGCGAGGGCAACGGCGGGATCTTCTTCCCGAACTACCGTCTGACCCGCGACGGCGCCTACACCGCCGCGCGGTTCCTCGAACTCGTCGCCGAGCGGCGAGTCAGCGAGATCGTCTCCCCCTACAGCGGCTACGCCAACGTCCGGCGGAACATCGAGTACGAGTCGACAGCCGAACGCGACGCGATGCTCGACGCCGCGGCAAACCACGCCCAGGAGGCCAACGCCGAACTCAACACGCGCGACGGCTACCGACTCGATCACGGCGACGCGTGGGTGCTGGCCCGACCGTCCGGCACCGAGCCCCTCGTCCGCATCTACGCCGAGGCCCGCGACGGCGACCGGGCGAACGGACTCGCCGACGAGATGTACGAAGCCCTCTCGACGGCGAAAAGCGACGCCTGATACGGTCCACTTCGCAGTCCGTTCTGTCGGAGCGGTTGCCGGCAGCAGGTCTTTCCGTCGGCTCCGCTTCGATAACGAACGGAACGCGCAATGGGGGTGGAGTCGACGCAGCGCCGCGACGTTGTCGACGACGACGCCCCCCCAGTCGCAACCAGACCCGCTCGTCGGAACCGGAACCCGGATCGACGCCGCACTTCACTGGCTCTACCTCCACGGCGACCGCCGGATCGTCTCCGGCCTGATGCTCCCCGCAACGTTCGTCGTCTCCTTGCTGTTGATCCGGAGTTCGCTGATTACGCCCGCCGAGGCCGACGAGGTCGTCGCGATCTCCTCGCGCTGATCGGCGGGATGCTCCCCTTCATTACCGTCGTGCTGGCGATCAACCAGCTGATCCTCTCCGAGGAGTTCGGGACGACCGGCGCCTTCTTCGAGCGGATCGAAGAGACCGCCGACTTCCGGAAGTCGATCGAGGCCCACACCGGGATTCGGCCCAGTCCCGCGGAGCCACCCGCGCTGCTTCGAACGCTGGTCGAGGCCAAACGCCGGACGGCGCTCGGCCTCCGAAACGTCTGTGCGGACGGGGATCCCGACCTCCACGAGGACGTCGAGGAGTTCGTCTCGACGACGCTCCAGCGGGACGACGACGTGATCGACGCGCTCGAGGAGGTGACGTTCGGGACCTTCGAGTTGATCTCGGTCATCCTTCACTACAACGACCCCTGGCAGCGCCAGGAGATCCGGAAGATCCGTGAGTACCACCGGTTCGAACTCTCGGACGCCGCCGACGACCAGCTCGGGCGCCTCGAGAACCTCCTAGGCGACATCCACGTCGCCCGCCAGTACTTCAAGACGGTGTACATGCAACAGGAGCTGGCGGATCTCTCGAAGATCCTGCTGTACGTCGGCTTCCCAACGCTGCTGGCGGGTGCCTTCGTCGTCCTCTCGTACCGCAACCTGCTCGCCCTCGAGTTGCACCCCTACGTCTACGTCGTCGTCGCAGCGACGATCACGGCGCTGTTCAGTCCGTTCGCCGTGTTGCTGGCGTGCGTGCTCCGGATCGCGACGATCGCGCGGCGGACCGCGGCAGACTTCGGCCCGTTCGTGCTCCAGCAGCAGCTTTCCCGAGAGGAGGTCGAGACCAGCGACGCTGGCGACTGAAGACGTGCCGTTGTGTGAGCTACGACCGAAGCTCCTCGCCGTAGCGCGCGCCGACGCGCTCGGTCGCCAGCAGAAGTCGGTGGACGACGACGAGCAAGACGACCGCGAGCACCATCAGCGTCCCCTCCCACAGCGTCGAGAGCAAGCCGAGCGAGACGATCAGCGTCGTCGCGCAGGCGGGCGGGTGGCGGGTGTCGGTCGCGAGCATACCGCCGACGGTCAGCATCGTCGCGACGACGGCGCTGGCCGCGAGCTGGAGCCCCTCGAGCGAGCCCGGTGTCGTCGCCGAGGTCATACTGACGCCGCCCGCCAGCAGGTGGTAGGCGATCAGTCCGGCGACGACGCCGATCGCGTGGCCCCCGATCACCCGCCGCGGCGAGGTCGCGTCGCTGTCCTGGAACAGCGCCAGCACGAACGCGGACGGACCGAGGCTCGGAAACACCATCGGTAACCCCGAGAGCCAGGCGACGCCGGCCGTCGTCAGGATAAGCAGGCCGGTGTGAAGCGTCGTCCCGGTCCGGTCATCCATACTCGGTTCTCCAAGAGTCGGCGTGAAAATCCCGCTGGTTGCAGTTCGCTTACCGGCCGGACGGGACGATCGTGACCGGAACCGGCGACTGCCGGGCGACCTTCTCGGCGACGCTACCAAGCAGCATCCGCGAGACGCCCGATCGACCCTCGCTGCCCATGACGATCTCGTCGGCACCGGTCTCGATGACGTGATCGAGGATCGCGTCGGCAGCCTGACCCTCGAGGACGCGAGTCTCGACTCGCCGTCCGCGATCCTCGGCGAGTCGCGTAGCGTCTTCGAAGACGTCGAGGTCGGTCGCTCCGTCGGCGTCGGCCGACGGCTCGCCGGCGTACCCTGCCTCGAGCTCGTCGACAGCATGGACGACGACGAGTTCGTCGTCGGGGAACCGTTCGAGGGCGTACTCGAGGGCCGCCCGCGCGGGTGCCGAGTCATCTACCGGGACGAGCAGCTGTCTGGTCATGACGAGGGGTACGACCGCCGGCTGCTTCAGTCGTGGCCCGGAGCGGAAAACGGTCGAACGAGTCCTACAGCGAGTCGTCGACCTCGAGTGCGGCCTCGAGACGCTCCCGCTCGGTTCGTAGGGAGTCGAGTTCCTCCGTGACCCGACCCTCGCGCAGTCGCTCGCGCTCGTCGGCGGTTAGCTGCTCGACGGCCTGGGCCGCCGTCTGGAGGCGGTCGTACTCGTCGTCGCGGGCGAGCGCGCGCACCTCCCGGAGTACGGCGACGGTCTCCTCGTCGGCGATGCGGGCGACGAACGGCCGGAACTCCCGGGTTCGCCGCTCGAGGAGGCCCGCGGGACCGGGCGGCCAGCCGACGGTCAGCGGTTCGCCGTCGATCCCCTCGAGGTAGGTCTGCTGGGTGGCCACCGCTCGCTTGAGCTCGTCGGCGTCCTCGACGTAGTGAGAGAGCTTCGAGCGGGAGTACTCCGCGTACTCGAGCAGTTCGGGGATCGTATACTCCCCCGCGGGTCGGTCGAAGACGAACCGCTCCAGATCGTCCGGCGGTCGCTCGAACGCGACGAAGGGGTACCACCGGCTGCGCTCGAGCAGCGAGAAGACCTCGCGGGCGGAGGCCTCCAAACGGTACTCCCGGAACCGCTCTCGGATCAGTTCGTCGTAGCGCTCGATCGGCTCCCGCAGACGTTCGACGGGCGCGCCCAGGTCGGCGTTGGCCAGCTCGAGCAGGCGCTCGCGCTCGTCGATCTCGCTGTCGATCTCGCGGCGGCGTCGGCTCGCGGCCTTGCGAGCCTCGTCGAGGGCCTCGCGGGCCGCGTCGCGCTCCTCGAGCAGCTCGGCGTACCGTTCGGCGGGCTCGAGCGCGTCGTGGGCCCGTTCGAAATCGGACTCGCTCAGTCGGCGCTTGTCGATGGCGTCGAGCGCGTTCTCGAAGGCATCACGGCCCTTCAGGTCGTCAGGGAGCCCCTCGACCAGCGAGTCGAACTTCCCCTCGAGTTCGACGTAGGCCTTGAAGTTCTCCCTGCCCGTCCCCGTCGCCCGGTCGACGTACCGCTCGAGCAGCTCCGTCGCGTCCCGGTAGGCCTCGGCGGCCTCGACGACCGCCTCGCCGCCGCGGTCGTCGATCGCCGTCCGCGCCTGCGCGTAGCGCTCGCGGGCGGCCTCGAGTCGCTCGAGGGGCGTCCGGTCGGTCTCGGTGTCGCTCGAGCGGGAGACGCGCTCGCTCATGCTACTCGTAGACGGCCTCCGGGTCAAAGACGCGTTCGCCGACGTTCTCTCCCTCGATCGTGCGGTAGAAACAGGAGCGGTGGCCGGTGTGGCAGGCGCCGCCCGCCTGGTCGACCAGGTACAGCAGGGTGTCGGCGTCGCAGTCGACCCGGATCTCCGCGACGTCCTGGGTGTGGCCGCTCGTCGCGCCTTTCTCCCAGAGTTCGTCCCGGCTGCGCGAGTAGTAGTGAGCCCGCCCCGTCTCGCGGGTTCGCTCGAGAGCCTCCGGGGAGACGTAAGCGAGCATCAACACCTCGCCGGTCTCGGCGTCCTGTGCGACGGCCGGAACGAGTCCGTCCTCGCCGAAGTCGACCGTGATCTCGTCCATGCGCGACTCCAGGGTCGTGCCGGCGATAGATCTTTTGCAGTGGAACGGCCGACGGGGCGGCGGCCCCGCAATCGGGACACCACCGTACGAGTTCGAGGGCCGCCAACGTTTATTTCCCCGCCCGTGGTCGTAAGTGTGCGATGGCCGAGTACACGACCGCGAACTACCACGACGTCGACGATCAGAGGGGACTACACTTCCTCCGGGACGAACTGAACTGCGAGAACGTCGGTGTGACCGTCCTCGAGTGCGAGCCCGGCTGGGAGGGGATGGAACACGACCACGCCGACGATGAACAGGAGGAGGTGTACCTGCTTCTGGAGGGGGAAGCGACGGTCACCGTCGAGGACGAATCGGTCGAGCTGAGCGAGGGCGACGCGATCCGAATTCCGCCGGACGCGACCCACCAGATCCACAACGGCGACGCCGAGAGTCGGTTCGTACTGGTGGGCGCACCGTAGCGATCGGGAGCCGCCGCGTTCGGCCGTCGAACCCTCACCTGTTTGGCCGTCCCGGCTTGCTCGCGAGCCGCCTCTTCAGAGCATGGACAGGCGGGAACTCCGGCGGGCGTGGGATGAACTCGCCGAACCGTACGCGTCGAGTCGTCGCGCCGACGGCGACGACGCCGCGCTGATCGACGAGTTACTCGAGTCGATCCCACCGGAGGCGACGGTGCTCGACGTCGGCTGTGGCGACGGCCGACGGACGCTGGCGAATCTCGTGGGCGTCAACCGGATCGGGCTCGATCTTTCGCGTCGGCAGCTCGAGCTGGCGGCCGACGCCGTCCCGGAAGCGCGACTTCTGCAGGGCGAGCTGACGGCGCTTCCGCTCGCCGCGAACGCCGTCGACGCGATCACGGCCTACCACACGGTCTTTCACGTTCCCCGGGCGGAACACCCCGCCGTCTACGCGGAGTTCGCCCGCGTGCTCCGACCGGGCGGGCGGCTCCTGATGACCGGCAGTTCGGGACGGTACGAGACCGTTCGGAACGACTGGCTCGGAAGCGGCCGGGCGATGTTCTTCAGCACGCCCGGTCCACACCGGACTCGCGAGGCCCTCGAGCGGGCCGGATTCGAACTCGACTGGGAGCGAATCGTCGACGACCCGCTCGGAAGCTCGGTGCCGTTCGTGATGGCAACCTACCGGGGCGAGTGACCCGGGGTATCGTTTATCTCCCGTCCGCGCGGAGCTATCGACACGCGTGTCCGCTCACTTGTCTCCACTCGGGGCCGCTGATCCGGCCACCGCCATTTTCGTTCTCCTGACGCTCCTCCTGGCCGGCGCCGTAACCGGGGTCGCTGGCTTCGGATTCGCGCTCGTTGGGACGACGGTACTCGCGACGGTCGTCGACCCCTCCGTCGCCGTCGTCCTCATGATCGTCCCGATCCTCGCGACGAACGTTTCGCTGCTCGGCGACCTCGAGTCTCGAGACGTCCGCACGTGTGGCCGGCGGTTCTTTCCGTATGTCGTCGCGACACTCGTCGGGACGGTGATCGGGATGGCCGCGCTCGAGTCGATCCCGACGGAGCCGCTGCTGGTCGCGCTCGGGGTGGTGACGCTCTCGTACGTCGGCGTGACACAGCGACGATCCCGGTTCCTGGACTCGGGGCGGTCAAACACCACTGTTTCGTCGAACGAACGGGAATGATGGTCGCGCTGGGCGGCGTCTCCGGACTGGTCTTCGGCGCGACGAACGTCGGCGTCCAGGTCGTCGCCTACGTCCGCAGCCGCGATCTCGATCCTGGGCTGTTCGTCGGCGTGCTCGCACTCGTATTCCTCGGAATCAACGCCGTTCGGGTCGGCGCAGCTTCGGCGTTCGGGCTGTACCCGTCGATCGGTGTCGCGTTGCTTTCGGTCGCGCTCGCGGTTCCGGCACTCGGCGGCGTTTTCCTCGGGCGGCGCGTGCGACCCCGTATCGGGGATCGAAGCCGGCGACTCGGGGTGCTCGGACTGCTCGCGATCGTCGGCGCTCGGCTCCTGCTCGACGGGATCGGTATCGTCTGAGCGGGCGAAAATCGAGTCCCGGTGCTGCTCCGTTCAGCTCTGACCGTTCAGCACGATGTAGTCGACGCCGAGGATCCGGTCGTCTTCGTTGAGTTCCTGCTTTGCTTCCTCGGGAACGAGCCCGTCGACGTTGTACACCGTCAGGGCCTCCCCGCCGATCGTCTCGCGGGCGTTGAACATCCCCGCGATGTTGACGTCGTACTTGCCCATCACGCTGCCGATGAGGCCGATGACGCCCGGCTCGTCAGTGTTTCGCGTGACGACCATCTTCCCGTGGGGGATCGCGTCGACGCGGTAGCCGTCGATCCGGACGATCCGGGGGTCCTCGCCGGCGAACAGCGTCCCGTCGACCGAAATCTCGTCGTCGCCGTTGCCGACGGTCACCGAAATCAGGCTCTGGAAGTCGGCGGCCTGGCGGGTCTTGGACTCGGTGACCTCGACGCCGCGATCCTCGGCGATCTGGGGGGCGTTGACCGCGTTGACCTGCCACTCGAGCGGTTCGAAGACGCCCTTGAGCGCCGAGGCGGTGACGAACTCCAGGTCCTCGTCGGCGATCTCCCCCTCGTAGGAGACCTCGACGCGCTCGGTGCGGCCCTCGAGCAGCTGGGCGGCGACCTTGCCCGCGGTCTCGGCGATGTCGATGTATGGTTTGACGCGGGGGAACGCGCTCTCGTCGATCGAGGGGGCGTTCAGGGCGTTCGCCACCGGTTCGTCGAGGAACGCGGCGGCGACCTGCTCTGCCGTCGAAACGGCGACGTTCTCTTGAGCGGCCTCCGTCGACGCGCCGAGGTGGGGCGTGACGATGACGTCTTCGTGTTCGAGCAGCGGGGAGTCCTCGGCGAGGGGCTCCTCAGCGAAGACGTCGAGTGCGGCACCCGAGAGGGTCCCGTCCTCGACCTTCGCGGCGAGGGCGTCCTCCTGGACGATCCCGCCGCGGCCGACGTTGACGAGGTAGCCGCCCTCGAGCAGGTCGAGCTCCTCGGCGCCGATCATTCCCTCGGTTTCCGGCGTGAGGGGGGTGTGGATCGTCAGGAAGTCCGCGCGCTCGAGACACGGCTCGAAGTCGACGAGTTCGGCGCCCAGCCGATCGGCGCGCTCCTCCGAAATGTAGGGATCGAACGCGACGACGTCCATCCCAAGCGAGTCGAGTTTCTTGGCGACCTCCTGGCCGACCCGACCCAGGCCGACGACACCCAGGGTCTTGCCGTCGAGTTCGGCACCGAGATAGTCGCTTTTGGCCCACTCGCCGTTCTTCAGGCGGATGTGGGCCTGCGGGACCGAGCGGGCGGTCGCGAACGTCATCGCGACGGTGTGTTCGGCCGCCGCGCGGACGTTGCCTTCGGGCGCGTTGGCGACGATAACGCCGTGATCGGTCGCGGCCTCGATGTCGATGTTGTCGACGCCGATTCCGGCCCGACCGACGATGACGAGTTCCTCGGCGGCCTCGAACAGCGTCTCGTCGACCTCGGTCCCGGAGCGAACGATCAGTCCATGGGCGTCCGACACCGCCTCGAGCAGGTCGTCGCCCTCGAGTTCGTACCCCGTTTCGACCTCGTGGCCGGCGTCTCTGAGAACGTCCAGACCCGCGTCCGCGATCGGGTCGGTAACGAGCACCTTCATGCGCGAGACACCGCCTTGGAACAGGTAAACCCTTCCGTTGTCGGCACGGGTGGCAAAAACCGTCACCGGGCGCAAGAACTGCCTCAGATCGTGATCAGGACGGCGCCGACGACCACCAGCACCGCTCCCGCGACCACTCCCCGTGTCACGCGCTCGAGGTCCCGGAGCAACACGGCGGCGAACACGAGCGTGAAGAAGGGCGCGGTCGCGACCAGCGGGTCGACGACGGCGATCCGTCCCCCCTCGAGGCCGAGCGCAGCCATCAACGAGAGCATCGCGACCGTCGTCAGCAAGCCGCTGACGGCGAAGTAGCGGTAGGAGGCGCGAGGGCGCTCGAGGACGTCGCGCCCGCCGACGGCGAGCGCGTAGGCAACCAGCGCGATCAGTCCCGCGGTTTCGTTGATCGCGACGGCCTCGAGCGCCGAGATCGGCGTCTCGAGCATCCCGTACCGGCGAGCAACGTTGGCGACGGCGAACGTCGCGGCCGCCAGGATCGGCCACAGCAGATCCCGCGGCGTCCAGCCGCCGAGGTCGCCGCCTCTCGAGACCGTCAGGGTCGAGAGCCCGGCGACGAGGATCACGATACCGGCTCCCGTCACCGGGCCGAGCGGTTCGCCTAGGGCGACGAGGGCGATCAGCGTCGCGAACAGTGGCCGCGTGCTCAGAATCGTGCTGTTGAGACTCGCGCCGACCCTGTCGACGCCGACGAAGATCGCGATCCGGCCGAGCGCCGTGCCGATCACGCCCGCGAAGGCGAAGACGGCCAGAACCTCGAGGGTCAGTCCGGCGAAGGCCGACCCGCCGTAGAGAGCGGCGATCGCGAGCCAGTACCACAGTAGCTGGACGACGACGACGACCAGTGCCGCCTGGATGGAGCCGCCGCCGCTGGCCATCCCGCGCTTGTCGAAAATCGGCGCGAGGCCCCACAAGATCGCCGGCACCAGCGCGAGCGCGACGACCTCGAGCGACGTCGCGGTCATCCGTCGTCGCCACCCGTCCGCCCCTCACTGGGCATTGGCAACAGTTGGGACAGAGTCCTGATCATCGTTGTGATACCGGCGGCGTTCGACCCCCGTATAAAAAGCCTCGAGTGAAACATCCAACAGTATATTACCCGCCCTAACCACGGCTTACACGTCTTCGATGTCCCCTCCCATCTACCCGTGGCAGTGGCTACGGCTCGACGGCGCCAGTCAGCCGGCGCTATCGGCGTCGCTGCTCGAGTGGGAGTGGCTGTTGCTCTCGCTGATCATCGTCGGCTCGTACCTGCTGGCTCGCCTCGTCCACTGGGCCGGCCGACGGTATCTTCGGCCGCTGGACGAGGACGCGCCGACGACGTTCGGACGGGCGGCCGTCGAGGAGATCTACACACCGCTTGCGATCTCGATCCTCCTGATCGGGATCTCCGTCTCGCTCCAGGCGTTCGGCGTCGTCGAGGCCGAGTCGCTACTCAGCAACGCCGTCGCGACGGCGCTGACGGTGCTGTGGGCGCGCGCGGCGATCCGAATCGGGAGCCGCTGGCTCGAGGTCGCGAACGGCTCCGAGAACAACTACGAGTTCGCCCCGATTTTCCAGAACTTCTGGACGATCGGGATGGTCGCGGTCGCCGCGCTGGTGATCGTCTCGATCTGGAACCTGCAGGTGACGCCGTTTCTGGCGTCGGCGGGTGTGCTCGGCATCGTTATCGGCTTCGCCGCCCAGGACGCGATCAGCAACCTGATCGGCGGTATCGCGCTGTACTTCGACAACACGTACAAGCCGGGCGACGTCATCCTGCTCGAGGAGGGGATGCGCGGCACGGTCGTCGACATCGGCATTCGGTCGACGACGGTGCTGACGCCGGAGAACACGATGGTCACCGTCCCCAACGCCGTGTTGAACTCGACGCAGGTCGTCAACCAGACCGCGCCGCGGCGCCACATCAGGATCGACGTCCCGATCACGGCGGCGTACGGGACCGACTACGAAACCGTCGAACGGATCGCCATGGAGGTCGCCGAGGACGCTCCGATGATTCGCAACTCGCCGCGGCCGCGCGTGCTGTTCGACGAGTTTGGCGACTCCGCGCTCGTCTTCGAACTGCAGGCGTACATCACGCACCCGCTGACCGAGAAGCGGGCCATCGACCAGCTCAACCGCCGCATCTACGATCGATTCGCCGACGCGGGGATCACGATCCCGTTCCCTCAGCGCGAGCTCTCCTTCCTCGAGGAGTCGGCCGAGGCGGACCAGCGCCTCGACTTCCGCGAACCGGACGAGCCGACGCGCGGACGCGACGAACGGGCAGACGGAGCCGACCAGCCCGCGGAGTCGCCGCCGAGCGGTCCGGGTCCCGACGAGTAAGGAGCGCTTTCTGACTGTCGGGCTGGACGCGGCGGAACACGTTCCTGGGTCGGCTCACGAGGATCCGCCCGCGGTCGTCGTTTCGATCGGCGCGTGCTCGAGCAATCGCGGCAGGACGGCGACGGCAGCGCCAAGGGAGACGAACAGGGCGACCGAGAGCGTCGTCGAGACCACCATAGACACGTCGACGGCGATCGAGAGCACCTCCTGCTCGGCGCCGACCTCGCCGGCGGCGGGGTCGCTCTCCTCGGGCACCCACTGCGTGACCGTCCCGAGTGCGACTAGCGGAACGACGTAGGTCGCGGTCAGCGTTCCGATGAGGATCCCGCCATCTCTGAGGGTCTCGAGGCGAACGTATCGAGCGAGCAGGTAGCCGACGACTCCGAGAACGAGAGGCGGAAGCAGCGCCGAGACGTGAGAGGCGAACATCCCCATCGGGGCGTACAGCCCGCGAGCCGCTTCCTCGCCCTCCACGATCACCGCACCGTGGCTGCCGAGCATCGTAAAGCTCGAGATCACCCACCGGCTCGGTTCGTTCTCGACCTGCGCGAACAGCCCCGTCCCGAACATCGACCCGGCGAGCTGGTAGCTCATCAAAAAGACTGCCGCGAACGCGATCACACCCGAGGTCACCCCGACCGTCCAGGCTGGAGCCTCGACCGTCGGCCGGCCGCTGCGCTCGACTGCGCGCTCCGGGTCGTCTCCGTCGTTCGGATCATCTTCCCGGGGTTCGTCCTCGAGCGACGGCCCCTTGTCGTACTCGAGTCGTCTCTCCGTTGACATGGCGCGACAGTCGAAGCGCGTCGCTAACAGCTTTCGGGTGCGATTCGTCTCGAGGCGGCTCCGAGCGGGTGCCGGCCGCCCTCGGGACGGAACCTGAACTGGTTTATCCCGGGCCCCACAACGGGCGAGCGATGACAGTCGTTGCGTTCGATTTCGACGGGACGCTCTCGGACTCCGAGATGACCGTCCTCCTAGGGAAGCAGTGTGGCGTCGCCGACGAAATGGCCGAGATCACCGAGCGATCGATGAACGACGAGATCGAGTACGCCGAGAGCCTCCGCAGGCGGGCGGCGCTCCTCGAGGGACTCGAGGAGGAAGCCGTCGCCGCGGCCTTCGCCGAGGTCGAACTCCGCGAGGGGGCGGGTGCGCTGATCGAGTCGCTGAACGACGCCGGCGTCACGACGGCGATCCTCACCGGCGGGTTCGAGCGCGGCGTCGAGGCCGCCCTTGAGCGCGAGGGCGTGTCGGTCGACCACATTGTCTCGAACCGGCTGCCGATGGAAGACGGTCGGCTCACCGGCGACGTCGAGGGGTCGCTGATCGAGGGAACCAAGGACACTGCCCTCGAGGACCTCGCGACCCACGTCGGCGCCGAACTCGAGGAGACCGTCGCAGTCGGTGACGGGGCGAACGACCTGCCGATGCTGCGGGTCGCCGGACTCTCGATCGGGTTCGACCCGAAACCCGCCGTCGAGCCCCACTGCGAGGTCGTCGTCGACTCGATGGCCGAGGTTCGTGACACGTTACTCGCCGAGGGCGTTCTGGACCGCGAGTAACACGACCCGTCGCCAGCGCTGAAATTCTACGGTAACAGGCTATTTCGATACCGAGAGACCTATTTACTCGAGGACGAGTAAGTTGTCTCGATGATGTGGCAAGACCTGGTGTTCATGGTAGGCAGCACGCTCTCGATTCTCTTTCTCGCTCCGACGTTGCGGGACGCGAGCGCCCGCGTTCCACTCGGAACGAGCATCCCGTCGATGGGGATCGGGATGGTGTACGGTACGACGTTTCTGACCCTCGGCATGACCTTCTCGGCGCTCGGCGCCTACGCCGCGGGGTCGATGTGGTCGCTGATCGCAGCGTTTCGATCGCCCCAGAGACCGATCCAGCAACTGCTTCGGTTGACCGGCCTCTCGCTTTTCGCACGGGACCTGCGGCGGTGGGTGGACCGACGGCGTGACGACCGACGGCTCGGCGAGCAGTACGTTTCGGTCGAGCAGCCGTCGGCCGTCCACGCTGATTAACAGGGCTGAGTCCCGGTCCGACGCGCGAAACAACCGATTACTGCGAGGACGCCGTTACTTCGAAAAGAGACTCGTGTGCACGGGCGCGAACGAGTCGTTCTCGTCCTCGATTTCGGGATTCGTGTCCGTGATCGTCCGCCCGGAGAGCCCCGTCTCGAGCAGTTCCGACAGCGGTGGGCCGACCTTCTCGGGTTCGACGAGGAAGGCGTCGTGGCCGTGGTCGGAGTCGATGACGTGGTGGGCGACGTCGACGCCGGCCTCGCGGGCCGCCTCGGCGACGACCTCGGCCTGTTCGACGGTGAAGTGCCAGTCGCCGGTAAACGAGAGGAGGAGCAACTCGCCCTCGAACGCCGCCAGCGCGTCGGCGTCGGACTCATAGCCGGCCGAGAGATCGAAGTCGTCCATCGCCCGCGTCAGGTAGAGGTAGCTGTTGGCGTCGAAGCGGTCGGTGAACTTCTCGGCCTGGTAGTCGAGGTAGGACTCGACCTCGCGGTAGGGGAAGAAGGCGGCCGCGGGGTCGGACGGAGTCTCGTGAACCGTCTCGCGGCCCGCCGATCGGCGGCCGAACTTCCGGGCCATCGAGGTCTTCGAGAGGTACATGATGTGACCGATCTGACGGGCGCGGGCCAGTCCCTCCTCGGGCTCCGCCCCGCCGTAGTAGTGGCCGCCGTTCCAGTTCGGATCGCTCGTGATCGCCCGGCGGGCAACGGTATCGAGCGCGAGACACTGAGCGTCGAGCCTGGCGGCCGTGGCGACCCCCGCGGCCCGCTCGACGTCGTCGGGGTAGCGTCGCAGCCAGTCGAGCACGTTCATCCCACCGACGCTACCACCAACGACGGCGTGGAGCCGGCCAACGCCGAGTTCGTCGAGCAGCAGCCGCTGAGCACGGGTCCAGTCCCCAATCGTCACGGGCGGGAAGTCGGTGCCGTACGGCTCCCCCGTCTCGGGGTTCGTACTCGAGGGGCCCGTCGTCCCGTAGCACGAGCCCGGCGCGTTCGCACAGACGACGTAGTACTCGGAGGTATCGATCGCCTTCCCGGGGCCGACGACGTCGCCCCACCAGGCTCGAGCCTGGCCCGCAGTCCCGTCGCCAGCGTCGGGCCGACGGGCGACGTGGGCACTGCCGGTCAGAGCGTGACAGATCAGCACCGCATTGTCGCCGGTGAACTCGCCGTACGTCTCGTAGGCGACCTCGAGGCTCGGGATCGTCTCGCCCGAGCGGAACTGAAACTCGCCGAGGTCGGCCGTCTCCTTCGTCGTCACGAGTTATCCCTCGTCGCCGGCGCGTGTAGCTTCGTCGATCGCTCCCTCGAGATCGGCGAGGATGTCCTCGGGGTCCTCGATCCCGACCGACATCCGGACGAGGTCGGACGTGACCCCGGCCTCTTCCTGTTCTTCGGGAGTAAGCTGACCGTGAGTCGTGCTCGCGGGGTGGATGACCAGCGTCTTCGCGTCGCCGATGTTCGCGAGGAACTGGGCAACCTCGACGTTCTCGCAGAACGTCTTGCCCGCCTCGTACCCGCCGCGCTCGCCCGCGCCCTCGAGCCCGAACGCGATCATCCCGCCGTAGTCGGAAAGGTACCGCGAGGCGTTGTCGTGGGTCGGGTGGGACTCGAGCCCAGGGTAGGTGACCCAGGCGACGTCCTCGTGGCTCTCCAGGTAGTCGGCGACGACCGCGGCGTTCTCGCAGTGTTTCTCGACCCGAAGAGACAGACTCTCGAGGCCCTGCAGAGTCTGCCAGGCGTCGAACGGCGACTGCTGGTTGCCGAGGCTTCGCAGCGAACGATATCGTGCGGCCGCAGCGAAGGGGGCCTCGGGAAAGTCCCGCGAGAAGTCGACGTCGTGGTAGGCGTGGTTCTGGCCGGCGATCTCGTCGTAGCCGTGTTCCCCCCAGGGGAAGGAGCCGCCGTCGACGAGGATCCCGCCGACCGTCGTCCCGGAACCGTGGAGCCACTTCGTCGTCGACTCCCAGACGACGTCGGCGCCGTGTTCCAGCGGGCGACACAGCGCGGGCGTCGCGAACGTGTTGTCTACCACGAGCGGGACGCCGTTTTCGTGGGCGATCTCGGCGACGCGCTCGAAGTCGGGCGTCACCAGCGAGGGGTTGCCGACGGTCTCGACGTGGACGAACGCGGTGTCCTCGTCGATCGCCTCCTCGTAGGCCTCGTACTCGAGCGTCGAGACGAACCTGGTCTCGATGTCCCGGCGGGTGGCGGTCTTCGAGAAGTAGGCCGTCGTCCCGCCGTAGGTGTCCGTCGAACAGACGACGTTGTCACCCGCCCTGGCAAGGAGCAACACCGCCGAGTCGAGGGCGGCCATCCCGCTACTGGTCGCGACCGAGCCTGCACCCCCCTCAAGCGAGGTCAGGCGGTCTTCGAGCACTCGCACCGTGGGGTTGGCGATCCGCGAGTAGATGTACCCCTCTCCCTCGAGGGCATACAGCTCCGCGGCGGCGTCGGCGTCGTCGAAGACGTAGGAGGTCGTCTGATAGAGTGGCGGTGCCATCGCTCCCGTCGAGGGATCCGCCGACTGGCCGGCGTGGACGCTCCGCGTCCCGAATCGACAGCCCTCCCGATCGCTGCGCCCGTCGCTCGCGTCGTCACTCATGTTTAGTACGCATACTTCTCCACGTTCATATGCGTCCCAGTAACGGCAAAAACCGCAGGGCCGAAGCGGCCCGGACGAACGGCTTCTTAGGCGACGAGCGCCAACCGGAGGTCGTGCACTCGAGTGACCGCGACCGGCTCCTCCTCGCGGCGGTCGTCTTCGCGGTGCTGTTCTCGCAGCTGTTGCTCTACCCCGGCGTCGCGACGCTCGTCGAGACCCTCGGCGCCGAAGCGACGGCCTCGCCGTTTGCCGAGACCGCGCTGGACGCGAGCATGTGGTTTCTGGTGAGCGAGTTCGCGGCCTACGTCGCCTTCGTCGGGGCCTGGGGGCTCGCGAGCGATGCGGCGGGCCGTCGTCGTCCGTTCATCGTCGCCGGCGCGCTGGCCGGCGCGGTCGGCTACGCCACCCTCGCCGCCGCACCCCTCCTCGGCGGCGTCCCGTTCGAGGGCGTGCTCGTCCTGCGGCTCTTCCAGGGAGCGATGACGATCGGCGCGTTCTCGCTGACGATGACGATGCTGATGGACCTCGAGGGCGGCCACGGCCGCAACATGGGCGCGGCCGGAATCGCGATCGGGCTCGGAGCCGCCCTCGGCGCTCCCGTCGGCGGACAGCTGACGGAACTCCATCCGCTGGCACCGCTGGTCGTCGCGTCCGCCCTGCTTGTCTGTGTCGGCGCGCTGGTCTCGTTCGCCCCCGACAGAACCGGCGGGAGTCGACGGTCCGCTCGAGCCCTCGTCGAGGGCGTCCGTCGGCGGCCGACCCTGACGATCCCCTACGCGTTCGGATTCGTCGATCGGCTGACGGCCGGCTTCTTCGCGCTCGTCGGAACCCTGTACTTCCAGGACGCGTTCGGCCTGGGCCCCGGGGCGACCGGGCTCATGCTGGCGTGTTTCTTCGCTCCCTTCGCCCTGCTGCAGTACCCGATGGGTGTGCTCTCGGATCGGATCGGTCGAACGATTCCGATCGTCGTCGGCTCGCTGTGTTACGGCGTCGGGATCCTCGCGGTCGGCGCCGCGCCGTCGGTCGCGACCGCCGCTGCCGCGATGGTCGCCGTCGGCGTCCTCGGCGCGCTGGTCTCGCCGGCGACGATGGCGCTGGTCACCGACATCGCACACGAGCGCGAGCGCGGAATCGCGATGGCCGGCTTCAACCTCGCCGGGAGCCTCGGCTTTCTCGGCGGGTTCCTGATCGGCGGGACCGTCGCCGGCAGCTACGGCTACGGCTCGGCGTTTCTCGCCGTCGGCGGCCTCGAGATCCTGATCGCGCTCGTTGCCGTTCCCCTCTTCTTGCGACTGTCGGTCGATCACAGCGAGCCGTTTCGTGCGAGCGACGGCGGCAACGACTGACGGACGTCTTTGGTTTCGATCATAAGACAGTTCGGTCGATATTACCGTGAACCGTGGTATGAGACCTCATAGCGACGGCCGGGTAGAGGCTTGCCATTTTTATGTGCTCGGTTCTAACCCATCGGTGATGACACGAGATAACGGCATTTCGCGACGGACCGCGATGAAGGTCACGGGTGCTGCGGCTGCGACGACGCTCGTTGCAGGCTGTGGTGACAACGGCGACGACGACGAGAACGGCGACGACGAGAACGGCGAGAACGGCGACGGCATCGAGATCGAGCCCGGCGAGCGCATCGTCTTCTACGGCGACTCCGCCGCCTGGGAGGGCGAGGAGCCCGAGGACATCGCAGGCGAGGAGAACCCGACGCTGATCCTCGAGGAAGGCGAGGAGTACGAGATTGGCTGGGAAGAAGGCGACGGCACGGCCCACAACATCGAGATCGTCGACGAGGACGACGAGATCGTCGACGACTACGAGACCGACACCGAGGAAGAAGGTGGCGACGACCAGTTCCTCGAGTTCGAGGCCACCGACGAGATGTACGAGTACGTCTGCCGTCCCCACGAGAACGCGATGCGCGGCGCCTTCGAGATCGAGGAAGGCGAGAACGGCGCCGACGACGAGGAAGAGGATGACGAGGAGAACGGCGACGACGAAGAGAACGGCGTTGACGACGAAAACGGCGCCGATGACGAGGAGAACGGCGATGACGAAGAGAACGGTGTCGACGACGAGAACGGCGACGACGAAGACGACGAGAACGGTGCTGACGACGAGGAAGACGACGACGAACTCGTCGGCGACGACGAAGACGACGAGTAACTCCCTCGTCCTCTCGCGCGACGATTCACCCATTTTTGCGGCACCGACGGCGAGCGAGCGGTAGCTCCCTCGAGCGACCGCACAGCGGTCCGAAGCACGACGGTCCGAACCTCAAGTCGTCAGATCGTGCTCGGCCCTCGAGCGGCAACGGGCTACGGTCGTTTGTTCCACTACTCGACTTTTCTAACTAATATCGAGGGCGACCATCGGCACATCAGCAGGATGGACTCCGTCTCCCGAGTCGGGACCGCCAGCGTTCGTGCCGGAAATTCGTTCCGTCTCAGTTACTAACATACACTGTTCTTCCCGTGTTCATAGCTAGCAATTCTCTCCGAATTCAGTACGTAACACCACGCTACTGCCGAATATCAAAATACAAATCCCCCCAGGTCGTTTCGTGTTAAAATGACTTCACAGCGAGATGTCTTCCTCTTCGTTGCGCTCGCGGTCGCCTGGGGGACCGCCTTCGGCGCGGTCGAGGTCGGCCTGGAGACGCTGCCGCCGATCCTCTTCGCCGCGCTTCGACTCGACGGCGCGGTCCTCCTGTTCGTCGCGGCCATCGCCGCGCTCGGCTACGAGTGGCGACCGCGAACCAGGGCGGACTGGGTTACGATCATCGTCTCCGGCGGACTCATCGTCGGCGCCCACTACGGGCTCATGTTCCTCGGTCAGTCGTACGTCTCGAGCGCGGTCGCGGCGATCGTGCTCAGCCTGACGCCGATCGTGACGCCCCCGCTCGCGCTGGCGTTGTTACCCCGCGAGCGGATCCGCGCGCCGGCGGTCGTCGGCCTCGGGCTCGGACTGGTCGGCGTCGTCATGATCGCGCTTTCGGGTGGAACCCTCGACGGACAGGTCGTTGGCGTCGGCCTCCTGTTCGGCTCGGCGCTCGTGTTCGCGATCGGCTCGGTGCTGACCGAACGAACTCGAGGGACGCTCCCGCTGCTCCCGCTCCAGACGTGGGCGATGGCCGTCGGCGCCGCCATGCTTCACGCGCTGAGTTTCGCCCACCCCGGCGAGAGCGCGGCCGGACTCCGGGCCGCGCTGACCGTCGAGACGACCGCGGCGCTCGCGTACCTCGCGATCGTCTCCACCGCGGGCGGCTTCCTGGCGTACTTCGTCCTGCTCGAGCGTGTCGGCGCGAGCGAGCTCAGCCTCGTCAACTACGCCTCGCCCGTCATCGCGGCGCTCGTCGGCTGGGCGCTGCTCGGCGAGACGATCACGCTCGCGACGATCACCGGCTTCGCGCTGATCATCGCCGGGTTCGCGCTGTGCAAGATCGGCGCGCTCTGGAAGCTCGGCGCGCCCGTCGTCGGCTACGGACCGACCCGACCCGCGGCCGCGGCGGCCAGAGCCGGGGACATCGTCGTCGACGGCAACGTCTACGTCGTCGGCACCGACAGCTACGCCGGCCGGGCGCGGTCGGCGGACTGATCGGCGGCGATCGACCGTTTAGCACACGACGAGACGTATGCCACAGGTCGAGCGATCGGATCGCATGACGACCACATCTCCATCTCGGTTCGGGCGTCGGTGACCTCGGAACGGCCGCGTTCCTCCCGGCGTTCGGACTGGTCGCGCTGGTGCTCTACCACGCGAAGTTCGACCGCGTACTCGAGGCGATCGGCGTCGGCGAGACGCCGGACTACGGCAGGGTCGACGAGTGAGACGATGTGCCGGTAGCGGCGCCGAAGCGACGACCGCACCATCCGGTTCGGACCACGACGATCCCGCCAATCCTGTGCCATTCACAACGGTACAGCGCGGAAGTCCACGGCTGTAGCCGCGGGTAGATGACAACTACCATACCGCCTCGCGACGCAGTGGTCCGTACTCAGGTGGTTACGTGACCGAAAAACGCGAATACAGAGACGACTATCCCGACAAGACGCTGTACATTCCCGGCCCGACCGAGGTGCGCGAAGACGTCATCGAGGCGATGTGCGAGCCGATGTTCGGCCACCGCATGGACCGGATGACCGACCTCTACACGACCATCGTCGAGGACACCAGAGAGTTCCTCGGCACCAACAACGACGTCGTCGTTCTCACCGCTTCAGGAACCGAGTTCTGGGAGGCCTCGACGCTCAACCTCGTCGACGAGAACATCCTCGTCGCGACCTGTGGGAGCTTCAGCGAACGCCACGCGAACGTGGCAGAGCGCCTCGGCAAGAACGTCGACCGACTCGAGTACGAGTGGGGGAAGGCGGTCAAGCCCGCGGATATCCGGGAGGATCTCGAGGCGAGCGACACCGACTACGACGTCGTTGCCTGCGTGATGAACGAGTCCTCGACGGGCGTTCGGAACCCCGTAGAGGAGATCGGCGACGTCGTCGCCGAGTACCCTGATACGTACTTTGTCGTCGACGCCGTCTCGTCGCTGGGCGGGGACTACGTCGATATCGACGAGCACAACATCGACGTTATCTTCGCGTCCTCCCAGAAGGCGTTCGCGATGCCGCCCGGAGTTGCGATCTGTGCCGTCAGCGACGACGCCTACGAGCGCGAACTCGAGAAGGGATCGGCCTCGTGGTACGGCGGCTTCCAGCGAACCATCGACTACTACGACCGGAAGGGCCAGACTCACTCCACGCCGGCGATTCCGATCATGCTTGCCTACCGCAAACAGATGAAACACATGCTCGAGGAGGGCCACGAGGCCCGAAGCGAGCGCCACCGCGAGATGGCCGAGTACACCCGCGAGTGGGCCCGCGACCACTTCGGGATGTTCCCCGAGGAGGGGTACGAGTCACAGACGGTGAGCTGTATCGAGAACACGCAGGGGATCGACGTCGCCGAGACCATCGAAACCGTCAGCGAGGAGTACGATTTCGCCTTCTCGAACGGCTACGGCTCGCAGCTCGGGGAGAAGACGTTCCGCATCGGTCACATGGGCGAACACGACGTCGAAAGCATCGAGGCGCTGACCGACGCCATCGAGGACGTCGCCGACCTCTAAGACGGACGTCCGTACGTCGGGTCCGAAATCGCGAGCCGTCCCGCGGGGGCTCCGGTACGCAGTCACAGCAGCCCGTCCGAATCGCCGGCCGCTCGTCGGCAACGCCACGATCGATCGACCGTTCTGATCCACGACCTCGTTTTCACCCTCGTTTCGACTCGAGACGGGAGACTCGAGTCTCTCGAGCGATCGCGCCGTTCGTCCGACGTCGATCGACCGAATCGGCGGTTCCACATGATCGTTCCGGCACGATTTGTAACTATTTCGAGATGCAGGGAGAGGGTACCATGGCACTCGTTACGTGGTTCTGTAGGCCATCACGATACGAAATTATCGAATGTCGCATGATAGCACGTATCTAAAAGTACCAGAAGGGTGAAAGGTTATAAGCGTCGAGTGTGTACTTCGAACCGAAACCACTCATGACGCGATACTTCCACCCCCAGTCGGCCGAGTCGACTCGAGAACGAACTGCGAGGTCTGATTCGATCGGCGGCGGGCTCCTCTTCGTCCTCGCGGCGATGGGGTTGCTCATCGCGATCAGCTACCCGCTGACCGTCGCCGCCGCCGTCGGCGCCGTTGCGGCCGCAGTGCTGGTCTTCCGACTCGGCGCACCGGCGCTGGCCCGTGAACTCCACGGCCGGATGACCGAACTCGAGGTTCCCGGCATCGGCACCGTCCGAATCCGCGTCGACGCCCGATAACGCCGCTATTTTGCTGACTGTCGGTCCCGAAGAACGTAAGCGAAATGACGCCGTCGCTGCGACGCTCGAGGAGCACGCGAACGGAGCGCAGAAACCGAAGCTACTGAATGTGGCCTTCGCGTCGGAGCTGATCGGCCTCGCTCTTCTCGTAGCGCCAGGTGATGTCGGCCTTCTCGTCCTGCCAGTCCCAGGGCTCGACGAGGACGACGTCGTCCTCGCGGATCCAGATGCGTTTTTGCATCTTTCCGGGGATTCGTGCGGTCCGTTCGGTTCCGTCGGCACACCGCACCTTGACGCGGTTCGCTCCGAGCATGTTGGTCACGGTCGCGAACACCTCGTCGTCGTCGGGCATCCGAAGGTCGTTCCGACCGCCGTCACCGTCGTCGCTCATATCGCGGGCTTCGCGTTCGATCGGTTTAATCCTTTATCGATTTTCCCGGTCGAATCGCCCCGGCTGTCGGTCTGTACCCGTGACAAACCACGTCGTTTATCTCTCTGCCCTGACCAGTCCAGCGTATGCTGAGGCATCTCGGTCCGCTCGGAATCGCCGGTATCGCGCTCTTGCTGGTCGGTCTCGCCGTTATCGCCTACGAGAGTCTCCTGGTCGCCGCAGGGCTGGCGCTCGTCCTCCTCGGGATCGGACTGGCCGTAAAGGCGCTCGTCTCGAGCGTGTTCCGGCAGTTCGGCATGATGTGAACGGTCGGCTCGTCGACCCCGCCTCGAGCCGGGGTGCGGTCATACCTCGTTGTCGCCTGCCCGATGTTCGCTGATGAGCTGATCGACCATCTCCGCCTTCCGGTCGCGAGTGCGCTCCTCGGCGCGGTCGTGCCAGTCGTCGATTACGGCCTCGACGTCCTCCTCGCGGGCGACCGCGAGCTCGTCGACCTCCTGCATCGCGACGTCGTCGGCCGGACCGACAGGAATCTCGGCCTCGAAGAGGATCTCGTCGGCCACGTCGGACAGCCCACCCTCCTTCAGCACGACCCGTGGCTCGAACCCCGCGAGCAGCTCCGCGGTCGATCGACCCGCGCCGCTGGCGTCCCGAAGGTGGACGACGTCGCCGGCGGCGATGCCGTACTGCTCGTCGGCCTCGCGGATCGCTCCCTTGGTGAACTTCTCGACCACCTTGACGGGGACGAGCCCCTCTTTCTTCGCGGAGACGTCGCTGAAGTTCGAGTGGTCGAGCTTCCAGAGTGCCTTCATCCGGTCGACTTTCCCCTCGAGCTCCTCGACTTCCTCGAGGGCCTCGTCGCGCTCGCGCTCGAGTCGGTCGGCCTTTCGGTCAAGCCTCGAGACCTCCCGATCCCTGCGGACCTCCTTTCGCTCCTGACGGCGGGCGCCGCTGAGGCTGTTCTCGAGTTCGTGGATGCGCTCGTCTTTCTCCTCGAGGCGGTCCTCGAGGGTGCCGACGTGGGACTGGAGCCGTTCGACCCGTTTCTTCAGGTCCTTGATCGTCCGTTCCTCCTCGGTCAGCTCGCGGGGCTCGTGCTCGGTCGACTCCTCCTCGCTACCGTCGTCCTCAGTCAGGTCGGTCAGGACGGCCTCGACGCTCTCCTCGCCGGCGACGACCCGGGCCGTGACCTCGCCGCGGTCGATCCCCGGGGGGATCCGCTCGGCGATGCGCTCGAATTGACTCTCGTGGTCGTCGACGGCGAACAGCGCGGCCGCCATCGCATCGCGCTGGTGATCGTCGTCGTAGGGCTGTTCGCGAGTCCGGTGTTGTTTCTCGTCGACCGGCAGATCGGTGTCGGGAACCCAGCCCGCGGCGTCGAAGCTCCGGCGGAACTTCTCGACCGTCTCGGGTATCGGCGTCACGTCCGCGGCCACGACGATCGGCCGACCCCGTTCGACGATCCACTCGATCACGTCCGCGGTGTCGCTCGTGCGCGAACTCCAGACGTCCAGTACCTCGCCCTCGAGCGAGACTATCGCGGCTGCGGTCGTCGTCCCTGGATCGATGCCGACGACGACGTGGTCCCGGCGTTTGGCCAGCGGGCGGAACTCGATCCCGTCGCGGCGCTCGCGTTCGATCTCGACCCGGACGTCGCCTGCGCGGTTCCGCGAGACCGGAATGTCCTGCGGGCGGGCCTCGACGGTGAAGACGGCGTTTGCGAAGCCGCCGTAGGCCTCCCGCACGTCGCGCTCGTACTCGAGGTTCGCGTCCTCGAGTTCCGACTCGACCTCGCGGGCCCGCTTCTTGACCGAGCCGTGAATGCGACGGGTGAACCGGTCCTCGCTCCAGCCGCCGCTGCCGGTCGAACGGCCCCTCGAGACCTTGACCGTCGTCGTATCGGTAAACGCCGAGACCTCGTGGCCGACGTTGTGTGCCGCCAGTCGGGCCGCGGCCTCGGCCTCCTTCATCGGCTGTTTGCCGTAGGGGATCCCGTGGCGTTTCGCGACGCGAGAGAGCGGCTCGGGCTGTTCGGCGCCCGTCACCTGCACGAGCTTCGTCCCGGCGGGCAACGAACCAAGGAAGTGGATCAGCTGATCCTTGTCCGCCGCGAGCTCGTACATGTTGTCGGTGGCGACGATGGCCGGCTCCTCGTCGTCGATCAACCGTCTGAGTTTCCGGTGCGTGACGACGTCCCGGCTGACGTCCTCGCCGTCGTAGACGACCAGAGCGTACGACGGCGCGTCGCCGCGCACGTCGCCGCTCTGGACGTCAACGCCGAAGACGACCGCGTCGAGCGCACTCGTTCGCGTGCTCACGGCGGGCCATAGGGTCGACCCGGGTATAAATCCGACGCGGGGAACGGGTCCTCAGGAGCCGCCGGGTTCCGGCGCGTCCGAGCGATATCGACGACGATCGGAAACGACACGGTCGTAGGCACGGGTTCCGACCCCTCGAAGGGGCGACACGCCCATCACCCACGTGATGGGCGCCAGCAGCCGAAACTGCCCGATCAGTCGACGGAACGCCTCGTACCCCTCGGCGGTCTCCCCGTCGTCTGAGAGGATCAGTGCCGCGTCGCGATCGGCCAGCTCGGCGGGAGCGTCGGATCGCGGAACGAACCGAACCGAGTCGGTGCCGTCGAGGTGGGCAAACGGGACGAGCGCGCGGGCACACGCGTGACAGCGATCGTCGTACACAACCGTCGCCTCGTCGTCCGCGTCAGCCGCGAGTCGCCGGTAGGCAAGATCCCAGGCGGCAAACAGCGAGAGGACGAGGATCATGTCGATGAAGTACAGCCCCAGGGTGAGGATCACCGAGACGTGGAATCCGATTATCCCGAGGATCGGAAGCGTCACCGAGAGCCCGATCACCGCGGCAACGAGCAGCGATACCTGTACCAGCGCGGTCCCGACGAAGCCGACCCACGCCAGAAGTTCGTTCTCGACGATCGGCACGCCGGCGGCGCGATCGATCCCCGTCAACTCCCCGTAGAAGAGGACGTCACGCTGGAGTTCGGCACCCGAGAGCCAGATCTCGAGCGGGCCGTTCAGTGCCTTTCCCCAGGCTGAGCCGACGTAGATGATTGCGACCGCGAGCAGTCCCCACTTGAGCGCACGCATCCGGTAGACCCGGTCGGTCCTATCGGTCAGGACGGCGTTCAGTTCCTCGAGCGAGCGGTCGCGGCTTCTGCGGAGCGCGTCGATCGACAGCCGGTCGTCCTCGGCGAACAGCGCGAACATGAGGATCAGGTACGAGCAGACGAACAGCGACTCGACGGTTCCGGCCAGATAGATCGTCGCCTTGACCGACAGCATGTGCATCAGCAGAAGGCTCGCGAGGCCGCCGGTCCAGCGGGTCCGGTAGCCGACGACAAACAGCACCAACAGGGCGGCGACGACCCACTGCTGGTAGGGCAACAGCGCAAAGAAGAGATCCTGGTGGAGGAAGCCGATCGTCTCGTCGACGTGGAAGTTCGGCCACTCCCCGTAGGCCGCCCACTCGAGCGAGAGCACGCGCCAGATGACGTACATCCCGAGCAACACGCGGACGACGGCGAGGTTGATCGGCGAGGCGCGGCCGTCGTCGGCGACGTAGTTGACGAACGCGCTCATCGGCTCTCCTCGTGTTCGGTGACGGTTCCGTCGGTCGGATCGATCGTCACCCGGGGCCGCTCCTCGTTCGATTCGACCGCCGTGTTGTCGTCGCTGTAGATCACCGTGCGCTCGTAGATCCGGATCGCCTCGAACGCCTCGTAGTCCTCGAGCTCCGCGGCGGTCCACGCGCGGTCGTCGACATAGCGCGGTGGCTGCAGCCGGTCGGTGATCGACCGGTCGCCGGACTTGACCGCGTTCCGGTGTTCCTTGGCGTTTTCGAGGTAGAACTCGCCCATCTCGAGGCGCTGTTCGTCGGTGTACTCATCGGCCATCTGACCGGCGACCGTCGACGTTCGGGTACCCGTCGTCGGCGGCGTCGAGCGGTCGTCGAACCAGAGTTCCTCGCCCGATGCGTCGACCATTCGAATCTCGTAGTAGGTCTCTTCCTCCTCGGACGGTTGGGCGAACTTGTGCATGTCGACGACCGGAAGCAGCGGCATACCGACCAGCGTGACGGCCAGCAGCGTCGTAAAGAACCCCGCGAGCCAGACCTCTCGAGCGTATCGACGACGAGCGAACGCAAGGATCCCGAGCGTCCCCAGAAAGAACAGCACGTACACGGCGGGGAAGAGCACGGCCGTGACGTTAGATAACGCAACCAACAGGACGGATCACTGTAACGTTCTATCGGAACGAAATATATAGGTTTTCTGGAGTCTGACGTCCCGTTAAGTGAATTTTAGAGGGAAGAGAGATAACGAAAGTTCGGTAGCGGTAGGTATTTGGACGCGACGGCCATCGATCGGTTCGATGGAGTACACGACGCTCGGTTCGACCGGGACGACCGTGAGCAAGATCTGTCTCGGCTGTATGAGCTTCGGCAGCGGTCAGGACTGGATGTTGGACGAAGAGGAGGGACGCGAGCTCCTCGAGCGGGCGATCGACCTGGGGATCAACTTCTTCGACACGGCGAACGTCTACTCGGCGGGCGAGAGCGAGATGATTCTCGGCGACGTGCTGGCCGACTACGACCGCGACGAGTTCGTCGTCGCCTCGAAGGTCCGGTTTCCGGGCGCGAACGACCACCGCAACGCCGAGGGTCTCTCGCGGAAGACGATCGAGCAGGAGCTCGAGGCCTCCCTCGACCGTCTCGGGCTGGACACCCTCGACCTCTACCAGATCCACCGCTGGGATTACGACACGCCGATCGAGACGACGATGCGCGCGCTCGACGACGCCGTCCGCCGCGGGCAGGTCCGTCACCTCGGGGCGTCCTCGATGTGGGCCCACCAGTTCCTCGAGGCCCGGCGGGTGAGCGAACGGGAGGGACTGGCCCCGTTCGAGACCATGCAAAACCTCTACCACCTGGCCTACCGCGAGGAGGAACGCGAGATGTTCCCCGTCTGTGACGCCTACGACGTCGCCACGATGCCCTGGAGTCCCCTCGGCGCTGGCTACCTCGCCCGGCCACACGACGAGTTTCGGACGACGACGCGGGCAGACCACGAGGTCGAGAACGCAGGCGTCCCCTACCACGAGTTCCCGGCAAGCGAGGAGATCAACGAACGGGTGGGGGAGCTCGCCGACGAGTACGGCGTCACGATGGCCCAGATCGCGCTAGCCTGGCAGTTCGAGAACGACAACACAACCGCACCGATCGTCGGCACCTCGAGCGTCGAGCACCTGGAGGAGGCCGTGGAGGCGCTCGAAATTTCGCTTTCGGATTCGGATGTCGAGTACCTCGAGGAGCCGTACGAGCCAGTGCCGGTCTACGGCCACGACTGACTCGTTACCCTCGGCCGCGCCCTGCCGGTCGCGGTCAACGAGAGGGCCGGTTCGGTCCGCCGTCCGCTGCGAGTCGTTTCGCCTGGATCTCTTCGACGTACGTGAGGAAATTGTCGAACAGCCGTTTTGCCTCGCAGGCCGCGTCGTAGTTTCCGGCGTGGATCCCCTCGAGAACAGCGTCGATACGCTCCTCGGGGAGCTGATCGGACTTTCCCGCGGTGACCGATTCGGCCGTCTTCATGTCGTACTCCGGATGAAACTGCACGGCGAAGACGCGATCCTTTCGGAAGCCGTGGATCCCGTACTCGTTTCTCGCGAACACCGTCGCACCCGGCGGCTCCTCGCAGACGTGGTCGGAGTGGGTGGTAAAGACGGTCATCGTTCGGTCGACGCCCTCGAGAAGGCGATTCGCACCGTCCTGTTCGACCATCCGGTACCCGATCTCGTACTCGCCCATGGCTTTGACGCGGCCCCCCATCACGTCCGCGAGGAGTTGGTGCCCGTAACAGACGCCAAGCGCCGGCAACCCGGCCCGGATCGCATCGCCAGTCCAGGACTTCAGTCGGCCGATCCACTCCCGGTCCCAGTAGACCGACGCTCGCGAACCGGTGACGACGAATCCGTCGTACCGGAAGTCGTCGGGAAACTCGCCGGACGGGCAGTGAAACTCCGTCAACTCGGCGTCGAGCTCCCGGCGGAAGTTTCGTCGTGTATCGGTCGCCTCGTGAGCCGCGTTCAACAGTGCGAGTTGTATCTCTCCCATCCGTTCTCACCGGGAGTTGGGCCGAAACGAACTCTCGTCGCTGCTCGGATGCGCTTGCCCGTCGCTCGCCGTCGAAGGAGCGCCCCGAGACAAATCCTGCTCGAGGCGGTCGGCATACTGGATCCGAAGCGTTCGCGTCTCGGAACGTGTCGGCTCCGCCGTCGCGAGGAGGTCGTGGGAGAGCGGGTCGTACGCCGACACGTCGAATCCCATTCGTCCCAGGTAGGATCGTACCATGCTCGATGACAGTCCGTCCCGGATGGCGGTGTCGACGGATGATCTCAGCGCCTCGAACTCCGGAAGAACAATCGAGTCGCTCGTCACGCGCCCGGTCTCACCCTCGATACGGACGTCGACCTCGGTAGCGTGTCCGACGATGCCGGCGATTTCGTCGGCGAGTCGAACGACCTGGCTCGGGAGGGCAGTGTCGGGTGAGCGCCATTCGACGGTCGAGAACCGATCGCGAAGTTTGACCGGCGTCCAGGCCGTTCCCTCCGGCTCGAAGTGCGACTGGACGTATTGCTGGTCGAAACCGGAAATCACGGCTTCCGTCAGGAACTCCTCGTAGCAGCGGTCCACGCGCCTCGCCCACGTTTTCCTGTCAGCGGCGTACGGCCACAGCTCCCCCTGATGGGCGAGAGCAGCGTAGGCCAGCCGGCGGTACAGCTGTGATCTCGCACCGGCAGCCAGCTTCGTTCCGCCGAAGTACGGCGAGGAGTTGACCAGCGCCAGCGCGGGATCGAGTGCGATGAGCGTGTTCAACTGATCGATCTCGCGACCAGGCTGCTGTTCGATGTGGATGTGCGTTCCGGCGCAGTGTCGGACGTACTCGAAGTTCTCGCCGAGGACGCGGTCCTGAATCCGCGTGCGCTCGTTCGGACGGTCCTCGATCGGGCCGTGGTGGATCGGGGTGGCAAGCGGGACGAGTCGCTTCCCTTGCTCCTCTGCCCGACGGAGAACGCGACCCAGCCGACCGAACAGCTCGTCGCGGAGTTCGTCCGTCGACTCACACGGCGTCGTCTTGATCTCGAGTAGCGGCGCGACGAACTCCTCTTCGACGCCCGGGGAGGCCTCGAGGAGGTCTCCCGGTTCGGTCAGTCGGCCGCGCTCGTCGATCACCCAGTACTCGATCTCGACGCTTCGTCGGATCGGCCCGCCCTCGTTCGTGAATTCGGTTTCAGTATCGAGTGTGACAACCATCTCTCAACCCCGGAAGACGCGTCTCGTTCGATCGCCGCATCGCATCGGTCGGTGCTGAATCCAGGTAGCCGAGCCCAGACCGATCGAACCGTCCGTTCCGTCTCTTCGCCAGCGGCAAATCGGCGGGCCCGCACCCCGGTCAGGACGCCTGTGCGTGCTTTTCACATGCTCGAGAACCCATCCTGTGTAATAACCGTTGTGTACACACAGTATAGATATACCTTATACATTGACTGAATGGGCAATTACTTGCGAATAGAGAAAAAATTTCGACAGACACTTGGCGTTATAGTTTTACTATATACAATAGTCAGGTATCACATAGAACGGGCCGCGGCACCAAAACCCGTTCAGGAGGAGGTCGTCTCGACGGTCCAACCGGGATCCCGCCCCGTCTGCTCGATCCGATCGGATCGACAGGCCGGACAGTAGTCAGGGGTCGAGGATTCACTTCGGGGAACGTAGACCGCGCCGCTACACTCCACGCAGGCGTCGGGAGCGACCGTTACGCAGTCCGCACAGACGTTGAAATCGTCGACTGTGAGTCCGCGCAGGGTCTCGAGTTGTTTGTCCAGGATGTACTCGTCGATAATCGCCTGACAGTTCTGGCACGGTTGCATATCGATACCCCTGTCACTGGGTAACAATAGTACAAAATACTATCGGCCGACCGCAGTACGAGACGACCTTCGAGAGGTAACTCCGCTCGGACGGTTTACTGTGATCAGTTACGGCGCAGCCGCGATCCGGCAGCGGTTGTGCCGGGACATCGGTACAGCAATCCGTATCAGGCATCCGGGTACTCGAGCTCGAGGGTCTCCCCATCGTCGGGGACGAAGACTTCGCCCGCGAAGATCTCACGGGCCTCCTCGAGGTGGGCCGAGACGTCGCCGGCGTACCGCGACGAGAGGTGCATCAGCGCCAGCCGCTTCGCGCCGGCTCGGTTGGCGATCTCGGCGGCCTGACGCGCCGTCGAGTGGGCGGTGTCGGCGGCGCGGTCGGCGCGGTCGTCCGCGAACGTCGCGTCGTGGATCAGCAGGTCGGGATCGTCGGCGGCCTCGATCGTCGCGGCCGTCGGTCGGGTGTCGCCGGTGTAGACGATCGCGCGACCGGGGCGGGGGTCGCCGACGACCTGTTCGGGGTCGACGACGGTGCCGTCCTCGAGCTCGACGGACTCGCCCTCGTGGAGTCTCGAAAACTTCGGCCCGACGGGAACGCCGAGCTCCTCGGCGCGCTCCCGGTCGAACCGGCCCTTGCGGTCGTCCTCGACAAGCGCGTAGCCGACCGACCGAGTGTCGTGGTCGGTCGCGAACGCGCGAACCTCGAACTCGTCAGCGCGGTAGGCGACGTCGCCACCTCCGGCCTCGTTGATCCGCACCGGAAACGAAGGGCGATTGCCAAGTGCGTGGACCAGCGACTCGAGGTCGCGTCGGGTACCTCGGGGGCCGTGGATCGCCAGGGCATCCTCGCGGTCGTTGAAGTCCATCGTCTGGAGCAGGCCGGGAATCCCCAGGACGTGATCGCCGTGGAGGTGCGTGACGAAGATGTGCGCGATCGAAAACCCCGTGCCGAAGCGCATCATCTGGCGCTGGGTTCCCTCGGCGGCGTCGAACAGCAGCCCCTCGCCCTCGCGGGCGACGAAGATCCCGCTCGGATTCCGCTCGGTCGTCGGAACGGCCCCGCCGGTCCCCAGAAACGTCACGCGCAGTGGCATCACTGCGTGTTCGACGCGCTGAGACTAAACCGCCTTCGGATCCAACGCCAACCGATTCGCACGCGAACGACGGTCGGTCCGTTCCGGCGCGGCGAACGGACTGTGCGTTTTACGTTCCTGTAGCTCTAACGTGTCGAACAACACCATCCCCAAATGAGTTCGAGACCGACGTTCGGAACTATTAAACGAGTTGCCGCCATCCTGATTGCGATCACAGTGGTCCTCGCGGCCGGTATCGTCGTTGGTCAGGCCCCTGTCATCTTCGGCGTCGACGACGAGCCATCTGCCTCGATCGCGTTCGAGGACCAGGAGAGCGACGGCGTGAGCGTCACCATCGACGAGGTTACGCTCTCGGACGGCGGCTTCGTCGTCATCACCGGCGCGGGCGACGAATCCCTCGCCGTCTCGACGTACCTCGAGGACGGAACACACGAAAACCTCACCGTCGAGAGCGAGGAGAACGAGACCGATCTCGTCGGTCAGTTGACCGCGACGGTTCACCAGGATACCACCGGCGACGAGACGTTCACGTACTACGAGACCGAGGGCGAGGAGGACCAGCCCTACCTCGATGACGGCTACCCGGTTAGCGACACCGCATCGGTGACCCCGGACGACGAGGAGGCGGTCTCGGACTCGTTCGTCGTCGAATCGATGACCGCGCCAGAGTCGGCGACGACCAACGAGACGATCGGAGTCGTCGCGGAGGTTCGAAACCCGACGGAGTTCGACCAGCAACAGGTCGTCGAGTTCCGGCTGAACGGAACCGTCCTCGAGCGGCAGATCCTCGAGCTCGACGGCGGCGAGGACCGCGAGGTCAGCTTCGAGGTCGACCTGAGCGGGACACCGCCCGGAACCCAGTCGATTGGCGTCTACACCGACGACGACGGCGAGGTCGGCGAGATCGACCTCGAGTTCCACACCGATCCGTCGGTTTCGGTCGTCGACGCCGACACCGACGAGGTGACCGTCGACGTCGCCACGCCCGAGGACGGGTTCGTCGCAATCGAGGACGACGACGAGGTGCTCGGAACCAGCGACGAACTCGAGGCCGGCGAACACGAGAACGTCAGCGTCGCGTTCGACGACGACGTCACCGTCGACGAGGACGACGAGCTCACGGCCGTCGTCTACGAGGGCGAGCCCGACGACGTCGAGTCGGCGGAGCCGCTCGAGCACGACGGCGAACCAGTCGAGGAGACGTTCACTATCGCCGACGTCGAAGCCGAGGACGAGTCGAACGACGAGGATGACGACGATGATAACGAGGACGACGGCGACGACGAGTAACGCGGCGTCCAACCGACCGATTCTTACCGCCCTCTCCCCTACCGGCGAGCGATGGACGCGCCGCTGTGGACCGACACCCACGCCCCGGAGCTGGCCGAGTTGCCACAGGACGACGCTCGCGAGTACCTAGAGCGAGCCGTCGAGGAGCCGCTGAACCTCGTCCTGCAGGGACCGCCCGGCAGCGGCAAGACCGCGGCGGCGCGCGCGCTCGCTCGAGAAGCGCACGAGGACCCCGACAACGATCTGGTCGAGATCAACGTTGCCGACTTCTTCGGCCGAACGAAGACTGAGATCAAGAACGACCCCCGGTTCGCCTCGTTTCTGACCGGTCGGTCGTCGATGTCCAAACGCGACATGATCAACCGCGTGCTCAAGGAGTCCGCAAGCTACGCGCCAGTCACCGGCGAGTACAAGACGATCCTGCTCGACAACGCCGAGGACGTCCGTGAGGACTTCCAGCAGGCGCTTCGCCGGATCATGGAACAACACCACCGGACGACACAGTTCGTCATCGCGACCCGCCAGCCGACGAAGCTCATTCCGCCGATCCGCTCGCGGTGTTTCCCCGTTTCGGTGCGGGCGCCGACCAGCGAGGAGACCGTCGCGGTCCTCGAGCGAATCGTCGACGCGGAGGGGGTCGACTACGACGCCGAGGGCCTCGAGTTCGTCGCCGGCTACGCGAACGGCAACCTGCGACAGGCGATCCTCGCAGCCCAGACCACCGTCGAGGATGCGGGCGAGCTGACGATGAGCGCGGCCTACGAGACGATCGGCGAGGTCGGCCTCGAGGACGAGGTCGAGGGGATGCTCGACGACGCCGAACGCGGCGACTTCACGGACGCGCGGAAGACCCTGGACAACCTGCTCGTCGACGAGGGACTCGACGGCGAGGAGGTACTGGATCTCGTTCTCGAGATCGCACGAAAACGCTACCAGGGCGAGAAGCTCGCCCGTACCCACCGACTCGCCGCCGACGTCGAGTTCGAGATGCACGAGGGAACGAGCGACCGGATCCACGTCTCGCATCTGCTCGCAGAGCTGGGACGGGACGCCTGATCAGTCGGCTTCCCGATCTCGTGCCTGGCGCTCGAGTTCGGCCATCGCGTCCGGTTTGATGACGTACAGGAGTCCAATAAGCAGACAGATCGCTCCCGCGACGAACGGATTCCGTCGTCCCGCCGCCTCCCAGTATCCAGCGGTATACAGTCCGATAATTCCGATGCCGACGGCCGAAACGACGACGCCGAAGACCCGCCCCGAGAGGGAAATAAAGCGCGAGAGGATCAGTGCGAGTGCGAGCAGGATCCCGGCACCGAGTACGACGACGAACTCGCGGTCCAACCACTGGCTGTCTGGCGCGAGCGCCGCCAGGATCCCGACGGTGATGCCGAGACAGGCGAGCAATGCCAGCCCGGACAGCGCGTTTCGATCGCGCCACCGCGTCTTCGAGACGTAGAGGTAGCCAAGCAAGAGACACAGGACGGCGATTCCACCGACTCCCTGCAGCACCGCTCGAGTCGACGTCGCGTCCTCGAGGGTCCGGTAGGTCATCCCGAGGAGGATCACCGCGACCAGCCCGTAACACACGAGCCGAAACCAGCGGGGCCACGGCGGAGCCGGTGTTCCGCGATCCATACGGACTGACCCAATGGAACTGTCAAAAATGTGCCTGTAGCGTCCCGTTTCGGACGGGTTTATTCGTCCCGTCGCGTACCCCTCGAGCATGGCGTCACTCCTCGACACTCGCATCGAGAACCGGTTCCGTGTCCAGCCCAACCACGCGAACAACAACAACACGCTCCACGGTGGGAACCTGATGAAGTGGCTCGACGAGACCGCCGCGATGTCGGCGATGCGCTTTGCCGGCGAAACCTGCGTCACCGCCCGCGTGAACGAACTCGACTTCGAGCGGCCGATCAGGATCGGCGACATCGCGCTGGTCGAGGCCTACGTCTACGACGCGGGCCGCACGAGCGTCCACGTCGCGCTGCGGGCCTGGCGCGAGGAGCCGCGCACCGGCGAGGTCGAGAAGACGACCGAGTCCTCCTTTACGTTCGTCGCGATCGATAGCGAGGGGAAGTCGGTGCCGGTCCCTGAACTCTCCGTCGAGAGCGAGAAGGGCAAGCAGTTGCAAGAACGAGCGCTGAAAGCCGACTGAATCGGTCCAGTGGTGAGTCACTCTGACAGTAAGCACAATTATATGATTTCAACGAAAACTTCATCGGCGTGAAAAAGATCGCGCTCCTCCCCGGCTTGCTAGGTGAGCTCGACTCGGACAGTGCGGACGAACCACAGATGAGCTACGCTGTCGCAACCGAACACGGCAGGTATCGGCACGTCGTCTTTTCGGGCAACACCCACGAAGAGGGGACCCTCCGCGAGCAGGCGCGGACGATCCTCGAGTACTTCGAAGAGGGCCTGGCAGCGTTTGGCGGCGGCATAAATGACGTGATCGAATCGCGCTGGTACGTCCGTGAGGATGAACTCTCCCGCGAGGGACAGGTGGCGCTCCACGAGGTCAGATCCGAGTTCTTCGAGCGACCGCACTACCCTGCGAGTACGATGATCGGGGTGGCATCGCTGCTCGACGATGCACTGGTCGAGATCGAACTGATCGCGAAAATTCCAGACGACGAGTGGGAGGTCGAGACGATAGACCTCGACGATGTCGACGTGTAACCGGCGCATCAGTCGTTCGTTGTCGGAAACCCCTCGTCGATCCGCGGTCCGACCACGTGCTGAGAAAAACCGAGTGCGTTCTCAGCGAGTTCGCTCGAAGAACGCCTCGAGAACGGGCTCGACCTCCGCTACGGTTCGGTACTCGGCCACCTCGATGGCGTCGTTGCCCCGTACCATCGCCGACAGATCGTGTTCGCCCTCTGGACGGTAGAGCGCAAGTACGGGCATCTCCCAAGCGACGGCCCGCCCGAGTTCGTAGCCGACGCCGAGACTCGGCTTCGTCACCTCGGCGACCACGACGTCGGCCTGCCGGAGCCAGGCGACGTCCTGATCGTGGATGTCGCCATCCGTGAGCCCGACGTCGGCCTGTTCGGCCTCGACGTCCTCGGTTCCGACGTGTTCGGTGAGAACCGTTCCGTGCTGCTCGAGGAAGTCGATAAGTTCGGCGTACAGATCGACGTCGTCCCGACCGCCGCGGATGGAGCCGCTGAAGAAGATCTCCATACGGGACCGTGGCGGTATCGGGTCTTAACAGTCTCCTATCGTGACTCGTGGGGATCGAAACGGGTCGACCGGTCTCGAACGGCCGTCACTCGAGCACCAGCACGTACCGCGTCAGCGACCGGTGGACGCGGCGTTCGAACGCGGCCTCGAGCTCCCAGCCGGCCTCGCGAGCTTCCGCGGCCCACGAGCGGTCCGCGACGACGACAGCCCGAGAGGCGACCCGCCGAGTTTCGGCGAGCGCACCGGAAACGAGGTCCTCGAGGCGGTGAGTATCGATCTTCGACTGGCGACCGTAGGGGGCGTCGAAGACGACGCCGTCGACCGCATCGTCGGCGATCGGCAACCGAGTGGCGTCGCCGCGACCGACGTGCCACGAACCGCGTTCGGTGCCCGTCGGCGACGGCCCGTCGCGCTCGAGGAAGTGCTCGAGGTTCGTCCGCGCACCGCGGGCCATCTTCGCCTGAGCGTCGGTGCCGACGACGTCGGCGCCGACCAGCCCCGCCTCGACCAGCACGCCACCCGTGCCACACATCGGGTCCAGAATCGTCGCGCCAGATCGGGCACCGGCGACGTTCGCGACCGCGCGGGCCAGCAGCGGATCCATGCTCCCGGGCTGGAAGAAGGGTTTGTCGGTGGGCGCACGGGTCCCGAAGTCTCGGACGCTCTCGGCCGCGAGCCAGCCGAGCGCACAGACCGAGACTCGCTCGCCTCGCGGTTCGCCGCCCTCGTCGTCGAGAGCCGAGAGCAGGTCGCCGCGGCCGTCCCCGTCGCGCTCGAGCCGTCCCTCGGAGAACGCCACCCGCAGGACGTGATCGGGATCCTCGAGGTCGACCTCGAAGCCGCGGTCGACCAGGACCTGACCGAGTTCGCGCTCCGCGCGGTCGGTCGCGACGCCCGCCGAGCCGTGGACGTCGGTCGCGCGCACCGCGACCGTTCCCGACCGGTCGATCGGCGCGGCCTCGAGCAACACCGTCGCACTGGCGAGGTCGGCGTCGGTCCGGCCCAGCAGCGCGCTCGCGCGGTGCGTGTAGGCCAGTCCGCGGATGCGCTCGGGAACGACGGCGTTCGCAACGGCGAGCCCGGGCGCAACCGGGCGGACGTCAGCCGCGGCGCTTTCGGCCTCGCGGGTTGCGAACGCGTCGTCCTCGCCACCGAGCTCGAGGAAGTACACGTCGGATCATCGCTCCGGCTCGAGTATCAGGGTACCGTTTTCCTCAGCCAACGCTCGGGTGACGATCACAGCATCGCCGCCGAACCGGCAGAAGGCGGCCGAGCGACACTGATCCCGGTTTCGAACCGATCGATATAAACCGGACATATCAGGTGCCGGTACCAACCTTTATAAACCTTAAATACGTCTTTTTAAGCGACTTATGACGGATCCGAAGGACACCATCAACATCGAAAACGTGGTGGCGTCGACCGGCATCGGACAGGAGCTCGATCTGCAGAGCGTCGCGATGGACCTCGAGGGGGCCGACTACGACCCCGAGCAGTTCCCCGGTCTCGTCTACCGCACGCAAAATCCCAAGTCCGCTGCACTGATCTTCCGCTCCGGGAAGATCGTCTGTACCGGTGCCAAAAGCACCGACGACGTCCACGAGAGCCTCCGTATCGTCTTCGACAAGCTCCGGGAGCTCCAGATTCAGGTCAACGAGGACCCCGAGATCGTCGTCCAGAACATCGTGACGAGCGCGGACCTCGGACGCAACCTCAACCTGAACGCGATCGCGATCGGGCTGGGTCTCGAGAACATCGAGTACGAGCCAGAGCAGTTCCCCGGTCTCGTCTACCGGCTCGACGAACCAGAGGTCGTCGCCCTGCTGTTCGGCTCCGGGAAGCTCGTCATCACCGGCGGGAAGAAGCCCAAGGACGCCGAACACGCCGTCGACAAGATCGTCTCGCGCCTCGAGGACCTCGGCCTACTCGAGTAACGCGTTTCGAAACCGATTCTCGCGAACGACAGTCCGCTCAGAGAATCGTTCGTACTGACCGTTCACGACGACGTCACCGAAGGCCGTCCGTTCGAACCGGCAACCGATACAACCCACCCGTCGATCGCCGCGAACGGACCGGTAATCCCGGTTTAACTCCTACATAGCCACGAGCGACGGGTTCGATCCGATCGTTCGCGCGAGTTGAAGACCGTTTATTCCGCTTCGGATCGCAGAGACTGGTCTGAACCGGCGCTGACGGTTCGAAACGACCGACCGCGTTTATTCGGGATCCGTGAGTCTCTACCGACGATGACGATCCATCCGGACCGAACGGCCGTCTCCGAGGGGTTCAGTGGCGAAAGCGTCCGCCTCCGCGCCATCTCCCGGGGAGAGTTCGGTCGCGTGCTGGCGAACGATCGTCGGCGCGAGGTGCTCAGGTACCTGCTCGCCTCCGACGAACCGATTACGGTCCAGCGCCTCGTCGGCTGGCTGGCCGATACCGAGGACGAGACGACCGCCCTGACGACGATCCACGAACTGCGCCAGCGAGTCCACGTCGCGTTGTGTCGCACCCACCTCCCGCTGCTCGAGCGCTACGGGATCGTCGAGTACGACCGCGAGCGCGGGCTCGTCTCGCCCGCGGCGAACCTCTCCGAGTTCGAGTCGCTGCTCGAGGACGTCGACCTCGATCTCGAGCGACCCTGGTAGTGGAGGGGTTGAGCCGTCGTCCTTCGTTTCTCGAGGGAAGCGTATCCTTTTGGGGCTATAGGGTCCCCGGCGCGGTGGCACGCACCGAGTCACACCCGAAATAGAAATCTGTCGGCGAAGGCATGGCAGTCCTCGATGGTAGTACGAGTCGTGTCCGCGAGCAGTTGCTCCGGTACGGCAGCTAGATCAGCCATCGCTCACAAGACTGTGTATCACAGTGGTGTCGCTGGGCCGATGGCTCCCGCAATAAAGACATCCGCAACGAACAGCACGAATCCGAACCACGGCTGAAACGTGTGTTCCGGCGCGGTGATACAGGCGTGAACGTAGGCGGCTAAGCTAACGACCAAACTGATAGACCCGTTCATATTGATAAAATGCTACTGAATTGATGTTCTGATGGCCGTCGGCGGTCGATACACTCCAACACGGAGCTTGACTCGAGGCGACACTAGCTATCAAGCAGTCGATAAAGCCGTTTGGCCATCAGTACGCTGGAACGCCACGAACAACGACTTAAAACGCTCGAGCCCCTACTCCACGAGCCGTTCGATCTCCGTGACGAGAATATCGCTCGCGCCGGCCGCTTTGACGTCGGTGATCGTCTCGAAGACGTCCCGCTCGTCGACGACGGCGTGGACCGCCAGCATCCCGTCGCCGTTGTCGTCGGCGATGTCCATGATCGTCGGCCCGCCGAGACCGGGAATTACCTCGCGGACGTCCCCGAGCCGATCCTCGGGAACGTTCATCATCAGGTAGCGTTTCCCCTCGGCGTGTTTGACCGACGACAGCGCCGTGCGGACCTCCTGCACTTTCGGATCGTCGACGACGTCCTCGCGGGCGAACAGCCGCACCGAACTCGAGAGCACCTCCTCGACGATCGCCAGCCGGTTCATCTTCAGGGTCGTCCCAGTGCTCGTGATGTCGACGATGGCGTCGGCCATCTCGACGTGGGGCGTGAGTTCGGTCGCGCCCGATACCTCGACGATGTCGGGCTCGACGCCGGCGTCGGCGAAGAACTCGCGGGTGATGTTCGGGAACTCGGTGGCGACGGTCTTGCCGGCCAGATCCGCGACGGCTTCGATCTCGCCGTCCTCGGGCGCCGCGAGCACGAGCCGGCAGCGACCGAACTCGAGGTCGAGCAGTTCGGCGACGGTGTCGACGCCGGCCTCGCGGACCTGGTCGTAACCCGTCACCCCCATCTCGGCCGCGCCGTCGGCGACGTACTCGGGGATGTCGGCCGCGCGGGCGAACAGCACCGAGACATCGGGGTCGACGGTGTCCGCGTACAGCTTCCGTTCGGCACCGTTCTCGAGGTGCAGCCCCGCCCGCTCTAAGAGGTCGATGGTCGGCTCGTGCAGGCGGCCCTTGTTGGGAACGGCGATTCGCATTTACCGGCGGTTCGGGTTCGGGAGGGAACTGCTTTTCCATGTGACGCCGACGAGACCGTTTTCCCGCGTCGAACCGTGCCAGTGGATCGCGCCGTCGCGTATCTAGCGGTGACAACAGCCAAAACGATCAGGTGTGGCGACGGCGTAGCCTCGGATCTATGGGCAAACGCGCGGACGGCAGCGATCCACGAGTGGCATCCGACGGACCCCGTCCCCCGCCATCCGGGTTCGTCGAGAAGGCGACCGTCGCCGACGGCACCCTCCGCGACGAGTTCGATCGCAAGTGGCCGGGCTGCTGGGAGCACGCCGCCGCCCTCCTCGAGTGGGACGAGCCGTACGACGACGTCCTCGAGGACGACGACGCGCCCTTCTACCACTGGTTCGTCGGCGGGCGACTGAACGCCGCAAAAAACTGCGTCGACCGCCACGTCGCGGCCGGGCGGAAGAACCAGGTTGCGCTCCGGTGGGAAGGGGCTCGCGGCGAGCGCCGGACGTACACTTATCTTGACCTCCAGCGGGAAGTGCAGGCCGTCGCGGCCGCATTGTGCGACCTCGGTGTCGCAGCGGACGACGTCGTCACCCTCTACCTGCCGACGCTGCCGGAGCTTCCGATCGCGATGTTGGCCTGTGCCCGGATCGGTGCCCGGCACAATGTCGTCTTCGCAGGGTTCGCACCCGACGCGCTGCGCGAGCGGATGGACGGAGCCAACTCGAGCGCGCTGATCACCTGCGACGGCTACGTCCGTCGGGGAACGGCGATCGGCCAGAAGCGGAAAGCGGACGCCGCGTTGACGGCGCTATCCGGATCGGACTCGAGGTCGGAACAAATCCCGACGGTCGTCGTCGACCGTCTGGGCAAAAGCCACGAGACCCAGCTGGGCGAGGAACAGTACGCCTACGACAGCCTCGTCGAGCGCTTCGATGGGGCCGAGGTGCCGCCCGTCTCGCGGGCGGCAACCGCACCGCTCTTTCACATTCACACCTCGGGAACCACCGGCAAACCGGAGCGGATGACCCACGCGATCGGTGGTTACCTCGCCGGCGCCGCGTGGACGAGCCGGACGGTCTTCGACCTCTCTGTGGGGGACACCCACTGGTGTACGGCCGACATCGGATGGATCACCGGCCACTCCTACGTCGTCTACGGGCCGCTCTCGAGGGGCGCGACGGTCGTACTTACGGAGGGGACGCTGCGCTACCCGGACCGACACCGCCCCTGGGAGGTAATCGAACGCAACGGTGTCGAGGTGTTCTACACCACGCCAGGGGTGATCCGGACCTTCCGGAAGTGGGGCGAACGGTTCCCGAAGAGCCACGATCTCTCGTCGCTACGCCTGCTCGGCAGCGTCGGCGAGCCGATCGGAGCCGACACCTGGGAGTGGTACTACGAACACGTCGGGCGCGAGGAGTGTCCGATCGTCGACACCTGGTGGCAGACCGAAACCGGGAGCGTCCTGCTCTCGACGCTGCCGGCCGTCGACGAGATGAAACCCGGTGCCGTCGGGCCTCCGCTGCCCGGCATCGAAGCCGCCGTCGTCGACGAGCACGGTCGGGAGCTTCCGCCGGGCGAGCCCGGCTATCTCACGATCACGCGACCCTGGCCGTCGATGCTCGTACCCTACGACGACGACCCATACTGGCTGCTCGCGGAGTACTGGGAGCAGTTCTCCGACCGCCGGGCCGACACCTGGCGGTACGTCACCGGCGACCGCGCCGTCGTCGATGAGGACGGCTACGTCACCGTCACCGGCCGCGCCGACGACGTCATCACGCTCGGCAACCGCCGGCTCGGCACCGCCGAACTCGAGGCTGCGATCACTGCCGTCGAGGGCGTCACCGAGGGAGCCGCGATCGCGGGCGGGGACTGCGGGACGGAGCTCTACATCTTCGCGACGGCCGAGCGCGGCCAGCCCGAAGACGACGAGTTGCGAGCGGCAATCGCCAACGCGGTCGCCGACCGGATCGGGGAGTTCGCCAGGCCCGCGGCCGTGGCGTTTACGCCCGAACTCCCCGAAACGCACACTGGAAAGACCATGTACCGCGTTCTCGAGGACGTGATCGGCGAGAGCAGCCTCGAGGACGCCGACAGTTCGTCCCTTCGGAACCCGGAGATCGTCGGCGAGCTCTCGGCGCTGTGGAACGGCGAGTAGCGCGGATAGAGCGAACAATTCCGACGGCTGCGAATCAGAGAACGAGCTCCGCCCGCCGAAACAGTTGCGCGTTGATCGCCACGGTCACCGTACTTGCGGACATCAGCACCGCGCCGACAGCCAGCGAGAGCAGGATGCCGATCGGCGCCAGCACGCCGGCCGCAAGCGGCAACGCGAACACGTTGTACCCCGCGGCCCAGGCGATGGTCTCCTGCATCTTCCGGTAGCTCTTCCGACTCAGGCGCGCGAGCCGGGCGACATCCTAGAGATCGTTCGACTCCCGTCCTCGAGGACGCCGTCGGCGGGAACGTTCGAGCCGGGTCGGACGAGCACGAGGTCGTCCTCCTCGAGGTTGGCGGTCGGAACCATCTCGGTTTCGCCCCCTTCGGTGATCCGCTCGGCGTTCGAACAGCCGCCGTCGCTTCTCGACCGTTCGGCTCGAAAGAGGGGCGACGCACGGTGTGCCTCGAGGAGGGGCGGTCTCCCGAGAGAGTTGTTGGTTGCCACGTCGTGCTCGTCGTTTCCGAGAGAAGATAGTTCTCACACACAGTTCTCCGACGCTGTCGCTGTCGGTTCGACGGTTCCGGTCTGGTAATCGGAGTTCCGAAACCAACGGACGGGGTCGTGGTGGCCGACGATCCGACCCGCCGGAAGCGTAACAGGTAGGAGCCCCACCTGAGACCTTCTAGACGACAGTGGACCGAACCACACTCGACGCCGTAGTCGCCGTCTTCGTCGCCGGGATCGTCGTCCTCGGCGTCGGCGCCGCCTGGCAGACGTATCGCCAGTCCCAGGTTCACGGCGAGATGATGGGCCACACCGCCGTTCACGGCCCGCACCCGTCGGTGTACCTGTTCGGATCGATCCTCATCGCGGGCGTCGTCGCCGGCGCGTACTGGATCGTTCGAGAGCAGGTGGGCGCGGAGACGGAACATCGAGCGTCGCCTCGAGCGGCCGAATCCGAACCCGAGCCGGAATCCGACTCCGGATCCCGAGCCGACGTCGGGTCGGAATCACCGTCCCGAGCCGAGTCGACGACCGAACCCTCCCGGCCGACCCCTCGAGTGCTGGACGTCCTGCCGGAGGACGAGCGCCGTATCCTGAAACCCGTCGTCGACTCGCCGGGGCTGACCCAGATCGAACTCCGAGATCGGGCCGACTTCTCGAAGAGCAAGGTCAGCCAGACCGTCACCGACCTCGAGAAGCGAGGGCTGCTCTACCGCGAACCACAGGGGCGAACGTACCGCGTCTATCCGAGCGACGACCTCGAGGAGCGCTGACCGACCGTCTTTGGACGAAGCGAGCCGTTCGGCTCGCTCGAGTCGGCCGAAGCGCCGCGCGGGCCCCGCACGAACGGTTTCGAATCCAGGAAACGGTTAGGTGCCTTTAGAAACGTTCTCGAACGATCTGCACAGTGAGTTCACGACCGAGCGGCTAACCGTCGAGCCGCCCTCGTCTCAACTGAGGTGACGACCAATGCCAACACCGACGCTACGACTGACGATCGGCCTGCTCGCCGTGGTCGCACTGCTCGGCGGCGCGGCGATAGTAAGCGCTGACGACGCCAGCGCGGACGCCGCCGCGATCGAGTGGATGAACGACTGGATGGGAGACCACGATGCGCATCACGACAGTCACGCTGACCACGATCACGGTGCGCACCACGACGATGCGAACCACGCCGAACACCACGCTGACCACGAGCCAGGCAACCACCACACCGGTGCCGGTAGCTGTTAACCGGTCCGGCTCGTCTTCGTCCGACGCGGCGAGACCGAGCGGAAACTACTGTTATCCGACGAACGAGATAAGCAGCTCTTCCCCACGACTGTAATCGAACTCGAAGAATCGATACGTACGTGGCCCAACGAGAGGGAGAGCTTATATAATCGTATTCAATTTCCGTTTTAGTTTATTTTCAAAATATATACACTTAGATATTCGTGGTAGCAAAGTCATAACCCGCTTGAACGTGTAGCCCATAGAATTGAGTATCATGAGTACGAGACGAGCGCACCTCGAGATCACCGGCATGTCGTGTTCGACGTGTTCGGGGAGCGTCGAGGATGCGGTAGGTGACCTCGAGGGGGTCGCGTCGGCGAGCGCGAACTACGCGACCGACGAGGGGACCGTCGAGTACGATCCCGTGGAGACGTCGCTGGCCGAGATCTACGACGTGATCGAAGCGGCGGGCTACGAGGCCGCTTCGGAGACGGAGACGCTGACCGTCCTTGGAATGTCGTGTTCGACCTGTTCGGGAACCGTCGAGGACGCGGTCACCGACTTGCCGGGCGTGGTTCGAGCCGACGTAAACTTCGCCTCGGACGAGGCCCGCATCGAGTACAACCCGAACGACGTTTCGCTTTCGGAGATCGTCGACGCCGTCGAGGAATCCGGATACGAACCGGTCCGAGACGAGCTCGAGGAGAGCCAGGGCGCCAGCCAGCGCGAGCGCGCCGTCGAGAAGGAGCTCCGGCGCCAGCGAAAGCTGGTGATCGGCGGCGGCCTGCTGACGCTGCCGTTCGTGCCGATGATGGTCGACATGCTGTTCGGATTCGTCGACGTCGCCTCGCCGGTTCCGATGGCGATCGCTCATCCGCCGGGCTGGCTCGAGTTCGTCCTCGCGACGGCCCTGATGGCGACGCTCGGCAAGGAGTTTATCATCGGCGCCTGGCGGGCGTTCTCGAACAACCGACGGGCGAACATGGACACGCTCGTCGCCGTCGGCACGTCGGCGGGCTACGTCTACAGTACGGGGGTGCTCGTCGGCGCGATCACCGGCGGGTTCTACTTCGAGGCCGTCGCGTTCATCCTCTGGTTCATCACGCTCGGTAACTGGCTCGAGGTTCGGTCGAAGGCCCGCGCTGGCAGCGCGCTGCGGGAACTCCTCGAGATGGAGGCCGACGAGGCCACCGTCGTTCGGGACGGCGAGGAGCGCCAGGTCCCCCTCGAGGACGTCGAGCCGGGCGACGTGCTGAAGGTTCGACCCGGCGAGAAAATTCCCACCGACGGAGTCGTCCGCGAGGGCCAGAGCGCGGTCGACGAGTCGATGCTGACCGGGGAGTCCGTCCCGGTCGAGAAAGGAGAGGGCGACGAGGTCGTCGGCTCGACGATCAACGAGAACGGCGTCTTGCTGGTCGAGGCGACGAAGGTCGGCTCGGAGACGGCGATCCAGCAGATCGTCGAGCGGGTCAAGGAAGCCCAGTCCCGACAGCCCGAGATCCAGCGGCTGGTCGACCGGGTCAGTGCCTACTTCGTCCCCGCCGTGATCGTCAACGCCGTCCTCTGGTCGGTCCTCTGGTTCCTGTTTCCGGAGACGCTGTACGGCGTCTCCGCGGCGCTCGGTTCGTGGATCCCCGTCCTCGAGCCCGTGGGAGGTGGTCCCGTCGTCGGCGGTGTGCCCGTCTTCGAGTTCTCCGTGGTCGTGCTCGCCTCGGCGCTGTTGATCGCCTGTCCCTGTGCGCTCGGGCTCGCGACGCCCGCGGCGACGATGGTCGGCTCGACGCTGTCGGCGACCAACGGCGTCCTGTTCAAGGGCGGCGACGTCCTCGAGCAAGTTCGCGGAATCGACACCGTCGTCTTCGACAAGACGGGAACGCTGACCCACGGCGAGATGACCCTGACCGACCTCGAACTCGTCGGCGAGCGGACGGCGACGGACGGTGGGACGGTGACGGGACTCGAGCGCAAGGAGGATCTCGAGTCGTTCGTCCTCGGCGCGGCCGCCACCGCCGAGTCCGGCTCCGAGCACCCGATCGCGCGGGCGATCGTCGACGGTGCGACGGATCGGGACGTCGAGATCGGCGAGGTCAGCGAGTTCGAGAACGTCCCCGGCCACGGCGTGCGAGCGGAAACCGACCGCGGGAGCGTTCTGATCGGTCGTCGGAAGCTGCTCGAGGACGCGGGGATCGACACCGGCCCCGCCGAGGAGACGCTCATCCGGCTCGAGCGCGAGGGGAAGACGGCGATGCCGGTCGCGATAGACGGCCGACTGGTGGGGGTTCTCGCCGTCGCCGACGAGGTTCGCGAGAGCGCGACGGAGACCGTCGCGGCGCTGCGAGCGCGCGGGACCGAGGTCGTGATGCTCACCGGCGACAACGAGCGCACCGCGGCGGCGGTCGCTCGAGCGGTCGGGATCGACCCCGACAACGTCCGCGCGGAGGTGTTGCCCGAAGACAAGGCGGATCACGTCGAAGCGCTGCAGAACGACGGCTCGCGGGTGATGATGGTCGGGGACGGCGTCAACGACGCGCCCGCCCTTACTACGGCACAGGTCGGCGTCGCCATCGGCTCCGGGACCGACGTCGCAATCGAGTCGGCAGACGTCACGCTGATGCGTGACGATCCCGCGGACGTGCTGAAGGCGGTTCGGATCTCCGAGGCGACGATCTCGAAGGTGCGCCAGAACCTGTTCTGGGCCTTTATTTACAACACGACGCTGATCCCGATCGCCTCGCTCGGTTTGCTGAACCCCGCACTTGCGGGGCTGGCGATGGCCGCCTCGAGCGTCAGCGTCATGACCAACAGCCTCGCGTTCGCGAGGTACGACCCGCACGAGGACTACCGGCTCGCCGTCACGAAGCCGCTCTCGTGGCTTCGCGGGAACTGACGGCAAGGGCAAGCCGTCGCTGGTGTGAGTAGGTGTAAAAAACGCGTTCGGAGCGAGAGCGATCGTTACTGAAGCGGTTCTAGAACGACACCGCGTCTGGAGCGTACGGGCTCCCGACCGGCGTCGGGTCGCGATCGCTGTAGCCGACCCGACCGACCGCCTTGTCGCTCACCGCAGAGTAGACGGCGAACCGGGCGTCCTCCGGACTCTCGAAGGTCTCGGACTCGAGGCGGGCGAGTACCTCGCTGACCGTCTCGGTTCCGTTGGGGAGTTCGAGGGTTCGGTCGCCGTGTTCTGCGATCAGTTCCTCGGTGGTCGCGGGGTACTCGTAGTCGTCGATGACTTCGCCGGTGCCGTTGAGCAGCATTACACCCCTATCTGTGTGAACGATGATTATAAACATTTTCCATAATCGATCTCTAGGCCTACCGTACACCTTAAAGACCTAGAGGAGGTGGTGGGTTCTCACCGACACAACAGTGAGCTTACGGCTGCGGGACGGCTCGAGTAGGACATGCCCTACGCGGATCTCCACGTCCACACGACCCGTTCCGACGGCGCCCTCGAGCTGGCCGAGGTTCCCGACGCCGCGCGACGAGCGGGTGTGGCGGTCGTCGCGCTTACCGATCACGATCGCCTGCAGCCGTTCGACGAACCCGTTATCGAACGAGACGGGGTTCGGATCGTCCACGGGATCGAACTCCGGGTGGAGACGGACGCCGGCCAGCGCGTCGACCTGCTCGGGTACGGAATCGAGCCGATCGCGGACCTCGAGGCGACGACCGAACGGATCCAGCGAAATCGGATCGAACGCGGGCGGGCGATCGTCGACCGCGTCGAGGACCGACTCGACGTCGATCTCGGCGTCACTGTCGACGACGGGTTCGGCCGGCCCCACGTCGCGCGGGCGATCGACGCCCACCCCGGGACGGAGTACGATTACGAGGGAGCGTTCGATCACCTCATCGGCAACGACGACCCCTGTTTCGTCCCCAGGGAGCTCCCGTCGTTCGAGCACGGTCGACAGGTACTCGGGGAGGCGGGCCGGCTGGTCTCGCTCGCACACCCGTTCAGGTACCCCGATCCCGAGGCCGCCCTCGAGCTGACGAGCGAGCTCGACGCCGTCGAGCGCTACTACCCCTACGGACGGGCGGTCGACTCGGGTCGGGTCGATCGAGCCATCGAACGGGACGGACTGCTCGCGACGGGCGGGACCGACGCCCACGAGCACGAACTCGGCGTCAGCGGGCTCTCGAAGGCCGAGTACCGGCGGCTCGGGCTCGAGAACTGACGTGGTGAACGCCGCCGAGAACGGAGCCTTCAATGTCCCCTGGCTCGTACGAGCCCGTATGAACTGCCACTACTGCGACCGCGAGGCGGCCTTCGCGGCCGAATCCGACGAGCTCAAGGTCGGCCTCTGCGAGGAGCACTTCCGCGAGCGGTTGCAGGAACTCGCCGAAGCCGACGGCCTCGAGACGCTCAAGGAGCAGGTCGACGTCGACCGCGCAGAGTGATCACGCCGTCCGGCCGGCGTCGACGTCGATAGCGTCGACGGGGCAGACGTCGACACAGAGCATACAATCGATACACTGGGCCTCCTTCGCCGGATCCGCTTTCTCCTCGCTCTCGGGGTGGCCCGGCGTGTCGACCCACTCGAAGACGTCGACGGGGCAGTCCTCCAGGCAGGCGCCGTCGGCGATACAGAGGTCGAAGTCGACCGCGACGTGGGTGCCGTGAATGCCGAGCTCCTCGGGTTCGTCGACGGGCCCCCAGACGGCGTGGCCGTTGTGTTCGTCGACTTTTTCTCGGTTCTCGTGGAACTGCGGATCTATGGTCATTGCTAACAGGTAAAAATCGCCGCCGGGACTTAAAAGTATGTGCCGTATTCCGGCCGACGGCGGCGGAACGCTGCGACGCGATCATCCGGTGAAACGGCTCAGTCCTCCCGCTCTCGGAACGCGCGACGGTCGTCGAGGAGCTCGCGAATCCAGACCGCTACGCCGTGGTCGTGGCCGTACGTCCAGATCGCCGTCTGCTGGATGACGTCGGGAAGTCCCCCCTCCTTGATCGCCGCCGCGACGACCGACTCGTGGTCGACGAGCAGGAGCTGAGCGGGCCACTCCGAGTAGACGGCGTTGGTCGTCTCGAGGTCCGGGGCGACGACGACGGTCGCATCCGGAACGGCCTCTTCGAAGGCCTCCCTGTCGTCCTCCGTCGGAACCTCGACGACGACCTCGACGCCGCGGTCGGTCGCTTCGCGCAGTTCCGCGAGGATCGCGTCGTCGACCACCTCGTCGCTCGCGACGACGTGGTGGACCGACTCTTCCGCGTTCTCGATAAAGGAGGCGATCCGATCGGTGACGTGTTCGGTCTCCGAGATCGACCAAACGCCCGCGTCCTCAGTCGATTCGGGCTGTTCGATCTGCTCGAGGGCGTTCTCGGCGGTATTGATCCGGGAGTCGTAGTTTTCGCGGATTCGGCGACAGGCCGTCTCGACCTCGACCGCCCGGTACTCTCGGGGGTCTGACTGCTGGACGTCGACAAGCCCCTTCCGGTCGAGTCGCTCGATCGTGTCGTACACGCGGGATCGGGGAACGTCGGAGACCTGACTGATCTCCTTCGCCGTCCCGGTCGTGAGCTTCGTCAGCGCGACGAAACACCGCGCTTCGTACTCGGTGAGCCCGAGTTCCGACAGCGCGGAGACCGCTTCCTCAGTTTTGGGCATACGTGGACACGGGTATCGGCGGCTAAAAGTCGGACGTTCTCGCGGTATCGTTCACCCCAGTTGACCGAGCTCCGTTCCGCCGCACGGACAGCCACCGGTACTGCCAATCGATTGATCTTACCAGACGGCAACAGTCAAACCGCCAGCACTCGTCTTCAGTTGTTACTATAGGGTGTTGCTCCGCCGGTGACAACGCATCGGCGACAGTCTTCCGGAAGAAGCGCTGTGGCCGTCCGCCGAGTCGCTACCACTGGGGGAGTACCAGCTGTGACTCCGAATGGCTCGCTGAGAAGCTGATAAGCGGCCTACACTTGCAGGCCGTTTCGGCAAATTTCCAATTGAGAGAGGTATCGTATGACGAGAGTGGAATTTTTCACGTGGTATCTGTATGATTGATACGCTTACTGATCCGATCGTCGCGACGATGATCGGGTACTTCGCGGTGACGCTTGCCGTCGGACTCTGGTACGGACGGGGCGCCGGCGAGGGGTACGTCGAGTTCACGCTGGCCGGCCGAAATCTGAGCCTGCCGGTCTACCTGATGACGTACTTCGCGACGTTCGCGGGGAGCGGACTCACGATGGGACTCGCTCAGCACGCGTTCATCGAGGGCATCAGCGCCCAGTGGTACGCCATGACCCAGGGGCTGGCCTGGATGACGATGACGCTGTTCATCGGCTTTATTTACTCGTTCGACGTCGTGAGCGTTCCCGAACTGCTCGGCCGGGTATACGGGGAGTACACGCAGTACTTTGCCGGACTGTTTACCGTCGCCGGACAGGTCGCGCTCACTGCCGGTCAGACGATCGGGATGGCATCGGTGCTCGCGGTCACCACGGGAATGAATCTTACGACGGCGTTCTGGATCAGCGTCGCCATCTTCGTGGGGCTCACCGCCTACGGCGGGATGAGCACGGTCGCCTACACCGACACGCTCCACGGCGTCGTCATCATCGTCGGAATGATCATCGCGATCCCGCTTGCCGTCTCGAACGTCGGCGGCGTCGGAGCGATCTCCGCGGACGTGCCGAGCGAGCACATGAACTGGTTCGGCGTGGGGATCGTCCAGATCGGGACCTGGTACCTGATGTACCTCACCGTCGCCGGCGCCCAACAGCAGATGCTCCAGCGAACCTGGTCCGCCAAGAACAGGCAAGTCGCGATGTTCGGGACCTTCCTCGCGGGGACGATCATCACGGGCTTCGGGATCCTCTCGGCGGCCGCCGGGATGATCGCGAACGCCCAGGGGGCCGACATCGCCTCCGAGATGGCCTTCGCCTGGACGATCACGAACACGCTCCCCGACGCGCTGGCCGGCCTATTGCTCGCCGCGGCGGTCTCCTCAGTTATCACGGGTGCGGACTCGTTTCTGCTCGCTGGCGCGACGAGTTTCATCAACGACATCTACATCCCGATCCGCGGCGGCCGCGAGGCGGTCAACGAGGACCGCCTCGTCCTGGTCACGCGAATCGCGATCGTCGTCTTCGGCGTCGGTGCCGCGGTGATCGCGTTCAGCGGGATCGAGATCATCGTGATCAACACTCTCGGGATGGGCATCATGTCCGTGCTGTTCGCCGGCCTGCTGATGATGCTCTGGGACGGCACCGTCCGCGAGGCCGGACTGCCCGGCTTCATCGTCGGCGGGATCGTCTTCGTCATCTGGGAGTTCGGCCTCGGCTCGCCCGAAATCATCGCCGGACAGGGGCAGGTCGAGCCCGCCGTGCCGGCGACGCTGTCGGCCCTAATAACGATCTGGCTCGTCAGCGTCCTGTACAACGGCGAGACATTCACCAACGAGAAGATCCGGGAACTCGCCAGCGAGGACATGGATCGGCTGCGGGCCGACGAAGTGGCCTCGGACGACTGAGACGGATTGCTGTACCGATTTCCCGGTGCAACCGCTACCCGAATGGCGGTTGCGCCGGAACTGACTTACAGTAAACCGTCTGAGAACTCCGCCGAATCAGGGCGGGGTACCAAGATACTCTCGCTGGAAGAATACCCCCCGAACCATGGAGATACCGTCTCGTCACTCAACAGGTGAGGCATAGTACAGAATGACGATAGAATCAGAGACAACGGCGGCTGCACTCTCCGCGACGCAGCTTTCGCCGAACCGACTCGAGACGCTGTCGAACCGTGTCGCTGCCGACTCGGCAGAGCAGTTCACCGTTCGTGCTCCTGCGACGGACGGCGAAATCGGCGACGTCCCCGCGTGTACGGAACGCGACGTCGAGAGGGCCGTCGAGCGTGCCCGCGACGCACAGTCGAACTGGGCCGAGACGCCGGTCGACGAGCGTGCCACGATCCTCGAGCGGTTCGGCGACCTCGTCCTCAAACACCGCGCGGAGCTGCTGGATCTGCTCCAGCTCGAGACGGGCAAGTCCCGCCGCCACGCCGTCGAGGAGGTACTCGATGTACCGCTGACCTGCTCGTACTACGCTGACAGCGGACCGACAGCGGTTACCGACGAACGCCGGCGCGGGGCGATCCCGCCGGCGACGACCGCCAGCGTCACGAAGAACCCGGTCGGCGTCGTCGGCGTTATCTCCCCGTGGAACTACCCGCTCACACTCTCGCTCACCGACGTTGTTCCCGCACTGCTCGCCGGGAACACCGTTGTCCTAAAGCCCGACGAGAAGACGCCGTTTATTGCGCTCGCGCTCGTCGAGTTGCTCGAGCGAGCCGGCCTTCCCGACGGCGTCCTCGAAATCGTGACGGGAGCAGGGTCCGTCGCCGGCCCGACACTGATCGACCACGTCGACTACGTGAGCTTCACGGGGAGCACCGAGACCGGTCGGATCGTCGCCGCGCGGGCCGGTCGGAACCTGATCGACTGCTCGCTCGAACTCGGCGGGAAGAATCCGCTGGTCGTGCTCGACGACGCCGACGTCGAGGAGGCCGCCCGCGGTGCAGTCCAGGCCTGTTTTACCAATGCTGGCCAGCTCTGTCTCGCCGCCGAGCGCATCTACGTCGACAAGTCGGTGTACGACGCGTTCGTCGACGCCTTCGTCGGCGAGACGCGGCGGCTCTCACTGGGCACCGGCTTCGACTTCGAGGACGACGTTGGCTCGCTGATCGACGGCGACCACCTCGAGCAGGTCGAGACCCACGTCGAGGACGCCGTCGACTCGGGGGCGTCCCTGCTCACCGGCGGTCGCCACCGGCCTGACGTCGGCCCGTTCTGTTACGAGCCGACGATCCTGACCGGCGTCGATCCCGACTCACTGGTCGCCCGCGAGGAGACGTTCGGCCCTGTCGTCTCCGTACAGCCCGTTCCAGACGCCGAGACGGCGATCGAGGCGGCCAACGACTCCCCGTACGGGCTGAACGCCAGCGTCTGGACTGGCAGTCGAGACCGGGGCCTCGAGGTCGCCCGTGAGATCGACTGCGGCACCGTCTGTGTCAACGACGCCTACGTCTCCGGCTGGGCGGCGATCGATGCCCCGATGGGCGGGGTCGGCGACTCCGGACTCGGCCGGCGCCACGGCCCCGAGGGGATCGATCGCTACCTCGAGACCCGAACGATCGCTACCTCCCGGGTCGGGCCGCTCGACGCACCGCCGGGCGTACCGACCTCCTGGTACGCCCGCGGGATGGTCACGCTGACGCGGCTGCAACGCCGGCTGCCGACCGCCGCGAGCGTCGCGAGGTGGCTCCGATGAGCGGCGACGACGGCGACGGGGAGCCACCGACCGTCCTCCTCACCGGCTTCCCCGGTTTTCTGGGCTCGGCGCTGGTCGATCGACTGCTCGAGCGCGGCGACGGGCCGATCGCCTGTCTGGTCCAGCCGACGTACCGCGCACTCGCCGAGCGCCGCGCGGCCGAACTCGCCGGCCCCGACGACGACCGGATCCGACTCTACGAGGGCGATATCACCGAGCCCGGGCTCGGACTCGAGAACTCGCTGGCCGAACTCGAGCCCGTCGAGGAGCTGTACCACCTCGCGGCGATCTACGACCTGGCCGTCGATCCCGAACCAGCCGAGGCGGTCAACGTCCGGGGAACCGAACGCGTCCTCGACGTCGCCGAGGAGCTCGATGTCGACCGGTTCCAGTACGTCAGCACGTGTTACGTCAGCGGTCGGTACGACGGGGTCTTCACTGAGGCCCACCTGCGTGAGGGCCAGACGTTCAACAACCACTACGAACGGACGAAGTACGAGGCCGAAGTCGCCGTCCAGAAGCGACTGGCCGACGGGCTCCCGGCGACGATCTACCGGCCGGCGATCACCGTCGGCGACAGCGAAACGGGCGAAACCGAGAAGTACGATGGACCGTACTACCTGCTCCGGATGCTCCGTTCTCAGCCGTCGTGGTTGTCGGTGACGACCAGCCTCCCCGGTGCGGCCGGGAGCGAGCTCAACGTCGTTCCACGGGATTTCGTCATCGACGCGATCGATCACCTGAGCGCCCGCGAAGACACCACTGGCGAGGTGTACCAGCTGTGTGATCCGGCGCCGCTGTCTGTGCCTGCGTTCGTCGACGCCGTCGCCGACGCGATCGGACACCGCGTCCTCTCGGTGCCCGGCTCGAAATCGGTCACGAGGCGCCTGCTGGACGCCGCCGCGGCGCGAGGAGTGCCCGCCGAGCCCGCGACGCTCGACTATCTGGACCATCCGACGCGGTACGCCTGTCCGAACACCCGGCGCGCGCTCGCCGGAACCGGGATCGAGTGTCCACCGTTCGAGTCCTACGTCGACGCCCTAGTCGAGTTTGTCCGCGAGAACCCCGAGGTCGGTGACGAGACGATGTCCTGACCCCGTCCTCGAGCGCACCGCTTTTGGACGTGCCCTCGATAGGGCAGGTATGGATCTCACCCACCGTCCGCGGCGACTCCGCCAGGACCGGGTTCGCGGGCTCGTCAGCGAGACGAGCCTCGAGCCCGCCGACTTCATCGCCCCGGTGTTCGTCGACGCGACGACCGACGACCGGATCCCGATCGAGACGATGCCCGGCCACGAGCGGGTGCCGATCGACGACGCCGTCGCCCGCGTCGAAGAGGTGCTCGAGACCGGCATCGAGGCCGTCATGCTGTTCGGGATTCCCGAATCGAAGGACCCGGAGGGAACCCGCGCCTGGGCCGACGACGGCGTCGTTCAGGAGGCCACTCGGCGGATCACGAGCGAGACCGACGCCTACGTGATCACGGACGTCTGTCTCTGTGAGTACACCGATCACGGCCACTGCGGCCCCCTCGAGGCGGAGCTGCGCGGCGAGGACGCCGGGACGTACGACCACGCAGCCGACTGCGATCCGGCGCTGACCGTCGACAACGACGCGACGCTTGAGGCGCTGGATCGAATCGCCGTCTCCCACGCCGAGGCCGGCGCGGACATGATCGCCCCGAGCGGAATGATGGACGGCATGGTCGCCGCCATCCGCGAGGGCCTCGACCGCGAAGGCTACGAGCACGTCCCGATCATGAGCTACGCCGCGAAGTATGAAAGCGCCTTCTACGGGCCGTTCCGCGACGCGGCCGACGGCGCCCCCGCCTTTGGCAACCGACGACACTACCAGATGGATCCCGCGAACGCCCGCGAGGCGATGCGCGAGGTTCGGCTGGACGCCGAACAGGGCGCGGACGTCCTGATGGTCAAACCCGCCCTACCCTACCTCGATATCGTCGGCGACCTCCGCCGGGAGTTCGACCACCCCATCGCCGCATACAACGTCTCCGGCGAGTACGCGATGCTCCACGCCGCGAGCGAGAAGGGGTGGCTCGACCTCGAGGCGGTCGCCCGCGAGTCACTGCTGTCGATCAAGCGCGCGGGTGCGGATCTGATCCTCACGTACTTCGCCGAGGACGTCGCCGCCGGGCTCTCCGAGGGAAACTGATCGCAGTCGCGCCGTCACCGAGTGGCCGTTCGGGGAACGAACACCCGATCGCTCGTCGAGTGCCGTACGAGCGCAGCGTCGGCGGTTTCTGACGAACGTCCATCTGCAGGTCGATCGGAACGTAGATGGGGCAACATTTTCCGCGCGAGCTCGGATCGACACCGACGAGAGAGAAATTTACCTCGAGCGTCGATGATCTCACGTGAACGTCGTTCGCAACCGGTACGTCAGCGGTCGGAACCGCGATCGCAGCCGCTCTCGGATGGCCTTATACAGAATATATCGCTTATAAATATCTACGTCTGTCACAGGTAGCCAACAATATGTGCACATTCACCAACACTAATCCTTATACCATTCACTTCCATCAACCATACCCGTGAATCCGAACACATACGCAAAAGATAGTGGACTCGGTGTGGACAGTCGTTTGCCAAATTCGGACGGAAAGACTACGACCGAGGTGGGTAGCTCGTGATCGAGCCGATCGCCCTCGAGGTCTCGACGGCCGATATTGAGCAGCTCGCGACGGGAATGAACCTGATGTGGGCACTCACCGTGACGTTCCTGATCTTCTTCATGCACGCCGGCTTCGCGATGCTCGAGGCGGGCCAGGTCCGCTCGAAGAACGTCGCGAACCAGCTGACGAAGAACATGCTGACCTGGGCGGTCGGCATCTTCGTCTTCTTCGTGATCGGGATGGGGCTCTCGAACAACGTTGGTGCGGCACTGGGCGGCGGCGACGCCGGCCCGCTGACGATGTTCGGCGAGGGCTCGTTCGACTGGGCGATGTGGCTGTTCAGCGCGGTGTTCGCAATGACGGCCGCCACGATCGTCTCGGGTGCCGTCGCCGGCCGTGCGAGGCTCCGGGCGTACGTCACCTACACGTTCCTGCTCGCGGCAGTCATCTACCCGGTCGTCGCCGCGATGGTCTGGTACGCCCCCGGTGGGGAGCCGGTCCTGGCGAGTCTCGGCTTCTCGGACTTCGCGGGCGGAATGGTCGTCCACGGCGTCGGCGGGGTCGCCGGGCTCACCGCCGCCTGGATGCTCGGCGCTCGGATGGACAAGTACAACGACGACGGCAGCGTCAACATCATTCCCGGCCACTCGATGACGTTCGCCGTCCTGGGGACGCTGATCCTCTGTTTCGGCTGGTTCGGCTTCAACGTCGGGACGGCCGCGACGGTCGTCGACGTCGACGCCGGCGCGGCGGCCGGCGAGGTCGTCGGGCTGGCCGACTTCGAGTACGTCGGTAGCGTCGCGATGGTCACCGCCCTCGGGATGGGGCTGGGCGCGATCGGTGCCTCGAGCGTCTCGCTGGCGATAAACGGCAAGGTCGACACGCTGTACGTCGCCAACGGGATGCTCGCCGGGCTCGTCGGCGTCACGGGGCCGACCAATCTCATCACGCCGATGGGCGCGATCGCGATCGGTTTCCTCGCCGGCGCCCAGCTCCCGATCGTGTTCAAGTTCGTCGACGAGCGGCTCAACATCGACGACGTCTGTGCGGTGTTCCCGGTTCACGGGACCGCAGGAATGCTCGGACTGGTGATCTACCCGCTGTGGTCGATCGAGGGAACCGCGATCGGCGGCGGCGTCGTCGCCGGCGGGATCCTCTCGATCGAGGCAAGCGCGTTCGTCCCACAGCTCGTCGGCGTCGCCGTGATCACGGTCTGGACGGTGGCCGCGACCGCCGCCGTCTGGGGCGCATTCAAAGCGATCGGACAGGCCCGCGTGACCCCCGAACACGAGCGCGACGGGCTCGACGTCACTGAACACGGCGTCGACACCTACCCCGAGTTCGGCGGTCCAGACGTCGCGACGGACGGCGGAAGCGTCGACAACAAGCGCATTCGAACCGATGGGGGAAGCCCGAACGGCGGTGAGATCAAGATGGTCACCGCGATCGTCCGTCCCGACCGCCTCGGCGCGGTCAAGCAGTCGCTCGCCGAGGCCGGCGCACCCTCGCTGACGGTGACGAACGTCTCGGGTCGTGGTTCACAGCCCGCCAAGAAGGGCCAGTGGCGCGGCGAGGAGTACACGGTCGACCTCCACCAGAAGGTCAAGATCGAGTGCGTCGTCGCCGACATCCCGGCCGAAACGGTCGTCGACGCGATCTGCGAGGGCGCGAACACCGGCGAGTCCGGCGACGGGAAGGTCTTCGTCACCCCCGTCGAGCGCGCCGTCCAGATTCGAACCGGAAAGACCGGCACCGACGCGGTCTGATCGGATCGAAACGGGTACCGCGGCTTTTTTCGGTCGGCTCGAGGTCGCGAGCGCGTCGCCCGCTCGAGCGCGGACCGACGAGCGAACCTCGGTACTACTTTGCCGTCCCGCTCGTAAGGCTCGCCCATGACCGACGATCACTCTCGCGAGCTGTACGACCGGGCGCTGTCGGTGATGCCCGGCGGCGTCAACTCGGCGGTTCGGGCGGCGATCGAACCCTACCCATTCTTCGTCCAGAAGGGCGACGGCGGCCACGTCATCGACGCGGACGGCAACCGCTACATCGACTGGGTGATGGGGCTGGGTCCGCTGCTGCTGGGCCACGACCTGCCCGAGCCCGTTCGCGCGGGCATCCAGCGAAACGCCAGCGAGGGGCCGATCTACGGCACCCCGACCGAGATCGAGGTTGACCTTGCGGAGTTCGTCGTTCGCCACGTACCCAGCGTCGAGAAGATCCGGTTCGTCAACTCCGGCACCGAAGCGACCACCTCCGCGGTGCGACTCGCCCGGGGGTACACGGGGCGAAACAAGATCGTCGTCATGCAGGGCGGCTACCACGGCGCCCAGGAGTCGACGCTGGTCGAGGGCGACGCCGAGAACCCGGCCCCCTCCTCCGCGGGCGTTCCGCAGTCTTTCGCCGAACACACCCTCCCGGTACCGTTCAACGACGAGGACGCGATTCGGAAGGTCTTCGAAGAACACGGCGACGACATTGCCGCAGTGATGACCGAACCCATCCTGGCGAACCACGGGGTTGTCTACCCCGAGGACGGCTACCACGAGTTCCTCCGCGAGATCACCGACGAGCACGGCTCGCTGCTGATCTTCGACGAGGTGATCACGGGCTTTCGGGTCGGCGGACTGGGCTGTGCCCAGAGCGAGTTCGGCGTCACCCCCGACCTGACGACGTTCGGCAAGATCGTCGGCGGCGGCTTCCCCGTCGGCGCGCTCGGCGGTCGCGCCGAGATCATCGAACAGCTGGCACCCTCGGGCCCGGTGTTCCAGGCCGGCACGTTCTCGGGCCACCCCGTCACGATGGCCGCGGGTCTCGAAACCCTGCAGTTCGCCGCCGAGAACGACGTCTACGACCATGTCAACGGGCTCGGCGAGCAGTTGCGGAGCGGGCTGACGGAGATCCTCGCCGAGCAGGCGCCGAGCTACACCGTCACCGGCACCGACAGTATGTTCAAGGTGATCTTCACCCGCGACGGACCGGGCGCGAACTCCCTCGAGGAGCAGTGCTCGAACGGCTGCCGACAGCGGCCGACCTGCCCGCGCTACGACAGCTGTCCGAAGAACGCGGCCGACGTCAAAAACGCCGAGACCGACCGCTGGCGGCGGATCTTCTGGGGCCAGATGAAAGAGCGGGGCGTGTTCCTCTCGCAGAACCAGTTCGAGTGCCAGTTCGTCAGCTACGGCCACACCGAGGAGGACGTCGAGGAGACCCTCGAGGCGTACAAGGAGGCGCTGTAGTCGCGACGGTGATGGCGGAGCTTCGGCAGCGGACGGACGGGCGACCGCCGACCGACTCGAGTGTCGACGACTGATGGACTTCAGGTTGCCCTCGAGTGCGGTCGAACTCGACTGGGCCCGCGTCGCGGAGCGACTGCTCTATCTGTTCCCGCCGGTGATCGGCGTCGGCGTCGTCGGGGTGCTCCGGGAGGCCGATCTCGGGGTCCCGCTGCTCCAGCGGGGGCTGGTCCTGTTCGGCACATTCGGGTACACGCTCCTGACAATCGGGTTAGCCGGGGCACTCCTTCTGGACGCGCGTCGAGTGCGTCGACAGCCGCGAGCGAGCGGCGAGTGGCGACCGAACCCGTGGCTCAACGCGGCGTTCGCGCTGCTCTGGGCGCCGATCGCGGGCGTCGTCTACCTCTTTCGGCGCCACCGTCGCTTCGGGACGCCGCCGGGCTGGTCGGAGTGGTGGCTCGTCGTCGCGGTCTCATTCGCGACGACGGTGGTCGGGCTCGTCGCGGCGGTCGTCGCCGTCGCCCTCGCGTTTCCGGGGCCGTTGCTGACCGTAATCGGGCTCTCCGGGGCGATCGCCTTCGGGGCGTTTCCGATCGCGATCCACCAGGATGCGGCCTACGTCTGTACTCGAAGCAACACCTGGCGACCGAATCCCGGGCTCTACCTCGGCTTCGCCTTCCTGACCCTGTTTGTGGCGCCGTTACAGCCGATCCTCGCCGGCTACTACCTGCTGCGTCGCCACCAAACCCTCGGAAGCCCGTGATCGCGCTCAGTCCGACGCGGTGACGATCTCCGGTCGGTAGCTCGCGACCGTCTCCATGACGGCCCGTCGGTCCTCGTCGTCGACGTCGAACGATGCCAGCGTCTCCTCGAGGTGGGTCGCGATCGCGTCGAACTCCGTCGGTGTGATCCCCATCCCCTCGTGGGCCGCCTCCATGTCCGCCCCCGAGTACTCGACGGGGCCCCCCGTCACGGAGCTGATGAACTGCGTCTGGTGGGCCCGCTGTCGTTGCATGTCGATATCCTCGAAGTAGTACGCGACTCGCTCGTCCTCGAGCACCCGGTCGTAGAACTCGTCGACGACGGTGCCGATCGCGTCTCGGCCGCCGAGTCGTTCGTACAGAGTCTTCGTCATCCCGCGTAGGTTGCGACTTCTCCCGAATAAACCCCCTCCCGAATATGTTACAACGGAGATAGTGACTGAGAGTAACACGCTCTCCTGAACCCTGCCGGTTCCGCGACACGAACCGGTGCCGAGAACGGCCGGCTGCTGGGCGTCCGACAAGCGTGCGCTTTTCATACCTCAGGCGACGAGTACTGCCCATGAGAACGCGCGGGACGCTGCGACTGGCGACGCGGGGGTCGGATCTGGCCCGGCGACAGGCCGGCCTCGTGAAGGAGGCTCTCGAGGAGCGACGGTACGAGGTCGAGCTCGTCACCGTCGAGACGACGGGCGACCAGATACGGGACGAACTGATCCACCGGCTGGGGAAGACGGGAGCGTTCGTCCGCGAGCTCGACGAGCGGGTCCTCGAGGGGGAGGTCGACGGGGCGATCCACTCGATGAAGGACATGCCGACCGACCAGCCCGAGGAGCTGGTGACGGCGGCGGTTCCCGAGCGGGGACGGCCGGGCGACGTCCTCGTCACGCCCGACGGCGCTACCCTCGGGGAGTTGCCCGACGGGGCGACCGTGGGCACCTCGAGCCTGCGCCGGCGCGCACAGCTGCTGTCCGAGCGACCCGACCTCGAGATCGAGCCGCTGCGGGGGAACGTCGACACGCGCCTCGAGAAGCTGCTCGCGCCGTCGCTGCAGGTCGAACACCAGGAGCGCAACGACGCCGAGGAGAAACGGGAGGCTAATGCCGACGACGAGGAGTTCGAACCCGAGTACGACCGAACCGTCGACGAGTGGTTCGACGACCTCTCCGAACTCGAGAAGCAGGCGCTGGGTCGAGAGGTCGAGACCGAGTACGACGCGATCGTGCTCGCCGAGGCCGGCCTCGAGCGAAGCGGGCTCGTCCACTCCGTCGACTACCGACAGCTGTCGCCGACGACGTTCGTCCCCGCGCCGGGACAGGGGGCCCTGGCCGTCACCGCGGTCGACGGCGAGACCGCAGACGATCTCCAGACGCTACTCGACCATCCCCGGAGCCGCGCCGAGACGACCGTCGAGCGCACCGTGCTCGCGGAGCTGGGCGGAGGCTGTATCGCGCCGATCGGCGTCTACGCGGTCCTCCAGGGAGAGTACGTCCGCGCCACAGTCACGGTGTTCGACCGCGACGGCGAGGAGTCCGTTACGGCGAGCCGAGATCTGCCCGTCGAGCGCCACGCCGAAGCCGCCCGCGAGTTCGCCGCCGACCTCGCCGACCGCGGCGCCGCAGAACTGATCGACGACGCCCGCGAGGACGCCGAGCCCACCTCGGAGGAGCCAGCGGGGAACTGATGACCGACGCTGCCACAGCGCCGGAGCCCGGAACCGTCTACCTCGTCGGCAGCGGGCCCGGCGATCCCGAACTGCTGACCGTGAAGGCGAAGCGACTGCTCGAGCGCGCGGACGTCGTTCTCCACGACAGGCTGCCCGGCCCCGAGATCCTCGAGGGGCTGTCGGCCGAACGATGCGAGGACGTCGGCAAACGTGGCGGCGGCGAGCGCACGCCCCAGCCCGAGATCAACGAGCGGCTGGTCGGATTCGCCCGCGAGGGGAACTCGGTCGTCCGGCTGAAGGGCGGCGACTCGTTCGTCTTCGGCCGCGGCGGCGAGGAAGCAGAGTACCTCGCGGCCCACGGCATTCCGTTCGAAATTGTCCCCGGCGTCACCTCGGCTACCGCCGCCCCCGCCGTCGCCGGGATCCCCGTCACCCACCGCGAACACACGTCCTCGATCTCGATCGTCACGGGCCACGAGGATCCGACGAAGCCCGAGTCCGCCGTCGACTGGGAGGCCCTGGCCGCCGTCGGCGGAACCATCGTCGTCCTGATGGGCGTCAGGCGGCTCCCCGACTACACCGGCGCGCTGCTCGAGGCCGGGATGCTCCCCGAGACGCCGGTCGCGCTCGTCGAGCGCGCCACCTGGCCGAACCAGCAGGTTGCGACGGGAACACTCGAGACGATCGTCGACGCCCGCGATGAGGTCGGAATCGAGCCCCCCGCGGTGACCGTCGTGGGCGAGGTCGCCGCGACCAGGGCGACCGTCCTCGAGTTCATCGCCAACGAGACGGCGGACAAGGAGGTGTGATCGAATGCGAGATCTCTCCGTCGCGGTGTTCCGCCCGGACGACGAACGCCTCGCCACCGCGGTCGAGCTGATCGACTCGCTGGGCGCAACGCCGATACCGGACCCGATGCTATCGATCGAATCGACCGACGCCACCCCCCGGGGGGACGCCGACTACGTCGTCCTGACGAGCAAGACCGGCGCCGAACTCGTCGCCGACTCGGGCTGGAATCCCGGCGACGCGACCGTCTGTGCGATCGGCCCGAAGACGGCCGAGGCCGTCCGCGGGGCGGGGTACGAGGTCGACGTCGTTCCCGACGAGTACACCTCGAGCGGCCTGGTCGCCAGCCTTTCCGATCGGATCGACGGAGCCCGAGTCGAGGTCGCCCGCAGCGACCATGGGAGCCCCGTCCTGCTCGACGGGTTCGAGGCCGCCGGCGCGTACGTCCACGAGACGATTCTCTACCGGCTTGTCCGACCCGAAGGTAGCGGCGAATCGGCCGAGCGGGCGGCCAGCGGCGAACTCGACGCCGCCTGCTTCACCTCGTCGCTGACCGTCGAGCACTTCCTCGAGGCCGCCGCGGCTCGGGGGCTGCGCGAGGAGGCGCTCGCGGGGCTCGAGGGCGCGACCGTCGGCGTCATCGGAGAGCCGACCCGAGAGACGGCCGCCGAGCACGGAATCGACGTCGACGTGGTCGCGAGCGAGGCGACGTTCGACGCGCTGGCCTGCGAGACGGTCGAGGCCGCGGCGCCGACGTACCGCGACTGACCGACTCCAGACTATCGGCTGGAGCGAGAGCGACGGCGAGCCCTCGAGAGCGCAGGCTCGCTTTCGGCGAAGATCCGTGTGAGTGGGTCTCAGTCGGCTCTCGCAAGGACGCACCGTAATTTCTCCGCGTGGCTAGGCGAGGTCGAATGACAGTAGAACGATCGCACACGCTCGAGGTCGACCCGCCCGGAACGGTCGGGCTCAGAGTCGCGTTTTTCGTCCTCTGGGGAATCGACATGGTCGCCGCTACGCTCTTCTTTCTCGTCCCCTACGCGACCGAACTCAACCCCGTCACCGTGCTGTTCTACGACGTGTTCGGCCTGCCGGGCGTCGCGCTCGCGGCGGCGTGTTACGCCGCGATCGTCGTCGCGATCGGCCACGTCCTCTCGGACCCGCTCGACCGCCGGTTCGTCGGCGGGATGGTGGCGGTCTACTTCGTCCTCGTGACGAACAACGTCATCCTGTTGCTCTCCGGGAGCTCGCCGATCGCCGCTTAACGGTTCGGTCGGGACCGGAGCTTTATCCCGTATGCCGACCCACGATCGACCGATGAGCCGATGACCGGACCGGTTCCCGAACTCGACGAACGAGCGCTCGCCTGTGCACGACACCTCCGCGACTGCGACCGCGTGTTGCTCGCCTCCCACATCGACGCCGACGGACTGACGAGCGCCGCGATCGCCGCGCAAGCACTCGAGCGCGCGGCGATCCCCTTCGAGACCGTCTTCGAGAAACAGCTCGACGAGACGGCGATCGCCGACATCGCCGCGACCGACTACGACACCGTGTTGTTCACGGACTTCGGCAGCGGCCAGCTCGATATCATCGGCGAACACGAGGACGACGGCGCGTTCACGCCGGTTATCGCCGACCACCACCAGCCCGCTGACCGCGACACCGAGTACCACCTCAACCCGCTGCTGTTCGGGATCGACGGCGCCTCGGAGCTGTCGGGTGCGGGCGCAAGCTACGTCCTCGCGCGGGCACTCGCCGAGCTCAGGGCGGAAACCGACGACAGCGACCCGATCGCGGCGGCCGATGGAGGGACTGCGACCGCACGCGCCGACAACCGCGACCTCGCCGCCCTCGCGGTGGTCGGCGCCGTCGGCGACATGCAGGCCTCCGGGGGCGAACTCCACGGCGCCAACGAAGGGATCGTCGCCGAGGGCGTCGAGGCCGGCGTCCTCGAGACCGGAACCGATCTCGCCCTGTACGGCAAACAGACCCGCCCACTGCCGAAGCTCCTCGAGTACGCAACCGACGTTCGCATCCCAGGAATCTCGAACGATCAGCGCGGAGCGCTCTCGTTTCTCGACGGGCTCGACCTCGAGTTGCAGTCCGGGGGCGAGTGGCGCTGCTGGGCCGAACTGACCAGGGAAGAACAACAGACCGTCGCCAGCGCCCTGGTCAAGCGGGCGGTCGAACGGGGCGTTCCCGCGCCGAAGATCGACCAGCTGGTTGGCACCAGCTACGTCCTCAGCGAGGAGCCGGTCGGCACGGAGCTGCGGGACGCGAGCGAGTTCTCGACGCTGCTGAACGCGACCGCCCGCTACGAGCGCGCCGACGTCGGCCTTGGGGTGTGTCTCGGCGACCGGGAGGGAGCGCTCGAGCGCGCTCGCAAGCTCCTGCGCAACCACCGCCGGAACCTCTCGGAGGGGATCGACCTCGTCACCGAGGAGGGTGTCACCCACGAAACACACGTCCAGTGGTTCCACGCCGAGGATCGCATCCGCGAGACGATCGTCGGCATCGTCGCCGGGATGGCGATGGGCAACGACGGGGTCAGTCGATCGAAGCCGATTCTCGCGTTCGCCGAAAAGGGTGGAGACGGGAACGGCGAAACCGAGACCGACGCCGAGGAGATCAAAGTTTCGGGCCGCGGCACCCACGGTCTCGTCCGAAAGGGACTGGACCTCTCGCGGGTGATGGGCGAGGCCTCGCGGGCGGTCGGCGGCGACGGCGGCGGCCACGACGTCGCCGCCGGCGCGACGGTTCCGAAGGGAGCGGAGGCGGAGTTCGTCGAACGGGCCGACGAGATCGTCGGCGACCAGCTCTCCTGATCAACTCGAGCGGTCCATCGACGCCGGCACCGTCGGCATCAGTGGCGCACGCGAGGTCAGCAGGTACGTCGACTTCCGGACCGCCCCCTTGGCGTACTGGATCGAACTTTTATACACCGGCGTGCGCTTGCCTCGAATCTGGGTCCGTCCCTCGAGGATGGCGTCGATGAGGTCGTCGCCGTCGATCTCGGCTTTGGTCGGGTTCGCGGCGTCGGGCGTGACGAGGATTTCGGTGTAAGCGCGGCCGACGTTCGGCAGGTAGTGAGCGTCGCTGGCGCCGATCTCGGGGTACTCCCGTCGTCTGGCGAACGTTCGGGCGCGACGGTTGCGGTAGCCGGTAAACAGCATCGAGTTGTAGACCTCGATCGCATCGGCGTCTCGGATGTGGCGCTTGCGAACGCCGTGACGGCTGCGCTGGAACGGGTGGGGAACGATCGCGACGCCACCGAGATCCCGAACCGTCTCGACCGTCTCCACGAACGGCTGGCCCGGATCGGGGCGCTCCTCGACGCCGATCGCCAGCAGGTGGCCGTGTCGCGTCGAGACCTCGACACCAGGGATTCCGACGAGGCCGTACTCCGGTGCGATCTCGGCCGCACGGAGTGACTCGCCGATCTCGTCGTGGTCAGTGATAACGACCCCGTCGAGCCCGATATCCGCAGCGTGCTCGAGAACGAGCTCGATCGGCTCGTGGCCGTCGTATGAGTCGTCCGAGTGAACGTGAAAGTCGATGGCGAAAGGGATCTGAGCAGTCATGAGACCTCTCGAATAGCGTCCGTTGTACACGGTAGTTCGGACGGTCGCATAAGCGCTCCGCCACGTCTCGCGGACGGATTCTATATCGCAATATGAAATTTATTGGTGCGTCCGGGTCGGACTGCCTCACCACGAAAGACCGATAGCGGCGAACTCGCTTCTGACGCCGACCGCTCGCAAAAATTGCAGCGACCGTACCTTGACATAGCCGGTCAGTAAGCGGTTATTACGGCGGGCGAACTCAACTCCGGGGCGTCAGCGGGAGCCGTCCGGAATCGCATCGCCAAGCGAGACGCCGTTTAGAACGCTCCGGATCTCGAGCGGATCGGTCCGGTTCTCGAGGCGGTCGTGTAGTCGGGACATACACTCGAGCAGCCCCTCGACGGCGGCCCCTCGGGTCGGCACGCGACCGATGCACTCGGTGAGCGCCCGGTCATCGAGTGCGTACCGGTACTGCAGTTCCCAGCAGTGGCCTAATCCGAGTCCGGGATGGAACCCGTCGGCGGTCGTCTGGTCCGCGATGAGTTCGATCGGTGGCCGAGCGTGACGGTACGCGAGGTAGCCACGACAGCACTCGACCGGCCCCCATCCTGGCGGAAGCGCTTCCGGCGGGACGGGGTGTTGATCGGATGACATCGTTGCCGGCTATCCCGGTGAGAGGGATGGTGGTGCCGCTTGCGTACGCGTGCGCCGTATGTAGGAACCCCGTACCGTATCAGTGTCGTTACTAGTACCCGTGTTAACTGGGGTCAAGCGGACGATCGTCCGACTTTTGTCCTCGCTCGCGTTCGTAGACGGTATGGCAGAGTTCGACCCCGAGAAGTTCGAGGACAAGTACGCCAACTACTTTCCCGAACTCCAGCAAGCCTACAAGAACGCGTTCAATCGGATGAACGACCGCTACGACTCCGAACTGGTCCACGCGATCGACCAGCAGGTCTTGAACGAGAGCGAGCCGTTCTACGAAGGGGGTGGGGAATTCCGCGTCGAACTCCCCGACGACCCCTACGACCGGGTGACGGGCGTGCTGGTCGAGGAGGAGCGCTTCGAGGAGGTCCTCGAGATCCACATCGAGGAGATCGAACGGGAACTCGAGCGGGTCTTCGAGTTCGACTGAACGGGAAGCGACGGAAGGTTTAGGGAGGTTCGCCCCCAACGGCGGGACATGAGCACCGAAACTCAGGACGGAGACGATCTCGAGGACCGCGTCTCGAACTTCCTGCGACGGAACTTCCCGCAGATCCAGATGCACGGCGGCTCGGCGGCGATTCAGGACCTCGACCGCGAATCCGGCGAAGTCACCATCGCGCTCGGTGGCGCCTGCAGTGGCTGTGGGATCTCACCGATGACGATCCAGGCGATCAAGAGCCGAATGGTCAAGGAGATCCCCGAGATTGAGAAGGTCAACGCCCACACCGGCATGGACGGCGGCGACGACATGGGCGGCGGCATGAGCCCCTCGTTCCCCGGCGAAACCGTCGACGACGGCGAGTCCGACGAGGGACCAGAGGCTCCGTTCTAAGGCGTCGTTTCCGATCCGTTCTCGTGTTTTCTCTGGAATCGAGAGCTGCCGGACTCTATCGGAGGCCGCGTCCCCGTTCCCACGTCCGTACGAGCGCCGCAAGCATGCGGTTCGTCGGAGCTTCGAGCCCGCATTCGGCCGCCCGCTCGAGGACGTAGCCGTTGATCGCGTCGATCTCCGTTCGGCGTTCCGCGAGAACGTCCTGGCGCATCGAAGAGGTGTTGGCCGCCGTCTCCGCGACGACTCGCTCCGTCGCCGCGAGCGCCTCGCGGTTCGAGAGCCCGACGCCCTCGGCGCGGGCGACGCGAGCCGTCTCGCGAGCCGCCCCGCGAGCGAGGTCCGCGGCCGGCTCCTCGAGCACCGCCGCGTTCTCGGTCGCGGTCAGCGCTGTCACCGGATTGATCGCGGCGTTGACCGCGAGCTTCTCCCAGAGCCGGCAAGGCATCGACTCGGAGGCCGTGGCCTCGAGCCCTGCTGAGCGAAAGGCGTCGGCAGTACGGTCGGCGACCGTGGATCCGCCCCCGCGGCGGTCGCCGAGGACGATCTCGCCGACCCCGGTACACTCGACGACACCCGGTTCCCGCAGAACGGCGCCGTAGGAGGCCGTTCCGGCGAGTACGGGCTCGCCCAGCGTCTCGGCGAGTACCTCCTCGTTTCCCATCCCGTTTTGCAGGGAGAGGACGGCGTCGAACGCCCCCGTCGAGAGCGTTTCGGCGGCCCGCCTCGTGTCGTAGGATTTCACCGCCACGATCGCGAGGTCGGCCGCGAGTTCCGTGCCGGCGGTCGTCGCCTGCGGCTCGACTATCGCCTCGAGCTCGCCCTCGAGGACGAGCCCGCGCTTCCGGACGGCATCGACGTGGGCCTCGCGTCCGACGAGCGTTACCTCGTGTTCGCGCGCGAGAACGCCACCGACGAGACTCCCCAGGCTGCCGGCGCCAAAGACGACGATCTCCATCGCTCGAGGGGTGGTTTCGGAACGATAAAAACGGTTGTCGTTAGTCCTCAGTCCAGTAGTACAGATCCTCGCGATCGGCGCCACAGGACGGACAGCTTTCGGGTAGCTCGGAGTCGAGCCGTCCCATCTCTCCACACTCCCAGCAGCGCCACATAAGGTGGGCCTCGCCGAACTCCTTTCCCGAACGGACGTGCTCCACGCTCATCCCCTCGAGCCCCTCGCGCATCGTGACGTAGAACCCGTCCTCGTCGAACCCGCGGATGCGCCCGACCTGGGTCCCGTCCTCGGTGTAGATCTTCGTGCCGAACCCGAGACGAGTGGTGTCGCCGTTTTCGGTCATGCGATCTCCGACGCGCTCGAGCGTCATAAAGGGAATACGGTCCTCGGACGGCCTGAACGTGCCGTTCTCGAGAACGTTCCGCGCTCCGACCGACCGACTGCCAGCCGAGTGGTAAACCACTGCCCGCGATATTAATTCGGTCCGGGATCCGATCACGAGCGAGAGGGAAACGGCTACCGGGTGACGAACGGCGGAAACTCCGTCTTCAGAGCTCCGAAAATCGCGATCGCTCGACGAAGCGCTCGAGTCGGACGCCTCCCGTCACTTGACCCCCAGCGCGTCGGCCATCACGTCGGCGATGTCGGTGTTGTCACGCGCTCTGTCGAAGAACTCGGCGTTCGGCCCGTCGGCGTACAGCGGCACGTCGACGCCCGTGTGACCGTGGGAGGTGAAGTCGATCAACATCTGCCTGTTGAGCATGTCGCGGAGCGCCGGAACCTCGGCGTAGAGCGGGCCGAGATCGATCGCTCGGTAGATATCGGCGTCGGAGTGGTTTCGATCCACATCCTCGAGTTCGATCCCCGCGACCTCCGACATGACGGTCTGGAGGTCTTCGACGTCCTCGACTTCCTCGTCGATCGCGGGTACGATCCCCTCGGTGACACTGGCCTGGAGCGCGTCGATCATCTCGTAGTCGACGTTGTAGATCCCGTCGCGACCGAGCGAGAAGCCGCCGCACTCGTGGTCGGCGGTCGTCACGACGGTCGTCGGCGCCGTCCCATCGTCCCGCGCGAAGTCGAGGCAGGCGCCGACGGCCCGGTCGCCCTCGAGCTGTTCGTCGAGGATCGCCGGGTCGTTCTTGTGCCCACAGTGGTCGACCCGTCCCGCCTCGACCATGACGAAAAAGCCCTCGTCGTTCTCCGAGAGGAGATCGAGCGCCTTCTCGGTCATCTCGACGAGTCCCGGCTGGGTCGTGTCGGACTGGCGATCGAGGTAGTAGTTCAGGTGGCTGTCGTCCTCGGTGAAGAGCCCGAGAACGGGCGACTCCTCCACGTCTGCGAGTTCCTCGTCGGTCTCGACGATCCGGTACCCCTGCTCTTCCGCGGCGCCGAGCAAATCCCGACCGTCGTCGCGCTGCTCTGGGTCGAAGTGGGCCTTCCCGCCGCCCAACAGGACGTCGACGTCGGCCGCGTCGATGTACTGTTCGGCGATCTCGTCCTCCATCGACCGGTGGGGGACGTGGGCGGCGAACGCAGCCGGCGTCGCGTGGGTGATCCGCGTGGTCGTCACCAGCCCCGTCGCGAGCCCCGCGTCGCTGGCCGCCTCGAGGATCGTCTCGACGGGAACGAACTCGCCGTCCTCGTTCCTGATGCCGCCGATCGCGCCGTTGTACGTCTTGACCCCGGCGCCGATCCCGGTGGCCGAGGCGGCGCAGTCGATCGCGCCCGGACTCGTCGCTCCGGCCGCCGAGTCGATGACGACCTCGTTAGGATCGTCGGGGAAGACGGTCATCGTCCCGTGGGCCTCGTGGCGGTCCATGTGCAGCGGCGTCTCGGACGGATCGGCGTTCAGCGGGAACTGCTCTGGGTCCTCCTGGTAGGCCTTCAGGTAACGGGCGCCCGTGACCTGAGTCGGGCCCATTCCGTCGTGGATGAACGTGATCGCGTTTCGACACTCCTCCGCGCGATCCGCGTCGCTCTCCTCGTCACCGTCGTCGGCGGCCGCTCGACCGGAGAGGGCAGCACCCCCGGTGAGTGCACCGACTCCCTTGATGAACGATCGCCGCTCGGTCGCGACCGACGGGAGCGCCTCCGGATCGGGTTCGATACTACCACTACAACAGTTATCGTGGCTCATAAAAGGGTGTCAACATACCACACTATTTGATTTCCGCCTTCTAATTAATGGTAAATATAAGATCCGTCCAGACGGAGAGTGGCCGGCGAGCGACGACGCGAAATTACATGAAGTCCTCGATCCCGGACTGCTTGTTTTTGTCGTTCTCGAAGATGCTCTCGAGCGATTTCTCGAGCACCTCGAGGCGCTGTTTCGTGTAGTCCCGGCAGTCGTACTCGTCAGCAACCTGGATCGCGGTCTGCATGTACTTGTTGACCGACCCCTGGTGGACGGTGAGGTTGACGCGGCCACCACACTTCCGGCAGTCCCCCGTCAGGGGCATCCGGCGGAACTTCTCGCCGCAGTCGAGACAGCGGGTCTCCTGACGCGAAAAGGCCCGCAGGTTCCCGATCAGATCCGGCAGGAAGTGGTACTCGATCACCCGTTCGGCGACGTCGGTCTCGTCGACGGCCCGGAGCTTCCGGGAGAGCTCGAGCTGGGCGTCCATCTTCTCCATCATCGACCCGAGCGTCTTGTACGCCGAGAGGTCGGGTCCCATCGCGATGTCGGTGACGTCGTGGGTGTGTTCGAACCCGGTGTACTCGAGGTCGGTGCCGAGGGTGTCCTCGCCGATCCGAATGTCGACCTCGCCGGGGTCGGCCTGCTCTAAGGTCGCCTCGTAGAACTCGCGGGGGTACTGCGAGGCGATGTCGATGTTGTGGGCCTCGTCGTCGATCTCGGAAGGGTCGATCCTCGAGGACATGACCAACGGTGCGTCCATCGAGTTGTGTGCGTAGAGCCAGTTCGCTGTGAAGATCGGATCACCGCCGACCTGCAGATCGTAGAGATAGCCGTCGTACTCGACGCGTTTGATATCAGTAATCCGAAGGTACGAGAGATCACCGTCGACCAACGGCCGGATTTCCTCGAGTTTCGTCTCGGCTTCGTTCGGAAGATCGCGACGATCGAGTTCGTCGATGATCTCCTCGAGTTTCTCGAGCGAGATGTTGTCGCGTCGCTTCAGATACTTCGGAATCAGCTGTTTGATCCCCTCGATCTCCATCTCACGGATTCCCATCAGTTCGTCGGGAATGGAGACGACGAGACTTTTCGGCTGGTACGGTTCGTTCCCGTCGAGAATTTGCTCGAGCGGATTTCGGGAGGCACCCCCGGAGACGGAGACCGTATAGATCGGTTGTCGTGACGAATCTCGCTCGCGATGCGAGACGTTCGCGACGAGTCCGAGGCGGTGACAACAGAAGACGATCCCGTCTTTGACGTTCTCACTCGTCGTGTGGAATTCGATCGACGTGTAGTTGTCGTCGCTGGATTCGGAGCCATCGCCAGCGATGAATCCGCGCAAGAAGGCGAGGACGACGTCGCGTTCGGCTCGGAGGATACGGTCGGGAACGATCTTTTCGCTCGAGTTGTACGAATCGCAGTCCTCGAAACCGAGCTCGTGCAACACGTCGAAGAAGACGGCCGGAAATGCGACCTCGTAGGCCTTGTTCGACCAGCGAACGCTTGGCTCGCAACCGAGCACGGACTCGGTCGTCTCGACAACTCGATCGACGAGTTTCTCGTCCGCGTTGTGGATCGCCGGTCGCGTTCCCGAAAGCGATCCTTCCGCGACGAACATCCCGAGTAGCCACGCGAAGTTCTCGTCGACGTCGATGTGGCGATCGATGCAGTCCGACGATCCCTTCCAGCCGATCGAACAGCCAGCGGGGAGATCGGCATCGTCGTGTTCGGATTCGATTTCTTCGAGCGTTTCACGACAGACTTTCTTCTTCGAGAGCCGGTAAGAGAGGCCACCGTCGAAGGCAACGCGTGTATCACCGCCGCGTTCCGCGTCGTTCCAGACTTCGGTCAGCCACTCCTCGTGCTCGGTATCGAGTAACACGTACGGATCGTCGACGCATTTGAGCGTATCGATCGTCGTTTCGATCGGTTCTACGCCGAGATTTTGTGGTGCAACGATGAGGTCTCCTTTCTCGAGGTCGGAGCCGGCGATCTCCTCGATCCCGTCGTCGTACCGGAAGAGGCTGTGATCGGTCGTGATCTCGAGTTCGCGTCCGAACTGCGTGGAGATCCGTAGTAGCTCCTCGTCGTCGTCGGCCTCGTACCGGATCGCCTTCTCGATCGGCTTCGGTGCCGCCTCGTGCTCGTCGTCGAACGCGTAGGTTGTCCATCCCTCGAGCGCGGCGGCCTTCTTGTGGAACTTGCCGTCGATCTCGATCGGGACGTCGAGTTCGTCCCAGAACTCGTCGAAGGTCATGAACCGCAGGTTACCGTCGGGATCGAACGCGATCAGTCGCGAATCCTCCGCGACGCTGCCGCCGCGCTTGTCCGGGAGATACGACCGGGAAAAGTTCAGGAGTCCGTCCATAAGCAACATTACGCAGTCCTCGTCCCCGTCGCATTGCGCCGTGTGCAGTCCGTTCGCCACGAGCGTGTTCGTGTCCGAAACCGTGAGACAGTAGGTGTACTCGACATCGGATGGAACGATTTCGACTCGTTTCACTATATCAACCGTCTGACCGCTACCGTCCGCGATACCCGCTGTTCGTGTACTCGAGTTCGCTCCGTTCGTCGAGCCAGCGCCCGCCGGAGTCGGAATCTCGTCGTCGGCCTCGAGTTCGCTTGCGACGACCCGCTCGAGACCGTCGTTCCAGACGACCATCGTGTGGTCCGGTGTAACCGTCAACGACCGACCGTTGCGAGTTTCGACGCGGATCAGATGGTCGGGTGCGGGATGTTTCGAAACAGCTTCGACCGACCGGGTTACGTGGCGTCCGTCGTCATCGATCGACGGAACGGCGACGGATCCGTCGAACTCCTGAATCAACGTACCGAAATCGTCTTCGCGAGGATCAGTCAGTCGCGACTCGACGAACGTCTCGATCGATTCCTCACGGACGACTCCCGATTCATCTTCGTAACGAATCGTTGTCTCAGGGTGGAAGCAATTGCGGCGTTTCGCGGCGTGAAAGTACGGATGTGCGTATCCGACCGCAGCGCTCGTGAATCCAATCACTCTTCCGACAGTTGCCGCACTCGTGTGTGGCGCCATCCCGAACACCAGCTCGCCGACGAGCTCCTGTCGATCCTCGAGCTCGTAGAACGGCTCGAGCCCGTAGTACTGCTCGAGGAGGTCGTCGATGAAGTCGGCGGTCTGCATCATGTGCTCGGCGGCCCCGTCCGAGAGGACGATATCCTGTACCTTCAGCTCGACCAGCTGGTCCTCGTGGACGAGAGGGTCGCCGTGGATGTCCGTCTCGTAACCGAGCGCCTGGAGCTGGCCGACGTCGACGTCGAGTTCGGTGGCCCGTACGGAGGTGACGGGCAGGTCGGTCATGTCGTATCGGACGGTGCCGTCCTTGAACGACGAGACGTCGTGTTTGGCCCGCAACACGCCCTTCTCGATGGGCTCGGGGACTTTCGTCGTCGAGGTCAGCCCCTTCACGCCCTTGAGGATCTCGAAGGCGTTCTCGCGCTCGCCGACCGACTCGAGGGCGTCGCGATACTCCTCGTTGAGGTCGACCTCGCGGCGCTCGACGCAGGTGGCCTCGACCTCACAGCGGCCACACTCGACGCGACCCGCCTCGTCAGGTTCGATCTGCGTCTCGCAGTCGGGACAACGGTAGTCGGGCGTCGTCCGTTCGTTACAGTCCGGGCACCGGTTCTTGAACGTCTCCGTTCCGCAGTTCTCACAGCGCTGGCGACCGATCTCGAGTTCGACGACGCCGGGTGTATCCGACATCGTCTCGGCGTGTTTGGCCGCGTCCGCGACGTTGCGCTGTGGACCTCCGGCCTCGCCGATCGGGAACAGGGTGTGGACCGGCGGGCTCAGGTCCCGGCGCTCCGACTTCTCGGGACGGCCCATCCGATTGCCGATACGCGTGGGCGCGCGCTCTCGAACCGCGAAGGGGGCGACCTCGTTGACCGCCTCGATGGCGTTGTCGCCTTCCTCCTCGTGGCCCCACGTGCGGGCACGCTCGGAGAGGTCGCCGTCGCTCCAGGTGCGCTCGAGTTCGACGCTCGGACGTCGATCCCGAGCGTCGGGGTCGGCCGCCGCGCCGTCGGCGACCGTTTCCCTGGGCTCGCAGCCGATCGTGTGCGCGAACGGTTTCCAATCGTCGATCTCGATCCGGCCGTCGTCGGGACGCTGGCGGTGCTCGACGATGATCGCCTCGAGGGCCTCGCGGACGGCGTCGTCGTGGTCGAGGACGAGCGTTCCGTCGCCGCTGTCGGCGCGTTCGATCCGACCGTTCGCGACCGCGTCGGCGAGCCTACGGAACTCCGCGACGGAGACGTCGTGCCAGAGGTAGGTGTACTGCGGGTGAAGCGGCGCGTCGTACGACGTTGCCCACTCGAGGGCCCGGTCGGCCTCGGGGTTCTCGAGGTCGATCCGGGGGTCGTCCTCGAGGGCCTGGACGTCCGCACCCGCGGCCTCGAGATCCTGGATCCACCACTCGAAGACGTACGATGCGGGCGAGAGGGGATGGTTGTTCTCGACGAACTCGCCGTAGTTGACCAGGTACTCGCCGGCGTCGAGGATCCGCTCGACGCCGTTTCTGATCTCGAGGGCCTCCTGGGGGTCGTCGATTCGGCGGACGTCGCCGTTGGCCAGTTTGACCGTCGGGCCGTCGATCGTGTCGACCGGGACGATCCCGTGGGCCTTACCGGGTCGCTCGGTCTTGATCTGGGTCCCGGTCGCGAGGAAGTCGTCGAGGAGGTGCATCGTCGCGGGGTGGACCCCGCCGGTCGCGAAGCCGTGGTTGCGCGCGCGGCCGTACCGGAGCCGGAAGCCGCCCGCGGCGCTCGGATGCGAGAAGACGGGACGGCCGGCGATCAGATCGCGGAGGAACTTCTGGGAGGGCTTCGCCCGGACGGGGCCCTCGGGGTCGGCGGGCTCCGTCTCGCGCTCGCCGTCACCGTCGGACTCATCGTCTGCCTCATCATCTTCGTCCTCCGCCGCGTCGGCCGCGTCGTCGGCGTAGTTGCCGTCGATGAGGTCCTGGAGCCAGGGCCAGTCGATCTCGTCGAGCGCGGAGGTGTAGCGCTGGATCTTCGGGGCCTTCAGGGCGATCCCCTCGGCCAGGACGAGACACATCCCGCCGCGGGCGTTGTTGGTGTCGACGCGCTCTAAGTCCCGGAACCCGGAAACCTCCTCGTCGCCCGTGGCCTCCCCGTCGAGCATGATTGGGAGGTGTTTGGCGATGAACTTCGTCTCCTTATCCTTCGGAGTGTACTGTAGTCCCGTCTCCTTGTCGTAGAGGCCGATCTCCTCGGCGTAGCGTTCGACCTCCTCGCTGCGAGCATCGTACTGTTCGATGCCGACGAGTGCGCGCGTGTAGTCGGCGACGAGCACCGAGAGGGCCTGGGCGGTCCCGCCGGCCGAGCGGATCGGCCCCGCGTAGTAGACGTTGACGAACTCCGTGCCGTCGTCGTTCTCGAGCAGTTCGACCCTATCGATCCCCTCGATGGGGGCGGCGACGACGCCCTCCGTGAGCAGGGCGACCGCCGTGCGAACCGCCCCCTCGACCTTGCCGGCTCTCGTCTCGTAGTCGCCGACTCGCCCCTCCGCAAAGTCCTCTGCGAGCTCTAGAGCGGCCTCCTCGCGGCTCATCTCGCCCTCGAGTTCGCGGACGCGCTCGGCGACACCGTCGATCCCGAGGATGTTCTCGACGCGGTCGGCCATGTCCTTGGCGACCGGGATCTCGACTTCGGGTTCGGGATCGGCGCCCCGCTCTTTGGCCCGTTCGGCGACGTCGAACGCGGTATCGAGCTGGGACTCGAGTCGGCGGAAGTAGCGTTCGTCTTCCTCGCGCATCTCAGAACCGGTGGTCGAGTTCGGTCGTCTCGTTACCCTCGTGCTCGGCGCTGGCGACGTCCACGTCCTCGGTCGCGGGTTCGGCGGCTCGATAGTTCATACGAGACTACTGTGGCGGCCGAGTGAAAAAGCACACCGGTCCGGACGACGGAGAAATATTCGGTGCGGCCGACCGATCGTGCGAGGAACACCGGCGGCTACGTCCGGCAGGAGTTTGTAATTATAAACCCCGATGTTTTAAAAAATCAAGAGTGATGTCCACAAGTGGATGTTGTTGTATAATATCGAGTATTGGTCGCTCGTCTTTTGAGTGGGAACCAAAACATATATACTTTGGTGCTACGGCCATTACTGTGAGAATGGCAAACAATCAGCAGGTATGGACCCGACGGCACATGCTCGCCTCGGGTGCTGCGGTTTCCGCAGCGGCTGTTGCAGGGTGCATCGGTGGGAACGGCGACGACGACAACGGCAACGGTAACGGAGAAGACGAGGTCGCGGACATCAGCGAGTATCAACACGACGGGGAGGAGCCTGACGACGAGGATCGGAGCGACCAACTCGAGTTCCTCCAGCCAGCTGACCGCGACGAGGACTTCGACCCCGTCGTCACGTTCGACTCCTACAGCCAGCAGGTCGTCAACCTCGTGTTCGACGGCCTCTACGAGTGGGACGACGGCCTCGAAGTCGAGCCGAAGATCGCTGACGGGATGCCAGAGGAGGACGACGACGGCGAGACGTACTATATCGACATCCAGGAGGGTATCGAGTTCCACAACGGCGACGAGGTCACTGCAAGCGACGTCGCCCACTCCTTCCTGGCCCCGGTCGAGGAGGAGACCGAGAACGCGGCGACCTACGCGATGATCGAGTCGGCCGAGGCGATCGACGACTACTCGCTCGAGGTCAACCTCGAACACCCCTACGGTCCCTTCACGCTCTCGACGGTCGCGATCAACGTCGTTCCCGAGGAGGTCCGAACGGAGGACACCGACGCGTTCAACACGGATCCGATAGGTTCGGGTCCCTTCCAGTTCGACGAGTTCCAGGAGGGCGAGTACGTCGAACTCGAGCGCTGGGACGACTACTGGGACGAACCGCAGCCGTATATCGAACGAATTCGGTTCGAGGCAACGCCCGACGACGCCAACCGCGTCGCACAGATCCTCGCTGGCGACACCGACGTCATCGACACCGTGCCCGCGACGGAGTGGGACGAGGTCGACGGCGCCGACGGAGTCCGGATCCACGGCTCCCGCAGCCCGTCGTACATGTACCTGGCGTTCAACTGTAACGAGGGCGAAACGACCGATCCCGACGTGCGACGTGCGGTCGGTCACTCGTTCTCGATGCAGGATTTCGTCGACGACCACCTCGGTCCCGCGGCTGACGCGCTCTCGAGCCCGGTCCCGCAGATCACCAACGAGGAGGGTGGCTGGGACTTCCCGGTCGACGACTGGCAGGAGCAGATGCCCGAGTACGATCCGGATCAGGCCGAGGAACTCCTCGAGGAGGCCGGCGTTCCGGACGACTGGGAGCCCCGAATCATCGCACCCGAGGGTGGACCCCGCGAGGCGCTGGCCGAGCGGATCGGCTCGCGACTCAGCGAGATCGGATACGGCGCCGACGTCCAGGGCATGTCGTTCGCGACGCTCGTCGACACCTACCCGACCGGCAACGCCGACGACTACGAGATGTACCTGCTGGGCTGGACCGGTGGTCCCGACCCCGACGTCTACTACTACAACCTCTTCCACGAGAGCCAGGAGGGCGTCGGCCAGGGGCACTTCTACGAGGGGCAGGGCGAGTTCCACGACAACATCCTGAACGCCCGCGAGAGCGCCGACCAGGAGGAACGACGTGAGCTGTACATCGACGTTACCGAGGAGATCATCGAGTACATGCCAGTGTTGCCGGCCTACTCCGAACACAACACGATGGCAGCCCGTGAGGAGGTCCAGGACCTCCACGCACATCCGTCGGTGAGCTACAACCCGCGCATCGTCTCCGAGTACCAGAACACCTGGATCGACGAGTAACGTCGCCACACGCCAGCCTTTGCCTCTCGTACTCGAACCGTTTTGTACGGAAGGAATTAACTAACCCGAAAAATAATCCAATTACAGCCCGATATATGGGACTCCTTCGCTACACGACCTATCGACTCATTCAAGCGATCCCGGTTCTGATCGGTGTCTCTATCCTTACGTTCGCTCTCGCTAACCTGACCCCCGGCGATCCGGTCAGGCTCATGCTACAGGGACAGGAAGCCGATCAGGAGACGATCGAGCGGCTCGAAGCACAGTACGGCCTCGACCAACCGATACACGAGCGGTATCTCACCTACATGGGGGGTCTCGTGCAGGGCGATATGGGCCATAGCTTCCACCGGAACGCGCCGGTCTCTGAGCTGATCGCCAACCGGATCGGCCCGACCCTGCTGCTCGTACTCTCGGCGTACGTGTTCGCGCTCGCCACGTCGATCCCCCTCGGTATTATCGCCGCCAAGCGACGCAACGATCCCTTCGATCACGTCTCGCGCATCGTTGCGCTGTTCGGCGTGAGTACGCCGTCGTTCTGGATCGGGATCATGCTGATCCTGATCTTCGCGGTTCAGCTCGGTTGGCTGCCCTCCAGCGACCTCGTCTATCCGTGGTGGTCGCCGGAGACGTACGGCCACGACGGGTACGGCGAACACTTCTATCAAGTGATACGCCACCTGCTGTTGCCGATGATCGCGCTCGGAACGCTCCAGATGGCAACCCTGATGCGGGTCGAACGAACCCAGATGATCGAGTCGCTTCAGGGAGAGTACGTCAAGCTCGCGCGAGCCTACGGCGTCCCCGAACGGACGATCATGCGGAAGCACGCATTCCAGGTCGCTCAGCTGCCGATCATTACGATCGTCGGACTCAACCTCTCGACGGCGCTGGGGGGCTCCGTCCTCATCGAGTTCGTCTTCGATATCAACGGGCTCGGACGGCTGTTCTACGAGGCGATCATACAACTCGACTACCAGCTTATTATGGGAATTACGATGATCATCGCAACGATGTTCGTTATCGGTGTCGTCATCACCGACATCGCGTACGCCTACATCGATCCACGCGTCACGTACGGGGAGAGTGAATAATCATGGCGGTAGGTGAATCACAGATCGGAAGCGGCTCCGAACCGGCCGAAAAGGAAGTCGAACCCGACACCGGGTGGCGAAACACCGCCAGAAAAATAAAACAGGATACGACCGCCCGCTGGGGGATGTACGTTATCGGGTTCGTACTCGCTATCACGGCCTACACGCTCGTCGACGGCAATCTGTCTCGGCTCACGTTCGGCACGATGTCGGACTTTACCTTCGCCGAGGCACTCCCGTTCTTCGAGCACCCCGAGCGGCTGCCGGCACCGGGCGAGGCCGAGACGAACCAGCCGCCCGCGTTCCACGCCGACGGGTCGCTCTCGCACCCGCTGGGTACCGACCCGAACGGCCGGGACTACTTCACTCGGATCGTCTACGGGGCCCAGGTATCAGTCACCGTCGGGATCGCCGCGACGTTTCTCGGACTGGTCGGCGGCACGGCCGTCGGGGCCGTCGCCGGCTACTACGGCGGCTGGGTCGACGACGCACTGATGCGCGCCGTCGAGACGGTGTACGCGATCCCACCGCTGATCCTCATCATCGTCTTTACCGTCTTCGTCAGCGGCGGCAGTCCGGACGTCCAGTTCGCGATCGTCGGCGTCGGACTCGCGTTCGTGCCGGTGTTCGCCCGGATCATCCGCAGCGAGGTGTTGTCAGTCCGCGAGATGGATTACATCGAAGCCGCGCGGGCGGCCGGGGTAAAGGACCGAAACATCATCCTCCGGCATGTCATCCCGAACAGCTTCGCACCGGTGATGGTTTATGCGACCCTCCAGATCGGCGTGACGATCCTCATCGTCGCCGGTCTCTCGTTCCTCGGATTCGGGGCACAGCCCCCGACGCCGGACTGGGGCGAGATGCTTAACACTTCCCACGGATACATGCACTCGAACGTCTGGCTGTCGATCTGGCCAGGAGTAGCGATCATGATCACGATTATGGGATTCAACCTCTTCGGAGACGGTCTCCAGGACGCTCTCGATCCACGGCTTGAGGACTAACAATGAGTTCCGAACCACTACTTCGCGTCGAGAATCTCAAGACGCAGTTCTTTACGAACGCTGGTACAGTGCGCGCAGTCGACGGGATCTCCTTCGAGGTCCACGAGGGCGAGATCGTCGGCCTCGTTGGGGAGAGCGGCGCCGGTAAAAGCGTCGCCTCGATGAGCCTGTTACGGCTCGTCGAACACCCCGGCGAGATCGTCGCCGGCGAGATTACCTACAAGGGGGAGACGCTCTTCGGCCTCGAGGAGGGCCCCGACGGCGAACTCCGCGAGCGCGAGGACATGCTCTCGAACCAGGCAGTGCGAGATCGGATCCGGGGCAACGAGATCGCCGTCATCTTCCAGGACCCGATGGAGTCGCTCAACCCCGTGTTCAAGGTTGGCGGGCAGATCCGGGAGTTCATCGAACTCAACCGCGATCTCTCGGGGAAGGAGGCCAAGGCGGAAGCAATCCAGATGCTCCGGGAGGTCGGCATTCCCGACCCCGAGGAGCGCTACGAGGAGTACCCCCACCAGTTCTCGGGCGGGATGCGCCAGCGCGTGCTAATCGCGATGGCGCTGGCCTGCGAGCCGAGTCTCATCATCGCCGACGAGCCGACGACGGCGCTGGACGTCACCGTCGAGGGCCAGATCATCGATCTCGTCGACGATCTCCAGGAGAAGTACGACACGAGCTTCGTCTGGGTCACCCACGATATGGGCGTCGTCGCGGAGATCTGCGACCGAGTCAACGTCATGTATCTCGGGGAGATCATCGAGCAGGCACCGGTAGACGAACTGTTCTACGACACCAAACATCCCTACACGCAGGCGCTATTGAAGTCGATGCCACGGCCCGACCGCACGGTCGAGGAGCTCGATCCGATCGAGGGTGTGATGCCCGAAGCGATCTCGCCGCCGTCGGGCTGTCGGTTCCACCCGCGGTGTCCGGACGCCAGGGAGGTTTGTCAGCGAGTGCATCCGGAGCCCAAAGAGGTCGACCGCGCCGACGGATACCCGCACAACGCGGCCTGCGTCAAACACGACGTCTTCGACGTCGGCTACGACGAGAGCCCGCCGCTCGAGACGGAGCCACAGCTGACCGCGAGCACGCCCGGAGGTGAGAACGGTGAGTAGTCCGGCCGAGTCGGGGCCGACAAACGAGCCCGGCAGCGAGCCGCTGGTCCGCGTTCGAAATCTCAAGAAGTACTTCAACCAAGATTCGGGCCTTCTAAGCGGGATCTCGTTCGACTCGAGCCAGTTCCCGCCGATCGACGTCGGCCAGCAGCGGGTCAAGGCCGTCGACGACGTGGACTTCGAGATCCGACGGGGTGAAACCCTGGGGCTCGTCGGCGAGTCCGGCTGCGGAAAGAGTACGCTCGGGCGGACGCTGTTGCGGCTGCTCAAGCCGACCGAGGGAACGATCGACTTCAAGGGCGAGGACCTGGCGGAAATGACCGGCGAGGAACTCCGCCAGAAGCGCTCGGATATCCAGATGATCTTTCAGGATCCCCAGGCGTCTCTCGACCCGCGGATGAAGGTCGGCAAGATCGTCGAAGAGCCGATGCAGGCCCACGGAATGTTGGACGGCGAGGGCCGCGAACAGCGGGCGAAGGAACTGCTCGAGAAGGTCGGGCTCGACCCCCACCACTACAACCGCTACCCCCACGCGTTCTCCGGCGGGCAGCGCCAGCGGGTCAACCTCGCGCGGGCGCTGTCGGTCGATCCTGAGTTCATCGTCTGCGACGAGCCCGTCTCGGCGCTCGACGTTTCGATCCAGGCCCAGGTGCTGAACACGATGGAAGAGCTCCAGGAAGAGTTCGGGCTGACCTACCTCTTTATCGCCCACGATCTCTCGGTGATCCGGCACATCTCCGACCGGGTCGCCGTGATGTATCTCGGCAACATCGTCGAACTCGCCGACAAGGAAGAGCTGTTCGAGAACCCCCAACATCCCTACACGAGGGCGTTGCTCGACTCGATCCCCGTCCCCGATCCTCGGGAGCGAGACGCCCGGGGGGTCCTCGAGGGCGAGGTCCCCAGTCCGGTCAATCCGCCGTCGGGCTGTCGATTCCGCACCCGGTGTCCGCGTCTGATCGCCCCCGAGGGGTACGAGTGGACCGACGAGGAGTGGGCCCACACCCGAACGTTCATGCGCTCGGTCAAGCGTCGGACGTTCGAGCCGATGCCCGCGGGCGAGCTCCGGCAGGAGTTCTTCGGTGGTGACCTTCCCCATGGCGAGGCCGGCGAGATCGTCACGGAGGCGATCGATCTCGTCGCGACCGATCACGACGACAGCGAGGAGCACGACGAGGACCACGACGACTGGGAGGAGGCCCGCGAACTGCTGCTCGAGTCGTTCGCCCGCGAGAGTATCTGTGCGACCGAGCGACCGGCCTACGAGATCCAGCCGGAGTACGGTACCGATACTCACTTCGCGGCCTGTCACCTCCACCGCTGATCTCCGGCGACCTTCTCCGAGGCGTGCTCCGATCCGTGAGCCGTAGGCTCGTTGGGTTCGATCGCTCCGCTCGACGCCGTTTGATAGGGTGAGACGTATCCCGTGGGAACTATCATACAGAACTATCTTTGGTGGTATAAAGTCTTAAGCGGCCGACATCACTATTAACTCGTGAATGAGTAAGATTATGTCAATCCTGGCGACGACCACGGTGTTCGGTATGAAGGTGCGACGAGCGATCGACAACTCGCCGGAGTTCACCGGCGTTCAGACGAGCGACGACGGCCGACCCGAGACGCAGGCTCCGGCCGGCGGGATGCTCACCGGGTAGTCGGCGGTCGTACTCGAGCGGAATCAGCATTCAATCGACGCAACGGGTTTTGTCAACGGATCGTGACGGTCGTACTGTCGCTCGGTCGGAAGCTTCCCTCGTGAGTCGCCACGAAGACCCTGATCTCGTACTCATCGGGATCGGGAACGACCGACTCGCGGTAGTCCCCGCGGTGGCGTTCGAACCGACCGTTCCAGACGAACGACGTTCGCTTCCGTTCCCCGCCGCCGAACGAGAAGGAACTCGGCCGACTGCGGGTGTAGCGATCCTCGTCGCTGGCCTCGAGGAGCCCGTCGATCGTCCACCCCCAGCGGCGCTGTTCGGGTGTCGGGATATCGATCGGCACCGGCAGGGGGTTCTTGAACTCGACGGTGATCTCGACGGGGTCGTCGCGGTCGTAGACCTGCCGATCGGTTTCGACGGAGACCCGAAGCAGCCGTCGCGCCAGCGCCGTCGGAACCAGCGCGGCGAGGAAGTTCGCGGTCGTGTACCTGGAGTCGTCGTCGGCGCCGGATCGTTCGCTCCGGTCGCTCCGAGGGGTCGGTCCAACCATCTATCGAAAAGCAAGCGCCTGAGGTGCAAGTACTGTGGGGAGACGGAACCGCTACTCACCGGAGTTCGGGCGACCGGTTCACCGCATCGACGGCAGCGTCGGCGCGTCGTCGGCCCGCATCGAGAGCCACGCGTCGTCCACCGAGATGTCCGCGATAACGTAGCGGTCGCCGAACTCGGTCGGATCGACCGCGCCGACGACCGTCTCGTCACCGGCGAGAGTGAGATCGGATGACATCATACATGAATGTGAATGCCTGACACATATAAACGCGTCGGAACGGACCGTTCACCGTCGGCGCGCCCGTCCGCAAATGAAACACTGGGTTTATACTCATTTTCGCCGTACCGGGTACCATAATGAACGTAGCCGACGCGATGACGCCTCGAGAAGACGTGGTGACCGTCGAGTTACCAGGCACTCGCGAGGACGTCCTCGAGTACCTGCAGGAACAGTCGTTCTCGTCAGTTCCGGTCGTCGCGGAGGAAGGGGGCAGCATGGAGTACCGCGGCCTGGTCTCCCGAGACGTCCTGATCGAACAGCCCGACGAGGACCAGCTCGTCATGCTGATGGACGACGTCCCGTCGACGACGGCCGACACCTCCCTCGAGGAGGTCGCCCGACTGATGTTCGACGAGGGCGAGCGCCGGATTCCCGTGGTCGACGGGGAGTTCGAGGGAATCGTCACGGTGACCGACGTCGTCCACGCGATCGCGACCGGCGACCAGGAGACCGACGACACCGTCGAGGGCCACTCGAGCGGGAACGTCAACACGACCTACGAGGGTGCGCCGCTGCCGGTCGCCGAGCGCGAGCTGTACTACGCGAACGTTCCCTACACCGTCGCACTCGACGACGACGGCGAGATGAGCGGCGTCCTCACCGAGGTCGACATCATCGACGTCGCCCGCATCGTCGAGGGCGAGGAGGAGACCGGTGACAACTTCCCGGATCAGGACGCCCAGTGGTCCTGGGAGGGGATCAAGGGCGTCGGGAGTCGCTACCTGCCGACACGGGACATCGAGATCCCGAACGGCGCCGTTCGGGAGTTCATGAGCGAAGACGTGGTGACGGTCTCGGCACAGACGTCGATCCAGGAAACCGCCCAGCGGATGATCAGCAACGATATCGAACAGCTCCCGATGGTGACGGGCGAACAGCTCGTCGGCGTCGTGCGAGACGTCGACCTCCTGGAGGCCCTCTATGAGTGAGGCGAACGACTCCGACGCGACCGACCAGCCCACAAGCGAGAAGCTGGTCGAACTCGCCAAGCGGCGGGGGTACTTCTTCCAGTCCTCGGGCGCCTACGGCGGCGTCGGCGGCTTCTACACGTTCGGTCCGCAGGGTGCATCTCTGAAGGGCAACGTCGAGGACGCCTGGCGCGACCGCTTCGCCGTCGCGGAGGGCAACATGGAGATCGACGCCCCGACGATCATGCCCGAGCCGGTGTTCGAGGCCTCAGGTCACCTCGAGGGGTTCGACGACATGCTCGTCGAGTGTCCCGAGTGTGGTGAGAGCCACCGTGCAGACCACGTCGTCGAGGACAACACGAGCTACGAGGACGCCGAGAGCCTCCCCATCCCGGAGGTCGAGGAGGTCATTGCCGAGTACGAGCTCGTCTGTCCCTCCTGTGGTGCGGGACTGGCGGGCCAGGCCGTCGAGACGTTCAACCTGATGTTCGACACGAACATCGGCCCCGGCGACTCCCAGCCGGGCTACCTACGTCCCGAGACCGCCCAGGGGATCTTCGTCGAGTTCCCACGCCTGAAGGAGTACGCCCGCAACCAGCTGCCGTTCGGCGTCACCCAGATCGGTCGCGCCTACCGCAACGAGATCAGTCCGCGCCGATCCATTATTCGGACGCGCGAGTTCACCCAGGCCGAACTCGAGTACTTCGTCGATCCCGAGACCGACGAACCGCCCCTCGAGCGCGTCGAGGACGTCGAAGTTCGTCTCTACCCCGTCGGCGAACAGAACGACGAAAACGGGTCGGAGATCGAGACGACGATCGGCGAAGCGGTCGAAGAGGGCGTCATCGCCGACGAGTGGGTCGCGTACTTCCTCGGGGTCGCCAAACCCTGGTACGAAGCTGTCGGCGTCGACATGGACCGGTTTCGGTTCCGCCAACACCTCTCGGGCGAGCGGGCCCACTACGCGGCGGACTGCTGGGACGCAGAGAGTGAAATTGATGGAAACTGGATCGAGATGGCCGGCTTCGCCAACCGGACCGACTACGACCTCTCGAAACACGAGGAGTACTCCGAGGACCGCTTTACGATCTTCAAACAGTACGACGAGCCAAAGACCGTCGAACGGGCGACCGTCGATCCCGACATGAGCTACCTGGGACCGGAGTTCGGCGGCGCGGCGGGGGACGTCGTCAGCGAACTCGAGACGCTGGCCGAACGGGACCGTTCGGCGTTCGAGGGCAAGACCGTCGAGGTCGAACTCGAGGACGAGAGCCACGAGCTCCCGGTCGAGAAGACCGGGTTTTCGGTCGACGAGGAGACGATCGCCGGCGAACACGTCACGCCCCACGTCATCGAACCCTCCTTCGGCGTCGATCGGGTCGTCTACACCGTGCTCCATCACGCCTACAGCGAGGACGAGGTCGACGGTGAGGAACGAACCTACCTCGAGCTCGATCCCGAGGTCGCACCCACCTTCGTCGGCGTCTTCCCCCTGCAGAGCGACGACGAGCTCGAGGCCGTCGCGAACGGTGTCGTCGACGACCTCCGCGAGGCGGGGCTCTCCGTGACGTATGACGACTCGGGTAACATCGGTCGGCGCTACCGCCGCCAGGACGAGGTCGGGACGCCGTTCTGTGTAACGGTGGACTACGAGACCGTGGAGGCCGAGGAGACGACCGTCACCGTTCGCGAGCGAGATTCAACCGAACAGAAGCGACTCGCGGTGGATAAGCTCGCCGAAACGCTGGCCGCGATCCGAAACGGCGACCGCGAGTTCGAGGCACTGTAGCGTCGCCGTCTCTCGAGGTCGATCGGAGGAGCGGCCGCCAATGCAACGATCGTCGCTACATCCTTATTCTACTGGCGCGCATACCGTACTCGAATGTCAGGCGAGACGTACTCGGTGGACCATCGGGTGAGCGCGGACGACGCGGTTCACAGCAGTTGGGACAACGGCCTCGAGCCGATCCACCCGCTGACGGGACCGGTCGGGATCGAGGGAGCCCGGTCGGGCGACGTCCTCGAGGTCGAACTGCTCGAGCTCAAACACGAGGAGTGGGGACAGACGCTGATCATGCCCGACGCGATGGAGCTCGGGTCCCTCGCCGACGAGTTCCCGGAGCCGGATCTGTACGTCTGGGAGCTCGAGGACAGTGTCCCACGGTTCGTCGACGGGCTCGAGCGGTAGCACCGCAATGGAGGCGAACGGACATCGAGCCGGCGAGTTCCGCCACGGCGGGAACCTGTGGAACACACATATTCGCTGGGACCGTACCGACGACATGATTCCGCCTCGAGTCATCCCGTCGTCGTTCGACCACCCTACCGCGGCGCGTCAGCGTCGCCGACCGGAGGTGAGTCCGTGAGCGACCGATCGACGGACGGATCGACCGAGGGGTGGAGGGACGAGCGGGCGTGTACGCCACCGGAGGACCTCGCCCGACTGGTGTTCGACGTGAACCCGGTCGGCACCATTGTCGTCGACTCGAGTGGCACGATGGTCTTCGCGAACGAGCGAGCAGCCACGACACTCGACCTCTCGCGGGAGGAGATTACCGACCGAACGTACGACGCGGGCGAGTGGAACATCTACTACGACGACGGGCGACCCGTTCCGGACGAGGAAAATCCCGTGGCCCGCGTCTTCGAGACGGGCGAGCCGGTGTTCGGGTTCGAACACTGGATCGAACTGCCCGACGGCTCCGAACGGTGGCTCTCGAGCAACACCGCTCCCGTTCCGAACGAAGAGGGAGACGTCGAGTACGTCGTCGTGGCCTTCGAGGACGTGACGCAGCTGAAGCGACGCGAGAAGCGACTGACCAGCGACCACGTCCGCCGACTCGAGTTCCGCGCGAACGGGTCGGCGGTCCCGCCGTCGCTTCGAATCGAGGGCGGCGAGACGCGGATCGATATCGACTCGGTCGTCCCGCTGCCGGACGGGACGACCGTTCAGTACATGGGGACGGCGGATCTCGCCGCGAGCGACTTCGTCACCGCCGTCGAGGAGGTCCCTCACTACATCGACGCGCGATTGCTCAGTTCGACCGATGGCTACAACCGCGTCGAGGCTCACGCCGAGTCGACGACCGTCGCACAGGTCTTTCCCTCCCTCGGCGGTCGCGCCCGAACGATCGTCATCGATCCGGACGAGGTGCGGTTCCTCGGGGAGCTTCCGGGCGACGTCGACCCCCGGCTGGCCGCCGACGGGATACGGGAGTTCCACCGGGATGTCGAACTGGTGTGCGAGGATCTCGTCTACTCCCCGCACCTGCTGTACGACGTCGTCGCTGACGCGCTCACCGAGCGCCAGCTCGCCGTGCTCGACGCCGCGTACTTCGGCGGCTACTTCGACACGCCGAGAACGAGTACCGGCGACGAACTGGCGGATCGGTTCGGCGTGACGCGACAGACGTTCAACCAGCACCTTCGCAAAGCACAGCGGACGGTGTTCCGTCATCTCTTCGAAAAGTCGGGTGCGGAAGCACGCTGACTGGTCAGCGTCCCCCCTTACCACGACGTCAGTCATAGGGAGGAGCCGTGAACGATAATACGACCGAATCCGATTCGACGTCCGCTGCAGGGCTCGGTAAGGACGTCGTGGGATACGACCCAACCGCCGACGCGTCGTACGCCCGTTTCGGCACCGATTACACCACCGCCGTTATAGCGATCGTCGAGACCGTCGCGGCCGTCACGAACCGCAAGACCGAGGACCTCTCACCGCTGTTTGCGACCGTTGACCCCGAGGCGCTCGTCGACCTCGTCGCGTCGAACCGGGACACGCCCGTCGAGGTGACCTTTTCATACGAGGGCTGCCGGGTGATCGTCTCGAGTCACGGTACCGTGGCCGTCGAATCGCCGGACGAATGAGCCCGAGCTGCGCCCGGGAATCCAGATTCGAGTCCCGATAGCTCGGACGCAAACGTAACCGACGGACTGAAGGTACCGTCTTTCGAGGATTGCGGTGATGGCCGACGAACTGAAGCGCCGTCTCGTCCACTCGAGCGGGGCAGGGCTGGTCGCGCTGTACCTCCTCGCTAGCTTCCTCGAGCTCGGACTCACCTGGGACCGGTTTCGCGTACTGATGGTGTTCCTCGCACTCGGCGTCATCGGTCTCGAGTTCCTGCGGCTGCGGGTCGGCCTGGACTGGACGATTTACGACAAGCTCACCCGCGAGTACGAACAGGACCAGTTCGCCGGCTACGGCTACTACATGGTCAGCATGACGGTGGCCGTGCTCCTCTTTCAGCCCGCGATCGCCCTCCCTGCCATGTTAATGCTCGCGATCGGCGACCCGATCAGCGGCGCGGTTTCGGACGACACCCTCAAGACCATCAAGGGGCCGAGGGTCCTGATTACGATGTTCGTCGTCAGCGCCGTCCTCGCCGCCCCGTTCCTCTACGAGGCACCTCTGGCCGTGCTTGCCGCGGCGGTGGGGGCAACGATCGCCGACGGCATCAAGGTACAGATCGGCGACTTCATCGTCGACGACAACCTGACGATCCCGATCTACGCGAGCGTACTGGCGTACCTGGCACTCGAGTTTCTGTAGCGGTAGACGGTACGGGATCGGTGTCCGGAGTCTGCAATCGGTGCTAATGCGGCGGTGAACATCACCGACAGCGGATAGGGAACTAAGCGGGAGTCACAGAGCGGTCCGCATACCTTTCTCGACGACCCGACGTAAGCGGTACGTACAGGGCAAGTAGGTAACGGCGCAGTACTCGATTCCACAGATAGCTGTCAAAAACGTCTGCTGAATAGAGGGTGGGGGAGTATCAGGAAGGTAACCGTGCCCTTAGCTGGGTTCGTGTGCCCAGAGGCGATAATAAAGCAGTTCAGTAATGGGCATTGCCCAGATGAACGCGACTGTAAACTGAGTGAAAGTCCCGATATGCTGGTGGGGCACAATCAACCACACGACGATGGTGGCCACAGAGATACAAACGAGGGCTACAATTGATGCCGTCACGCTGTTGGCATTCTGAAGGTTGATGTCGGCCAGTCCAATGGCTGCCACAATCCCGAGAAATATACCTACTGCAATAGCCACTAGCGTTGCCTCAAGCGAGACAATCCGACGGGCAGGCTCAATCATCAGTAATAACGGGGTTAGAGCGAGCGAAAACAGAAACGACCGAAGAATCCGTGTCCGCTCGTCAGCACCCAGTAACGGATGTGACCCAGTGGAAGTCTCTTTCATAAGAAGTATTACAGACTGTGCGGACATCTGTTTTCCTACCGCACTGAACGCACCGTTACATTCGCACCCTCTACGTAGCGGTTGGTTCGCCGAAATAGGGATGGAAACGACCCCATGAGAACGGTTCTATGACGCTCTCGAGTAAGCCGAGTACAGTACGGCATCCACCGGGAGCGTTCGTCCGTCGCACTCGCCGAGAGCGAACCAACTGGTGGGTCCGAACCGAACGCGGTCTTCTCATCGGAGGGTTTCGCGAGACGAGGCGTTGGCGGCGTACCCGTGGTGTTCGTCGCCGTCACGACCGCTCGAGGACGGCGATCGTGCTCGAGGAATTACTCACGATTCCGGTCGTGGCGCGGTTGGGCCTTCCGAAACAGAGGCCACGCGAGAGCTAGCAAACCGGCGAGAAGAACAATAAAGGCGGCACCGATGGACCCGCCCGACAGCCCGAGACGGGACAATCCGAACGTCCCGCCGATCGCTAGCGCGAGAACGACTATGAGCACCGCGTGAACGCTCCCGAAAGCGCCGGTCGGGTTCGAATCGCCGTACATGCCCGAGAGACACATCATGTGTCCAAGTGTTTTGTGGAGGTCCATATCCCGCTCGTCCGTTCTTCGGGTTGCTCACGGCTCCCCGTCGAGGACTCCCGCAACTGCTCGGGACTCGCCCCGCCGCAACAGTTCGGAGGCCGTCGAGACGGCACACTCGAGTTCGGCCGCGACGGCCTCGATCCCGTTCCGGCGCGGCACCTCGTAGTAACCGAGCTCTCGAGCGACCTCGAGGGCCTCGCGCTGGCGGTCCGAGACGCTCCCGGAGACGGTCAGCTCGTCGCGGGCCCACAGGACGTCCAGCGAGACGCCGTCGGGAACCGTCTCGAGGATCGTGCCGAGATCGTCAGGGTGGCCCACGAGCGTCAGTCGCATCGTTCGGTCGGAGCGAACCTCGATCGGTGGGACGACGACGACCGTCTCCTGTGCGAGCGCGTCCAGCAACGAAGCTCCCTCGGGGCCGAGCTCCTGGCGCAGGTAGAGGAAGAAGCCGTCCTCGGCAGGCGTGAGTTCGTACTCGTGAACCCGCTCCCTGTCGGCTATCAGCGGCTCGTAGGCCGCAGGCTCGCCGTCGACGAACGACGTGATCGTCTCGACGCCGTCGACGGCCTGCCCACCGAGGATCAGCTCGCGCTCGAGGGCGGGCGACGAACAGATCCCCTCGTGGATCGGGGAAAGCGCATCTCGCTCGTAGCGCAGTTCGATGCCGACTGACTTCACGGTCGGTCGTACGGACGGAGCATACTTGAATGGCCGATGGGTTTCGGGAACACTGCGAACGTCGCTCGCGTCGACGATCCAGTATGGCACTCGAATCGTGGGGATGCCGGAGTCTCGCGCTGGGAACCGTCGTCGTCGCCGGCCTGGGCTACGTACAGTATCGCAGGCGTCGCGGATCAGTAGTGAGCGACTCGAGGTATATCACCGAGCGCCACGCGAGCGCGTTTCTCGTCCGCCGGCGCGTCGACGGTGATCGCCTCGAGTCGGTTCGCGAAGCCGTTGCAGAGCGCTGTGCCAACCCCGACGACCCCCGACCACTGCTCGGCCTCGAGGGCGCGACCACGGCCTCGCTGATTCTCGACGCGGGCGACGATCCCGAGCTGCTCTGGTACGTCGAGGTTCCCCGCTCCGCGACGGCCGACTGGGAGAATCCGGAGTCGCGGGTCGAGGCGGCGTTTCCCCTCGAGCACGACGCCCTCGCCGCCACGGAGACTCGCGTCGATCGGGAGCTGCTGGTCCACGCGGTCAACCCGCACCGACCCCGCACTACAACGGGAGCCGACGACGGCCCCCTCGTCGTCGGCGGGGCGGGGCTCGAGGACGGCGTCGACGTCGACCTCGTCCAGTTGCACCTGAAACCGGGGCTGGCCGAGCGGCTCGCGGATCGGTTCGCGGGCCTCTCGCGGCGCGTCACAGCCGGCGAGATCGAGCTCGGCCCCGTCGAGCGCTGGAGCGGGGCGATGCTCGAGGCCGAGAACATGTACACCGAGTCGATCGTCCTCGAGCGCCGACCCGACGGCTACGTCCTCTGCGGGTACATGGAGACCGAGGCGATGGGTGGGGTGTACGACGCCTACTACGACACCTGGAACCCCGTCGCTCGACTGTCGGAGCTGGTGTTCGGACGCGTGCTCGAGGAGCCGGCCCAGATCCTCGAGTACCCGCTCGGGACCGGGCTCGAGGTGCTCGCACACGCGGTCGATCCGAACCGGCCGCGTCTACCCGGGGAGTGTTGAGGGGGTATCGAGAGCTGAGGGTGCTCGCTGCGGTTCCACATCAGGCGTTCAGCCGCCAGATTTCGAATTTGAGCACGGCGGCGAACGTAATCCAGGCGAGGTAGGGAACGAGCAAGGCGGCGGCGCGACGGTCGACCTGCCGGAAGGCGACGATGGTCGCAACGACGAGCACCCAGAGAGTGACGATGATGCCGAACGCGACGAGCAGTCGCTCGAGCGAGAAGAACGCGGGCGTCCAGGAGACGTTGACCGCCATCTGGGCGACGAACAGGCCGAGCGCGAGCCGTCGTCCGTCGCTGTCGCTGCGCCAGACGAGCCAGAGCGCGACGCCGAGCAGGGTAAACAGTAGCGTCCAGACGATCGAGAAGGCGATGCCGGGCGGGTAGAACCAGGGCTTGTCGAGCGCCTGGAACCAGGCCGTGTCCGACGACGAGATCAGGGCGGGCGCGCTGCCAACGGCGTTGACCAGGACGACGAAGCCGATCGCCGTGAGGATCGAACGGGGCTCCGGCAGACTGAGAGTGTCCCTCGAGGTTTCCATACACCCTCGACGGGCCGCAGGCGCTTGGAAGATTCGTTGCAACGCACGACGCGAGTGAACGGCGTCAGTCCCGGCAGCAGCGCTCGAGGCCGACGTCGCGCTTCAGTTCGACCCGAGTTTGCCGCGCACACTCGGACGCGTCGCTGTCACGCCAGTATCCGGCTCCGGTATGGACTCGCCGATGCCGCCCATCGAGCAGGGGGGAGACGACGTCGTCGAACGTCTCGTCCGCCCCCCGTAGCGACTCGAGTTCCGCGTAGGTCGATTCGAAGACGCAGATTCGTTCGCTCACGAAATCATCATCGCTCCGTTTCGGCAAAGACGTTTCCGTCGGCTTCACTTTCACCCCGATACGCGAACCCTTATTCGCGGCGAGGATGAACGCCCGGCAATGGCAGCGACGGACGAGGACGGCGGCCAGCCGACGATCGACCACCCTCTGCTCGAGCCGAACTTCCTCGAGCGCCGGCTCTACCAGCTCAAGCTCGCGGGGACGGCCGCGAACCACCACACGCTCGTCTGTCTCCCAACGGGACTGGGGAAGACGACGGTAAGCCTGCTGGTGACCGCCCGCAGGCTCGAGGAGGTCGGCGGCACGTCGCTGATGCTCGCCCCTACCAAGCCCCTCGTCCAGCAACACGCCGAGTTCTACCGCGAGGCCCTCCAGATACCGGACGACGAGATCGTCGTCTTCACCGGCGACGTCAGCCCCGACGACCGAGCGGCCCTCTGGAAGGACGCGACGGTCGTGATGGCCACCCCCCAGGTGATCGAGAACGATCTGGTCGGTAGCCGAATTTCGCTCGCCGACGTCACCCACTGCACGTTCGACGAGTGCCACCGCGCGACCGGCGACTACGCCTACAACTACATCGCCGAGCGCTACCACGCCGACGCCAACGATCCGCTCGTGACCGGAATGAGCGCCTCGCCTGGCGGCGACGAGGAGGCGATCCTCGAGGTCTGTGAGAACCTCGGCCTCCAGGAGGTCGAGGTGATGACTGAGGAGGACGCCGACGTCGCGGAGTTCACCCACGACACCGACGTCGAGTGGGAACGCATCGAGCTTCCCGAGGAGGTCCTCGAGATCCGCGACGCCCTGAACGAGGTGATCAAAGATCGCCTCGAGAAATTAAAGGAGCTCGGAGTGGCCTCCTCGACCCAGCCCGACCAGTCCCAGAAGGATTTGAACCGGATGCGCGCGGAACTCCAGAAACTGATCAACAACGACCAGTCGGAGGGGTTCGAGGGGATGTCCGTCCACGCGGAGGTGATGAAGCTCCGCCAGGCCGTAACCCTCGTCGAGACCCAGAGCGTCGAGGCCCTGCGGCGGTACTTCGACCGCCAGCGCAACCAGGCTCGCTCCTCGGGAGCCTCGAAGGCCAGCCAGCGGATGGTCTCTGACCCCCGGGTTCGAGAGTCGATGCGAAAGGCCGAGCGCTTCGACCAGCTCCACCCCAAGTATCGGAAAACGCGGATGCTGCTCGCCGAGACCCTGGGGCTCGAGGGCGGCGACCGGGTAATCGTCTTCACCGAATCGCGCGACACCGCGGAGGCACTAACCGACTTCCTGAACGAGAGCTTCGACGCGAAGCGGTTCGTCGGCCAGGGCGACCGCGAGGGGTCGGACGGGATGACACAGAAAGAACAGCAGGAGGTCCTCGACGCCTTCCGGGGCGGGGAGTTCGAGGTGCTCGTCTCGACGTCGGTCGCCGAGGAGGGACTGGACGTCCCCGAGGTCGACCTCGTCCTCTTTTACGAGCCCGTCCCGACGGCGATCCGGTCGATCCAGCGCAAGGGCCGCACTGGACGCCAGTCGGAGGGACGGGTCGTCGTCCTGCTGGCAGAGGACACCCGCGACGAGGCCTACTTCTGGATCTCGAAGCGCCGTGAGAAGGAGATGGAGTCCGAACTCCGTGAGCTAAAGGGGATGGCCGACGACCTCGAGGAGGAACTCGACGACGCCCAGCAGTCGCTCGCGGCGTTCGAGAGCGGAGCGGAAGTAAATCCCGAGGGCGGAAAACCGCAACCGGGCAGCGGGACCTCCAGCGGAAACGGGGGGGTCGACGAGCGACCGGGGCTGCAGGAGTTCGCCGAGGAGAGCTCGGACTCGAGCAGTGGTGGCGACGGCTCGGACAGCACCGACTCAGTCACGGAAGGAAGCGTCGAGACCCACGAACCCCACGCCGAGGGCGATGCGGTCGAGGTCGTCGCCGACCAGCGCGAGATGGACGCCAACATCGCACGGGAACTCTCGAGACGCGAGGAGTACGAGATCCGCCTCGAGACCCTCGAAGTCGGCGACTACGTGCTGTCGGACCGGGTCGCCGTCGAGCGCAAGTCCGTCGCGGACTTCGTCGACTCGCTGGTCGGCGGCGACCGCTCGGTGTTCGAGCAGGTCGGCGCGATGGGCCGTCACTACGCCCGCCCGATCGTAATCGTCGAGGGCGAGGGGCTGTACGAACAGCGGGACGTCCATCCGAACGCCGTCCGTGGCGCGCTCTCGAGTCTGGCCGTCGACTTCGGCGCGAGCGTCCTCCGGACCGAAAGCGAAGCCGACACGACCGAGCTGCTTGCGGTAATCGCCGGCCGCGAACAGGAGACTTCCAACCGAGAGGTGTCGGTCCACGGCGAAAAACAGGCGAAGACGATGGCCGAACAGCAGGAGTACGTCGTCTCCTCGATCGCCGAGATCGGTCCCGTCACCGCTCGAGCGCTGCTCGAGGAGTTCGGCACCGTCGAGGCGGTGATGATCGCGACCGAGGACGAACTAACGGCTGCCGACGGCGTCGGCCGGGTGACCGCCGAACGGATCCGCGACGTGATCGGCAGCGAGTATACGGGATGACGGAGGCGAACGCTACCGGCCGGATCGAACGCAGCGATCGATCCTCACGAACGGAACATATATACTGGTTGCGTATCGATTATCGTGTAGAATGGCCGCCTCGTTCCCTCCACGGTGGGGGCGCGGGAACCCCGCGCTCTCGACCCGAAGCCGGGCGGCCAGCCAAGGGTGCCAATGATGGGCGACGACTCGCACGGCGAGTACAGTCACGAGACCAGACGCTCCTCCGAACGCGATACGGGGAGAGACCGGCCGACCGCGGCGCGGGCGAGCGATGAGTAACGGCGCGCTCGACCCCCGCTCGCTTTCGGCTCGAGTCCGGCGAGGCGTCGCCGACCGGGTCCGGATCGACACGCGAACGCTCGCGGTCTTTCGGGTGGTCGTCGGGCTGTTGATCGTCGCTGACCTGCTGCTTCGGAGTCGAAACTTTTCGTTTTATTACACGAACGACGGAGCCGTCCCCCAGTCGCTGGCACAGGCGATGAGCTCCGAGGGGGCGATCTCGATCTATCACTACACGACCGATCCGACCGTCATCGCCGGCCTGTTCGTGCTCCAGGGATTGATCGCCGTTCAGCTCATCGTCGGCTACAAGACCCGGATCGCCACGATTCTCTCATTCCTGCTCGTGGTCTCGCTCGACCACCACAACCCGCTGGTGTTGAGCTACGCCGACACGCTGTTCCGGCTCCTGTTGTTCTGGGCGATCTTCCTGCCGCTCGGCGAGCGGTGGTCGATCGACGCCGTCCACGCCGACCGGGAGCCCCGGGCGGGGATCGCCAGCGTCGCGTCGGCGCTTATTCTCGCCCAGATGGTCGTCATGTACTTTGTCAACGGCTACCACAAGGCCCAGGACGAGCTCTGGACGAGCGGCGAGGCGACGCCGCTGATCATGGGCCTCCACGACACGACGTTTTTTCTCGCCCCCTACCTCCGAGAGTTCCAGACGTTGCTCCAGATCGGCGGACTGACGTGGTTCTACATGCTGGTGTTCTCCTGGCTGCTGTTCGTGCTGCGTGGCCGGCTACGGATGGCTCTCGTCGGGATGTTCGTGGCCTCGCACGCCTCGTTCATCGTTACGGTGCGGATCGGTGCGTTCCCCTACGTCGCGATCGCCGGCGTCATGTTGTTCCTTCAGGCACAGTTCTGGGACGATCTGAAGGCGGTCGCTCGCTTCCTCGAGCTCGATCTCGACGGGCTCGAGGTCCGCCGGGAACGGCTCGTGCGGTTCGCGAGACGCGTTCCGGACGTTCGGTTCGGCGGCGAACGCCAGCGACGCGCGAGGGAGCTGGGCTACAACGCGGCGCTCGGGATCGTCGTGCTGTCGATCGTGCTGTTCGTGGCCCTCTCTACGGTTCCGCTCGGCGGCCTCGCCGACGAGGAGACCGTCGTCGAGGAACAGATCGAGGACCGCGCCCAGCAGTTGAGCATCGACCAGCCCGACTGGAGCGTCTTCGCACCGACCCCGCGGACGACCGACAGCTACTACGTCTTCCCGGCACAGACCGCCGACGGCGAGGTGGTCGACGTCTACAACGGCCAGGCGTCGGTCTCCTACGACCGACCATACGAGGGAAGCCAGCTCCAGGAGCAGTACGGCTCCTACCGCGAGCGGTTCTACATGAACAGCGTCCGGCGCGGCGGAATCCAGGGAACCAGCGACGCCGACGAGTACCTGGCGGAGTACATCTGTACGAGCTGGGAGGAAGAACACGGGACGGAGCTCACCCACGTCAACATGTATCAGGTGGTCGAGACCGTCACCATGGACACCGTAAGCGATCCGAGCGACCGCGACCGGGAGATCAGACCGGTCTCCGCACACGGCTGTGGCGACAACGAGCCGACGGAAATCCAGCCGCCTGACTCCTAAGAATCGAGCCGTTGGGTCCGTGCGGTCTGTGTCTCCGACCGGAATGCTGAACTGCGATCGACTCCAACTCCTGGCAATGAGCGAGGAGATTCCCGACGAGGAGCCGATCGTCCTCTTCGACGGCGTCTGTAACCTCTGTGCCGGATTCGTCCAGTTTATCGTGCCGCGGGACGACGAGGAGGTCTTTCACTTCGCGTCGCTGCAGTCCGACGTCGGCCAGCGGCTGCTGGCCGACCACGGCCTCGCCGAGGCCCACCTCGATTCGATCGTCCTGATCGAAGGCGAGGACGCATACGTCAAGTCCGCGGCCGTTCTCCGGATCGGCGAGCGCCTCGGCGGCGTCTACGCGCTCGGGCGACCGCTGCGATACCTCCCGCGACGGCTCCGAGACTGGGGGTACGACGTCGTCGCCGCCAACCGCTATCGCGTGTTCGGCAAGAAAGACCAGTGTATGATGCCGACCGGAAACGTCCAGGAGCGGTTTCTCGACTAGCGCAGCGTCTCGAGGGTTTTCCCGGCTTCCCGGGCAGCCTCAAGACACTCCCGGGCGTAGCGGGGATCGTCCGTTTCGCTTGCCTCCCGTGAGAACTTCTCGAGAGCCGCGACCAGCGAGGCGCGGGCATTCTCGAGGTCGCCGGTTCCCGACGACGCTCGCGTTCGCGAGTCGGTCGGCCGTCGTGACAGTTCGCCGGGGCGATGCGGCTCGTCGTGGTGTCCGTCTCGCTGTGCTCGATCGGACTCCGGATCGCGAGACGGGTCGTCCTGGGACTGTGTTCTGACCTCTCCGTCGGCCGTCGAGCTCGACGGCGGCGAGGACGGGCGTGCGCTCGCGTCGCCCGCCGGGTCGGTGTCAGCGGTCTGCCCCTGGCCCGGACGCTCGGGTGCCGTCTCGGGGCCGTCCTCGTCGGTCTCGGACCGCGTGCCGTCGATCTCGGGCTGGGGGCGATCCGATTCCTCGTCGGCGTCGTCCCGTGGGGCCACGTCCTCGGCCGGCTGGGCCTCGAGATTCGTCCCCTGGACGGCGTCGGGGTTGCCGTGACAGCTGGGACAGAACGTCGTTCCGTCCTGCTGAAAGAGGGGATCGCCGCAGGTGCCACAGTGGCTGTTGGTCATCGTCGCTCCCTTGAGCAGGAGGTCACTCATCCGCTGGGTGGCCTCCCGCTCTGCCTTGTCGCGCTCGTACTTCTCGCGAAGCTTCTCGCGCTCGGCTTCCTTGTCGAAGTCGCTCATACCCGTTCGAAGGCGGCCCAGCGGCGAAAAACCTGCGGACCCTACTCCGTGCGGCGGTACATCCCCTTTGAGGCGGGGCGGACGTCCTCGTACCCGAATCGCTCGTAGAAGTCGTCGACGTCCGCGATCAGGGTGACGTACGCCTCGGGGGGCGCCTCGCGCTCGAGGTAGCCCTCGAGTCGCCGGACGATCCGCGTGCCGAGTCCGCGTCCCTGGTGATCGGGATGAACCGCGATATCCGAGAGCAGGTACACCGTGCCGCCGTCACCGACAATTCGCCCCATTCCGACGGTCTCGTCCGTGGGTTCGTGGACGGCGACGGCGCCGAACAACGAGTTCGGCAGCCCCCGCTCGATCCCCTCGAGCGAGCGAGGAGTCATTCCGGTTGCCTCGCGTAGGGCGGCAAACGTGTCGGGTTCGGGGAGTCGATCACGAATTACGTACGGATCGGAAACGTCGCTCATGTCGGCGTCCAGATCCGGCGGGGAAAAAGCGATACCGGTCAGGTTCGGAGGTGGGCCGGGGGGTCGACGACCTCGAGTTGCTCGAGCAGTCCGAGCCGGTCCTCCTCGAGCCAGACCTCGGCGATCTCGCCGTCCTCGATTCGGTACATGGCCATGCCGGTCCACTCCGCGACGTGGCCCGTCGGCTCCACGTCGCGGTACGCGCCGGTGTGGGTCCCGCCGACCGTGTACCGGACCGCGACCAGATCGCCCTCGGTGACCATCGTCTCGGTCGTCCCCGAGTAGTCCGGCAACGGCTCGAAATGGGACTCGAGCTTCTCGAGGAGTTCGTCGACGCCGTGGCGTTCGTCGTGAATGCCGTGCTCGACCACGTCCTCCGCGAGGAGTTCCGAGAGGGGTTCCCGATCCCGGTCGTTGAACGCGGCCAGATACTGTCGAACGAGTTCCGTGTTGGATTCGGTCTGGGTTGCCATGTGCTCACCTCGTGATCGCTCTGAGCGGTCGGTCGCTCACGTCGCTCCCGGAACGTCGGTTGTAGCGTCGACGTTCCGGGTGTTATCTGTTATCGTGCATCACGGAGACAGTCCGAAGGACGCGACTCGAGGCGAGGCTCAGTTCGAAACCGCGGCTTCGACGGCGTCGACCGCGATCTCGGGCGTCTCGACGGTTTCGACGCCGGGCAGGTCGTGGGTCTCGAGGCCGACGACGGGACGGTCGTAGACGCCGGCGAAGCCGATCTCCGAGAGGGTGCCGTGGCTCCCCGCGAGCGCGATCACCGCCTCGCCGTTCAGCGGGACGAGCGCGTTCCTGGCGTGGCCGAGCCCGGTCGCGATCGGGACATCGACGTACTCGTTCGCATCCTCCGGTCGCTCCGTCGGGAGGATGCCGATCGTCGTCCCACCCTCCGCTTTGGCGCCCCGACAGACCGCCTCCATCGCGCCGCCGAGCCCCCCACAGACGACCGTGTGCCCTCGGCGGCCGAGCTCCCGGCCGACGGCCTCGGCTCGAGCGGTCGCCTCCTCCGTGATCCGTCCGCCGCCGATGACGCTGACGCGCATGCTCGGAGACGCGACGGCGAGCGGGAAGACCGGTTCGGTCCCGAACTACGGCGACGGGCGCCGGGATCGAACGAGGAGGATCGTGGCGAGGACGAGCCCGCCGGTCGGAAGCGCCGCGAGCGCGACGAACAGGAGGGCCGTGCCGCCGTAGGTGAGCGCGATCCCGGCGATCGACGCGCCCGCGGCGCCGATCCCGAACACGCCGAGGTAGGTGTAGCCGAACGACAGCCCCTGGACGTCAGCGGCGACGTACTCGCCGATCAGCGCCTGGTGGATCGGCGCCTCCATGAAGACGAAGAAACCGAGCAGCGCACAGATCGCGACCGTTGCGAACAGGCCGAACGACGTGACGACCGGGAACGACAGCGAGACGACGATCAGCGCGATGAAGACGGCGACGATCGTTCGCTCGGGCGAACGGCTGTCGCTCAGGCGGCCACCGGTGTACTGGCCCGCAGCGCCGACGAGCAGCAGGCCGGCATAGGCATACTGGCTCGGCTCGAACGTCTCACCCGCGATCTCGACGGGTTCGAACACCGGCAGCCCCGCCAGCACGTCGGGGAGGAACGTGAACAGCCCGCGGTAGTACGTTCCCGCGAGAACGGCGATGGCGAAGACGAGCAGGAAGCTGCCGACGAACAGTACCCTCGACTGCGCGACGATCGCCGAGAGACCGTCAGCGTCGGTCGCCGTCGACTCGTCGGGATCGGTCGCCGTCCGCTCGACGAACTCGAGACGGCCTGCGACGAGAATCGCGAGAGCGGCGGGGACGGCGAACAGTCCAGCGACGAGCCGCCAGTCGAGAAACGTAAGCAAGAGTGCAGCGACCAGCGGGCCGACGGCGGTGCCGACGTTGCCGGCGACGCCGTGGTACGCGAGGACGGTTCCCTGGCGCTCCGAACCGCGGGTGATCAGCGAGAGGCCGGCGGGGTGGTACAGGCTGGCTGCGGCGCCCCAGAGTACGAGCGCGACCGCGAGCAGCGGGAGCGACGGCGCGACCGCGATCAGCACGAACCCCCCACCCATCCCGGCCATCGAGAGGACGACGAGCCGCTTCGAGCCGTAGGAGTCCGCGAGCGCGCCGCTGGGGAGCGCTCCGATTCCGATGAGTGCGTAGCCGACGGCGACCACCGTCCCGAGGACGGCCGCGGAGACGTCGAACGCCTCGAGCCAGACGACGACGAACAGGGGGATCGTCAGCTCGTAGAGGTGGAACGTCGCGTGCCCGAGCATGGTAAAGCGGGCGATCCGGCGATCGTTCCGATCCATGAGATCGATAGCTCGGGCGAGGGATGATAGCGATTGTGAAAGTACTCGGATTTCATCTCCCCGTTCGACGGTCGAGCCCGACGGCGCATTTCGACGATTGACGTATAATCCATCGTCAGTCTCGGGTGAGCGTGGACGATCCGACGGATTTAACGCCTGGGATGGTGCAGTTTCACGTGGTATGACGAAAGTTAGCGTAGTCGGCGCGGCCGGCACGGTCGGTGCCGCCGCAGGCTACAACATCGCGCTCCGAGACATCGCGGACGAACTCGTCTTCGTCGACATCCCGGATCAGGAGGAGACGACGATCGGCCAGGCCGCCGACACGAACCACGGCGTCGCCTACGATTCGAACACGACGATCCGACAGGGCGAGTACGAGGACACCGCCGGTTCGGACGTCGTCGTCATCACGGCCGGAATTCCGCGCCAGCCGGGCCAGACCCGGATCGATCTGGCCGGCGACAACGCACCGATCATGGAGGACATCGGCTCCTCGCTGGCCGAGCACAACGACGACTTCGTCACCGTCACCACCTCGAACCCCGTCGACCTGCTCAACCGCCACCTGTACGAGGCCGGCGATCGGAGCCGCAAGCAGGTGATCGGCTTTGGCGGTCGGCTCGACTCCGCCCGCTTTCGCTACGTGATTGCCCAGCGCTTCGACGTCCCCGTCCAAAACGTCGAGGCGACGATCCTCGGCGAGCACGGCGACGCCCAGGTTCCCGCCTTCTCGAAGGTCCGCGTCGACGGGAGGGACCTCGAGTTCACCGACGACGAGAAGGAGGAACTGCTCGAGGAACTCCAGACCTCGGCGATGAACGTCATCGAGAAGAAAGGCGCCACGCAGTGGGGCCCCGCGACGGGCGTCGGTCACACCGTCGAGGCCATCCTCCGCGATACGGGCGAGGTGCTGCCTTGCAGCGTCGTCCTCGAGGGAGAGTACGGCCACGAGAACACCGCCTTCGGCGTTCCCGCGAAGCTCGGCGCCGACGGCGTCGAGGAGATCGTCGAGTGGGACCTGACGGAGTTCGAGCGCAACCAGCTCGGCGAGGCCGCCGAGAAGCTCTCGGATCAGTACGACAAGATCGCGTAGTCGGTTCGTCTCGAACTGCAACTCGACCGTTTTTGCACGAACATCCGACCGAAACGATCAGCTGGCCGTTCGGAGTATCGCTGCGCGTGACAGCGTACGACGCCCTGCTCTTCGACAGCGACGGCGTACTCATCGAACGCACGTCGACACCTACTACGGCCGCGAGATGACCGTGGAGAGCCTTCGACTGAAGAAGCCGAACGCACACTACCTCGAGCGCGCACTCGAGGATCTGGCGGCGTCACCGGAGTCTGCACTGTACGTCGGGGACAGCGAGAGCGATATCGTCGCGGCCGAACGGGCCGGGCTCGAGTCGACGTTCGTTCGCCGGTCGCACTGTTAGCACATCGACCTCGATGTCACGCCGGCCGACGAGATCGAGGACCTGCACGGGCTGAGGCGCTGGTCCTCGAGTAACGGATCGGAGAGCCATCACCGCTTTCGGACTCGCATCTCGACTGGACCGGAATCGAGCGATATCTTCGGCGTGGGATCGATCGACTCAGTCACTCGCTCGAGGTCGACGCGTCGAACCATCGTCGCCAGCGAGAGCTGGAGTTCGGTCATCGCGAACCGCATTCCGATGCAGTGGCGCGAGCCACCGCCGAAGGGGAAGTAGGCGTACTCGGGTCGGTCGTCGGGGTCAGCGAGGACGGTTCGCTCGTCCCCGTCCGCGTCCTCGTCGTTCGCCACCCATCGATCCGGCCGGAACACGTCTGGATCGGCCCACCATCGCTCGTCGCGGTGGATGCCGTACATGTTCAACTGGACCGTCGTTCCCGATCCGATCCGGTAGCCGGCGAGGACGGTCTCCTCGTGGGGCTCGCGCTGGAGGAACGGCAGCGGCGGATAGAGACGCATCGCCTCCCGTCCGACGGCCTCGGTGACGGCCAGGTCGGGCAGGTCCGCAAATGTCGGATCCCGCTCGCCACAGACAGCGTCGACCTCCCACTCGAGTCCCGACCAAACGTCCTCGGTGCCGGCCAGCAGCCAGCAAGCGTAGGTCAGCGCGGTCGCCGTCGTCTCGTGGCCGGCCAGCAGGAACAGCTGCAACTGGTCGGTGATCTCCTCGGCCGGCGGGCTCGAGCCGTCGGGGTACTCACCGATCGCGAGTAGCGAGAGCAGGTCGTCGCCGTCCGCCTCGGACCCGCGACGTTCGGTCACCAGCTCCTCGACCAGCGCCTCGACGTCGGCCGTTGCACGCCGATACTCGCGTTCGGCCCGGCTCGGAATCCACGTCGGGAGGACGGCGCGGGCGCCGAAGAACTCGCTGTCGCTGTACGCACCCATGGCGTGCACCCAGCGTCGCACGCGATCGGCGCGTCCGTCTCCGAACTCGAGATCGAACAACGACCGCGTCAGCGCTCGCAGCGTCAGGGTCGACATCGCCTCCCGGACGTCGACGACCTCACCATCCGACCAGCTCTCGACCAGCCGGACGGCTTCCACGACCATATCGTCGGCGTAGCTCCGGATTCGAGCCGGCGTGAAGGCGTTCTGGAGGAGCAGACGCTGGCGGCGCCAGCGCTCGCCCTCCGCGAAGAACAACCCCTCGACGTCGAGCAGCTCGCCGAACTCGTGCTCGAACCCGCCGCGCCAGAACTCGTCGTCGCGGGCGACGACCACCTCCTCGACGAGCCCCGGGTCCGAGACGACCACGAACTCGCGGCCAAAGGCCTCGTATCGCGCGACGTCGCCGTACTCGGGCATCGAGGAGAAGAACTCGAGCGGGTCGCGAACGAACGCGAGAGTACTGTCGACCAGCGGAAGCCCGCGCGGGCCGGGCGGTGGCGTTCCGGTCGGTGCTAGCGTCGGTCCGGTGTCGCCGTCCGCGTCGGCAGCCGACTGTTCACGGTCGTTCGCCGTCGTTTGCGGCTCGCTCATACCCTTCTTTCGAACCGAACGACTGTCGGTACTCTCGCGAAGCACTGAACTTCTTTATATCATCTCGTCGAACGACCGGTATGCAGTCGGCAGATCTCACGCTCCGACTTCCCCCATCGATGCAACTGCCGGCGCCCGAGGAACCACTCGAGTCGTTCCAGCGCGAGGAGGTGCTCTCCTGGGTGGTCGATACAGAGTCCGAAACCGTGCGCTTTCTCTCGCTGATCGTCGGCGACCCCGGTGCGCTCGGAAATCTGGCCGAGGATCTCGACTCAGTCCGTCGGTACGACGTCACGCCGGTCGACGGGGAGACGTTCTACGGCTACGTCGAGATGGACCTGCGGGCCGCCGACGCCACCCTGCTGGGAACGTTCGACGTCCCTGGGCTGGTTGTCGTGCCGCCGATGGTCTACACTGGTCGGGAGAACGTCCACGTTACCGTCCTCGGCGAGCCCGAAGCCATGTCGGGACTGCTCGAGCGCGCCCCCGACGAGGTCGGCATCGAGGTCGAACGAGTGAGCGAACACCAGCGCCGCTCGGAGACGCTGGCCGGCCGACTCACGGCCAGACAGTTCGAAGCGCTCGAGGTCGCCCGCGATGTCGGCTACTATGAGGTTCCCCGGAGCGGCGATCTGGCGACAGTAGCCGAGACGCTCGAGTGTTCCGAGAGCGCGGCGTCGACGCTGCTCCGGTCGGCGGAAGCCGAGCTGGTCGATGCAGCGTTACGGCGGTGAGGAGAGCGTCAGGGAATCAGCTGCTCGCCGTCGTCGTCGTAGATCGTGATCGCGTCGACGGGACAGGTCCGGGCCGCGAACTTCGCGTCGAGTTCGGCCTCCTCGGGCACTTCGCGGACGAAGAGTCCGTCCTCGATCTCCTCGCTACCCTCGAGGATCGCTTTCCCCGCTGACTTGTCCTTCTCGAAGGCGTCCCACTCGGCGACACACTGGTACATCCCGATACAGGTCTCCTCGTCGAACTCGACTTTCATGGCCGGGAGTTGGACCGATCGTCGTAAATCGTTAGCGGTCGTGACGGCCGGGCGCCGGATCCCGATCGTCGTCCAGGGGCGGCGAGCCGTGAGCAGCAAATATAATGTTATTTGATATACAGAATAGAGATACAGTCTCGCTTGGCATCGATACGGCTTATACGATCGAGGACCCTAGTTCACGAACAATTATGAAGAATAGCTTCGAGGATATTTCCGCGCTCGCGGACGCCGTATCAGAGCACGATATCGACGAGCTCCTCGGACTTCTCTCAACGCGACAGGTCCGGATCACGCTCGCGTACCTGTACGATCATCCGAACGCGACGGTGGACGACCTCGCCACAGCTATCACCGGTGCCGCCGCAGTCGACGATGGGCGGATCGCCGGCGAGTCGGAATATGAGCGAGCACATGTCTACCTCCATCATTCGGTCCTCCCCCGGCTCCAGGACCACGGACTGATCGAGTTCGACCCGGTCGACAGGACGGTCGAGGAGGTCGACGTACCACCGGCCGTCTACGACTTCCTCGGAGTCGGCGAATGAGCCTCGAGACACTCGGCGAAGCCCTCGAACGCGCCGAAGCCGAGCGAAAGCGACTCGAGGTACACGCGAGCGATAGCGACGTCGCGATCGACCTACAGCGCCAGTTCACGAGCCGGAACGTCGCGGTCGAGTACCGCCGAGCCGCGGCGTTCGAGGACGGATTCGTGGTAGTCCGCGATTCCGACGGCGGGTTTCGGGGCGCGCTGGGACTCGAGGCGTTCGACGCGCTCCTCTCGCCGTCGATCCACCCGCCCTGGACGCTCGAGGAGACGGACGTCGACCTCCGCGAACTGCTCGACTTTCTGGAGGGGACGCCGTTCGCTTCGGCCGACCGGCGACAGCTGCTCGCGGTCTCGAGGGAGATCGAAGAGCGAGCGTGGCGAGTCGCCGACGGGACCCTGTACGCCGGCTTCCAGCGCGAGGCGGCGTTCGCCGACCAGCTCGAGGTGTACGAGCGGCTGGCGACCCGCGGAGCGCTTTCCGTGACGGCGTTTCTCGACGATGCGTGGGACGAACCGCTCGAAGGGCCGTCGGTGGTCTCCGCGTCCGGCGAGATCGGTCGATTCTGGTTCGTCGCCTTCGAGGCCGCCGACACCGACCGCCAGAGCTGCGCGCTGGTCGCCGAGGAGCGCCAGCCCGGGAAGTACGACGGCGTCTGGACGTACGATCCCGCGTTCGTCGGCGAGCTGATCGAGCATCTCGAGACGAGCTACGAAGTTTCGGAAGTGTAGTCCCCCGTCGGTCCGCCGGGAGTGGGTCACCGGACGGCGGACGTAACGAACGAACGTTTTTGTTCCGTGATGCTAATCATCATGCAATCGAATGGTTGCTCTGTCGTTCGTCGTCCTCGTCGGAACCGCTGTTCTCACCTGTCTGTTCATGGCGTGGGTGCTGGGAGCCAACAGCAACTCGCCGCCGTTCGCACCCGCCATCGGCGCGAACGCGATCTCGACGATGCAAGCGGCGTTCGTCATCGGCCTGCTCGCCGCCGCCGGCGCGCTCATGCAGGGCGGGAGCATCTCCGAGACGGTCGGTGCGGACCTCATCGACGGCGTTACGATCACACCGCTTGCTGCCACCGCCGGATTGCTAACGGCGGCGACGTTCATGGCGGTCGGAATCTACACCCGATATCCGATCCCCGCGGCGTTCGCGACGACGGGCGCGATGGTCGGCGTCGGGCTCTCGCTCGGCGGCGATCCGGCGATGGCGACCTACCAGCGCCTCGGCACCTTCTGGCTGTTGGTCCCGTTTATGTCCGGTGGACTGGCGTACGCGACGGCAGTCACCCTGCGTCGTGACGACATCCCTGAGTCCGTCGGGGTCCCGCTGCTCGCGGGTATCGTCGGCGCGATCGTCGCGAACATCCGGCTGGGCGTTATCCCCGATCCGACGGCCGACCAGGGAACCCTCGCCAGGTTCGTCTCCCGGCAGTTCGGCGGCGGGCCGGTGTTAGTCGGCGACGTCGACTTCGGCACCGTGCTTGTGACGGTCGTCGTCGGTGTCCTCGCGTTCTCCTGGGTTCGCAAGCGGGTGCTCGACTCCGTCGAGGATGGCATCCGATCGTTCCTGCTGATCCTCGGCAGCATCGTCGCGTTCTCCTCGGGCGGCTCGCAGGTCGGACTCGCGACCGGTCCCCTCGAGAACCTGTTTCGGATCGAACTCGGGTTGCCGGGAATCACGCTGCTCGCGCTGGGGGCCGCCGGGATCCTCGCCGGCGCCTGGATGGGCGCACCACGGCTGTTGCAGGCGACCTCGCGGGAGTACGCGCAGCTCGGGGTTCGGCGCTCGATCGCGGCGCTGGTTCCGGGGTTCGTTATCGCCCAGCTGGCGATCGCGCTCGGCATCCCGATCTCGCTGAACAACATCATCCTCTCGGGAGTCATCGGCGGCGGGCTGGCCGCGGGCTCGGCCGGCGTCTCGAAGCGAAAGATCGGCTTTACCATCACGTTCTGGTTGCTGACGCTGGGGAGTTCGATCCTCGTCGGCTACGGGCTCTACCAGGCGCTCGCGGCGGTCATCGGCGGCTGAACTCACTTGAGGACGGTCACCGGCCGATCGGTTCGCTCGACGACCGTGGCGGCGACACCGCGACCGAGGAGTCGCCGCACCAGGCTTGAAGACTTTCTGTCGTGGCCGCGCATGACGACCTGATCGATGTCGTGATTCGTCGAGTATCGGGGAATGACCGTCCCGGGTCGGCCCGCCGCGGTTTCGATTTCGACTCGGTCGGTCGCGGACGGATCGGCGATCGGCGCGAGCAGTCGGGTCGCGCGATCCCGAGCCTCGTCGGCCCGGGCCTCGTCGCGCTCGAGCACCCCGCCTTCGCTCATCGGCGCGTCCAGCGGCGTGACGACCGCGAGCAGGGTGACGTCGGCGTCTGGGAACGTCTCGAGGGCGTGGGCGAGGGCCTCGTCCTCCCGCGGTCGGCCGACCGTGGGAACGAGGACGCGGTCTGGATCGGCCATGCGTTCGCTTCGCCCGCCACCGACATCGGTCTGTCGCCCGCGGGCGGTGTGCCAGCCATCGGTGAGCGGGAGAGACGACAGTTTAAACCGAAGCACGCGCCAACTGCGGGTAATGAACATTGAGGAGCTGTCGGGGCTCCCGCCCGGAGCGCTCGAGCACTTCCGAAGCGAGGGGATCGAGGAGCTCTACCCGCCCCAGGCCGAGGCCGTCGACGCCGGCACGACCGAGGGCGAGAACCTCGTCGCGGCCGTCCCAACGGCGAGCGGCAAGACCATGATCGCCGCGCTGTCGATGCTGTCGGCGATCGAGCGCGGCGGGAAAGCCCTCTATATCGTCCCGCTACGGGCGCTGGCCAGCGAGAAGCGCGAGGAGTTCGCCGCCTACGAATCCTTCGGCGTCGACGTCGGCGTGACGACTGGCAACTACGAGTCGACCAGCGACTGGCTCGCCTCGAAGGACATCGTCGTCGCCACCAGCGAGAAGGTCGACTCGCTCGTGCGAAACGGCGCGAGCTGGCTCTCCGAGCTGACCTGCGTCGTCAGCGACGAGGTCCACCTCATCGACGACCGGAATCGGGGACCGACGCTCGAGGTCACCCTCGCGAAGCTGCGCCGGCTCAATCCCGACCTCCAGACGGTCGCCCTCTCCGCGACCGTGGGAAACGCCGACGAGATCGCGGCGTGGCTCGACGCCGAACTCGTCGACACCGACTGGCGCCCGATCGACCTGCAGATGGGCGTCCACTACGGCAACGCCCTGAACTTCGACGACGGGTCGACCCGCGAGGTGCCCGTCGAGGGAAGCGAAAAGCAGGAGGCCGCGCTCGTCCGCGACATCGTCCAAGAAGGAGGGTCGTCGCTCGTGTTCGTCAACTCCCGGCGCAACGCCGAGGCCGCAGCCCGCAGGCTCGGACAGGTGACGAGCCGAGAGCTGACCGACGGCGAGCGCGACGAGCTGGCGGAGCTGGCCGACGAGATCCGTGAGGACAGCGACACCGAGACCAGCACGGACCTCGCCGACTGCGTCGAACGCGGCTCGGCGTTTCACCACGCGGGGCTCTCGAGCACGCAGCGCTCGCTCGTCGAGGACGCCTTCCGCGAGCGGCTGTTGAAGGTAATCTCGGCGACGCCCACTCTCGCTGCGGGGGTGAACACACCCGCCCGCCGGGTCATCGTCCGCGACTGGCGGCGGTTCGACCCGACCGCGGGCGGGATGGCCCCGCTCGACGTCCTCGAGGTCCACCAGATGATGGGCCGCGCTGGACGACCGGGGCTCGACCCCTACGGGGAGGCCGTGTTGCTCGCCAAGAGCCACGACGAGAGCGAGGAGCTGTTCGACCGCTACATCTGGGCCGAGCCCGAGCCCGTCCGGTCGAAGCTCGCGGCCGAGCCCGCCCTGCGGACCCACGTACTCGCCACGATCGCCTCCGGCTTCGCCCGCACCCGTGAGGGGTTGCTCGAGTTCCTCGAGGCGACGCTGTACGCGAGCCAGTCGACGGAGTCAGGTCGGCTCGAGACCGTGACGGATAGCGTACTCGACTACCTCGAGCGCAACGAGTTCATCGAACGCGACCGCGGAGATGGAAGCGACGACGCCGGCGCGTTTACGACCGCAGCCGACCTCGCGGACAGCGGTGGACGAAGCGAGGACCTCGAGGCGACCAGCCTCGGTCACACCGTCTCCCGGCTCTACCTGGATCCGATGAGCGCCGCGACGATCGTTCACGGGCTCGAGGACGCCGACGACCGCCCCACCGCGCTGGGGCTCTACCAGCTCGTTTCCCGAACGCCGGACATGTACGAGCTCTACCTCCGTTCGGGTGAGGACGAGAAATTCGGCGAACTCTACTACGAGCGCGAGGCCGAGCTGCTCGGCGATCGGCCGAGCGAGTTCGAGGAGGATCGCTTCGAGGACTGGCTCGCCGCGCTGAAGACGGGGAAACTGCTCGAGGACTGGGCCGAGGAAGAGGACGAGGAACGGATCACCGAACGGTACAAGATCGGTCCCGGCGACCTGCGCGGAAAGGTCGACACCGCCGAGTGGCTGCTCGGCGCGGCCGAGTCGCTGGCCGCAGAGATCGACAGCGAGTGGACCGTCGCCGTCCGCGAGGCCCGCGCCCGCGTCGAACACGGCGTCGGCGAGGAGCTGCTCGAGCTGGTTTCGGTCCGCGGCGTCGGCCGGAAACGCGCTCGAGACCTGTACGCGGTCGGCATCGAGGAGCCCGCCGATCTCCGCACTGCGGACAAGTCGGTCGTCCTTGGAGCGCTCAAAGGAGAGAAGACCGCCGAGAACGTCCTCGAGAACGCCGGCCGCGAGGATCCCTCGATGGACGGCGTCGAGGCCGACGCGTCGGCTGCGGCGACGGGCTCGGGCGACCACGACAACAGCACTGCCGAGACGGAGGCGACCGCGACGACCGACGACGAGGAGAACCAGTCCAGCCTGGGTGACTTCTGATGGAGCTGCTCGAGTGTACCCTCGCGATCGACGACCTCGATTCGTTCGTCGCCGACCTCGGCGCAATCGGCGAGACCCACGGAACCACCCTGCAGGCGTTCGACGCCCGCTACGTCGCCGGGCCTCACCACCTCGAGCGCGCCGTCGAACTGGCGGATCGCTCGATCGAGCGCGGCGAGAACGTCGCCCGTGACCGAGCCGTCGAGATCCTGCTGTACGCCGCGGGGCGCCGCCAGATCGACCGCGCGCTGGAGATGGGCGTCGGCGAGGGCGAGAATCGGGCCGTCGTCATCGCGGACGGGGGCGACGAGGCCGCAGCGCTCGAGAACGTCCGGGAACTCACGGCGTTCGGCGGGACGGCGACGACCCTCGAGTCGCCCGACGAAGAGACGCTCCAGGAGTTCTTCGAGATTCCCGACCGCGAACGGGCGGCGACCGACGCCTCGCTGGGCGCACTGGTCCGCGAGCGGGTGGCGCTGCTCGAGGTCGAGAAGTAGGCGGCGTCCGGTCGCGCTCGATCGTATCTCGAGTCCGACCGAACACTCGGAGCCAGCGCGAATAGTTTTCCTATCCATTCAGAAGAAATATATGATTTTTATTCATATTATATCTTCATGGAACGATATCTCGCGTTCGTCCTCGTGATCGGTCTCTGCCTCGCGGGTGCGCTCGGAGGACTCGCCGCGACGGGGGTAGTCGGGCTCCCCGACGCCGGCCTCGAGGACAACGCGTGGGGTGAGGTAGAGGAGGAACGCATCGAGGTGATCACGGCCGTTTGGATCGACAACCCCAATCCTGGCGTCGAACTCGACGACCTGGCCGTCGAGTACGAACTCGGCATGAACGACGTGGCTCTCGCAACCGGCTCGGCCGACGACGTCGCGGTTCCGTCGGGCAACTCGACGACGGAGCTCGGGACCGATCTCGAGTACGATCGGCTGCCGTCGTGGTGGGCTTCGCACGTTCGGAACGACGAGAGGAGCGCGCTCGAAGTCGACCTCACGGCTCATGCGACGGTCGGGCCCCTCTCGGGGTCACCCTCCCACACCCACGAGGACGAGGTCGAAACCGACCTCGAGTCGATGATCGAGGAGACGCTCGCCGAACAGGAAGGAGAGCACTCGCTCTCGCCGGCCGACTCGGAAGGTGGAACCATCGAGCCGACCGTCAAAATTCGGGACACTGACGCCGGGTGGGGAGAGGTGAGTGAGGAGCGGACGGAGCTCCACTTCACGTACGAGATCCACAACCCCAACGCCCATCCGCTGCCGACGCCCGCGATGACCGGCGAGATGGAGTTCAACGAGCGACCGGTCGCCGAGTGGGAGGCCCACGAGGTCGAGTTCCTCCGCGGGACGTACGATACGAACATCCCGCCGGGGGAGAGCCGCGAGATCACCTTCGTCGCCGAGTTAGACAACGACGAAGTGGTCGAGTGGTTCACAACTCACGTCGACGGCGACGAGTTCACCGAGGCCGAGCTCCGCGCGCAACTCGCGATGCACGTCGACGGCGAGACCGTGACGATTCCCGACGACGGGGACGCCATCAGCTGCGAGTACGGCGTGTGGACCGACATCTTCGTCGACCAGCGAAGCGAGATCGTGCGGGAACACTGCGAGTTCGTCCCCTGGGCGAGCCCCGACGACGAGACGTTCGCGGCGCTCGGCGCGACGGTCGATCCGATCGAACCTAACGGGTCGATCGGCGGCGAAACGGGCGACACGGACGAGGGCGGTGAGGGCCCGATCGCGGTCGAGTCCTGAACGCTCGGTCGGCGGGTCAGTCGTTCGCGACTCCCCCGAGCCGCCGTTCCCGGGACTTCCGGAGCCCGTCGCAGATCCCGCCCTGGCTCGACATGTTGACCTGCGCGAGCCGTCCGCGTCGGTGGACAAGTTCGAACTCGTCGGGGTCGATCGGCTCGCCCTCGGGAGTCAGGAACAGCGGGTCCGTCTCGTCGGCGACCAGGCCCGTCTCGCGGGCCTTCTCGAGGTAGTGGTCTACCGGTTCCGCGGGCACGGAGACGGCGACCGCTCGATCCGCGAGGTAGATCGATAGCCGGTCGTCGCCGTCGGTGCGCTCGAGGTCCTTCGGTCGGAGCGAGACGATCCTCTCGGGCTCGAGGCCCGCCTCGAGTAGCGCTTCGACGGCGCCGTACTGGCGGGCGGTTCTGGCCTTCCGATCGAGCTCCGCGCGGACGGCGTCGACGGTGTCCTCGGCGTCGGGAAACGCCTCCGGGAACGAACGGCCCGCGTTCACGCCACGGTTGATCTCGATCTCGTGCATGTGTTCGTGGAGGTAGATCCTCGCTCGCTCGACCGCCGGGAGTTCCTCGACCTCCGTGCGGGAGTCAGCCGCCATCATCCAGGCGAAGGCGGGCGAACACCACGCCGTCGGCAGCGTCAGGTGGACGGTGACGGTTCCGGCGTCGATCTCGATGGCGTCGATGTACTCGAGTGCGACGATCGAGCGGTCGAGTTCGGGATCGGTGACCCGGTCCAGTCGGTTGCGGACGGCCTCGCGGGTGGGTGTTGGGTCGGTCATCAGTCGTCGGCCGCCGCGGGGGCGTCGCTCGCGTAGTGGTCCTCGAGGCCGAACCGCTCGCTGATCTCGTCCTCGCGGAACTGTGCTTTCTTCTCATCGATGTCGATGTCGTACAGCTCGGCGGCGTTCTCGCCCATCACCTTCCGTTTGGTCTCGAGATCCCACTCGACGCCGTACTCCATCCGATCGTCTTGAGTGAGTTCGGCCTCGAGAACCGCCTCGACGAGCCAGTCGGGGTTCCAGATGGCGTAATCCGAGCCGAACAGGACCCGGTCCTCGCCGAGCCACCAGAGTAGTTCGGAGAGGATCTCGGAGAACTTCGCCGGACGGTTCTGGGCGAAGGGAGCGGCGACCGCGAGCCCGCCGTAGACGTTGGGCTCCTGGGCGGCGATCCAGCAGAAGTCGTCCAGTCGTGGGAGCCCGACGTGTTCGACGACGAAGTTGAGGTCCGGGAACGACGACGCGGCGTCGTCGACGTCGGCGACGTCGAACGCGTCGCGGTTCAGCGGCCTGATCGTCGGCCCCTTGTGGGCGTGAATGTTCTCGATGCCGAGCTCCTCACACTTCTCCAAGTACTCGAAGGCGGCCTCGTCGTCGAGGCGCCACCCCTTGGACTCACCGCGCCACTCCGCGGTGTACACCTTCACACCCTGGATGTCGTAGGTCTCGTTCAGTTCCTCGAGGTACTCCAGCCCCTCCTCACCGTCGCGGGGATCGAAGCTTCCGTTGAGGACGAACCGTTCGGGGTACTCGGTCGCGAGCTCGGCGTTTTGCTCGGTGGTGTTGAATCCCTCCCCGTAGAAGTCGGTGAGGTAGGTCGGCTGGAAGATCGCCATGTCGGCGGCGGCGTTCTCGAACAGGTCCTCGACCATCCGTTCGACGCCGTACTTGCGGTACTCCTCGAGGTCCCACTGCCGATCCTCGGGCGTGAACGTCGTGTGGTAGTCGTAGAAACACTGGATGAACTCTTCGCCGCCCTCGTGGGTGATGTTTCCCTCCGTCGCGTCCCACAGGTGGACGTGACCGTCGATAACGAAGATCTCCTCGCCGTTGTGATCGTACATCGCAGTATGGTGCTAGGTATCAACAACCATTATTCTTCGTGATGGATCCACGGACTCTCGTATCCGACATCCGTTTCGACGACGATCATATTCGATCAACAACACGTTGGGCGAACGTTTTGACACAGTACGTTGAAGCGTGGCATGATAACATGCAAGCAGCCCGTCTCCACGAGTACACCGACGACATGAGCGAGGCCCTCAAGGTAGAGGAGATCGACCGGCCGGAGCTCGAGAAATCCGACGAGATCCTGGTCGAGGTCTCGGGCGCCGGCTGGTGTCAGACCGACAACCACATCATCGAGGGAATGTGGGAGGAGTACGCCCCACAAGATCTGCCGATGACGCTGGGCCACGAGAACGCGGGCATCGTCGCGGAAGTCGGCGAGGAGGTAACCCTCGTCGAGGAGGGCGATCCGGTGATCTGTCACCCCGTCCAGACCTGCGGAATCTGTCGGCCCTGTCGGCTCGGGGAGGACATGTACTGCGAGAACAGCGCGTTCAACGGCCTCACCACGGATGGCGGGTTCGCGGAGTACCTTCAGACCAACGAACGCGCAGTGATCCCGCTCCCCGACGGCGTCGATCCGACCGAGATCGCTCCCCACGCCGACGCGGGGATCACGGCCTACCACGCCACGAAGAAGGCCGTTCGCGAGCTGAACCCCGGCGACACCTGCGTCGTCATCGGCGTCGGCGGACTCGGCCACATCGGGCTGCAGTGTCTCGACGCGATGAGCGCGGCCGATATCGTCGCCGCCGATCTGAAGGACGATGCCCTCGAGCTGGCCGAGGATCTGGGCGCTCGCCACACGATCAACCCCGGGGAGGACGACCTCGCCGAGAGCGTGATGGACCTGACCGACGACGAGGGCGCCCAGCAGGTGCTCGACTTCGTCGGAGCCGATCAGACGACCGGTGCGACACCCGACATGGTCGCGGCGGGCGGCGATCACCACGTGATCGGCTACGGCGGCCACATCCACGAGCCCTGCCAGGCGCTGGTCAACGGCGAGTTCTCGTTCAAGGGAACCCTGGTGGGGAAGTACGCCGAACTCCAGGAACTCGTCGCGCTGGTCGATCGCGGGGACGTCGAGCTCCGTACCGAAATTCACGACCTCGAAGAGATCAACACCGTCGCCGAGCGGCTCGAACACCGCGAGATCGAGGGGCGGGCGGTGATCACGCCGCCTTGAATACGCCCTCGAGTCAACCGTCGGTCCACTCCGCAGCCAGCAGTCCGTACCGAAAGAGATCGACGCGCTCGCCCTCGACGAACGCCTCGTCGCGAAACCGACCCTCCTCGACGAACCCGGCCTTCTCGAGGACGCGGCACGAGGCGGGGTTGGTCTCGTACACGCAGGCGAACACCTTCTCCAAGCGCCGTTCGCCGAACGCGTAGCGACACGCCTGCGAAACGGCGTCTGTCGCGTAGCCCCGGCCCCAGCAGTCGGGGTCGATCATGTATCCGAGCTCGATCGTCCCCCAGATCTCGTTCGGCTCGTGCAACCCGATCGATCCGACCGGGCGCCCGTCGACGACGATCAGAAAGTGGGACCCTTCCATGTCGTCGAGCGACTCGATCCACTCGCGCTCCTGGATTCGGTTCAGCGGGTCGGCGGCGCCGAGGTGACGGCGAACCCGCGGGTCGTTGACCAGTCCCGCCAGGAAAGCGGCATCGTCGCGCTCGATCGGCTGCAGTTCGACACGTTCGCCCCGAAGGAACGTCGTTCCCGCCATACTCGCCGCTCGATCGCGGTGTACTTGAAATTAGGGATGGTGTGTCACACAGTGCTATCGGGTCGAAAGCGACGCTAGCCTCTTGTGCGAACGCGTGATACGTCTCTGGCATGGCAACCCTCGAGGATCCGATCGAGATCGGCGGCTGTCGCGTTCCGAACCGACTCTACCGCGCGCCGCTGCTCGAGTGTGCGGGCAACGGCCCCGACGCCGTCGACACGCTGATCGAGGACCTCGAGCCAGCCGCAGCGTCGGGAGTCGGACTGCTCTGTCAGGGCGCGACGATCGTCCGCGGCGAGGGCGGCTGTGCGGCGCCGGGGATGACCCGCGTCCACGATCCCGACTTCGTCTCCCGACTCTCGCGGCTGACCGACCGGATCCACGATCACGGCAGCAAGCTCTTCATCCAGCTCGAACACGGCGGCCTACGGAGCATGGAGACCTGGCACGCCGAGTACCGCCGGGAGCATTCGGGGCTCGAACAGCTCGCGGTTTCGGAGCCACCCTGGCAGCTCCGGGCGCTCGATCGAGCCGGCTTTCTCTCGTACGATCCCCACGTCCTCGAGACCGAGGAGGTGTACGAACTCGCGGCCGACTTCGGTCGGGTCGCGGGATATGCGGCCGAGGCGGGCTACGACGGGATCCACCTGGCCGGCGCGAACATGGGGATCGTCCAGCAGTTCCTCTCACCGTTTTACAACCGACGCGACGACGAGTTCGGCGGCTCGCCGGAGGCCCGGCTTCGCTTTTTAGCTGTGATCTACGAGGAGATCCGCGAGCGCGCGGGCGAGCTTCCGGTGATGGCGAAGGTGCCCGCCGAGACTCCCGCCCCGCCCGCACCGATCGTTCGACGGAAACTCTCGCTCGAGGACGGGGTCGAGATCGCTCGCCGACTCGAGAAGGTCGGCTACGACGCCGTCGTCCCGGTACAGACGTCGGTCGTCTGGGACATGAGCATCGTCCGCGGGAAGTACCCCGACCGAGCGTGGGAGAACCAGGCGCTCCAGGAGGGGTACGACGCCGCGTTCGGGGGCACAGTGCGAAAGCGTCTCGTCGCCCTTGGAAACCGGCTCCAGTCGTTGCAGTACAACACCGAACCGGCCTGGAACGAAGCGTTCTGTCGACGGGTGCGCGAGCAGGTCTCGATTCCCGTTCTCGCGGAAGGTGGAATCCGCGAGCGTCGGGAGATGGATCGCCTGCTCGGCGGTGAGCCCGGAGCTGGCGCCTGTGACATGGTGGGGATGGCCCGCCCGTTCTACGCCGAGCCGCGACTGGGGGCCCGGTTGCTCGAGACGGAGTCCGCGAACGGCGGCGAGGACGTGCGCGTTCTCTGTGAGAGCTGTAACAACTGTACGGTGCCGCAGGTGACGGGTGCCCCGGGAATCTGTCGAACCCCGGCGGTGCTACGGCGACGCGGCGAACTCGAGCGAGAGGGCGCCTACGAACGAGGAACCGGCGACTGACCGTTCAGGCGGTAACGACGCCGTCGGTCGCCTCCTCGAGGGTTAGCTCCCGGGTGTAGTCCGGCGCATCGATCTCGAGCAGCGAGTCGGCCTCGAGGCCGGTGAAATGAAGCGTCAGCTCGTAGCTGCCGTCGTCCTCGACGGTGCTCAGCTCGCTCTGATCGGCGTCGACGGTTCGGGCGTGAACGTACTCGCCGGCGTAGGCGGGATCGGACCGACCACGCACCTGGTACGACGTCAGGCTCTGGGTCGCCCGCTCGCCCTCGACGGGATACCCCTGTGCGACCCACGCCTCGAGCCCCTCGTCGAACGCGTAGACGTTCTCGTAGCCTGCGTCGATCAGCGATGCGGCCCGCTGACCCGCCAGCGCGTGGGGACAGACGCAGTAGGTGACGATGCGGTCGTCCGTCGACCAGTCCTCGACCGGATCGCTCGAGACGCCGTCCGGAGCGCTGCTGAGCGCCGAACCCGTGATCCGGAGGTCCTCGTGCTGGTCGCTCCCTCGCGTGTCGACGAAGCGGGCCTCCCGTCGCTCGTACCAGTAGGCGACATCCTCGAGCGGTGCCAGCGGAACGTCGACGTCGCCGACCTCGAGAATCTCGTAGGCGTCGGTGTCGATCGACCGCTCTTCGGGTACCGAGTCCTGTTCGGGTCCGTAGCCGTCGGCGCTATCGTCGTCGCCGAGACAGCCCGCGATAGCCGCCGCCGTCACCGCCGTTCCCGTAGCGAGAAGCTCCCGTCGTCTCATCGACGACTTCTAGGGAGGCTGACCGAATATGGGTTCTGGTCGGGACGACGATCTGGGAACCCCTTCGTTTCAACTGGAGATCGACAGCGGGCGCTACGAAATGGGTCGAAACGAACTCGAGAGGAAGTAGTCCATCCTGGATTCGAACCAGGGTCGAAGCCCCCAGAAGGCTTCAGGATTGGCCGCTACCCCAATGGACTGCATCGCGTCGTCTGTCGGAGACGACCTATCTACTCGTAACGGCGGGTCCGTATTAGAGTGTTACGAACTCCGACGAACTATCGTCTGTCTCCCTAATCGGCCGACGGCGATCAGCGATCAGCAGCGGAGACATCGTGGTGTTCCTTTCGATGACAGTTCGCGCAGAGAACGGTACAGCGGTCGATTTCGGTTCGAATGCGTTCTCTCGATCGATCGTCCGAGATCAATCTCGCGACGGTCGCTTCCTTTCGATCAGTCGTATGGTGGAAGTCCAGAGACGCCGGAACCGATTCACCGCAGCGTTCGCACCCCTCGGCGCGTTTTCGGTCGTGAACCCACCGTCTGCGCTCCCGTTCCGGCGGCGTATGATGGAGCTTTCGATGGCAGTTCGCACAGAGCAGCGTACACTTTCGGATCTCTTCCCGGAGTGCATCCTTCCCGTATCCGAATGTGATCATTCGTCCGACTGCCATCCGTTTCGTTTCTCCGTCTCGGTGGTGGAAGTCGAGACAGGTCGGCGTATCAACGTCGCAACGCGAACAGCCCCGGTCACGCTTTTTCGTATTGAGCCACGAACGGAGGCCGGAACGACGGAACAGCGTCCGTTCGGTATTCCGCTCGACGTTCCGATAGTGCCACCGTTGATCGACCGAAAGCTCCTTCCAGACTGTATCCGGTGGCAAATCCACATCGTCCGGTTTCGGCAGTGTTCGGGAACCAGTAGACGGTTCGGTTGCCAGCCCGGCTCGCTCTTTCGCCGCGTTCCATCCGCCGACGGTTCGAATGATCGTCGCCGAAGCTGGCGTCAGTCCGAGATCCTCGTACTGCGCCTTCGACGGTGATTCGCCGAGTTCGTCCGCGGCGCGTCGCAGCGCCTCGAGACAGGCCTCCTCCGTCGCCATACCTGGAATTATCGTACTATTGACTATAAAATCTCGCCTCGTTCGATTACGCGGAGTCGACGATAGTGCACAGATCGACACACACTTCACCTCTCACTGTACAGCCACGTGTATGTACGTTGGACGATTCGTCGTCGTCGGCCCCGAGGTCGGCGCCTACCGCGTTTCCTCGAGATCGTTCCCGAACCGAAAGCTCACCGCTCGAGACGAGGCCATCACGGTGGGTCCGACCGCGGACGCCCCCGAGACGGACAACCCCTACGTCTCCTACAACTGCCTGCGGATCGTCGAGACGCCGACGGGCGAGACGGCCGCCTTCGGCAACGGCTCCCACGTCGACCCGATCGCCGAGAAGCTCGAGATGGGCTACCCCGCCCGGGACGCCCTCGCGGAGAGCCTGCTCGCGCTGGATTACGAAAAGGACGACTACGACACGCCCCGGATCGCGGCGACCCTCGACGAGAACGGCGAGGCGCTGATCGGTACCGTTCGGAAGGACGCCTTACTCGTCGAGACCGTCGAGGAGCCGACGCTGGTCGCGACCTACGAGGAGGACTCGCCGACAGCGTTCGACCTCGAGGCCAATACCGCTTCGGAGGCGGCGAGCGAGGTCTACGACCACGAGTTCGAACACGCCGTCTGTGCGGCCGGAATCGCCCGGACCGACGAGGGCTTCGAGACGGCAATCGAGAACGGCGACTGACTTGAGAGACGTCCGTCGGTTTTCCGATCGATTCCATCACCTGGCGATAGCCTTCCTGGCAGTATCATTATCAATCTTCACAGCGAACTGTTGGATCGTGGAGCGACGAACTACCGGCCGGTGGTCCTCGGTGGGGGCGCCCACGCGCCGACAGCTGGCGGGATCGGCGCTGACCGTCGCGCTCGCGGCCCTGAGCCTGTGGGTTGTCGAGTCAGTTTTCTGGCCCTGGATCGGCGTCGGTTTTGTCTCGTTCGCCGCGGCGACCGGTCCGGTTGCCGCATCTTCGGTTGGGTCTCGAGTCGGCGCGTGGTTCCGCGCTATCGGATATGAGGGCCGAGTGATCGCGATCGTGGCGTTCGTAGCCGCCGTCTGGATATCGGTCCCCCTCCTCGAAATTCCGGCGGGACCGCTGGTGAGCTTCGCGAACGGGGGATTGCTCGGCGTTTCCGCGGTCGTCTTTCTCGAGGCAGCGCGATCAGGCCTCGAGTCTGCGTAGCGCCCTGGCGAACCTACATACCGCTTGCACCCGTTGTTCCTGCCCATGAAGATCGGGCTCATCTCCGATATTCACGGCAATCGGATCGCCCTCGAGGCAGTCCTCGCCGACATGCCCGCAGTCGACAAACTCCTGTGTGCGGGCGACGTCGTCGGCTACAACCCCTGGTCGGGGGCCTGCGTCGACGAACTCCGCGAGCGTGCGGTGCCGACGGTGATGGGCAACCACGACGCCGCGGTCGTCGAGGAGACGCCGTTTCGCTTCAACAGCATGGCCAAAGCGGGAGTCGAACACGCCCTCGAGCAGCTCTCGGCCGAGCAGCTCGAGTGGCTCGCTGCCCTCCCCGAGGAACGACTGGAGTGCGATGGCCGGGTGAAACTCGTCCACGGTCACCCGGACGATCCGGATCGCTACACCCGCTACACCCGTCCAGCCGAGTTCTCGCCGCGACTGCTCGACGACGAGGACGTCCTCGTTTTGGGCCACACCCACGTGCAACACGTCGAGCGCTACGGCGAGGGTTTCGTCATAAACCCCGGCAGCGTCGGCCAGCCCCGCGACGGCGACCCACGAGCGGCCTACGCCGTCGTCGATCTCGAGGCCATGATCGCCGAAACCTATCGTGTGGAGTACGACATCGGCCACGTCAGGGATGCCGTTTCGGCCGCAGGATTGCCCAAGCAGATCGGGAGCCGGCTCGAGCGCGGGAAGTGACTCGAAAAGGTATCGTCGCCACCGGTTTATGATTCGGTCCGCGAAGCGAGTCCTTTTAGCCTGTCGATCGGAGTAGTGGAAGGTATGCCTTCGACCGGCCGCACCGGGAACGACGTTCGGAGCACCGCGTTCGCCGTGCCCGCTGGCGGTCGATACCCTTCACGGTCCCCGCTCGTACGAACAGCATCGAACAACCGCACGAGCAGCCTCGAGAACGCATGATCGGAAAGCTCCGCGAGGACGTACGGGCGATGTGCGACCGCGATCCTGCGGCAACGGGCTGTCGCGTGGTCTGGCTCACGTATCCCGGCGTCCACGCCGTCTGGGGGCACCGCCTCGCTCACCGCCTCTGGAACGGTGGGTTCGAACTCGTCGCTCGCGTGCTCGCCTATTTCGTTCGTATGGTAACTGGCGTCGAGATCCACCCCGCCGCGACGGTCGGACGCCGCGTCACGATCGACCACGGAATGGGCGTCGTCATCGGTGAGACGGCCGAGGTCGGCGACGACGTCCACATGTACCACGGCGTCACCCTCGGCGGGACGGCGAACGAACCCGTCAAGCGCCATCCGACCGTCGAGGACGGCGTCACGATCGGCGCGAACGCGACGCTACTGGGCGATATCACGGTCGGCGAGAACGCAGCCGTTGGTGCGGGATCGGTCGTCGCCGCCGATGTCGAGGCCGGGACGACCGTCGCTGGCGTTCCCGCGGAACGGATCGACTGAGTCGTTATTGTGTCTGATCGTCGTCGACAGTCCCCTCGGCACCTGCGGGCGAGTCCGAGGCGGGAACTCCCTCCTCGGATTCGACTCCCTCGTCGGTCCCGTTCTCGTCGTCCGCGCCGACGGCGTCGTCGGTCATCGACTCGTCGGGATCGGAGACGTAGCCGAGTTCGAACCAGAGCTTGGCCGTACAGTCCATCGGCTGGGTATCGAGCTCGACGTCTTCGTCGTGCTTGCTCAGGTAGCCGTTGCAGCGACCGTGTTTGACGACGTTCATCAGTGTCGCCTCGGAGCCACACTCCGGACAGTCGATGGTGTAGTTGCCCTGCTCGTTCTGGTGCCACGCGTCGGGCTCGAGTTCCGTGTACGCGGCCTCGTCGCTTCTGCTCATGTTCGTCGCTGGGATCCCTGTCCCGGTAAACGTGGGCCCGGATCTCGCAACCCTCAGACCAGCGGCTCGAGCAGCGCCTCGCCGGCCTCGAGCAGTTCCTCGACCCGATCCTCGTCGGTCGCCTCCGCGTACACCCGCAGCTTGGGTTCGGTGCCGCTCGGGCGAACCAGCAGCCAGGAGCCGTCCTCGAGCTGGAGTTTAAAGCCGTCGGCGGTGTTGACGTCCTCGACGGGCGTGCCGGCGACGTCGTCGGGAATTTCGTCGCCGAGGTCGTCGATCACGCGCGCCTTCTCGTGATCGGGGCAGGCGACGCTGCGCTTGTCCTGGACGACGGTGCCGTGTGCCTCGAGCAGTCGGTCGACGCGGTCGTCGATCGGTTCGGCGTCGTGCATCGCAGCAGCCAGTAGCGCCATCAGGACGCCGTCCTTCTCGCGAACGTGCCCGCGGATGGTGAAGCCGCCGGACTCCTCGCCGCCGACCAGGGCGTCGTGGTCGGCCATCCCCTTCGCGATCCACTTGAAGCCGACCGGGACCTCGTGGACGGCCTCGTCGTGGGCATCGGCGACACGATCGATGAGAAACGTCGTCGACACCGTCCTGACGACGGCCCCCGAGTCGCGCTCGAGCAGGTAGTCGTACAGCGCGGCGAAAAAGAGGTTCTCGTCGAGGTAGCCTCTGTCGGGCGTCACGATCGCGATCCGGTCTGCATCGCCGTCGTTGGCGATCCCGAGGTCGTCGGCACCGTCGGTCACGCGCTCGACGAGCGCCTCGAGGTTCTCCGGGGCGGGTTCGGGCGCTCCGCCGCCGAACTCCGGATCCTGCTCGCAGCGCAGCCGGTCGACGTCGGCACCGGCCCGCTCTAAGATGGCGTCGGTCGTCCCGCGGCCGCTGCCGTACATCGCATCGTAGGCGACCGACAGCCCCTCGAGGTCGACGTCGCCGATCGTCTCCTCGAGGAGGGCGAACGCGGCGTCGGCGTGGGGCGTGACGAAGTCGATCTCCTCGGCGCTTCCGTGCTCGTCCTCGGGGAGCGGGTCGGGCTCGGCGAGGCGATCCGCAACCGCGTCCATCACCTCGGGGAGCGCGGGCGAGCCGTCCTCGGGGATGAACTTCACGCCGTTGTACTCCGGCGGGTTGTGCGAGGCCGTGACGACCATCGCCCCCGCCAGATCTCGTTCGACGATCGCGTGAGCGAAAAGCGGCGTCGGTCGATCCCGGTCGGACAGCAGGACGTCGAACCCGTTGGCACACAGTACTCGAGTTAACTCCTCGGCGAACCCCCGCGAGGTCTCGCGGGCGTCGTAGCCGACCGCGACGGGACCCTCGAGCCCCTCGTCAGCGAGGTACGTCGCGACCGCCTGTCCGACCATCCGCACTCTCGGCGCCGTAAACTCCTCGAGGGGCGCCCGCCAGCCGTCGGTTCCGAACGAGATCGTCTCCATACTCCGCCCCTCATCGTCCGGTGCGAAAAAGGCGACGCTGTCGAGGGCGAAGGCAACGGGGTTTTGTCCGCGTCCTCGCTACCGATAGTATGACCAACGTTCTCGCTGTCTCCGGCAGTCTCCGGGACGAAAGCTACACTCGAACCGCCCTCGAGTACGTCCTCGACTCGGCCCGGGAGGCCGGCGCCGAGACGCAGCTACTCGATCTACGCGAGTACGACCTCCCCGTCTACGATCCCGATATCGACGATCAGGGCGACGGCGAGGCGGTAAAACGGCTCGTCCGTGAGGCCGACGCCGTCGCGCTCGGCTCTCCGGTCTACCACGGCTCGTACTCGGGGGCGCTGAAGAACCTCCACGACTACTGCGGGTTCAAGGAGTTCGAGGACACGACCGTCGGCCTGCTCGCGACCGCCGGCGGGGGCAGCTACGGCTCGACGCTCGACCACCTCCGGATCACGGTCCGGGGCGTCCACGGCTGGGTCCTCCCCCACCAGGTCGGGATCCGCGGCGCATCCGGCGAGTTCGAGGCCGATCCGGAGGCGATCGACGGCCGCGCGTTCGTCGACGAGAAACTCGAGGACCGGACCAGAAAGCTCGGGCGGATGCTCGTCGAGTACGCCCACATCGAACCCGACGTGAGCACTCCACGAACGGCTGCGGCCGACGAGTAGTGATGCGACTGGATCACAGTGAGCCACCAGCAAACTGTGGTTCACCCACGTGGAGGTCTTCGCTCATACTGCATCAGCGAAGGCTCGTCAGAGCGTGCTCTGACAGAGGATGAGTGAACGAACGAATCGGCAGGGAGAACGTGGAAATTCCTTGCTGCCAGCGTGATACGTTACATCTTTTCGCGTATGGAACACTGCGGAAACTGCCGAGCATCCGTGAGCGAAGCGAACGGTTCACCGCCGGAGCGGGGTGAAACCCCGCGACGGCGGCCTTTTGGCATCATCAGAACCGCTTCACGGTTCTGATCAGCAGTCAGAACGCGTTGCGTTCTGACGACATCAACGGGTTTTGTCGGGGGTTGAGACTGGCGTCTACGACGCCAGCCGATGCCCCCGGTAGAAGAGGTTGCTACACGTAGCGACCCAATCGACACGAGTGCAGTTCCGAGAGTGACTCGTCACTTCTGTACTCACTCGAGCCCGACCAACTCTTCCTTCTGTCCCCGGGTCAGCTGCTTTATTTCGTATTCCCGGGACATCGCCGCGGACTTCGAGTCGTACTCCTCCTCGTAGCACAGCTCCACCGGCGTCCGTCCCCGGGTGTACTTCGCACCCTCGCCTGCGTCGTGTTCTGCGACGCGGCGCTCGAGGTCGGTCGTGTACCCCGTGTACAGCGAGCCGTCGGCGCACTCGAGTACGTAAACCACATGGTCGGCGTCGGCCATCGCTCGAGAATACGGGGTTGGCGGGTAAAAATCGTCTCGTCCGCAGGGTGGGAGCTAGGGATCGGGGTCCGGCCGTGGTCTATCGGTGACGGTACTCGAGCGGGTCAGGTACCGCGGACGCGCTCCTTCGCGGCTTCCGCAATCCCGGCGTTCGCCGAACAGCTGACGCAGGCGTGAATCTCGCCGTGCTCGTCGGCGAACACGCGGGCGAACCGTTCGGAGACGTGCGCGTCGCAGTGGTCACAGGTGGGCATTGTGGTGCCGGCTTCGGCCGGCATCCAACCGTAGTCAGTATACGAATAAAAACGCTTTCCCAAACGTAGTTTGGCTTTCCGACTTCGGAAGAATATTTTCCAGAATCCCGTTATCAACTCAGCTTCGGGCGTCGTCGAGCGTCCGTGCGATTAGGGTTGCCTGTGCGCCCGCGACGAACCCCGCGTCGACGTTGACGACCGAGAGGATCGTACATGACTGGAGCATTCCCGCAAGCGCCGCCTCGCCGTCACCGGCGTGGCCGTACCCGCTCGAGACGGGAACCCCAATTACCGGCGAGTCGACGAGGCCGGCGACGACGGTCGGCAACGCGCCCTCCCGGCCCGCGGCGACGAGCAACACGTCGGCCTCGCGGAGTCGCTCGAGCTGGTCGAGCAGGCGATCGAGCGCGGCGACGCCGACGTCGTCGACCCGGTCGACGGTGACGCCGGCGTCCCGACAGACCGCTGCGGCCTCGTCGGCGACCGGGCCGTCGACGGTGCCCGCGGTGACGATGCCGACCGTCGCGTCGAGAGTCGGCTGCTTGGCGTCGGCAGTCCGAACGAGGACAGTGGTGCTCCAGCGCTCGAGGGTCGCATCGGGGAACGAATCGAGCAGGCTCGACTCCAGAGCCTCGATCTGGGCGTCGTCGGCGCGGGTGATCAGCGCCCGGTCGGTCGTCTCGAGTGCGGTCTCGGCGAGGGCGACGACTTGCGGGGCGGTCTTGCCTGCCGCGAAGATCCCTTCCGGAATGCCGCGACGTTGCTGGCGAGCCGCGTCGAACCGTCCCGCCTCGCCGGTGACGTAGCCGTTGAGTTCGGCCTCGGCCTCCGCTGGCGACAGCGAGCCATCGGCGACGGCCTCGAGGAGTTCGCGCATACCCGAACTGGGGGGTCGATCTACTCGAATCCGTCGACCCGAACTGCGAGTTTGGAAACGCGCGCGAGCGGACCCAGACCGCGCGCGAGACCGATTTTCCGGTGCGATCACCCCGAGTCGGGGCGGCGGAGTTCATCAACCATATATTTTCCGGTGGCATGTGCGCCCCAAACAGGCGAACGAACCGCTGCAGCCCCGGTCTCCCCCCGCATAACCACAATACTTATAATGGGGAAACGGGAACGGACACATCGTATGGCAGACCTTATCGTCAAAGCCGCTGTGAAGGAAGCGCTCGATGACAAGAACGTCGCTTCGGACTTCTACGACGCCCTCGACGAGGAAGTCGACCAGCTTCTCGAGGACGCCGCCCGCCGCGCCGAGGAGAACGACCGGAAGACGGTCCAGCCGCGCGACCTGTAAGGCAACTCGCTCGAGCGATCTTTTATCGAAACGACGATACGTAGTCCCGACTGGGTCCGTCAGCGCTAGAGGCGAAAGCGGGTATAGTAACAACTGAAACTGTTTGCACACCGATCGCACGACGGCTGTGCGATCGGATCCCCACTGACTGTCAGTGGCTACTATAGTTACCGGCGCTGCTCGAGGTACTCCTTCGTCCGCCCGGTGAGGACGTACTCGCGTTCGCCGAGCGCCTCGATCGACGCCGCGCCAGTGACAAACATCGCCGTTCGCAACTCGAGTTCGAGGGTCTCGAGCAGGTCGACGACCGCGTCGGCGCCCTGTCCCGCAGGACCGAGAAACGGCTTCGCGAGCCCGCCGGCGCTGGCACCCATCGCGATCGCCTTCGCGACGTCGAGTCCCGACCGAACGCCGCCGCTTGCGACGACGGTATCGTGTTCGTCGGCGGCCTCGAGGGTGCTCACGGCGGTCGGAACGCCCCACGCGCGGAACAGCCTCCCGATCTGCTCCTGTCGGTCGGCGCCGACCGCAGCGGCCCGGTAGGATTCGATTCCCGACCACGTCGTCCCGCCCTTGCCCGCGACGTCGATGGCGTCGACGCCGGCGTCGGCGAGCCGTCGGGCGGTCTCCCGTGAGATGCCGTTGCCCGTCTCCTTGACGACGACTGGCACCGAGAGCCCGTCGGCGACGCGTTCGATCTCGGCGAGACACCCCCTGGCGTCGACGTCGCCCTCGGGCTGGACCGCCTCCTGGAGGAAGTTGAGGTGGACTGCCATCGCGTCGGCATCAATCATCTCGACGGCCCGCTCGACGTCCGCGAGGTCGTACTCGAGCAGCTGTGCGGCGCCGACGTTGCCGTAGAGGACGGCGTCGGGCGCGGCCTCGCGGACGACGGTGTAGGACTCGAGCAGTTCCTCGTCGTCGAGTTCGAGGCCGGCGCGCTGGCTGCCGACGCCCATCGCGACGTTCGTCCGCTGGGCGGCCTCGGCGAGTGCCCGGTTGATCTTCGTCGTGTTGGGGTGGCCCCCGGTCATGCTCTCGATGACGATCGGTGCGTCGACTTCCGAGCCGAAGAGGGTCGTCGACGTGTCGATCTCGTCGCGGTGGATCTCGGGCAGGGCCTCGTGGATCAGTTCGACGTCCTCGAATCCAGTGCCCTTCGTCTCGACGTCCTCTTCCTCGATAATACGGATGTGATCGTCCTTGCGGTCGGCGGTCTCGGTCATTAGCTAGTAGCGACACGAGGATCGTGAAAAGGGAACCGTTCGCCGCGCGCGAGTGCGGGGCCGATTTTTTGAGCGTTCCCGTTCATCGGGAGAACGAGATGCTTCGCAAACTACTGATCGCGTTCGGAATCCTCGAGATCGCAAAGCCCCAACCGGTGATCGACGCCTGCGAGCGAATCGGGCTCGAGAACGCCGGGGAAGCCCAACTTCGGCCACAGGCGCTGTGGGGAGCCCGCCTCGAGGGCGCGCTGTTCGTCTGGGTACTGGCTCGCCGGGAATCGGGGGCGACGATCGCCAACCGGCTGCTCGCGCTCGCGGGGATCGCGCTCGTGCTCGTTCCCCGGCCCCTCGTCGAACTGAGCCAGCAACTGGTCTACGAGAACGTCGACGAGCTCGAGCCGAAGCCGTGGGTGAACCCGGCCGCGCGGCTGCTGGGCGTGCTCTATCTGACCGTCGCGGCGCTGTCGACGATCGGAAGCGACGAAAGCGAGGCCGAGCCCGCACGGAACTGACCGCCGTCAGTAGCGTCGGACCTCGACGCCGTCGTCCGTCCCGACGTAGGTCGCGTCCGCGACGTCGACGAACAGTCCGTGCTCGACGACGCCGGGCAGACTCGAGAGCCGTTCGGCCAGTTCAGCAGGATCGTCGATCGGGCCGAACGCGCAGTCGAGCACCAGGTTCCCGGCGTCGGTGACGACGGGGCCGTCCTTCTGCTGTGCGTCCCGCAACGTCGCTTCGCCACCCAGTTCGGCGATCCGCTCGGCGACGACAGTGTGGGCCTCGGGAAGGACGGCGACCGGAACCGACGCCTCGAGTCGGTCGGTTAGCTTCGAGGGGTCGGCGACGACGACGAACCGATCGGCGCTTGCGTCGACGAGTTTCTCGCGGGTGTGGGCAGCGCCTCCGCCCTTGATCAGCGTGCCGTGAGCCGCGGACCCGGGATCGTCGACCACCCGGTCGGCGCCGTCGATCGCCAGGTCGACCCCCTCAACGGCATCGAGCTCAGTTAGCCGAATCCCCTCCTCGAGGGCCAGCCGGCGGGACTGGAAGGAGGTCGCGATTCCCCGGACTTCGAGGCCGTCGTCGACGGCCCGGCCGATTGCCTCGATCGCGTAGGCGGTCGTCGAGCCGGTTCCGAGCCCGACGACGTCGCCGTCCGCGACCGCCTCGGCCGCGCGCTCGCCGGCGCGTCGCTTCGCCGCGTCGGAGCCGCCCGTCGTCTTCATAGCTCATAGGGCGGGAGGCGGCGGGAAAAACGTTGTAGTTCGGCTCTCAGAGATCGATCGAGTCGAACCGCAGGATCCCGATCGCGAGCGGGACGAGCGCCCAGACGCCGAGCACGACGAACCCGAACCAGGGACCGGCGGCCAGCGGGAGCTCGTCGCCGCCGTACATTCCGCTCATCGTCAGTCCGGACTCACCGAGAACGGCCCCCAGCGCCGAGCCGTAGGCCGCGTCGGGCGACAGCGAGAGCAGCGTGACGTACCAGTCGGGAAACTCCTCGACGAAGAACTGCCCCTCGACGGCGTACAACAGGAGCTGGACGAGAATCGACCAGGCGAACCAGAAGAAGACGATCAGCCCGAACGCGCCGATCGCTGCCTTCGTCGTCGAGCGGGTCATCGAGGAGAGCCCCACGCCGATACAGACGTAGACCAGCCCGAACAGCAACGTGACGAGCGTGAAGCCGAGGTAGTCGACCAGTGAGACCGATCCCACGAACGCGAACAGTCCGATCAGCCCGAACGCGAACCCGACGACGATCGAGACCCCGACGACGCCGGTTCGGCCGAGGATCTTTCCGATCACGACATCGCGGCGGGTGTGAGGCAGGCCGAGCAGGAACTTCAGGCTCCCGCTCTCGCGCTCGCCGGCGATCGCGGCGTAGCTGACGACGAGCGCGATGATCGGCACGAGGTAGCCCGCGGGCGTCTGGAGGGCGATGATGAGATCGAGCGTCGTCTCGGCGCCACCCTCGAACACCTCGGCGGCCCAGGAAGCCAGGTACGCCCCGCCGACGGTGAAGAGAGCGAACAGCGCCGTCAGAACCAGCAGCGTCCGCGAGCGCACGGCGTCGCGGAAGTCCTTCTTGGCGACGGCGATCGCGCTCACGGCGCAACCTCCCGTTCCTCGGCAGTGTAGGCCACGAACAGGTCCTCGAGCGAGGACTCGTCGGTCTCGAAGTCCTCGACGGTGACGCCGTGGTCCTCGATCGTCCGCAAGACGGTCGTCTTCGCCTCGTCGGCGACGCTCACGACCAGCGTCGTTCCCTCGGCCTCGACCTCGGAGACGCCGTCGATCGACTCGACAGCCGACAGTGCTGCCGCCGAATCCTCGGGGATGCGATCGAGCCGGATGCGGAGTCGGGTTCGGTTGGGTACCGCGTCCTCGAGCCCGGCGATGGAGTCCTCGGCGATCAACTCGCCGTCCCGGAGGATCCCGACGCGGTCGCAGATCGCCTCCACCTGGCCGAGGACGTGCGAGGAGAAGAAGACGGTCGCGCCTCGGCGGTTCTCCTCGCGGATGATCTCGCGCATCTCGCGGGCGCCGTTGGGGTCGAGTCCCGTCGAGGGCTCGTCCAGAATCAGCAGGTCCGGCTCACCGACCAGCGCGGTTGCGAGCGTGAGCCGTTGGGCCATCCCCTTCGAGTAGCCGCCGGCCTTCTTGTCGGCGGCGTCGGCGATGCCGACCCGTTCGAGCAACTCGTCGGCGTCGTCGTCAGCCGCCTTGGATTCGATGGCGAACTCGACGTGCTGGCGGCCCGTCAGTCGATCGTAGAGTTCGATCCCCTCTGGCAGGATCCCGGTTCGCTCGCGGATCTCGAGACTTCCCTCCTGGGCGTCCCGCTCGAGCACCGACACCTCGCCCGCGGTCGGTCTGATAAAGTCGAGCACGAGGTTAATCGTCGTCGACTTCCCCGCACCGTTCGGCCCGAGAAAGCCGTACACCTCGCCCTCTCGAACGGTGAGATCCAGTCCCTCGAGGGCGAGTTCGTCGCCGTACCGTTTGGTCACGTTCGAGATGTCGATTGCAGTCACGGTTTTATTTACTGATCATTTGCTTAGCAACTACATATGTTTTTCGTCGCCTACTAACAGGACTGTCCGGAGCGCGATCCGACTCGAGAATCGCCGATTGCGGCGACCATCACCCGGATTGGAACCTTTTTCGCCAGGGAAGCCTTTGGGTCCCTATGGCACGACCGGACGCCGAGACCGAAGTGAAGGAGGCGACGGCCGTCAGCCTCGAGAACGTCCGGAAGACCTACCAGCTCGGGGAGCCGGTTCACGCCCTCGACGGCGTCGATCTCGAGATTCCGAGGGGGTCGTACACCGCGATTATGGGACCGAGCGGCTCCGGGAAGTCGACGCTGATGAACCTCGTCGGCTGTCTCGATACGCCGACCGAGGGGGCGGTCGTCGTCGACGGCTCGAACGTGGCGACCCTGAGCGATCGGGAACGGACCGCCCTTCGTGGATCGACGGTCGGCTTCGTCTTTCAGACGTTCAACCTCATGCCACGGCTGACCGCCCTCGAGAACGTCGCGCTCCCCCAGCTGTTTCAGGGCGTCGGCCGAGACGAGCGCCGCGAACGAGCCCGGGAGCTGCTCGAGCGGGTCGGCCTCGGCGACCGTATCGACCACGTCCCGAACGAGCTCTCGGGCGGCCAGCGCCAGCGGGTCGCGCTCGCGCGGGCACTGGTGAACGATCCAGCACTCGTACTGGCCGACGAACCGACCGGGAACCTCGACACCGGGACCGAAGCCGAGGTGCTCGACCTCTTCGGCGAGTTCCACGACGCGGGGACGACGCTGGTCGTCGTCACTCACGAGCGCCACGTCGCCGAGCGCGCCGAGCGGATCGTCCACCTGCTCGACGGGAAGATCGAACGGATCGAGGAGCTCGGCTCGGCGGGAAAGCCAGATGAGCCAGTCGACGGCAGTGCGGCGACGGAGGAGCCATGAACCCGCTCGAGAGCCTGCGACTCTCCTGGCGCTCGATCCGGGGCCACAAGCTCCGGTCTGCGCTGACGACACTCGGCATCGTGATCGGGATCGCCGCGGTGATCGCGTTCGTCACGCTGGGTGCGAGCCTGCAGGCGGGGATCGTCGGCGACATCAGCCCGGACGATCAGCGCAATATCTACGGCTGGGCAGCCGACCCAGACACCGAGGGCGGACCGCTAGCGGGCGCCCAGCCCGTCGTCAGCGGGGACGACCTCGAGTCGATCGAGGGACTCGAGGCCGTCGACGCGGCCTACGGCTACGCGCCGATCCAGAGCCAGGCGGTCTCGAGCGGCGGCGAGCAAGTCGCCCAGGGCGACGGGGTGATCGCGACCGGCTCCTCGTACGTCCGCGAGGACACGCTCCGTGAGGGCCGGCAGTTCGAACCGGGCGAACGCGAGGCGGTACTGAACCCCGCCGCGGCGGGCCAGTTCGAGGAGAACGTCAGCGTCGGCGACGAGATCACGATCACGATCCTCGGCGGCCAACAGGCGACCGCAGAGGTTGTCGGCATCACCGACAGCAACGAGGGGCTGAGCCCGTTCGAAGGCTTCGAGGCCTCGCCGCGGATCTACGTGCCGACCGACCCCTACTACGTCGAACAGGCCGGCGCCGCGGGGCTCGGCGACGAGGGACCGCTCGGACCGGACGGGGGCGAGGACGGCGGCGAACCCGACACCGAGGACGCAGTCGAAGCTGACGACGCCGACCAAGCGGCGCAGGCACAGGCCGACGGCGACGACGCGCGCTTCATCGCGGTCGTCGTCGAGGCCCCCTCCGCCGACGAGGACGACATCGACGCCGCCCGCGAGGCCGCAATCGACTACCTCGAGAGCGACGACTCGGATGCAAGCGAGTTCCTCGGCGACGACCTCGCGATGACGTTCCAGACCAGCGCCGAGTTGCTCCAGCAGCTCGAGGACGTCCTCGACCTCCTGCAGAACTTCATCGTCGGCATCGCGGCGATCTCTCTGCTGGTGGGCTCGATCGGGATCGCGAACATCATGCTGGTCAGCGTCACCGAACGGACCCGCGAAATCGGGATCATGAAAGCCGTCGGCGCCCAGAACCGCGACGTGCTGGGGCTGTTCCTCGCCGAGGCGGTGATTCTGGGCGTCGTCGGCGCGATCCTGGGGACCGCACTCGGGCTGGCCGCGGGCTATCTGGGCGCGTGGTACATCGACCTGCCGCTGGTCTACCCCCTCGAGTACGTCGCGCTCGCGATCGCCGTCGGCGTCCTCGTGGGGATCCTCTCCGGGCTGTACCCCGCCTGGCGAGCGGCCCGGACGGATCCGATCGACGCGCTCCGGTACGAGTGACCGGCCGACCAACAAAGCATATAGTTACAGTTTGGCAATCGAACAGTATGCAACGCCGACACGTCCTCGCGGCGGTCTGCGGAGCCGGCACCGCCGGCGTCGCCGGCTGCCTCGGCGAGGAGTGTCCGCCCCGAACGGACGCCGATCCGCCGCCCGAGGGCTGGCCGATGCCCGGGTTCGACGCCGCGAACACCGGCCTCGACCCCGACGGCGATTCGCCGCCGGACGACCCGCTCGAACGCTGGCGGTTCGACGCCTGGGAGCACGACGATCACGGGGGCGTCGCCAGCGGCCCCGTCGTCGACGACGAGCGAGTTTACGTCGTCTACGGCCTGTCTGCTCCCGACGACCGATTTCCCCCGGAACAGGACGACGAGGGCGCGGTGTTCGCACTCGAGGAGGCCACCGGCGAACTCGAGTGGGAACACTCGCTCTCGGATCCGAGCGGGGCGCCCGCGCTCGTCGGCGACGGCCTCGTCGTCGGCGACGGCGACGGGACGTTGACCCGACTCGAGCGCCGCGGCGGCGACGTCGTCTGGGAGACGGACCTCGGCGCGGCGGTTCGCACGCCCGCGGTCGCCGACGGCTGGTGTTACGTCCAGACCGACGACGGGCGCGTCTTCGCCGTCGACGTCGACACCGGAGAGCGGTGCTGGGACGACCGACAGGAGGGGATCCGTGATCGACTCGGCTTGGGAGACGAGCATCGGGCGACCGGGCGACCCGCAGTGGGCGACGAGACGGTCGTCGTACTGACAGGGTCGGGCGACGACCCGCCTCCCTGGACGGTGTTCGTTCGCGGACTCGGCAGGGAGTCCGGATCGGAGCGGTGGGCGATCGAACTCGAGGATCCCGTCCGTTCCAGCACGTTTCCCTCTCCCGCCGTCGCCGAGGAGGCCATCTACGTCGCCGTTCCCGGCGAGCTACAGGCACGGTCGATCGACGACGGAAGCCACGAGTGGACCTTCGCGACCGGCGTCGACGAGACGAGTTCGCCGACCGTCGACGAGGACGCGGTATACCTCGGCGCCAAGAACGCCTACGCGGTCGATCGAAACACCGGCGAGGAGCGGTGGCGCCACGTGAACCTCGCCCCGGACGACGACGAGTCCTCGAGCGGAACCGATCGGACGCCGATCACGGGTGCCCCGGTCGTCGTCGGCGACCGCGTCCTCGTCGGGTTCGGCGCGCTCGATCGCGAGGACGGCGACCACCGGTGGGGGGAGATCGGCGACGACGAGGAGAGCGACTACTTCGAAGGCGGGTGGTTCGGCCGCGAGCTTCCGACCGACGGCCAAGCGGTCGCGAACGGCGCGCTCTACGCGACCACTCGATGGGGACGGCTCGCGAAGTTCGGTGGTGACGATGCGTCGTAGAGCCGTCCTCGCGGTGGGCGCCTGCGCGATAACGGCTACGGGCGCGGGCTGTTTCGGCCGCGACTCGAGCGACCTCGAGACGTTCGACGGCGAGGTGAGCGTCGACCCGTCGCTGGCCCCGAACCGAACGTCGTGGTCCGTCGTCCACGGCGATCCGGCGAACACGCGGGCCGTTCCCCCGGAAGCGACGCCGGAACCGCCACTATCGATCTCGTGGACCGAATCGTACAAAACCCATATCGGTCACGTTCACCCGGTCGTTCGGGACGGGACCGTCGTCGCGTCGGACTTGGACGAGGAGCTGTTCGCGGTCGACGCCGAAACCGGGGAGCGGGAGTGGACTGCTGCACCGGAGGAGTTCGAGTCGCGGACGGCGCCCGCCGTAACCGAGGACGAAGTTCTGATCGGCTCCCGGTCCTCGCTCCGGGTGTTCGATCGCGACGGCGACGAGCGCTGGCGAACCGAGGAGTCGGTTCGGTTCGGACAGTTTCGGTCCGACCCGACCGTCACCGGAGATCTCTCACTGGTGAGTACGCCGCTCGGCCTCGCCGCCCACGACCTCGAGGACGGCGACCGACGCTGGGAGCAACCGATCGGCGTGCGACCGACGGCGACCCCCGCGAGCCGGGATGGGACGATCTACCTCGGCGGCGGCGACGCGACACTCCACGCGCTCGAGGACGAGACCGGCGGCGTCCGCTGGCGGGCCAACGCCGACGACGAGATTACGGCGGGACCGGCTGTCACGGACGACGTCGTGTACGTCGGGACGGGGTCGGGAACGGTGATCGCGGTCGATACCGACGGCACCGTCCGGTGGGGAACCGAGGTCGCCGATCGAGAGGTCGACGTCGTCGCCGTCGGGAACGGGATCGTCTGCGCGTCGGATATCGGCGGTGCGATCTCCGTCGTCGATCCCGACTCGGGTGACCGCGTCTGGCGATCGGAGCGAGGCGCCTCGTCGTACGCGGCCGGACCCGTGATCGGTTCCGGGCTGATCTTCGCTCGAGTGCGTCGCGACCGGGGTTCCGGATCGGGGAGTGGCGAGACGATCGGCGCGTTCGACGCCGAAAGCGGCGAGCTCGAGTGGCAGTACGACGGCGACGCGAGGCCGACGAGCGGCCCCGCCGTGGAGTCGGGGGCGCTGTATCTCACGGGCCACGAGGACGACCGGACGTCGGCGCTCTTCGAATTCACCTAGCGGCGGCTACTCGTCTCGCTCACGATCCCGGGGTTCAGGTTCGTGCCATCGCGACGGATCGAGGTCGTCGTCCTCGCGTCCGTCGGCCGGTTCGTTTCGCGTCGGTCGGTCCGATTCGGATCGGTCGGCCCTCTCCGCGTCCCGCTCGCGCGGTCGGGTCCCGGAACGGGAGGCCGGCTCCCGTCGCCTCCCATCAAACGTCTCCCGCGTTCGCGCGTGTTTTCCGGGGTACTCCCGCGCGAGGTAGGCCCCGAGGTACCCGCCAAGCAGCGACAGGCCGACGGTGTAGACGAACGCGAACAGGACCCCGACGAGGATCAACAGGATAACGAACGCAAACCCCTCCGCGGGTGCCGCGGCGACGCCGAACCCGAATCCGACGAAGCCGATTCCCAGCACCGCGACGGCGGCGATCGGGACGAACGTGATCGCGCCCGCGAGGGCGCCGACGATCGCCCCGTCCCGGTCGTCCGGCCCCTCGAGAAAACCGGCGACAGCGCCGCCGACGACCGTCGAAAAGGGGATAAAGGAGAGGACGATTCCGACGACGGCCCCGATGATCGCGTTGATGATCGTTCGGCCACTGGCCATGGTGGATGGACGACGAGCAGGGAGAAAGGCGTGTTGGCTGGTTCGATCCGATCAGTCGTCCGTCGAAGCCTCGGACTCCACGTCGGCACTCGGTGCTCGCGTGCCGTCCTCGAGCTCCGGCGGTGCGAGCTCCGCGAGGCTCACGTCCCCGTTGACCTCGTCGGCGAGTAGCTCGACGGCTTCGACGAAGATCGCGACGATCAGCGGGCCGACGACGATCCCGATCGCACCGAGGGTGAACAGTCCGCCGGTAAAACCGACGAAGTATAGGCTTCCAGGCAGCCCGGCCGAGCGACGGGCGAGGCGGGGTCTGACGGCGATGTCGGGCAGCCAGGCGACGAGCGTGATGCCGAGGACGCCGACCAGCGCGGCCGCGATGAGGTCGCCCGCGGCCACGTGGTAGAGCGCGATCGGCGTGATCAACAGGCTCGGACCGATGATCGGCACGAACTGCAAGATCGCGGCGAACAGCGCGAGGGTGAACGCCATCTCGTAGCCAAGCAGGTGAAACAGCGGGTAGCCGATCAGGAGCGAGGTCACCGACGTCGCGAGCTGCAGCACGTAGATCGCGTACAGCGTCTCTCGAGCCCGGATAGCGAGCGCTCGAACGATCCCTCTGTACTCGCGGGGGACGGGCGCGATCGCGGCGCGCGCGGCGGCGTCGCCCCTGTACAGCAGCGCGAACAGCAGGATGACGAACAGCGCGAACTTGATCGCGAGGACGGGGAGGGAAGAGGCCAGCGAAACGGCCACGTCGCGGAGGAACGAGACCGCGAGCGCCTGGACCTCCCGCGTCTCGATCGTGTACGTCATCTCGAGAACCGTCACCGGGATCTCGGCCGGCACGCCCTCGACGAGGGCGATCACCTCGTCGACCCGGAAGTACAGCGTGAGGACGATCGGCGCGAACACCGCCGTTGCGCTCACGAACCCGACGAGCGTCGCGCCGACGGTGGCGGTCCACTCGCCGAGGCCGCGCCTGACCAGCCACGCCTGAACCGGCACCAGCACGTACGCGACCGTCAGCGCAAAGAGGATCGTTCCGAGCACCTCGAGCAGGATCGCGCCGGTCAGCAGGCCGAGGACCGCGACGACGCCGCCGAGCACGTGGCGCCGCCGCGGTGAGTTCGTGGTGGCTGTCACAGGGGCCGATCGCCGTCGACCGTCAAAGCCTTTCTGTGATGGGCGCCCCCTCGGTATCCGACGGACGATCCCGGCGCTTAAGACGACACGGTGTGTGGCTCCCAGCATGAATCGGCGTTCGGTCGTGCGGACCGTCGGCGTCGGAGCGCTCGCCGGGATGGCCGGCTGTTCCTCCCCCGTCGGGGACGACGATGAGGACGATGACGACGAAGACGGCGAGAACGAGGACGAGGAGGCGACCGACGCGACCGAGCGCGACGACACCGAGCCGGACGAGCCCGACCTCGAGGGGACGTTCCGGGTAGCGACGACCGAGTCGATGGTCGTCGGCGAGCGGGCCGTCGGCGAGTGGATCAAGGAGGCCTTCGAAGAGGAGTTCCCCGACGCCGAACTTCAGTGGACGATTCCGGAGGCCGGTCTGAACCACTACCGTAGACGAGCCGAGCAGAACGCAGAGATCGACGCCGACGTCTACCTCGGGCTCACGCCGCCGGATCTCGCCGGACTCGACGCCGACCTCGCGTCGCACTCCCTGTTTCGGGAACCCGGTGCCGATCGGCTTCCGACAACCGAGCGAATCCGGGACGGCCTCGAGTTCGGGGATCCTTCGGGACGCGCCGTTCCGGTCGGCGTCCGATATAGCTGTCTGTGGTACGACGAGAGCGAACTCGACGGACCCGACGAACTCACCGACCTGCTCGACGACGAGTACGAGGAACGCCTGCTCGCCCCGCGTCCCGATCGCTCCGACGCCGGCCTCGCCTTCCTGCTCTGGACGGTCGAGGCGGTCGGTGACGACGGCTATCGCCGCTACTGGGGCGACCTCGAGGAGAACGGACTCGAGCTCGTCGACGACTGGGTGGCGTCGACGACCGCGTTCGCCGACGGCGATCGCCCGCTCACGGTCGGCTACTCGACCGACGCCGCCTTCGCCGAGCGCGAGGGGTGGGAGACCGACGACTGGGAGCTCGCCTTCCCGAACGAACAGGGGTACGAGACGCCGATCGGCGCGGCCGTCTTCGAGGACGCCGAGGAGGTAGATCTCGCCTACGACTTCCTGAATTTCCTGCTCTCGAGCGACGTTCAGGCCGCGTTCGCCGAGCGCCACTCCGCGATGCCGGCGCTCAGCCGAGCGTTCCTCGATCTGGACGAACCGTTCGAGGAGACCGCGGCGGTTCCGTCAGACCCCGTCTCGGTCGGGTACGATCGACTCCGCTCCGACCTCGAGCGGTGGGTCGACGAGTGGGCGGAGACGATCGCGGAGTAACGGACCCGAACGGTTCCACTCGAGTGGGAACCGGCCACCCGACTGAAGTACTCGCGTGACCCAGCGGCGAACGAACGCGTTCTCGAGCGGTACTCCCGCTCGGGAAGCGAGGTCCCATGAACGAATACAGCGTCCTTATCGCAGCCGCAAACACGGCAACGTTGCTCACCGGCGGCGCGGTCGCCGTCCTCGCTTACCGTGCGTTCCGACGGACCGGTGCCGGACCCCTCCGGGCGGTCGCCGTCGGATTCGGGCTGCTCGTCGCCGGATCGGTTCTCGGTGGAGCCGTCCACCTCGTCGCCGGTCGGATCGCGCTCGGGGTCGCCGTCCAGAGCTCGTTCACCGCCGGCGGCTGTGCGGTCCTGCTGTACTCGCTATACGCGGAGACGCCGACCAGAACCGTCACGGTGCGGAAATCGCCGTAAGTCGAGTGCCGACCGATATCGTCGACGGCCAACATCGGGTTCGCTCGGTCGGGAGCGATTAGAGCCGCGACCGGAACCGGTCGAGACCCACCTCGAGCATGTCGGAGCTGACGGGCTGGAACTCGCCGTCGTCGGGGAGGTACTCCCGCACCGAGTCCCAGCTGTCCCGCGCGTAGCGCTCGTCGAGCAGCACTCGCACGCCAACGTCCTCGGCCGAGCGGATGACCCGTCCGACGGCCTGGCGGGTCTTCCGGACCGCCGGGATCGTCAGCGCGTACTCGAACCCGTCACCGAAGGCGTCGTCGTAGGCCCGACGGACGGCCGTCGTTCGTGGGCTCGAGGTGTTGACGATCGGGACGCCACAGACCACGGCGGCGGAGAGACGGTCGCCGCTGTAGTCGACCCCCTCGGTGAGCGTCCCCCGCAGACTCGTGACGAGTACCTTTCCCTCGCCCGCGAAGAAGTCGTTCTTGAGCGACTGGGTCGTCTCGTCGTCGCTCGCGGCGTCGAGCAGGACGGGTTTGTCGATCCGGCCCTCGAGGGCGCCCGCGATCCACTCGGCTTCCGCGTAGCTGGGCATCCCGACGAGGACGTTGCCGGGGAGCCGGGCGACCCTCGCGACGGCGTCGGCGTAGTGGGTGCGCGTCGGGTTGGTCTCGCCGGGTCGACCCCGGTTGTCGTAGGTAAACTTCGGCGCGGCCACCGCGAAGCTCTCGCGGTTCTCCTCGGGGAAGTGCAGGCCGTAGCGACGTTCGACGACCGGACGGTCCTCCTCGTCGGCGAGGTAGTCGAGTCCCGTCACCTCGGTGAACGCGTCGACTGGCTCGAGGGTCGCGCTCATCAGGATTCCGCCGCCGAACGCCGCCAGTCGATCGCCGATGGCGTCGCTGGGGACGCAGTTGTGCAGGGCGAGGCGAGCAGTGTAGGCCCGCCGCCAGGAGTCGGTCGGCTCGGTCTCGTCCCAGGTGCGCTCGAGCTCGATCTCCCGGAAGTAGTCGGTGTGATCGCGACGGTACCACTCGCCGAGAACGCGACCCACAGCGGGCGCCGCGCGGGTTCGGTCCTCGTCTTCGGCTTCGTTCAACACGCGCTCGACGACGGCGCCGACGTTCTCGGCCCGGACCCAGACGGCGTCGCTGTAGCCCGCGTCGGCGGCCCACTCGGTGAGTTCGTCGACGGCGGGCTCCTGCGGGTCGCGGAGCGGGATCTCGGCGTCCGAGAGCTCGGTCGGGTTCGACTGCCACCCCCGATGGTTCCGGTCGAGGTAGGCGGTGACGCGACGGTCGAGTTCCTCCCGGAGGTCACGAACGAACTCGAGGGTGCGGGAGAGCTCCTCGAAAGAGACGTCGCTGTCCTCGAGTTCGCCCCGCACGAGGTCGGCGTCAGCGGTCTTCGAACCGCCCTGGGCCTCCCGTCCCTCACGCTCGAACCTGATCGGCTGGAGCACTCGAGAGAGCTCCGTCTCGGCGTCCCGGAGGCGCTGGTCCGCGACGCCGTCGCTGACCAGATCTCGCACGCGCGGCTCGAGCATGTGGGCCTCGTCGCAGACGACGAACGTCGAGTCGTCGAGCAGGGCGCCCGTGAAGGCGGTCGTCGTGGTCGGATCGAACGCGTGGTAGTAGTTGCCGAGGACGAGCTCGACGTGGCCTAACGCCGCGCCCATCACGGAGTGTGGGCAGGTGCCGTTGCGGACCGAGCGCGAGACGAGATCGTCGGGAGTCAACATCCCGGTACTCGTGAAATCGAACGGAACCGCCTCGGCCGCATCGCTGTCGCTCTCTTCGTCGGGCAGGTCCTCGAGGTACTGGGCGTAGAACGGGCAGTACTCCGTCTCGGCGCCGACCGCGCCGCCGTCGCCGTAGGTCGGCATCTCCGGCGGGTAGGCCGCGGTTTCGCCCGCGGTCTCGAGAAATCGCCCCGTCGGTCCCGTCGATCCGCTGTCGGCGAGGCCCGTCTGTTGCTGGCGGGCGCGGGCGGTCAGCGTCCCTGGGGTCGTCTCGCCGCCCTCGCCCGTGAGGTCGCGGGTGCGCTCGCGCAGGCTCTCGCAGCGATCGTAGACGTTGCCGTCGTCGATTCCTCCTGCACCGGCGCGGTTGTACGGACAGACGTCGGCCTTCCCGACGAGCGTCAGTCCCGAGACGGGATTCCAGTCGTCGGGCAGGTTCTCGTTGATCGTCTCGAGGTCGGCCTCGAACTGGCGAAGCTGCTGTTTGACGCTCGTGAGGACGAGGACGCGCTCGTAGTCGGTGTCGGGGTCGCGCACGAGGTCGATCCCAGCGGTGAGCGCGATCATCGTCTTCCCGGTCCCACAGGCACCCTCGACGACAGTGTAGCCGCCGTCTCGAGCCGTCTCAATAGCGGTCTCGATCCCGTCGACCTGCTCGTCGTAGGGCTGGGTGTGGCCGAAGATCGAGCGCCAGTCGGTCATTCCTGCCGTACTCATCGTCGGTCGCTCATAGCGTTGACGAACCGTAGCCGCGGCTTCGGATATAAACCTCGGGAGGGAGGACCGACGCCCGCTCGCGTCAGCGGCTCCGGGAGTCGGTTACCAGCTCGACCGATCGCTCGAGTCCGCGCTTGACCGCGAGGACCGACTCGCGGAGGACCGGTGCGCCGTCGTAGAGCCACAGCAGGGCGGCAAACCCGGTCGCACCGAGCATGGCCAGGGCGTACGTCGACGGGTCGTCGGAGAACAGCTCCTGGTGGTAGTTCCCCAGGAGGACGAAGAACTGGTCGGCGAACCCGGTGTGCTCGTGAGCGTGGTGGTGAACCTCGTCCGGCTGGAACGGCCACAGCACGATCCAGAAGCTGAGGTGATCGTCCCGGACGTAGCCGTCGACGATATCGGCGGGGAGATGCAGGAGGTAGCCGACGGCGAACGCGAGTCCGGCTCGAGAACGCCCGTACGACCGGGCGATCGCGCCGACGGCGATCGACAGCGGAACGGCGAAGAAGATCGAGTGACCGATCGCGTAGCCGACCTCGAAGATGCCGTACTCCCAGGCCAGCGGTTTGTCGATCAGATCCGGAAGGACGGAGGCGAAGACGACCGCGAACGCCTCGAGTCCGCCGGGCGAGTCGCGGTAGTAGGCGTGGCAAAACAGCGAGTACGCGACGTATCCCATGATCGCGTGTTCCCAGGGCCACATACGGATTCAGGTCACCTCTTTGATAGCATTCATTCCGTTTGTGTTGTTACTCATTGGTTGACGCTACCTGTCGTTGACGATTGCAAATACGTAGACCAGAATCGCGACGAGAACGATCGCCGGTCCGGTCGCGATGTCGAGGTAGTACGAGGAGAAAATGCCGGCGAGAACCGCGATCTCGCCGAACAGAATCGAGAGGACGAGGCCGTGGTTGAAGTTGCTCGTCAGTTGCATTGCGGCCGCGACGGGAACGACGAGCATCGCGGCGACGAGGATTGCACCGAGGATCTGCATCGCCGCGACGACGACCAGCGCCGTCACGACGATCAGGAGCGTATCGTAGAACCAGACGTTGATCCGAGCCAGTCGCGCCGCTTCGCGGTCGAACGTGATGAACAACAACTGCTTGTGGGTTAGCCCCACCATTCCGACGACCAGTATCGTGAGCGCGACCATCAGCTGGACGTTCTCGAAGGGAACGAACAGGATGTTGCCGAACAGGTAGCTCTCGATCTCGCGACCGAACGCGACACCCTCGCCGTAGGAGATGACGGCGACCCCGACGGCGAACCCGCCGGTCAGGATGATCGCCAGCGGAACGTCGGCGTAGGCGTCCGTCGTCACGGCGAGATACTGGAGCCCGAGCGCGGCGAGGACGGCGGCGATCAGCGCGAAGACCAGCGGATAGTTCAGCCACTCGACGCTCGCGCCGACCACGAGTCCGATCGCCACGCCGCCGAACGCGGTGTGAGCGAGAGCTTCTCCGATGAGCGCCATCTGCCGGTTAACGACATAGGCGCCGACGAGCGGTGCGGCGATCCCGACGAGAACGCCGACCGTAAAGCCGTGCTGAAGGAACGTACTACAGACCAGCCAGGAGTCGATCGCTCCGCACGTCGTTCCCCAGAACGCGTCGAAAAGCGGCGGGAAAGCCCAGTAGACGAACGCGGCGGTAGCGATCACCGCCGCAGGAACACCGACCGCGGCAACAGCCAGCCCGCGCCGGGACCGGAACGTATCGTCGTTCATCGTCAGTCTCCGGAGGCAACGCTTGTCGACCGCGCTGCTCGCGCCGAGCTGAACGCGCGTTCGAGTGCGTCGGTTTCGAGGAACCGTTCCGTACCGCAGTGCTCGTAGAGTTCGCGGTTGAGACACGCGATCGTATCGGCGTGCTCGGTGACGACGCCGATATCGTGTTCGATCAGGACGATCGTGATCCCTGCCTCGTTGAGTTCGTGTAACAGATCGTAGAACGCGTCCCGCGAGTCGGCGTCGACGCCGACCGTCGGCTCGTCGAGCGCCAGCAGATCGGCTTCGGACGCGAGCGCGCGAGCGATGTACGTCCGCTGTTTCTGTCCGCCCGAGAGCGAGCTGATCTGCCGGTCGGCCAGGTCGACGATACCGACCTGCTCGAGGGCGTCGTCGACGATCCGATGATCGTCCGACGTGAGAGGCGAGAGGCCAGCGTGGGCGTACCGTCCCATCCGTACGACCTCACGGACGGAGATCGGCATCGTCGTGTCGGCCTCCGAGGACTGCTGTGAGACGTAGCCGAGTCGGGTCCCTTCGTCGAACGACGTCGCGTCGGTGCCGAACAGCTCGACCGTTCCCGTATCCGGCGTCTGCAGTCCCAGCAGGATCTTCAACAGGGTCGTCTTCCCGGAGCCGTTCGGTCCGATCAGCCCCAGGAAGTCGCCGGCTTCGACCGTGAGGGAGACGTCTTTTATCACGGGCTGGTCGTCGTAGGCGAAGGTAACGTTCTCGGCGGCTATTGCAGCGTTCATTTGAGGTTGATAACCAGTTTTTGCTCTCGAGCTATCCAAATCTTTCGAGGCTGCTAACTCTTATGCTGTCTGGAGGGCTCGCTCGAGCGACGGGAAGTTGATCTCCTGGTAGTGGGCGACGTACCCCCAGTCGGACTCCATCTCGACGTCCCCGACCTCCGTGGTTTCGTCGAGTTGCGTCTCCACCGGCGAGATCGGGAGCACCTCCGCGCCCGTCTCGTCGGCGATCGATTCGGCGAGGTGGGCCGGCTCGCCGACGTCGTAGAGGACGTGCTCGATCCCGTACTCCTCGATGTGGTTTTCGACCTCCTCGATGTCCTGTGCGGACGCCTCTCCGTCCGGCGACGTGCCGATCGGCGAGTAGACGTCGATGTCGTATCGGCGGTTCCACCACTGGAAGGAGTCGTGGGTGCCGATGACGATTTCGTCGAGAGTCGCGCGATCGACAAGCTCCTCGAACTTCTCGTGGATCTCCTCGAGGTCCTCGCTGAACGCGGTCGCGTTCTCGTTGTACTCGTCGGCGTGGTCGGGATCGAGCTCCGCGAAGCCGGCTGCGATGTTGTCGACGCCGTTCTGACACTCGACGGGATCCATCCACCAGTGTTCGTCGTCGTCTTCGGCAGGACTGTCGAAGAACTCGATCCCCGCGGAGGCGTCGATGACGGCGACGCTGTCGTCGCCCTCGAGCTCCGCGACGGCGTCGTCCATCCAGCCGGCGAACTCCCGCATATAGACGAACGCGTCGGCCTCCTCGATCTCCTCGACGATCCCCGGCCCGGGTTCGTAGTCGTGGCCGTGCTCGCCGGTCGGAACCAGATCGACGGCGTTCACGTGATCGCCGCCGACCTCCCGTGTGAAATCCCAGAGCGCTGGCATTCCGGCGGCAACAGTGTACGTGTCGTCTCCCCCGCCTCCGTCGTCTTCACTTGCTATATCGTCGCCGTCGACACCGTTGTCCTCCTGGGGATCCTCGTCGAGACAGCCCGCGATACCCGCGGCGAGCGTTCCGACCCCCGCAGCGAGGACCGTCCGACGCGTAGAGCGAGGCTGAGTCGTCGTCGAGAGATCTGTCATTAGCTCGCATTCCGCCACACCAATTAAAATAGTTTGTGCTTCTACACAGATTATTAGACGCGACTAATCCGTCCCGGTCCGGACCAGAGTACAGCGTACTTACTCGAGGAACCACCCCCGAAAGGGCACGCTGATTGTCTGGTTAGCCGTGGTGTCGGAGCTTCGGCTCCTGGCCCGGTCTGGACGTGCCAATCTGTCTTGGGAGGGAGGTAACGACTGGACTGCGACACCCGGATCTGCAGCTCGCGAGTCACTCCGTCCCCCCGTTCGCCGTCCCCTGGTCCTCGCTTACGCTGTTCGTTCGGACTGCGCTTCCCCCGTGCGATCAAGCGCATGAACTGGCTGTCAGCGGCGGCTATCGTTCGTGGGGTAAGTCTCCCGTCTGTCAAACGCAACGCCTTCCAGTCTCGCTGCACAACCGACCGCATGAGCGATTCGATCGACGTCGAGAAGTGGCGCGCGGAACTCGAGACAAAGCGCGCCGAGAAGGACGACTTCTTCGCCGAACATCCCCAGTCGCCGATACCACCCGAGGACCGCGAGGCGTTCGAGGGCCTGGACTACTTCGAGCCGGATCCGACCTATCGGGTGACCGCGACCGTAACCGCTCACGACGATCCGGAGGTCGTCCTGATGGACACCACGGCGGGTCGAGAGATGCGCTACCTCCGTGCGGCGACGCTCGAGTTCGAGCTGGATCGCGAGGACGAAGACCTCGAGGACGGCGCGTTCGAGCTGGCAGCCTACCAACTCGAGAGCCCGAACGAGGAGCCCTACTTCGTCCCATTCCGGGACAAGACGACGGGCCAGCAGACCTACGAGGGCGGGCGATATATGGAGCTGGCCGCCGAGCGGGATCTCGAAACCGGCGACGAGCTGGTCGTCGACTTCAACCTCGCGTACACGCCGTTCTGTGCCTACAGCGAGACGTTCGACTGTCCCCTGCCTCCCGAAGAGAACTGGCTCGAGGTGACGATTCCGGCGGGCGAGCGGTTCGAGTAGCGCTACTCACTGGGGGCGGTGAGACCGCCGTACAGCACGGACGCCGACAGCGACGTTCGCGTTGTTCGGGCAGGGGGCCGTGGCTCTCGTCGCGTTTTGCTGCGGATCGGTCGGTGTCGTTCTCGTCCGTACCGTCACGATCGATCGGCGCTTCGGCGGTCGTCTCGTCGTCGTTGGCCGCCGTCCCGGAAAGGAATCTATCGCCCCGGGTAGACAACCGAGGGAGCGCCCGAACGCTCGAGTGGAAATCAAGGGGTTCGGCCGGAGCGTCGACCCGAAATCAGGGGGCGACCCCGACCGTGAGCAGGGTGCCGTACTCCCGGTAGTGCTCGACCATCGCCTCGCGGGTGTCCCAGTCCTCGAGCGGGAACTCCGCCTCGCTGGGGATCGCGATCTCTCGGTCGGGGACGTTGTCCTGTTCGGCGACCGAGAGGTCCGCCGAACGGAACGCCTCGCGGTACTGGTCGCGGTCCCAGCGGGTCATCTCGACGGCGATGTTGTCCTGCCACTCGTGGGAGTGGACGTTCTCCTCGTAGTAGTTGACCGCACAGTAGAACGTGCCGCCCGGTCGGAGGATGCGTGCGATCTCCTCGAGGGTCTCGTGGGGGTCGGCGGCGTAGTAGAAGGCCTCCATCGACCAGACGTGGTCGATCGAGTCATCGGCAAAGGGTAGGGCGCCGAAGTCGCCGACGACGTAGCCGACCTGCGGATCGTCGGTGTAGCTCGCAGCGTTGTGTGCCATTTCGGGTGAGCCGTCGAGTCCGTAGATCCGACCGGCGTCTTTGGTGTCTCGAAGCGCACGACCGGCGTAGCCGCTACCACAGCCCAGGTCGAGAACCGTATCGCCCGGTTCGACGGGCATCCGCGCGAGCGCGTGTTTGGCGGTGTGCCAGTGCCGTTCCTCCATTCCCCTGTCGCGACCGCTCGTAGCCCACTCGTCGAACTCCTCGCGTACGCTCATACCGACTCGTTTCCTCCAGAGGGTCAAAACCGGTTCGGCTCTCAGTGCCGGAAGTCACCGACAGGCTCTTTAGGTTGGCCTAAAAAGATCGACGTGGAGGTTTAGGCTGGCCGAAATCCGTGGGCATCGGATTCGGGCCAAACGGGAAGCGGTAGCTACCCCGACCTCTCGGTCCTTCTGACGGGAACAATCGGAAGGTATTAGTGTTTTAGGTCAACCTAAAACTAGATATGCACCAGCGAGACGACGATCGAACGCAGCGAACGGCGACCGGACGGCGACGATTTCTCGCGGCGACGGGGGTGTCGGTCGCAGGGCTCGCGGGACTCGCAGGCTGTCTCGGCGACGACGGCGAAAGCGCCGGGGCGGTCGCCGACGTCGGTCCCCGCGAGGCGTCGGTCGACTCCGAGGCCGTCTCCTGGGACGACCTCGGCGACCTCGAGGGCGAGCTGACGATCTACTCCGGGCGCACCCGAGACCAGATCGATCCCGTCTTCGTCGCGCTCGAGGAGGAGTACGACGGGCTGACGCTCAACGTCGACTACGACGACAACGACGTGCAGGTCAACCAGATCCTCCAGGAAGGCGACGCGGTCGCGGCAGATCTGATGTACTCACAGGATCCGGGCGCGCTGGCCGAGCTCGAGCACGAGGGTGCCGTCCAGCAACTGCCCGAGGACGTCGTCGACGCCGTTCCGGAGAGCTACCGCGAACCGGACGGCTACTGGACCGGTGTCTCCGGTCGGGTTCGCTCGATTCTGTACAACACCGAACGCTGGGACGGCGACGGCGACGACTTTCCGACCGATATCATGGAGTTTGCGACCGACGACCGATTCGAGGGGATCATTTCGACGCGTCCCAACTCCGGAACCTTCCGGGGGTTCATCCAGGCGATGGTCGAACTCGAGGGCGAGGAGGAAACTCGCGAGTGGGTCCGAGCGATGGTCGAGGACCAGGACATCCAGCTGTTCTCGGGTGGCTCCGACCAGGCGGAAGCCATCGAGAGGGGTGGCGACGACGACCCGGTCGTCGCACTCGGAAACAGCTACTACGCCGCCCGTATCCTCAACGAGGACCCCGACGCGCCGATCGACGTAACGTTCACCGAGAACGATCCCGGCTGTCTGTTCAGCGTCGCGGGCGTCGGCGTCACGAACGACGTGGAGAATCCGGAGCTCGTCGCGGAGTTCGTCCGGCATCTGCTGGCCGCGGAGGGCCAGGAGTTCATGATGGACGCAAACGGCGAGTACCCCGTCGTCGAGGGCGTCGACTACGTCGGCGACCTCCCCGACCTCGAGGAGCTCGAGCCGCCGGAGTTCGACTTGAGCGACTTCGACATGGATCTCGAGGAGGCCCAGGACCTCCTCAGCGAGGAAGGGATGACAGTCTGACGCGGCTACGAGCGCAAACTCAGTCAGAGACGTCGTGGTTGCCGCTTTTCGGCTTCCCACACCTCGGAACGCTTCGGGGGATTTAGGAGCGCCTAGCTCCAAGGGCCGACCACGTCCACGGCTCCGCCGATCCGGGCAGACAATCTACAATGAAACTACCTACGGACTATCTCGGTTCCTCGCGGAGACTCGAGTCGGTACAGGATCGACTCGGGAACACCGACCGTTCGATGACGATCCTGGCACTTCTGAGCGGTCTCGTCGCGTTTCTCGTCGTCTCCCCGATGTTCTGGCTGTTCTGGCAGGCGACGACGGTCGAGGCTACGCGCGCGTACGATCTCGTCGTCTCCTCGCGGACGGCCTGGATCACGTTCAACAGTATCACGCTGATGGTGCTCGTCACCGTGTTTTCGATCCTGCTCGGCGTTCCACTCGCCATGTTGACGACGAGAACGGACCTCCCGTACCCTCGACTCTGGACGATCGTCGCCGCGCTGCCGCTCGTGATCCCGAGCTACATCGGCGCGATCGCGTTCGCGGGGATGTTCGGTCCGGGCGGCGAAGTCGATACGCTGTTCGGCGCGACGATCCCGCGCGTCGACGGACTGTCGGGAGCGGTGTTGATCATCACGCTGTACACCTACCCCTACGTGTTCCTGACGACCCGTGCCGCGTTGCTGTCGATGGACAACTCGCTCGTCGACGCGGCTCGGACGCTCAACGCCGGCCCCCTCGAGGCGTTCCGTCGCGTCACGTTCCCGCAGATTCGGCCGGGAATCGCGGCCGGCGCGTTGCTCGCGGCCCTCTATGCGATCTCGGACTTCGGAACACCGGCGTTCATGCAGGCTGACGTCTTCACGAGCACGATCTACTGGGAGTTCAGCAACTTCGCCGTCGAGTACGCGGCGTTGCTCGCGCTACAGCTGATCGCGATCGTTGCGATCGTGCTCGTCATCGAAGCAGGCATTGGCCGCGACGAGGACGTCGCTGGCGGGACGGCGAAAGGGAGCGTCGTTCGCCTCGGCCGCTGGAAGTGGCCGGCGATGGGGTTCGTCTCGTTCATCGGCTTTCTTACGCTCGTCGTCCCGGTCGCGATCTTCACGAACTGGCTGTTCCGCAGCGAGGGCGATCCCATTCCGTCACTCGAGTTCCAGCCCGAGTTCGCGTTCAACTCGGTGTACCTCGCCCTGCTGGCCGCGCTGGTCGCGTGCCTCTTCGCGCTACCGGTCGCGTACTACTCCGGTCGGTCGAACTCGCTCGTCTCGCGGATCCTCGAGCGAGCGACCTACGTCGGCTTTGCCGTCCCCGGCGTCGTCATCGGACTTGCACTCGTCTTCCTCGGGACCAGGACCCTTCCCTCGTTCTACCGGGAGGGCGTCGCCCTGCTCGTGTTCGCGTACGTCGTCCGGTTCCTTCCGCAGGCGGTCGGCACCGTCCGATCGTCGGTCCTGCAGATCGACGACAAGACGATCGAGGCCGCCCGTACGCTCAACGCCGGGCGTCTCGAGACGTTCCGCCGGATCACGCTGCCGTTGATCATGCCCGGGCTGATCGCCGGCGGCGTCCTGGTCTTCCTGACGACGATGAAGGAGCTACCGGTGACCCTGATGCTCCAGCCCGTCGGAATGGACACGCTCGTCTCGATCATCTGGGGCGCACAGGACGCGCTGGCCTATCGGTACGCGGCCGTCCCCGCCCTCCTGTTGGTGGTGATCTCCGGGCTCTCGATGCTCGTGCTCCTCCGACAGGAGGAGGTGTAATCGACGGCCGAACGCTCCCGACCGTCAGCACGGCGATCCCGGTCTCCCCCTCGTTTCGACTCGAAGAGGGGACCGACGGTGTGGTTCGGGAACGGCCGTCGCGTGCTGTGGGACGACATATCCTCAGTATTAAGTCGGTTCCGGCAATTGGTCACGCAGTATGGAGTACGAACTGGCGATCGAGGGGACTCCCGAGACGGTCCCCGGGGGAACCGGCATCCTTCTGTTGCATCCGAGTACCGGTGAGACCGACCGCATCGACACCGATTTTCTCAAGACCGACACCGACAACTTTCTGGTCGTCTCCACTCGAACGACCGCGCGCGAAGCCAAACAGAAACTCGAGTACTACGACGTCGACGAGAACCGCGCCGAGATCCTCGACACGCTCTCCATCGAGCGCGGCTACTCGCGGCGGACCAGCGACACCGTCCACTACGTCGCCGCGCCCGACGACGTCGACGGCATCGTCGATCACATCGACGGCTTCCTCGAGAACCACGACGGCAAACTCCGGCTCAGCTTCGACTCGGTGACCGAACTCGCCTACTACGCCGGCGAAGAACAGGCCCTCGAGGCCGCAAGCCGTATTCTCGAGCTGCTCGACGAACACGACGCCGTCGGGCTGTTCCACCTCTCGGAGGATCCCCACGACGAGGAACTCGTCGAGGAGTTCCGCGCGCTGTTCGACGGCACGATCGATCTCGACGAGGACGGCAGCATCGACGCGACGTTCTAATCCTCGAGCGCGTCGAACGTCTTTTTGGCCCACGTTACCGCGTAGTTCGATCCGTGATCCCGGTAGGCGTCGGTGTCGAGCGCGGCGAACGGCGCCGGGAGCTCGAGACCGTGTTTGATCGTGGCGCAGGCCAGTTCGGTCGCGTCCGCGAAGTCGGTCTCACCGCGAGCGACCGCACCCGGAAGCCCCGAGACACGGTCCTCGAGGCGGGTTCCCGCGTCGTGCCAGGCGTCGGCCAGCTCCGGATGCGTTCCGCCTTCGTCCTCGTGCCACGCCGCGAACACGTCGCGCGTCTGAAGCCCCGTCCAGCCGTCGTACAGCGCCGCGGCAATCTGGTAGGTGCCGGCCGGATCGAGCGCCGTCGCCTGCTCGAGGTTTTGGTACTCCTCTTCGAAGAACCCGAGGAAGTGTTCGGGAACCTCGAGTCCGACCTCGACGAGTGCCTCCGCGAGCAGAAAGTCGAGAAACGGTTCGGGCGACCCTTCGACGCGGGGTTTGACGATAACTGTCGGTGGGTCAGTCTGGTGGGTCCAGGTGATGCTCCCGTCGCCGGGCATTCCGACCGTGAAGTCGCTGCTCGCGTATCGGACGAGGAGCTCCGGAGCGTCCTCGGGGAGCCACGCGGCCGGGTACGTCGCCGGCTCGAGTGAGTCCACGAGCAGGCCCAGGTCCTCCGCCTGGGCGGGCGCGAGCGTCTCGAAGTCCCGATCGCAGTCGACGACGACTGCGTCGGGAGCGTGCTCCTCCCGGATCGCCGCAACCGGGGACGAGAGCTCTCGAGCGGTGAACATCAGACGAGAACGGTCTGGAAGATGATCAGCGCCGACAGTAGCGCCGACACGGTGATCGTCGCGAGAACGGCCTTGGTTGCAGTGCTCATGTTCGGACGCTATCGGTCGCATCGCTTAAATCCATCTGTCTCGGCCGAAACCGCGAGACGCCAGGGTTTCTCGACCGATCGTCGTTCGCTGGCCACACCCCGAGTTCGACTGCAACTCGACTCGAAGAAGGGGCGACCCGAGGGCTGGTGGTGGCCGTCTACAGTCGAACCGAAGGGGTCGGCGTTACTCGTCGGCGTCGTCGTGCCAGGACTCCGGAACGTCGATGACGTACCGGCCGTCCTCCTGGAGCGAGATGATGTACTCGTCGCGGTTGTACAGCTCCATGAGGTTGAGTTCGTACTGGCCCGGTCGGAGGATCTTGATGCTCTCGAACTGCTCGTTGAGTTCCGCGCGAAGTTCCTCGATCGACGGCTGCTCACCCGATGGCTCGCTGACGACCCGCCCGTGATCGGGCGTTTCCTCGCTCCCGCCGTCGTCAATGGGATCGACCTCGGTGATCGGATCACCTTCGCCAGCTGCGTCCGAACCGGTCGGGAGATCGTCGGCCGGGACGACCTCGCTGCGGGCGCTCGCCTGCGCGGAGTCCTCCGAGTCCGCCACCGCCGCCGTCTCGTGGTCGGGCTCGGAGCGCTCGCTCGAGGCGTCCGCGATCGGATCGGTCCGGTGGTCACTCGAGTTCAGTTCGGAGCCGGTGCGGTCGTCAGTGACGTTGCCGGCCGTGGACTCCGCAGACGGCGACGAGCGGTCCTCGGGGCGACGAGCCGAGTCGGGCCACTCGGTAAACGAGTCGTCCTCGTCGTCGCTCGCTCGGTCCCGGTCTCCGGGGGACGTCGACCGCTCGTTGCGAGTCGGGTCCGACCCTCGAGAGTCACCGGTCGACTGGGGATCGGCCGTGCCGGCGCTCGCCGTCGATCGGTCGGCTGCCGGTGGCTCCGGGGCGTCGGGAGCCGACTCGTCGGTCGGCTCCGAAGAAACCCACCCGCGGACGGTTTCGGCCGCTCGAGAGGCGACGCCGTCGGCTTCCGCTTCGGTGGAATCGGCCGCCGGCGTTTCAGGGTCGGCATCTCCGTCGGCGCCGTCCTCGGCGCTCCGGTCCGAGTTCGGCGTGAACTGGAACTTGTTCCCGCCACAGTCGGGACAGCCCGAGAGCATCTCCTTCGAGCCGTCCGGAAACGTGTGGCCACAGTTCGTACACTGGTGTGGCATTAGTTACGGGATACGAGCGCGCTGATCAGCGTTTCGTCCTTGTGAAGGGTTTCGATCTGGTTGGCGGGCCCGATCACCGTCAGCTTCGCCGCCGACTCGTTCGACCCCATGAGCCGGCCCAGCAGCGACGAGTCCTTCGTCTCCGATTTGGGGTAGGTCTCGATTTCGATACCGTTGAATCCGGCGTCGGGGCTGATCTCGGCCATCGTCATCTCGATGAGCTTGCTCTCCTCGTCGGGGGTGAGCCCCTCCTCGAGGATAACGATGTTACCGTCGTGAACGCCGTCGAGGATCATCCGGATCTTCTCCGTGGAGGCGAGTGTGTCCATCCGCTCGCCGCTGATGAGATCGATCTGTACGCCGTCATTACCGTTGGGATCGTCCGGGTTAGTTGCCTTGGGCACGACTGATCACCCGAAGTACTCCGCGATATTGTCGTAGACCTCGTCCATGTTCTGGCCCTCCTTCGCGGAGAGCGGGACCGTCTTGTGCTGGGGGAACGCGTCCTCGATCCGTTTGACGCTCGCCTCGTCGAGGTCGATCTTGTTCGCGAAGATGAGAACCGGCAGATCGCGGGATTCGATGATGCCGATCAGCATCGTATTGACCTGCGTGATCGGATCCTCCGCGCTGTCGAGAACGTAAATGACGCCGTCGACATCCTCCCGAAGCCAGTGCATCGCCTCGGCGACGCCCTCCGTGGCCTCGCGGGACCGACGGATCGCGTCGTCTTCTTCCATCTCGTCGGTGAACTCCTCGTAGTCCACCTTGGTGGTTACGCCGGGCGTGTCGACGATGTCGATCGAGACCGACCGTCCGTCGCGTTCGATCTCGACGTCTTCCTTTCGACGTGCGCGGCGTGTTTCGTGTGGAACGTGACTTTCGGTTCCGACCGCATCGCCGGTCCAGTCCCGTGCGATGCGATTCGCAAGCGTCGTCTTTCCAGCGTTGGGCGGTCCATAGATTCCGATTCGTTTGGGTTGCTCGTCGGTAAACAACCGATCCGTAACCCGGGAGATACTATCTTTGAGTCCTGTTAACAGTCCCATCCTTGGCCCTCCGGCACCGCGAAGTGCGTCTGCGCGTACTACAAACTGGATTCACTTAAGCCTACGTCAGACGTGTAGATAATACGACTATTGTGAAAGAACGGTATGGAGGAAGGTAACACACACCATCCAAAGCGCCGGAATACAGGAGGAACGGACGAACAGTAGTCCCCAGAGAAGAATGTCATGAGAGCAGATCGTTTCATCGGGGAGCGTAACACAACCGGACGAGATGTCGGGAACCCCCCACCCCTTCGTTTCAACTGGAGCGCTCCGAAGGGAGGGGTGGGGGAGGGTGTTCTAGATAAGGAAGGTTTTATATACATACAAAAGAAACAGCACCCGTATTAGGTACAAAAGAAGCTATTTACTAGGACTACCAATCTAGTTACTAGCTCAATTCTGAACTCTCCATCTGAGCAACAAGATCATAACTCTCGTTACAGACCTCCCGTATATCGCTTGACCTCTCCTGAAATCACCGGATTACTCCCTCGAGCTCTGTCCCCTGTAGCCGTCTTTCCGTTTCTCCCACCCCACTCCCTCGTCGGTCTCCAGTTGAAACGAAGGGGTGGGGAGGGGGACGCCGCAACCAACCCCCCTCTCTTCGACTCGAGAGCGACCGGCTTCCTTCGACGTCGGAGCCGATCTCTCCTCACCGGATTCCCACCACCCTGGCTTCGAATCGAACACTCCGAACGAACCGACCCAGCGGCGAGTAATCGCGAAGCTGACAGGAATCGCCGATCGCTCAGCCGACTGACCGGGTGAGAGCTGCCGATCACGAGTATCGTCACCATCCGAAGAGTCCCATGAGTATCGGTATCATTCTATCGAACGGAGGATCGAACTGATACCGGTACGGTTCCGTTCACCGCTGGAACCGGAATCGATCCGAAACACCGCCGGAGTCGGCAGCTGGTACCAACTCGATTCGCAGCCGGATCCGTCCAAAAAGAATCATATCCTACGTGAGTGAAAGGGAAGAATTTAATATCGCGGTGTTCCTCTGTTTCGTTTGCATCAACTGGATCCGAAACCGATCGCTATTCCGCTTGATCGGCCGCACTGGCCGTTCAAACGCTGCATCACTGCTTTCGGGTCCGTCTCTCCACACGAAACGAGGGGGTATCCCAACGACGGATGTCAGACGACAACTCAGAGCCGCCACGAACCGACGACGTCGAGGGCGAGACCGACGGGTTCTCGACGTCGCTCGAGGAGACGGCGATCGGCGACGAGGAACCGAGCCAGGGACTGTTCGACGACCTGCTCAGCGGCGAGCCGATCTTCGAGAACAAGGAGGTGCTGCGTCCGTCCTACACGCCCCACGAACTCCCCCACCGAACCGACCAGATCAACAAGATGGCGACGATTCTGGTCGCCGCACTCCGGGGCGAGACGCCTTCGAACATCCTGATCTACGGAAAGACGGGAACTGGAAAGACCGCGAGTGCGAAGTTCGTCAGCAAGGAACTCGAGAGTACCTCCCAGAAGTACAGCGTCCCCTGTGACGTCGAGTACATCAACTGCGAGGTGACCGACACCCAGTACCGGGTACTCGCACAGCTCGCGAACAAGTTCATCGAGAAGAACGAGGCACGGATCGACCGAAAGATCGAGTCGCTCGAAGCGCGCCTCGAGGCACTCGAGGAGTACGAAGCGAACGACGGTCGCGACGATTCCGCCGTCGGATCCGTCGAGGACGCAGCGGGCTCCGATCCGAACGACCACGTTTCGTTTGCAACCGAAACCGAGTCGCCGTCGTCCGGTTCTCCAGTCGAAACGGAGGGGTCGGCAGATCCAACGGAGGCCGGCGTAGCCGACGGGGAACACCCGCTCGCGTCCACGCCGTTCTCCGATCGCGAGGAGGTCGAGGACCGGATCGACTCCCTCGAGGAAGACAAGGAGTCGTTCCAGGAGGTGCCGATGACCGGTTGGCCGACCGATCGGGTGTACAGCGTCTTCTTCGACGCCGTCGACTACGACGAGCGGGTCGTCGTCATCATGCTCGACGAGATCGACAAGCTCGTCGAGAAGAGTGGGGACGACACGCTGTACAACCTCTCGCGGATGAACTCCGAACTCGAGAACTCTCGCGTGTCGATCATCGGAATCTCGAACGATCTGAAGTTCACCGACTTTCTGGACCCCCGAGTCAAGTCAAGTCTCGGCGAGGAGGAGATCGTCTTTCCACCGTACGACGCGAATCAGCTCCGGGATATCCTCCAGCACCGAGCCAACGTCGCCTTCAAGGGCGATGCACTGTCGGACGACGTGATCCCGCTGTGTGCAGCCTTCGCGGCCCAAGAACACGGAGACGCGCGTCGCGCGCTGGATCTGCTCCGAACGGCGGGCGAGCTCGCCGAGCGCTCCCAGGCCGAGACGATCGTCGAGAAACACGTCCGACAGGCCCAGGACAAGATCGAACTCGACCGAGTCGTTGAGGTCGTCCGCACCCTTCCCACGCAGAGCAAGCTCGTCCTCTTCTCGACGATCCTGCTCGAAAAAAACGGCGTCCACAGCATCAACACCGGCGAGGTGTTCAACATCTACAAGCGCCTCTGCGAGGAGATCGACGCCGACGTCCTCACCCAGCGCCGAGTGACCGACCTCATCAGCGAACTCGACATGCTCGGCATCGTCAACGCCGTCGTCGTCTCGAAGGGGCGCTACGGTCGGACCAAGGAGATCAGCCTCTCGGTCCCGATCGACGAGACCGAGGCCGTCCTGCTCTCGGACTCCCGACTGAGCAACATCGACGACATCCAGCCGTTCGTCCAGGCCCGGTTCGAAAACTGAGGGCCGAATTCGTCTCCGACCCCGAACCTCCTTCCGCTGATCCCATTATTTCCCTCTCGCTGATCCCACTATTTCCCGCTCGCTGATCCCACTATTTCCCTCTCGCTGATCCCACTATTTCCCGCTCGCTGATCCCACTATTTCCCGCTCGCTAACCCCTCCGTTTCGACTCGAGCGACGCGGCCGGCTACCGTCGACGCCGTCGGCCCGCAGCCATCGCGGCACCCGTTCCGGCCGCGGCGACGCCCGCCGCACCGACGCTCGCTCCGACCGCTCCGGCACTCGAGACTGGCTTCTCCGTCCCGACCGTGCCTGCGAGGGTCTCGAGACTCGGCTGCGGCGCGAGCATCCCACCGAGGATCGAGTCGAACGTGAGCCGGACGTAACCGAGCCACGGAACCCGGAACGACGCCTTTCCGGTGATCCACCCGGGCTGGACGACGTCGGTGTTCGCGCCGCCGCGCTGATACTGGTCGTAGTAGGGGTTCGCGTCACCTTTCGTGATGAACCCGTCGTGGGCGGCCGGACAGGTCTGGAGCTGGTCACAGCTCGCGCCGTCGACGTACTCGGGTTCGGCCCTGGTGTCGACCCAGTTCTCACCCTCTTCGACCCAGAAGTGTGCACGATGTATCACCGGTGTCTGGTGAGCCTGCCCGTTGGGTTCGAAGACGACGACGTCACCGGCCTTGCCGAACTTCTCGTGGTCCTCGCCGTCCTCGTGTGTCACGACGCCGGTGTCTCCGGTCGAGTCGTCGCCGACGAAGCGGTCGTCCGCGACGACGAAGATGAGATCACCCACCTCCATGTTGGGTTCCATACTGCCGCTTTCGACGGCGACCAGCGGCGGCCAGACGCCACTGATTCCGAACAACAAGAGCCCGATCACTGCGACGATGGCGACGCTACTCAGGATATCCCGAACGAGAACGACCGACTCGTCGTCCGTTCCGAAGAACCATCGGACGATCCCGTCGTCCTCGATCGAAACGTCGTCGCCCTTCGAATCCGAGCTGCTGTGCCGGACGATCGATCCCTCGTCCTTGTGATCGGTGCCGGCTCCGTTTCGGGGTCGGCCGTCGTTCGCCGATTCCGGACCACGTGCGGGCTCGCCGGTCCCGTCCGACGGGGCCCCGCTTGGGTCGTGGCGGCGTGGCTCACCGCTGTCGTCGCTCCTCTCGTCGTCGGAATCGGGACCGCTCATCGTCCCGTGTTATACTGGGCCCGGCCATCAAGGTTCTGTTCGTCACACCGACGATCGGGGTTCCGTTCGTCACGCCGATCCCGCTCGCGAACGTCGACTCCGCTACGTTTTTGATTCCGCTCGCGAATGCGAGGCGTGTGCCACTCGAGGGACCCGCTCGGATCGTCAGCGAACTCACGAGTCGCGGCTACAACGCCGAGCGCGAGGCGGTGACGCGGATCGCCGCGACCGAGAACCCGGCGACGACCCTCGAGGCGGTCCTCGAGGACCTTCCCGACGACGCGCTGGTCGTCCGATCGGAACACGTCGACTCGCTCCTTGAGCGAGCGCCCGTTTCCGACGGCGCTCGAACCACCGATCCGATCGGTTCCTCGATCGATAACGGCTCCGACTCGCGGAAGTCACCGACCGACGATGGCTCCGGCTCGAGCGAATCATCGGCCGGTGACGGCCCCGATTCGGGCGAGCCGTCGATCCGCAACACCTCCGCTTCAACTGGAGACGAACAACCCACTTCTCGACGGACGGCTACCGGAGGTCCAGTCGAAACGAAGGGGGATCTCGAGGGCAGCGGTCGGTCGGCCGATCCGCTCGAGCGTTCGCTCGAAATCGCCGGAGATATGACCGGCGAGAGCACGGGAACCGGCGAGTACGGGGACTTCGTCTCGGTGTTCCGGGATCGTCTCGAGCGGCTGGGATCGAAGCTCCGCGGGCGGGTCAACCACCGACCGGCGACGGCGATCCAGTCGATGCCGGGCGGCAGCGAGGCCGGAATGGTCGGCCTGGTCAACGACGTGCGCTCCACCGCGAGCGGCCACTGGCTGATCGAACTCGAGGACGCCACCGGAACGTTCCCGTGGCTCGTGATGAAAGACCGCGAGTACGCCGATCTGGTGAACGAACTACTGTACGACGAGGTGCTGGCGATGGAGGGCACCCTCGCCGACGACTCGGGAATCGCGTTCGTCGACTCGATGTACTTCCCGGACGTTCCGCGCACACACGAGCCCTCCACGGCGGATCGCCACGTCCAGGCGGCGCTGATCAGCGACGTCCACGTCGGCAGCCAGGAGTTCATGAGCGAGGCCTGGAACCGATTCGCCGATTGGCTCCACACGCCCGAGGCCCAGCACGTCGAATACGTGCTCATCGCAGGTGATATGGTCGAGGGCGTCGGCGTCTACCCGAACCAGGACGAGGAACTCGACGTCGTCGACATCTACGAGCAGTACGAGGCGTTCAACGAGCGGCTAAAACAGGTTCCCGGCGACATCGAGATCGTCATGATCCCGGGCAACCACGACGCGGTGCGGCTCGCGGAACCCCAGCCCGGCTTCGACGAGGAGCTCCGGGAGATCATGTCGGCCCACGACGCTCGGATCGTCAGCAACCCCTCGACGGTGACCCTCGAGGGCGTCTCGGTGCTGATGTACCACGGGGTCAGTCTCGACGAGGTGATCGCCGAACTCCCCGAAGAGAAGGCCAGCTACGACGAACCTCACCGGGCCATGTATCAGCTCCTGAAGAAACGCCACGTCGCGCCGCAGTTCGGGGGTCACACTCGACTTGCACCCGAAGAGAAGGACTACCTGATCATGGAGGAAGTCCCCGACATCTTCCATACGGGCCACGTCCACAAGCTGGGCTTTGGCAAGTACCACAACGTGCTCGCGATCAACTCCGGCTGCTGGCAGTCCCAGACGGACTTCCAGAAGAGCGTCAACATCCAGCCCGACGCCGGGTTCGCGCCGATCGTCGATCTCGATACGCTCAACGTGACTGTACAGAAGTTCAGTTGAGCCTTGCGAACTGGGTTGAGTGTCTCTTTCGAGGTCGATGGGTCCCTATCATACCTCGTCGTCCTCTTTGAGCGCGGGTTAACACTGCTGTGTCGCTGCACCGGCAGTCCGTCTATTAGCCGCCAGTACCTCTATTGATCCCGGCCACGGATCCACGACCGGCTACCGCATCCCTTCCATCGAACATCATGACAGATCGACAGTCCACGCCCACGGAGCGATCGTCCCAGTTTCGGCCCGCGATCGACGCTCACACTCACCTCTTTCCCGAACGGCTCACCGAGGCGATCCGCCGATCGCTCGGCGACGAAACCGGTTGGGAGTTCTCGACGCCGACGTCCCGTGACGGGATCGAAACCACTCTCCGCTCTGCGGGCGTCGAGATCTACATCGCGCTTCCGTACGCACATCGGGCGGGCGTCGCGAGCGAGCTGAACGCGTGGCTCTCGTCACAAGCTGCCGATTCCGACTGCCTGGTTCCGTTTGCGACGGTTCACCCCGACGACGAGAAACCGGCTGCGATCGTTCGGGACGCGTTCGAGGCGGGCGCTCGCGGTCTGAAGATCCACTGCCCGGTCCAGGAGTGTCGTCCCGCCGACTCGAGAATCGAACCGGCCCTCGAGGTCGCAGTCGAGTACGACCGTCCGATCACGTACCACGGCGGGACGGCTCCGATGTTCGAGAACAGTCCGTACGTCGGCGCGGATGTGTTCGCCGACCTGATCGATTCCTATCCGGAACTTCGAGTCTGCTGTGCTCACATGGGTACCTACGAAGTCGACGCGTTCCTCGAGTTCGCACGGGAGCACGAAAACGTCTATCTCGATACGACGTTCGCGATGTCAGCATCGGCTATCGAGACGATGGGGTTCGATCCGGCATCGATCGCGGATCGGACGCTCGTCGAGTGTTCGGGGTCGATTATGTACGGCTCCGACTTTCCGAACATTCCCTATCCCTATCGTGATGAACGGGCACAACTGCTCGGTCGGGACCTTCCGCGGGAGACGGCTCGCGACATCTTCTATCGCACCGCACTCGAGTATCTCGGACTCGAGGACGGTTTCGAGCCGAACTTGACGGATCGCGTCTCGGGCTAGCGTGTTTGCCCGGGTCGAACGTTCCGCCAGCGATGGGAACGACTCTTCAACATCCTACACCGGCCGTTCAGCGGGAGGAACTTTCCAGATCAGTCCCTCGATCGCTCCAGTCTGAGCGGTTTCGACCCTCTCGTTTTCACCGACCACCTCGACGGCAACCTCGTAGCGATCGTCGCGCTCGTCGACGGAATCGAAGATCCACTTACACCTGATCCGTTCACCCGTATAGACCGGCCTAACGAACTCGAACGTCATCGACGTCGCCAGTACCTCGAGGTCGCCGCCGATCTTCGTCGGAAGGGGCGCGGTCAGCAGCCCATGGACGAGCAACCGGTCGTCGTCGGGTTCAGTGTGCCGTTCCTGTTCGTCCCGAGACACCTCGCCGAACCGTTCGACCGCTTCGGTCGTGAACGTCCGTTCGAACGCGTGCGTCTCGCCTTCGGTTGGCCGATGCACACTATCCACCTTCGAAGATCCGTTTGATCTCCTCGTTATCCACGATCGGCTCGTCGCGGTCGATCTCGGTGACGATCTGGCCGCGTTCGATTACGTATCCGCGGTCAGCGATCTCTCCGGCGTGACGGACGTTCGACTCCGCAACGACGATCGAGATGCCGAGTGCTTTGATGCGTTCGACACCCTCCCGGAACTGCTCGCGAACCGAGGGGGCGAGCCCCTCGAACGGTTCGTCGAGCAGTACGATGTCGGGTTCAGAGGTCAGCGCCCGGGCGACGGTGACCATCTTCTGCTGGCCGCCGCTCAACTGGCCGGCGGGTCGGTCGAGAAACCTCTCCATCTCCGGGTAGATCTCGAGGGCTCGATCGAGACGGTCCCGAAATCCGCTTTCGTCGACGTCACCTTTCCCCCACGTCGACATCCGCAAGTTGTCCTCGACGGTGAGGGTCGTGAACAGCCGTCGATCTTCGGGTGCGAACCCGACGCCGTGCCGAATCCGTTCCCGCGACGGCCGATCGGTGAGATCGGTTCCGTTGACACGGATGGAACCGCCTTGAATCGAGGTCTGTCCCATCACCGAGCGGAACGTCGTCGTTTTGCCCGCTCCGTTGCGTCCGATCAACGCGACGGTCTCTCCCGGCTTGACCGTCAGCGAAATGTCTTCGAGGACTGTCGCTCTGTCGATGGTGACATTGAGGTCGTCGACCTCGAGAAGCGGCTGCTGGCTCATCGTCACACACCTCCCTCGAGGATGAACTGGTTGACCTCCTCGGAGTTCATCACGGTCGACGGGTCGTCGTCGGCGAGTACGCGGCCCTCGTGAAGGGCGACGATCCGGTCGGAGTAGTTGCGGATGAGTTCCATATCGTGTTCGATGAATATGAGGCCGATGTTCCGATCGATCGCCGCGTCGGTGATCGTCTCCATTACCGCGTTCTTTTCGCGGGAACCGACGCCGCTCGTCGGTTCGTCGAGGACCATCAGCTTCGGACGGAGCGCGAACGACATCGCCACGTCGAGGATCTTTCGAACCCCGTGTGGCAGGTGTTCGGTGTGTTCGTCTGCGTGGGTCTCGAGGTTGAACATCTCGAGGAGACGTTCGGTCTCATCGATGGAGTCAGTATCACGGCTGGTGAGTGTGAACAGCCGGTTGTTTTTCTCGTTCCGGGAGATGACGCTCGACTGTACGTTCTCGAACACCGTGAGCTCGTCGTAGATCTGCGGGATCTGAAACGAGCGAACGAGGCCTCGTCGTACGCGTTTGTACTTTCGCAGATCGGAAATGTCGTCGCCATCGAAGACGATTCTCCCGCCGGTCAGCGAGAGCGCACCCGAGATGAGATTCGTGTACGTGGTTTTTCCGGCGCCGTTCGGACCGATGATACCGACGATCTCGTCGTCGTAGAACTCGAGGCTCACGCCGTCGACGGCGACGAGGTTCCCAAACTCCTTGCGAACGTCTTCGGTTCTGAGGATCGGTTCAGTCGGTGTGTCCTGTTTCGTAGATTCGGTTTTCTTCGTACTCATGAGTCATCCCTCCGATCGTTGACACGGTCGACGAGCGCTTTCGCACCCCCCCAGATACCCTTCTCGCGGAGCGTCAACACTACCACGAACAGCACGAGGCCCATAGTGAAGTGCCAGTACGTGGTGAAGTTAAGCGCCACCTCCTGTAAGAGGATGAAGCCGCCGGCGCCGATGACCGGGCCGAGGAACGTTCCGATACCGCCGAGTAGTGTCATGAAGACGATCTCGCCGGACATCGTCCAGTCGAGGTACTCCGGCGTGATGTGACCGACCACGACGGCGTAGAGGGCGCCACCGAGGCCAACGATCATCGCCGAGAGAATCATCGAGTACAGCCGGTACCGGAGGATGGGAACGCCGCTCATCTCGGCTCGCATCTCGTTCTCGCGGATCATCTTCAGGGTCAGTCCGAACGGCGACCGGAGGACGATCCAGAGTACGATGATCGTCGCGAACAGACACACCAGAATTACGTGGTAATAGAACCCCATTAGGTAGATGTGTGCCGGTGCGTCACCGATCGGAATACCCAGGAAATCGGGACGATTGAGCGCGATCCCGTCAGTTCCACGGGTAAGGCCGCCCACGTCCCGAGCCGCGAGGACGTAGAGGAGCTGTGCCAGTGCCAACGTCAACAGCGCGAAGTAGATCTCGTGGGTCTTGACCGAGAGCGCGCCGATGATCGCCCCGACGACGCCGGCCATCAACGTCGCCAGCACGAGTAACACGATGAGGTCGGTGATTCCGGCGCTTTGCATCGCGATCACTACGGTGTACATCCCGGTCCCGAAGAACGCGGCGTGGCCGAACGACAGCAGCCCCGTGTAGCCAAGGACGACGTTGAATCCGAGTGCGGCGATGGCGAAACACATGATCCACGCCAATAGACGGGTGTGATACGCGTTCATCGTCAGTCCGGGATACAGCGCGAGAGCGACGAATAGCACACCCCCCGTGAGTAGACGTTTGTCGAGGATGGCTCCCTTCACTTCCTTGATTTGCACGTCTTCGAACGTCGGTAAGCGTGTACTCATTCGACCACCCCCTCGTCGCCGAACAGTCCCTCGGGCTTGAAGATGATGACCAGCGCCATCAGCCCGAAGACGATCGCCAACTCGAGCGCAGGGAAGTACGCGATCCCGAAGCTGCGGACCATACCGATAACGAGTGCAGCAACGATGACACCCTTGAGGCTTCCGAGGCCACCGATGACGATCACGGCGAACGAGAGCAGGACATACTCGAGGGTCACTGCCGGCGTCGCCGTCGCGAAGGGGACGAACAGCGCACCGCCGAGGGCGGCGATGGCGACCGAGATACTAAAGATCAGGACGCGAACGCGGTTGACGTTAATTCCGAGCATCTGGACCATCTCGTAGTCCTCGGACATCGCCTGGGAGATCTTTCCGAGCTTCGTCTTGACGAACATGAGGTAGAGCCCGACTGCACACGCGATGGCGATCACGATAACGAACGATCGGTAGGCCGACACCGAGACGCCGAGCAGATCGAGCGTCCCCAGCTGTCGGGATGGATCGGTGGCTCCGTCGACCGTGATCGGCGACGCGCCCCAGATGAACTTGATTATGTCGTCGATCATCAGGATCACGCCGAACGTCGCCAGCAGCTGGTAGACGTGCTCGATCTCGTACAGCGGGGCGAATACCGTCTTGTCGAGTGCCGCCGACAGGACGAAAACGACCAGCGGGATCACGAGAACGAGCACTGTCAGGAGTGCGACCGTCGACGTCGTGACGTCGCCCATATTGTTCAGCGTCCAGACCGCGACGTAGGCACCGAGACCGTAGAACGCGGCGTGTGCCATGTTTAGCAGATTGAGAATACCGAATACGAGGGTCAATCCCACCGACGCGAAGAACAGCAGGGCTGCGAAGTAGAGCCCGTTGAACGCGTTTACCGTGAGGGATTCGATCGGCATTCGTTCTCACCCCGTCACCGGCTCGAGTTCGTCGACCCAGTCCATCGTTAGAACGTCCTGGGGCGGGTTGACCTCCGTCGCCTCGATGAACTCGAACTCCCCGAGGAGCGGGTGATCGACGGGGAGGTCGTGGTCGTCGGTCGGTCGACCGAAGACGGCCGGTGCGACCGCCTGTGGACCGTACATGGTGTGCTGTCCGTGCGGTGCCTCGAACGCGATGTTGTTCATCGCTGCCATGAGTTGCTCACCGGTCGGCCAGTCACCGATAATCGATACTGCACTCTCGACGCCCTCCTGGAGCGCCTGGAACCCCATCCACTCGTGGTAGGCTCCCCAACCCGGCAACTGATCGTACCGCTCGTAGTACTCGTCGACGAACTCCCTATGGGATTCGTCCTCATCGTAGCGGTAGTTTGGCTGGTAGCCACCCCGTCCGCCGAGCCAGACGTTTTCTGGCATAGCATCACCCAGCGAATTGAGCAGGGGCGCACCGGTGTCACCAATCAGTAGCGATTCGTCGACTGCCTCGAACAGCCCGCCGTCGACGCCCTGTGAGACGAACGTCGCGATATCTCCCCCCCACAAACTCGAGAACAGGAGATCCGGTTCCTGATCGGCGATCGCAGAGACGTGAGCGCTGTAATCGGTTTCCCCGAGTTCCGGATAGCGCGACTCGATAATCTCGACATCCACACCGACTGCCTCGAGACCGGCCTCGAACATTTCTTGGTGGTCGTGTCCCCAGGCGTAGTCGGGGTCGACCGTGACTACCGTCTCGATATCGTCCATCTGTTCGACCATCCGGACGGCCCCGACCGCGCCGGCGGCGTTCGTTCCAGCCGTTCGAACGACGTACTCCATATCCGGATTCTCCTCGAAAAGCTGGTACGTTCCGGGCATCGTCACGAGAAACGGGAACTGCTGATCGTCCGCTGCCGGCGCTACCGCGAGCGAATGGGCACTCGAGATAATCCCCATGAGCATATCGACCTCGCCCTCCTGTGCCATCGCCTGGACGTCGCTGATCAGCGAATCCGGTCCCGCGTCCTCATCGAGTCGATCGACGACTTCGATCTCGCGTTCGCCGATCAGTCCGCCGTCTTCGTTGATCTGATCGACGAGCATATCGCTCGCGTTCATCGCTTCCTCTCCGTAGAACGCTGGCGGGCCGGATTCGAAGAGAACCTGGACGATCCGGAACGGTTCGTCCGGGATGCCATCGATCTCCTCTCCGCCGAAGTCCTCCTGTAGGAGGGCACAGCCTGCCAGTGATCCGAGTGTCGTTACCGCGGCGGACCCCTTCAGGAAGTGCCGCCGTGAAATTCGTGTGTTTCGTTCGTTCATTGTTTGTTGATGTCTCGCGTACCGTTTGGGACGCCATCCCACATCAATTAATGTTTTGGATACCTATTCTACTCCAGACATGTCGAAACGGGGTTCAAGCCTTCGGACCCCGTCCGAAACTGTCACCAGTTCGTCACCCGTGGGTTACGAGCCGTCGCCTTCGACCTCCTCGCACTTTGGCCTAAATATTGACATTTGTTGGTTGAGGGTTGATCGAGATACCTGCTCAGAGGATCGTCCCGTGTTTCTTATCCGGTAGGTCCTTCTCGACGGTTTCGTAGAACGCGAACCGAGCCTCGAGTTCGTCCCTGAGCGAACTCGGCGGGACGATCTCGTCGATAACGACCTCGCTCGCCATCCGGTGGACGCTGATGTCCTCGCGGTACTCCTCGCGAAGCTCCTGTTCCCTTCGAGCGCGTTCTTCCGGATCGTCGATCGCTGCCAGCTTGTTCGCGTAGACCGCGTTGATCGCCGCCTCGGGACCCATGATCGCGATCTCGCCGCTCGGGAGTCCGATGATGCTCTCGGGATCGTAGGCCGGTCCCGACATGGCGTAGATGCCGGCGCCGTAGGCCTTCCGGACGACCACGGCCTGTTTGGGCACTGTCGCCGAGGAGGTCGCGTAGATCATCTTCTTGCCCTGTTCGAGGATACCGTCTTTCTCGACCTGCGAGCCGGCCATGAAGCCGGGCGTGTCACAGAGGTACAGCAGCGGAATGTCGTAGGCGTCACAGGTCCAAATAAACCCCGCGGCCTTCTCGGCGGCGTCGGGGAAGATCGCGCCGGCCCGCTGGGCGGGCTGGTTGGCGACGATCCCGATCGGTCGGCCGTCGATCCGGGCGAACGCCGTGATGATCTCGGAGCCGTACTCCGGCCGAAGCTCGAGTACCGATCCGGCGTCGACGATCCGATCGACGACGTCGTACATGTCGTAGCCGCGGTTTGGCTCCTGTGGGACAATCGAGTCGATCCCCTCGGGCGATAGCTCGGGTGCGGTTCCCTCGGTTCGAGGCGGCTTCTCGTCGCTGTTGTCGGGCAGGTAGCTCAGCAGTTTCGCGACGAGTTCACGGGCGTGTTCCTCGTCTTCGGCGATCAGATCTGCGCTGCCTGAATGTCGGGCGTGGACGTCCGGTCCGCCCAGCTCCTCGAGGTCGACTACCTCGCCGGTAACCATCTCGACCATCCGCGGGGAAGCGATCGCCATCGCGGACATCTCCCGGACCATGATCGTGAAGTCCGCGAAGACAGGCGTGTACGCCGCACCCGCGATACAGGGCCCGTACAGCACGCAGATCTGTGGCACACGCCCGGAGAGCATCGAGTGGTTGTAGTAGTACTTCCCGATCCCCTCGCGGTTGGCGAAGAAACCGGTCTGCTGGTCGATCCGACCGCCCGAGGAGTCCATCAGGTACAACACCGGCCGTCCGGTTTTCAGCGCGCGCTGTTGCATCCGGAGGAACTTCTCGACCCCTTTCTCGGCCATCGATCCAGCCTTGACGGTGAAGTCGTTGGCCATGAAGTGGACGTCGCGGCCCTCGAACTCGGCGGCGCCAGTGATGAGGCCGTCTGCGGGCAGTCGATCCCCGGCGTCGGATTCGGCAACCTGCCCGCTCGGATGCCACTCGTCGAAGCTGGCGAACTTGCCGTCCTCGAACGCGAGTCCATCCTCGCCGAACCAGAGATCGAGCCGGTCGCGGACGAACAGTTTACCCTGTTCGGAGAGGCGCTTGCGGTACTTCTCGGGGCCACCCTCGAGAATGTCTTCGATCTCGTCCAACAACGTCTCCTCTCGCTCGGTCGGTCCGAGGTCGTCCGATACGGGATCGGCATCACCGTCGCCAGTGACGGTGCCAGCCTCGGCCGCGCTCTCGCCGTCCGGACCCCCGCTTCGGTCCGGCAACGCGCTCGCGAGAAACTCGTCGCCCGTTTCGGTGTACAGCTCCACCTTTTCCCCGAGGTGGGACGCGAGGGCCTTTGCGATCGCCCGTGCGTTCTGTTCCGTCGCCACGTTGGTAACCGTCGCTCTCATGATTCCTCCAGCACGACGAGCGGATCACCCATATCGACTGACTCGCCGTCGGTCACGGCGACGTCCGAGACGGTGCCGGCGGCCGGTGCCACCACGTCGTTTTCCATCTTCATCGCCTCGAGGACACAGACCACCTCGCCCCGGGCGACGTTGTCTCCGGGCTCGACGTTCACCGAGAGTACGGTACCCTGCATCTCGGCCGTGATCGCGTCGCTCGCGGTGACCTGGTCGGCTCCGGCTCCGGTGCCGCCGGTACTCGAGGTCGTCGACGTCGTCTCGTCGCCGGTTTCGCTGGCGCTACTCGCACCCCGAGAGAGTTCGCCCGTGACGGCGACGTCGAACCGTCGTCCGTCGACCTCGACGACGAGATCGTTCGTCGCGCCGCCGGCCGTCCCACCATCGTCGTCGACCGCCGTACTCCACCGTTCGACGGCGGCCGCGAGGTCGTCCTCACTGACGGTTTCATCGAGGTAGTTCGTCGTATGTTCGCCAGCACGGAACGTGTCGTCTGTGAGCATCAGCCGGTGGAACGGGACCGTCGTTTCGACACCGACGTCGAAGTGGACGAGTGCCCGTCTCGAGCGCTCGAGACAGCGCTCTCGTGTTGGCGCGCGAACGATCAGCTTCGCGATCATCGAATCGTAGTCACCGGCGATCTCGTCGCCCCGGGAGATCGCGTCGTCGATCCGGACGCCGAGACCGCTCGGTGGATCGTACGTGGTGAGCGTCCCCGGCGTCGGCGCGAACCCGTCGGCCGGGTTCTCGGCATTGATCCGGAACTCCATCGCATGGCCGTCGAGCTCGACATCGTCCTGACTGTAGGGGAGTTCTTCACCGGCCGCTATACGGAGCTGTTCGCGGACGATATCGATGCCTGTTACCTCTTCGCTGACGGTGTGTTCGACCTGGATCCGGGTGTTGACCTCCATGAAGTAGAACTCGCCGTTCTCCACGAGGAATTCGACAGTGCCAGCGTTCGTGTAGCCGGCCTCCTGAACGCCCCGACGGGCCGCGTCGCCGATCGCCTCCCGAAGGTCGGCGTCCAGCGCCGGACTCGGGGCCTCTTCGATGACTTTCTGGTGGCGGCGCTGGAGCGAACAGTCCCGCTCGCCGAGATGCAACGCCGTCCCGTGTTCGTCCGCGAGGATCTGGACCTCGACGTGTTTCGGGTTCTCGAGGAACTTCTCGACGTAGACCGAGTCGTTGTCGAAGTAGGCCTCGCCTTCACGCTTGGCGCTCTCTAAAGCGTCGTCGACCTCGTCATCGTCGCGAACGATCTTCATTCCGCGGCCGCCACCACCGCCTTCGGCCTTGATCGCGACTGGGTAGCCGAACTTTGCGCCGAGCTCTCGCACCTCGCCGGCCGACTCGACGGGTTCGGTCGTTCCTGGAACGACGGGTACGTCGGCCGCCTGCAGGATTCGACGCGCGTTCGTCTTCTCGCCAAGTGCCGTCATGGCGTCGCTCGGGGGCCCGACCCAGGTGATTCCCTCGGCGTCTTCAACGGCACTCGCAAACCCGGCGTTTTCCGCGAGGAAGCCGTAACCGGGGTGGATCGCGTCGGCACCCGCCCGATCGGCGACCTCGATGATCGCGTCCCCGTCGAGGTAGGACCGACTTGCGGGTGCGGGACCGATATTGTACGCTTCGTCGGCGTAGGTTACGTGGCCGGCCGATCGGTCGGCGTCGCTGTAGACGGCGACCGTTTCGATACCCAGTTCTTCGCAGGCCTGCATGACGCGAACGGCGATTTCGCCGCGGTTTGCGACGAGTAGTTTCTCGAACATTGTCAGTAGGATCTGGGGAAGCCGAGCTGCTGGCCGATGTGGTTGTACGCCATCTGCTGGCTAACCGGGGCGAGTCGAGTGAGGTTAATCTCGCGCCACCAGCGTTCGACGTCGTACTCCTTTGCATACCCCCAGCCGCCGAAGGCCTGCATCGAGTGTTTGACCGCCTCGATGCCGGCCTCGACGGCCGTCGCCTTCGCGACGTTGGTTTCGTAACCACACTCCTCACCCTGATCGTAGAGCCACGCGGCCTTCTCGCGCATGAGTGTGGCCGTCTCCATCTTCGCGTAGGCTTCCGTGATGGGGAACGAGACCGCCTGATGGGTGCCGATCGGTGTCCCGAAAACCTCGCGGTCGTTCGCGTACTCGATTGCCGTATCCGATGCGAGCTTGCCGATTCCGGTGCCGGCGGCGGCGAACCCGATCCGCTCCGGATTGAGCATGTCGACCAAGACCCGCCAGCCGTCGTCCTCCGCTCCCAGCAGGTCCTCGGCGGGAACGCGGACGTCCTCGAGGAAGACCTCACAGGATTTCGAATAGTTTATTGCGTGCTTGGGGATCGGTGCGACGTCGATGTTTGGATCGTCCATATCGACGACGAAGAGGCTGATACCGTCGGTGCCGCGGTCGACTTCCTCGCGGGGGGTCGTCCGCGTCACGAGGATCATGTTGTCGGCGCGATCGGCGAAGGTGATCCAGGCCTTCTGACCGTTCAGAACGTACTCGTCGCCATCGCGCTCGGCGCGGGTAGCGACGTTCAGCGTGTTCGTTCCCGCCTCGGGTTCGGTGATCCCGATCGAGAAGTTTCGGGCTCCGGTAGCGATATCGGTCAGGTAGCGGTCCTTCTGTTCAGCCGTCCCGTGGTCGCGGAGCCCTACTCCGGCCATTCCGGCAGTCAGGACCAGATACCAGGTACCGGCCATCCCACAACCCTCAGCACAGAGGGTCTCCATCGTCAGTCCCATCTCTTGCATCCCCATGCCGGCACCGCCGTACTCCTCGGGGACCAGCAGGCCGTGGAAGCCGGCCTCGCCGAGTTCGTCCCAGAACTCGGTCGAGAACTCGCTGTTCTCCTCTTTCTCGCGCCAGTGTTCGGGTCCGTACTGGTCGGCAATCTCCGCCGCCGTCCGGCGGATCATCGATCGTTCTTGCGTGTCTTCGAAGTTCATTGATCGCGGTTTCGTAGTGTCGTGTTGGCAGCGTTCGATCCGGGATGTCCCGGATCGAGACTCGTTTTCGGGCAGCTCGACGCCGTCGTCCGAGATCGAACCACAGGGGTTCGTCGGGTTGGAATCGCGGTGTAACGCCGATCAGGTTGCCTCTGCCTCTTCTTCGACATCGTCTTGTAGCTCCGTCCGACGGATCTTCCCGGTGACCGTCTTCGGAAGCTCCTCGCGGAACTCGATCTCGCGCGGGTACTCGTGGGCCGACAGCTCTTCCCGAACGTGGGTCTTGATCTCCTCTTTGAGCTCCTCGGAAGTCGTCGTCCCCTCGCTCGGTACGATGTATGCTTTGACGATGTTACCCCGCTCGCGGTGGGGCTTCGGAACGACGGCGGACTCGGCGACGGCCTCGTGTTCGCCCAGCGAACTCTCGACCTCGAACGGACCGATTCGGTAGCCCGACGAGAGGATAACGTCGTCGGCTCGACCCTCGAACCAGAAGTAGCCGTCCTCGTCCTTGTGGGCGAGGTCGCCCGAGAGATACCACTCGCCGTCGGGGCCATCGACGAAACAGGCGGCGGTCTTCTCCGGCTTCTGCCAGTACTCCGCGAAGAAGCAGGGGTAGTCTCCACGCTGGGCGATCTCCCCCGTTTCACCGGGCTCGAGCACTTCGCCCGTCTCCGGATCGACGACGTCGGCCTCGATTCCGGGCAGCGGCTTGCCCATCGAGCCCGGCCGGAGCTCCATCGTCGGGTAGTTGTTGATGATCATGTTGCCCGTCTCGGTTTGGCCGTACGTGTCGTGGATGGTGACGCCGAGCGTCTCCTCGCCCCACTCGACGACGCCCCCCGAAAGCGGTTCACCGATCGACAGGGCATGGCGAAGATCCAGCGAGACGTCCTCGAGGACCTCCTCGTGTTCGCGCAGCATCCGGTAGGCCGTCGGCACCGAGAACAACACCGTGACTGGGAACCGATCGAGAAGGTCGGCCCATTCCTCGGGATCGAACTCGCCTTCGTAGGTGAACAGCGCCGTTCCCCAGAACCAGGCACCGAGAGTATTGATCGGTCCAGTCAGCCACCCCAGATCACCGGTCGACCAGTAGCAATCGCCCTCCTGAAGGTCGACGGCGTACTTCTGGGTGGCGGCGACGCCGGCGACCCAGCGGTGTTTGTGACGGACGCCCTTCGCCAGCCCGGTCGTCCCGCTGGTGTAGTAGAGCAACGCGTCGTCCTCGCCGCCGGTCGCGGCCGGCTCGTACTCGCGGCTCGCGGTTTCGAGCTCGCTGTGGTAACTGACGTCGCCGGGTCGAATGCCCGTTCCATCGTCGCTGACGACGATGACGTGCTCGACCGAAGGGGCGTCCTCAAGGGCGTCCGCGACGGTGTCGCGGTTTTCGGGAGTCGTGACGATCGCTTTCGCGTCGCAGTCGGAGAGTCGATAGGAGATGCCGTCGGGGCCGAACCGCTCGTTGACGCCGCCGAAGACGGCGCCGCGCTTGAGCGTTCCCACCAGCGCCACGTAGTGTTCGGGGATCCGTGGCATGTACGAGAAGACGCGGTCGCCCTGTTCGATGCCGAGCGACTCGAGGACGTTCGCAAACCGATCGGTCCGATCGGCGAGTTCCCAGAACGTCATCGTCGTCAACTCGCCGTCCTCGCTCACCTGATAGAGCGCGACCTTCTCCTTGTTCTCGGCGTGGCGGTCACAGACTTCGTGTGCAATGTTCAGTTCGGTGGGTGCGTTCCAGTCAGCGGCCTCGTAGATTTCGTCCCACGAGAACTCGTCGTACACTTCCTCGTACCCCGGCATGTTGTGGCTGCCCGTCATACAACTTCGCTGGTCTCGTTTTCCGTAATAACTGCATCGGTTAAATTCGAACAATAAAATAAAAATATAATTTAATTTTGAGAGTGGTATATATAGACACCACAGCGCAGTCTTGCGTAAACACTTTCGAAAACACCTATGAGTCCACCAATATGATCGTCTATGATAGTAACTCATAGAAAGGATGCTCAACTTCGTTAGTTCAGGGATACTACTTCGGACCTCCTGCCGCCGAGCCCTCCTTCTTTCAGGGAACGCTCACAGCCCGTCAGGATTGGTGTTAAATCCGAATTCGGCCCACGAACTGCGGACGGCCGCCCGGAGATTTGGAGGATACGAGTCGGTAAACGAAACCTGCGGAGCGATGTACTCTTCGTCCCACCGGGGATCCCACGTCGCGTCGATATAGAGGCGCGCCCCGGTCCCCTCACGGCTGTACGTCGGCATTCGGGCGACGGGAGCGTCGGACTCGCTGAACAGCCAGTCTCGGGACGGGTGGGCTTTGACCCAGATATCCGCAAGCACCTGTCCGAGGTCGCGAGGGCTGGCTTCGTCGTCGACGATAATGACGGTGTCATAACAGTTCGAGAACGAAAACAGGAAATTCGAGAGCTGCCACTCGAAGCCGGCGTACAGCATCTTCGCCGAAACCACACAGATTCCGAGTCGCCCGCTCGCCGGGAGCAAGAGCCACTCGACCGGCGCGACGCCCCAGTAGCTGTTGACCCGATCGTAAAGCTGTGCCGCCAGAGCTAGCGCGACGAGCTGGAGATCGTCCGAAAGCGGGACGTCGAGCGGCGTAAACGGAACGACGGCGCCATCACGAGTGAATACATTGGTTACGTCGAGTGTCAACGTCGTGCTGTCGGCGATCCGTTCCCAGAACTCACGTTTTTCCGACCGGGTTTCGGGCTGCTGATCCGCGATCTCAGCCTCAATGACGACCTCCGAAGAGCTGGGAACGAGTCCGCCAGAGGTGGGAATCACCGGGACTGTCGAGCCGACGCGCCGATCCTCGACTGGCACCGAGAGACCGTCAGTGACCGTCAGGTGGTACGCCGCTGCGAGCGCTTCCGCCGGGACTCCAAGTGCGACGCTGACGATACCGCCGCGAGCGAATCGATCGGTGATCGCGTCGGGGACGCGAGCGCGAATCGTTTCATCGTCGAGAACTGTTCCGTGGATCGGCGTCCAGTACGAACCATCGTCTGTCCCAACCGAGAGAAGTCCGAGTGTCAGTCTGGGCCAGGTCCCGTCCGGCGGCGTCGGAAATCCGAGCTCCCGAACGCTCAGATCCGTGGCGGTCGCCGCGCGTTCGACGTAGGTAATGCCGTGTTCGTCGACTCGGTCTGTCAGTTCGGTGACCGCCTCGAGGACAGCGACGTACTCCGGCTCCTGATCGATACCCAGACCGATTCCGAGACGGCTCCAGGGGTATCGGCTTCGCCGACTCAGCCCATCGACACCGCCGTAGACTCCGCTTACGAGGTCGAGACGGGAGTCGGCGGTCGTACATCGCAGCGCCGGCCCGTTCGCCCGAAGCGCCTCACCGGCGAGAACCTGGGGTGACGGCGACTTGGGCCGCTCGAGCCAACAGCAGTCGTCGGTCTTCCGGAGAAAATGGATGTGGTTCCGAAATGCCGTCATCGATCCCCTCCGATCGTGTTCGGTGGTTCGAACGCTGCTTCGGGAACGCCTGCCTCGACGAGCAACTCGCGAGCCTGCTTGCGCGCGTCGGGATCGCCGACCACCTGTGCCGGCCGGTCGCTGCCGGCGCAGGCGTCGATGTACGCCTTCGACGTCTTCGTTTTCGAGGTGCCGACCGTCGCGCTTCCCTTCTCATCGGGCGTCTGGTAGATGTTGAGCGGAACTTTCGGCATACGCTCGACGCCGAACTGGTGAAAGTCCGAGGAGGGGTCGGCATGAAGGGAGATCGCCTCGATCACCGCACGGGGCGACAGTGGATTAACGTCGCTGTCGACGAAGACGAAGAAGTCGATGTGGAGCATCCCCCAGGTCGTGAAGATGAAGTTAGCGAGTTCGTGGAGGACGCCGGGATAGGCGGGATCAACCGCGATGACCCAGACCGTTCGAGAGGTGAACGGCCACGGGGCGGCCAGTTCGACGTCGAAGCCGGCGATCCGTAGCCCGAGTGTTGCATCCGGGCCGCTCGCCGCGACCGCGAACGTACTCGAGGAGTTTTCGCCGTATCCGATACCGGCCCCTTCGACACAGAAGGGAACGTAGGGGTCGCTGCGGTGGGTGATCGCGTCAACCTCGAGTATCGGCATCGATCGGCGGGGACCGTTCATATACCCGAAGTAATCGCCGAACGGTCCCTCGTGGAGGCGCTCGTTCGGCAGTACCCGACCTTCGATGACGACCTCGGCGGAGGCCGGGACGGCGAGGTCGTTCGTCTCACACCTAACGAGGTCGACCGGTGACTCTTGTAGCCCGCCAGCAAAGGATACCTCGCTCCGTCCGACGGGTATCCACATCTCTGCAGTAGACTCGACGGCTGGGCCGGCACCGATCGTCAGTGCGACGGGCATCGGTTCGTCGTCGAGCTCGTAGTTGAAATAGTAGTGGTTGGGGACCTGTTCACCCGCCAAAAGGAGCAGACTTGCCCGTGAGGCGCCATGGATCATCGCGCGATGGCGCGACCAGCTTCCCCACTCGCTGTCCGGATCCGGTGCGACGAGTGTTGTGAGCGTCGCGTACCGACCGCCGTCTCCCTGGTGGATATACGGCCAGGGAAACTCGAGCAAACTCGCATCATCGTCTGTCCGGATGACCTCCTTGCAGGGGGCCTCCGTGTCGGGGATGATCCGCGGCTCGATCGGTTCGCGGAGTCGATCGATCACCCCCTCGTAGTAGGCTGGTCCGGAACCACCCGGCAGATCGAACGCACGACTGAACCACTTCCAGGGACGCTGTTGGGGACCTCGATAGGGGTCTCCGACGAGCCGAGCGTCGGTATCCGACTGACGGTTCTGAACCGACTCGAAAACCGGGATCCGGTCGTCGGTTTCGATTGCCATCATCGTGATCGCGCTCGCCTCGAGATCCCAGGAGACATCGTCGGTGATCCGCGTAATTGCGCCGCTGCGCTCGAGGACGTCGATAAACGTCCGAAACGAGCTTGCCGACATCTATTCGTCCTCGAGGACGTTCCGAAGCGGGTCAGACTCGTGCCTGTTTTTGAGATCCACGTAAGTTTCGAGCAACGACGGATACTCGTCGGCGAGCTGCTTGAACAGGAGTTCGCGAGTCGCGTCTGCCGTCGATTCGTACTGTCCGGTCTCGACGAGATACTGGAGCAACACGTCTAAATCACCCGACCGCGTGTTAATAACGTTCGATCGGTCGGCCTGCTTCTCGAGCAGCTGCTCGAGGCGTTCCTCGGTGGTCGTCGTCTCATCAACGAACTCGATGTACCACTGTTCTTTTGTCGTCTCGTGGGGTCCTCTCACGACCGAGAGTGGTTTCGGTTGTTCGAGCTGTGCAGGGTCCCTCGCGATACGCGCCCGAGAGTGGAAGATTTCCTTCGTCTCAGCGTCACGCACCTGTAGTACTGTTTCTGTCTCTTCAGCGTTCGGAAGGCTTTCTTCGGACGTTATATATCCGTTTGACATATGTCGGTCAGCGATCGTCGGCGGACGGAACGATGTTCGAGACGACCAGTCTACGACTCGAGGCGAAACCGGACCGTCGAGGCGCCGTTAAACTGTGGGCCCGGGCCGTAGCGATCGAACCCTAACTCCTGAGCGGCGTCCTCGATGAGGTCGGCGTCGGTCGCGATCAGCACCTCGACGGCCATTCCCTCGCGCTCGGCGAACCGGACCGGCTCGGCGAGCAAACGCTTGCACGCCTCGGGCGTCCCGTCGAGCTGAGTGACGTGGACGGTATCCTCGCGGGCATCGAAGCTGACGAACCCCAGTAGATCCTCCGGATCCGAACCGGCGTACTGGGACTCCGAGACGTCGGCGTTCGGGTCGTGGGTGCCGTCCTCGGCGACTCGGACCGTTCGATCGTGAACCAGGTTCCGCATCACGTCGGTCGGGGAGTCGGCGATAGCCGCGATCGCGTCGGCGTCGGCCTCGAGTGCGTCCCGTACGTTCATTAGGGTGTGGTAATGGCACCCACAAATATAAATCCAGTTGGAATCGAGGAGTTCGAACGTGCGTCGTCTTCGACATCGACGCGGGAAGCGGACCGAGTCTGCGGGAAGCGGATCGGTGTGGGTAAAAATGCGGGCGATGAGACACAGTTATCTGCCCGCCCTTGCAACGACTTCGCATGAGTCAATCCACCAGGTTGCCGGCGGACTGTGAGGTGTCAGCATGCGGGTCGTAGCGAAGTTCGGCGGGACGAGTCTCGGTAGCGGGGACCGGATCAACCGCGCCGCGAACTCGATCGCCGCGGCCGTCGAGGACGGCCACGAAATCGCGGTCGTCGCCAGCGCTATGGGGTCGACCACGGACGAACTGCTCGACGAGATCACGTTCGAAACCGACGAGGCCGATCGAGCCCAGATCGTCAGCATGGGCGAGCGGACCTCGGTCCGGATGCTCAAGGCGGCCCTGACCGCGCGGGGTGTCGACGCGGTTTTCCTTGAGCCCGGCAGCGAGAACTGGCCCATCGTCACCGACGAGTACGGCGAGGTCGACGTCGAGGAGACCCAGCGCCGCGCCCGCGAGGTCGCCGCCGACCTCGACGGAACGGTGCCGGTGATCACCGGCTTCCTGGCCGAGGGACCGGACGGCTCGGTGACGACGCTCGGTCGTGGAGGCAGCGACACGACCGCCGTGATGATGGGCAAGTATATGGACGCCGACGAGGTCGTCATCGTCACCGACGTCGAGGGCGTCATGACCGGTGACCCAAACGTCGTCGAAGGGGCCCGCAACGTCGGCGAGATTTCGGTCGACGAGCTACGAAACCTCTCGTTTCGCGGCGCCGAAGTCGTCGCGCCCTCCGCGCTGTCTTACAAGGAGGGCACGCTTTCCGTTCGGGTCGTCCACTACCAGCACGGCGATCTCCTCTCGGGCGGCACGAGCATCGAAGGGGAGTTCGAGAACCTCGTCGACCTGCGCGAGCGCCCGCTCGCCTGCCTGACGATCGCCGGACGGGCGATCCGAAACCAGCCCGGCGTCTTCAACCACCTCTCGAAACCGCTCAGCGAGAGCGACATCAACGTCGATGCCGTCGCTAGCGGACTCGACAGCGTCACCTTCTACGTCGACGAGGAGGACGCCGAGCGCGCCGAAAACATCCTCCACCGCGAGGTCATCGCCCGCGACGAACTCTCGAGTGTCACCGTCGACGAGTCCCTCGCCGTCGTCCGCGTCACTGGCGGCGAACTCCCCAATCAGCCGGGGATCATCAGCGACATCGTCAACCCCCTCTCCGATGCCCGGATCAACGTCCACGACATCATCACGAGCGCGACCAGCGTCGCCATCTTCGTCGATTGGGACGATCGTGAGGAAACCCTCGAGCTAACGCAGGGGCTCTTCTAAAGGCCACCCGAGAGCGAGAGAACTCCGTTGGACGGCGTTCGCTCCGCTCTCGGCGATTCCGTCGCTACAAACCCGTTCTCGAAAAGTTACTGTATGGCAGATTCAGGCTCAACGCACTTTTAGTAACCTCTCGAAGAGAGGAGTATGCTAGAACTGGCAATCGTGTTCTTCGTCATCGCGCTGATCGCCGCGGCGCTCGGTGCGGGCGGCGTCGCAGGTATGTCCATGGCCATCGCGAAGTGGCTCGTCCTCGCGTTCCTGGTCCTGGCCGTGCTGTCGCTGCTGCTGTGACGGCAGGGCGGTACTGACGGGTGCATCGTCGCGGCAACCGATCCGATTCTTGCGCTCGCAACATCCGACAGCCGAGCGACCGCTGGAGCCCCTTCGGGTCGTGATCAACCCGCTCGTGCTCGAGGGGTTCACTCGCCTCGAGTCGAAAGAGAGACGACGACGCCCTACTCGTCCTCGAGCAGGCTCTCGGTCTCGTACTCCTCGCGGAGCGTCTTCTTGTCGAACTTGCCGGTGGCGGTCTTGGGCACCTCGTCGATGCGGACGACCGCGTCGGGGGTCCACCAGTCGGGGTAGTCATCGGCGACGAACGCCTGAATCTCGTCGTGGAGTTCGTCCTCCCCCAGTTCGGCGTCGGCGGTGGGCACGACGAACGCGACGGGCCGTTCCTGCCACTTCTCGTGGGGAGCGCCGATGACGGTCGCCTCGCTGACGTCGTCGTGGGCCATGATGGCGTTCTCGAGTTCGACCGAGGAGATCCATTCGCCGCCGGACTTGATCACGTCCTTCGCGCGGTCGACGATCTTGACGTAGCCGTCCTCGTCGACGGTGACGATGTCGCCCGTCTTGAGCCACGATCCCTCGAAGTCGGCTTCGTTGGCGTCGGGGCGCTCGAAGTAGGAGTCGGTGACCCACGGCCCGCGGACGTAGAGTTCGCCGAACTCCTCGCCGTTCCACTCGACTTCCTCGCCGTCGTCGTCGACGACCTTGAACTCGAGGCCTGGGACGACCAGTCCCTGTTTGGCCTGCTTCTCGTAGCGCTCCTCGGCGGGCAGGTCCTCGAGATCGGCCTTGAGGTGGGCGACGGTGCCGAGCGGGGACATCTCGGTCATCCCCCAGGCGTGGACGACCTCGACGCCGCGGTCGTCGAACTCGCGGATCAGGCTCTCGGGGGCCGCGCTGCCGCCGATGACGATCTGGTCGAGCGAGTAGAGGTCGGCGTCGTGTTCCTCGACGTACTCCAGAACGCCGAACCACACCGTCGGCACGCCTGCGGTGATCGTGACGCCTTCCTCCTCGATGAGCTCGACGAGGTCTGCGGGATCGGGCGAAGGCCCAGGATAGACGTGTTTCGCGCCCGCAGCGGTCGTCGAGAACGGCAGCCCCCACGCGTTGACGTGGAACATCGGGACGACCGGCATGATGACGTCGTCCTCGGCGATGCCCAGTCCCTGCGGGGTCAGCGTCATCATCGTGTGGCTCCAGAGCATCTGCTGAGTGTACTCGACGCCCTTGGGCTTGCCCGTCGTTCCCGACGTGTAACACATCCCTGCCGGACTCTCCTCGTCGAGTTCGGGCCACTCGTACGCCGCCGTCTGGTCCCCGATGAACGATTCGTAGTCGGTGACCGGCTCGAGACCGGTCTCCGGAACCGAATCGTCCATCACGACGAACTGCTCGACGCTGTCGAACGCTTCTGGATCGTAGGCCGCCTCGAGTGGTTCGAGCAACGACTGATCGACGAACAGCAGCCGGTCTTCGGCGTTCTCGACGATGTACTGGATGTGCTCGGCCGGAAGCAGCGGGTTGATCGTGTGGAGCTGACTTCCGATGTTTGGCACCGCGAAGTAGGCCTCCGCGTGGCGGTGGTGGTTCCAGCAGAACGTACCGACGCGGTCGCCGTCCTCGACTCCGGCGTCCTCGAGGGCGTTCGCCAACTGCCGAGTGCGGTCGCCGTACTCCGCGTAGGTGTTGCGGACGATCCCGTCGTGGGTCCGCGAGACGACCTCCTGGTCGGGATGCAGTCGTTCGGCGCGCCAGAGGAACGGTCGCAGCGTCTGGTCGTAGCCAGCCATACTCGACAATTATTATCGGGGTTTAATAATGGCACGTCTATCGAACAGTACGCTTACATTGTTTCGCGGAGCGTTGCTTCGGAGAACACCTCGGTCCGCGAACCCGTCTGCTGATGGCGGTATTCGGCCGTCGAACGCCGAATCGATCCGCCGAGGGTCGATCCGAACCGTTCGTGAGCACGTTCCGTCACTCGAATTGAACTGCGCGGCTCTCGAAGGGGTCGTATGGTCGGATACAAGTCGAAAGTCGCCGAGCAGATCCACCTCCCCTCGAGGACGAAGCGCGAGCGCGCCCTCGAGGAGGCCGGGTACAACGTCTTCAACCTCGACTCGGCGGACGTCTTCGTCGATCTGCTCACCGACAGCGGGACGGGCGCGATGAGCGACGAGCAGTGGGCGGCGCTGTTCCGGGGCGACGAGGCCTACGCGGGCTCGCGAAGCTTCGGCGAACTCGAGGACGCCGTCGCCGACGTGATGGGCTTTTCGCACGTCGTTCCGGCCCACCAGGGCCGGGGCGCCGAGAACGTCCTCTACGGCACCCTCGTCGAAGAGGGCGACGTCGTTCCGAACAACACCCACTTCGACACCACGCGGGCCCACATCGCAAACCAGGGCGCCGACCCCGTCGACTGCCCGGTCGACGACGCCCGCGACCCAGACGCGGACGGCCCGTTCAAGGGGAATACCTCGCTCGAGCGCGCCCGCACGGTCGTCGAGGAGTACGGGCCCGAACGGGTGCCAGTCGTCGTCCAGACGATCACGAACAACTCCGCGGCGGGCCAGCCCGTCAGCGTCGAGAACACCCGAGCGGTTCGCGAGTTCGCTGACGAGATTGGCGCGACGTTCGTGATCGACGCCTGTCGGTTCGCCGAGAACGCCTACTTCGTCACCGAACGCGAGGCGGAGTTCGCCGACGCGTCGGTCGCCGACGTCGCCCGCGAACAGCTCGGCCTGGCCGACGCCGTCGTGATGAGCGGGAAGAAAGACGGGCTCGCCAACGCCGGCGGGTTCGTCGCCACCGGCAGCGACGCGCTGTACGAGTCCTGCAAGCAGCGTGCGATCCTCTACGAGGGGTTTCCCACCTACGGCGGGATGGCAGGTCGGGATATCGCCGCGATGGCCGTCGGTCTCCGAGAAGCAGTCGACGAGGCCTACGTTACCGACCGCGTCGGACAGGTACAGGAACTCGCCGACGCCCTCGAGTCCGTCGGCGTGCCGATCTACACGCCCGCGGGCGGACACGCGGTCTACCTCGACGCCGGCGCCTTCCTCCCTCACCTCGAGCCCGAGGCGTTCCCGGGCCAGGCGCTGGTCTGTGAGCTCTACCGGGAGGGCGGCGTCCGCGGGGTCGAACTGGGCAGTTTCGCGTTTCCCGAAACCGACCGACCGGAGCTCGTTCGGCTGGCGCTACCCCGCAGGACCTACCACCGCGAGCACTTGGAGCACGTCGCCGAGACCGCTGCCGCAGTCCTCGAGCGACGGGAGGACGTCTCCGGACTCGAGATCGTCGACGAGCCCGAGATGGCCGAGATCCGCCACTTCACGGCGACGCTCGAGCCGACGGACTCCTCCTGAGCCGAGCAAACTGTGGCAGCACCGCGAGAAAAAGCCGCGGACAGAATCTGCGATTACCGCGAGACGGCGTCTCGAGCGCGATCGCGGAACGTCGGCTCCGGCTCTGGCTCGGATTCCCCGCCGAGCTTTCGTTTCGCGACCGAACGGACGCCCTGCCTGGTGGCCTCGGACTGGGCAGCGCTGGCCAGCCAGTCCGGCACCTGCGACTCGATCTCCTCGCGCTTTTCGGCCTTGAGCTGGCTGTACTTCCGGAGCGTGATACCGACGCCGAGGAAGAGGGCGGCGTCGATCAGCTCCCGCCGGAATCGGTTTCGGTCCTTGTAGACGACGATCGCCTTCACGAGCGAGAGCAGACCGATCGCGATGTACAGCTTCGAACTCTTCGACGGGTCTCCGCTGAGCATCCGTTGGAGCGCCATGCGACGAATCGTACCACGCTCTCGGTGTTAAACTTCCGCCGGCACGAGACGGGGACGCCCCTCACTCGCCTCGGTCCGCTACGGCGACACCGCGGTGTCGGTCTTCGCCGATCGGTTCGATCGCGAACTCGAGCGCCTCGTAGAACGGCCGTACGCCGTCGTCGAACCGCGCGGTGAGCCGGCGTTCGCGCTCGAGCGCTTGTTCGACCAGCCGCCGGCCGATCCCCCGGCCGCGGTGGCGACGGCGAACGCCGACGCTCGCGACGTGGGCGCCTCGCTCTCGGGGCTCGAGCACGAGCGCGCCCAGAAGCCGTTCGTCGGTTCCGTCGGATCCGCCCTTCCGGTCGCCGGCGACGAGGACGTCGCCGTCCCCGATCCGACCTTCGACGTCGCCTGGCTCGAGCATCGCGGCGTCCAGCATCCGCCGGACCTCGAGGGCGTCGTCGGGGCCCGCGACTCGGACGTGCATCGGTCGATCGTACGTCGCTGTTCGCCAACAGTTCGTCGGTTACCTCTTCGACGAACCCGGACGTTTATCGATCGCGGGCTGGTCTGTCGGATCACGCAAGGAGGAACGATGGGGATCCAGAAGGACTTCAGCACCAAGCTCTCGGCGGGTGACCTCACGATCGATCGCCGCGATATCGAGATGCTCGAGGCGATCGACCGGCAAGGATCGTTACACGGCGCGGCCGAGTCGCTCGGCCGTTCCTACGCGCGACTGCAGAATCGGGTCGTCGAACTCGAGGACGAACTCGGCGAGCTCACGGAGCGAACGCGGGGCGGTCGGGACGGCGGCGGCACCCGGCTGACGGAGACCGCCTACGAGCTCCGCCGGCAGTTCGACCGCCACGAGAGCGAACTCGACGGCGTGGCCACCGCGACGGAGTCCGTCCTTCGGGGCACTGTCGCCGAGCGAACCGGCGAGCTCGCGACCGTCGAGACCGCCGTCGGCCCGGTTACAGCGCTCGTCCCGCCGGGCGCACGCGAGGTGCAGGTCGCGGTTCGGTCGGACGCCGTCGTCCTGACGGATCCGACGGAGACGCCCGAACCCGACGGAACGAGCCTGCGGAACCGGTTTTCCGGGACAGTCGCGGCGATCGACGACGGCGAGGCGATCGCCAGCGTCACGCTTTTGCTGGCCGAGGGAATCGACCTCGAGGCACTCGTCACGCGCTCGAGCCGCGAGCGACTGGAACTCGAGCCGGGTCGCGAGGTCGTCGCCTCGTTCAAGGCGACCGCGGCACGGGCGACGGGGCTCGAGTCGATCGAGACCGAGGAGTAGGGACGTCCGATCTCAGGAGTAGTGACGTCTGAGACCGAGGAGTAGCGACGCGGAATCAGCCCCCCTTGATCAGTCGGAGGACGGTCACGCGCTCGCTCTCGACGGGTTGGTCCTCGGGGACGGGACGGCCGTCGACCAGCACGCTCACCTCGTGGGGGCTGAGACCGATCTCCCGAAGCAGGTCCGCGTAGGTCGGCTCGGGGGCGTCGGTCGCCACCTCTCCAAGTTCGAGTTCGTGGCTCCCCTCGCCTTTGACGTCGACGGTGACGCGCATGGCGGTGCTTGCTCGAGGGCGGACTTGAGCGCGTCGACTGCGGGTGTGTCCGAGTCTCAGTCGCTCGCCGGCTCGTCGGGCCCGATCCGATCGCGGTGCTCGGGCTCTCGAGCCCCCGGCGTTCGTCGGTGCGCGTACAGCCCCCAGGCCAACGCACCCAGCCCGAGCAGGAGGATCAGGAAGTTCAACAGCCCGCCAACGAACGGAAGCTGGGCGAGGATCGCGCCGCCGATCATGCCGATGACCAGCGCGAGCCACCGGTTCTCGAGGTCGGCGTACCCCAACAGCCAGGCGGCGACGGCGAACCGTCCGTAGACGATCCCGATCCAGATCACGAGGGCAAACGCGAACCCGCCGACGATCGAGAACGGGATGCCGATTATCGTGATCGCCGCGGCGACGAGCAGGATTGGCACGCCGATCAGCACGCCGAAGCCGACCGCGCCGGTCCGGAGGGGGTCGGTCGCGACCCGTTCGGCGACGCCGTCGGAAAAGCGCGGGAACAACGCGAGCAGGGCGGCACCCAGTAGCAGGTTCAGCGCGAGGGTATACAGCGAAACCAACCACGACGCCAGCGGTTGCAGCGTCGGTGCGATGTCGAACCCGAGCGTGGAATCCTCGGTAATCGAGCCCGCGACCGCGTCGGTGTTACCCTGCAGGTCGCCGTTGTAGCGCAGGTCGCCCGCGATCGATGCTCCCTCGCCCAGGGTGATCGTCTCGGCGCCGATCGCCGCGTCGCCCTCGAGGGTGCCGTCGACGACGACGTTCCCCGCCCCGGCCGTAAAGTCGCCGCCGACGGTTCCGTCCTCGCCGACCGCGACGTTGCCCGCTCCGACGTCGACGTCGCCGGCGACGATGCCGTCGATCGTTACGCTTCCCGACGCGGTCTCGAGGTCGCCCCCGACCTCGCCCCCGCTCTCGATCCGGACGTCGCCGGCCGCGGCCGAGACGTCGCCCGTCACCGTCCCTTCGACGACGACGGTGCCGGCGACGGCCTCGAGGTCGTCGATCGTCTCTCCCTCTTCGACGACGACCGTCCCGCCGACGGTCGACTCGGACTGGGCGGCGACCCCCGTTGGCACTGCACCGAGGAGGACGACGACGAGTAGAACGACGGCGAGTCGCTTCCGGACGGACGTTTCGGACGCCATAGCTCCCCTCTCGTCGTGTGAACTGAAAAACATGACACCCGCGTCCACGAACTCGAGACGTTCAACGTGGTGGTCCTCGAGCCAGCCGGCGGAACCACACTGACGCCTCGAGGACGACCTTCGGGCGATTTATCTGGCGGCTCCCCCTCGTGGTGGGTATGAGCGAGGCCGACGCCGAGGCGGCGGAGCCGACTCCCGGCAAGACCGAGGTCTGGATCGAGAAGTATCGCCCGGAGCGGCTCGACGAGATCAAGGGCCACGAGAACATCGTGCCGCGCCTCCAGCGCTACGTCGAGCAGGACGACCTGCCCCACCTCATGTTCGCGGGGCCAGCCGGAACCGGGAAAACGACCGCGGCCCAGGCGATCGCCCGCGAGGTCTACGACGACGACTGGCGCGAGAACTTCCTCGAGCTGAACGCCTCCGACCAGCGCGGGATCGACGTCGTCCGCGATCGGATCAAGGACTTCGCGCGCTCTTCTTTCGGTGGATACGACCACCGCATCATCTTCCTCGACGAGGCCGACGCACTGACCAGCGACGCCCAGTCTGCGCTGCGCCGGACGATGGAGCAGTTCTCGAACAACACCCGCTTCATCCTCTCGTGTAACTACTCGAGCCAGATCATCGACCCCATCCAGTCTCGGTGTGCGGTCTTCCGGTTTACCGAACTCACCGAGGACGCCGTCGAAGCGCAGATCCGCGACATCGCCGAAAACGAGGGTATCGAGGTCACCGACGACGGCGTCGACGCGCTCGTCTACGCCGCCGACGGCGACATGCGCAAGGCGATCAACGGCCTCCAGGCCGCGGCCGTGATGGGCGAGGTCGTCGACGAGGAGACCGTCTTCGCGATCACCTCCACCGCTCGACCCGAGGAGGTCGAGGCGATGGTCGACCAGGCCATCGACGGCGACTTCACGGCCGCCCGCGCGGCCCTCGAGGATCTGCTGACCGAACGCGGGCTGGCTGGCGGGGACGTTATCGACCAGCTTCACCGTTCCGCGTGGCAGTTCGACATCCCCGAGAAGGCGACCGTGCGGCTGCTCGAGCGCCTCGGCGAGGTCGACTACCGCATCACGGAGGGCGCGAACGAACGGCTCCAACTCGAGGCGATGCTGGCGTCGCTGGCCCTCGAGAACGAGGACTGAACGCGACGTTCGGTATCGGTAGCCGGGGCTGCGAGTTCGTTATCCAGTGTGGCCGTGAACCTCGCGTTCCGTACAGGTGAACGACGTATCACTTCGGTCCGACCATTCTTTCTGCGGTGGCGCGCGCTGTCGACCGGCCGAACACCAGTGAGGACGGTAGACGGTACTGCGCGAGGGATGAGCGAGCGGAGCGCGGCGCTGTGCGCCGCGGCAATGCGAACGGCGGAAGCCGTGAGCGAAGCGAGCGAATTGGCTGGGGAGGGTGTGGCGATCCCCTGTGTTCGTGCGAGCAGGACCTGCTGCTCGTCAGTCTCACCTCGAAAGCCCCTGCCGTTCTCGACCGTTCTGACTCGCTGCGCGCGCTCCTTGAAGTCGCGTGCTTGCGTCGGCGGAACGGTCGAGAACGCCAGCCCCTTTCAGTCCCACCCAGCGGTGGATAGTTGAGGCTGCAGCCTCAATGCCGGCTGTTCCATTCGCACGTGTAGTGACCGAGCTGCCCAACGGAGTCCCAGAAACGGTTCTCAAAGGAGACCCACGCTACTGGTATCGATCCGTTCGACGTAGCTTTCGCAGTTCGGAACGTACCGCTCGCCAGCCGTGTCTCCCTCGACTGGCGGAATCGCCGTTCTCCTCGCCGTCGGCGCTGGCTGTCTCGCGCTCGCCCTCGCCTCGCTTCGGGCCGGAAGCTGGACGCGACGGCTGTACGGCCTCGAGCCGGACAATGACGCGAGCGCTCGAGCGAACGCTGCCGTCCTCGGGATCGTCGGCGTCGGACTGTTCGCGCTGGCCGGGGCGATCGTCCTCGAGCTCCCGTCGACGATCGTCGGGACGGGGACGATCCTCGCGAGCGCGCTGTTGTGTTTCGTTCTCGGCTGGCTCGTCGCGGTTCGCGATCAACGGGAGCTGTTGACGACGCCCGATGTCGACCGGAAGACTGGCCGTCGGCTGGGGTTCGTCGTTATCGGCTGTGGCGTCTTATTGCTCGGGTTCGTTCCCCTCGTCTGGCTCGAGGTCGACGACGCCGTCGTCGCTGTCGGCGCGCTGGCGAGTACGTTCGTCGTCCTCCTGGCGGTGGCGTTTGGCTACCGCTGATGCCCGCTTTCGAGGGTGGTCGATCGACGTTCCGAGCCCGAGACCGCCGCCGTGAGGCAATCTATCCCGAATAACGGTTGCGGAACTATTTTACCCGCTGCGGGGCCAACACACGTGTAATGAGTGAACTGGAGGAGGAGTACCGCCTCGAGTACTTCGAGGAGGAAGGCTTCGAGCGCAAGGAGTGTCCCTCCTGTGGCGCACACTTCTGGACGCGCGACTACGAGCGAGAGACCTGCGGCGAGCCGCCCTGCGAGGAGTACGACTTCATCGGCAACCCCGGGTTCGACGAGGAGCACAGTCTGGAAGAGATGCGGGAGACGTTCCTCTCCTTTTTCGAGGGCCACGACCACGAGCGGATCGAGCCCTACCCCGTCGCGGCGAACCGCTGGCGCGACGACGTCCTGTTGACCCAGGCGTCGATCTACGACTTCCAGCCGCTGGTGACGAGCGGGGAGACGCCGCCGCCGGCGAATCCCCTGACGATCAGCCAGCCCTGTATCCGGATGCAGGACATCGACAACGTCGGGAAGACGGGTCGACACACGATGGCGTTCGAGATGATGGCCCACCACGCGTTCAACGCCCGCGAGGACCTCGAGAACCCAGATCAGTACGCCTACCAGGGCGAGGTCTACTGGAAGGACCGAACAGTAGAACTCTGCGACGAGTTCTTCGACTCGATGGGCGTCGACCTCGAGGAGGTCATCTACATCGAGGATCCGTGGGTCGGTGGCGGCAACGCCGGCCCCGCGATCGAGGTCATCTTCAAGGGCGTCGAGCTCGCGACGCTCGTCTTCATGTGTATGGAGCAGGATCCCGACGGCGAGTTCGAGATGAAAGACGGGAACCGCTACTCCTACATGGACACCTACATCGTCGACACGGGCTACGGTCTCGAGCGCTGGACCTGGGTGTCCCAGGGGACGCCGACCGTCTACGAGGCGATCTACCCCGACATGATCGAGTTCCTGAAGAACAACGCCGAGCTCGATCACTCCGACGACGAGAGCGAGCTGGTCCACCGTGCCGCCAAGCTGGCGGGCCACATGGACATCGACGAGGCCGAGGATATGGAGACCGCCCGCGGGGAGATCGCGGACGAACTCGGCGTCGACGCCGGCGAGCTCGAGCAACTGATGGAGCCCCTCGAGGACATCTACGCGATCGCCGACCACTGCCGGACCCTCGCGTACATGCTCGGCGACGGGATCGTCCCCTCGAACGTCGGGACGGGGTATCTCGCCCGGATGGTGCTTCGCCGAACGAAACGGCTCTGTGACAACGTCGGCGTCGACGCGCCGCTGGACGAGCTCGTCGACATGCAGGCCGAACGCCTCGAGTACGAGAACCGCGACACGATCCGCGACATCGTCCGGACCGAGGTCGAGAAGTACCGCGAGACCCTCGAGCGCGGCGGTCGACGGGTCGAAGCCCTCGCGACGGAGTACGCAAAGAAGAGCGAGCCGATCCCGACCGAGGAGCTGATCGAACTCTACGACTCCCACGGGATCCAGCCCGACATGGTCGAGGGTATCGCCGCCGAGGCCGGCGCAGACGTCGACGTTCCCGACGACTTCTACAGTCTCGTCGCACAGCGCCACGACACCGTCGAGGCACTCGAGGAGGCGACCGGCGAGACCGACGCCCGATTCGAGGACCTCCCCGAGACGGAGAAGCTGTACTACGACGACCAGCAACGCACCGAGTTCGAGGCGGTTGTCCTGGACGTCTTCGAGCGCGAGGACGGGTACGACGTCGTGCTCGACCAGACGATGTTCTACCCCGAGGGCGGAGGCCAGCCCGCCGACACCGGGACGCTCTCGACCGACGACGCCACCGTCGAGGTCGAGGACGTCCAGATCGAGGACGGCGTCGTTCTCCACCGGACCGACGCCCACCCGGACAAGGGCGAGTTCGTGAAGGGGTATCTCGACGTCGATCGGCGCCGGCAGCTGATGCGCCACCACACGGCGACCCACATCGTCATCCACGCCGCCCGCCAGGTGCTCGGCGAGCACGTCCGTCAGGCCGGCGCCCAGAAGGGCGTCGACTCCTCGCGGATCGACCTGCGCCACTACGATCGGATCTCCCGCGAGGACGTCAAGCGAATCGAACGGGAGGCAAACGAGATCGTGATGGACAACGCTCCGGTGACCCAGGAGTGGCCCGACCGCCACGACGCCGAGAGCGAGCACGGGTTCGACCTCTATCAGGGCGGGATCCCGCCGGGCGAGCAGATCCGGCTGATCCACGTCGACGAGGACGTCCAGGCCTGCGGAGGGACCCACGTCGCCCGAACCGGCGAGATCGGCACGATCAAGATCCGCTCGAGCGAGCGGGTCCAGGACGGGGTCGAGCGACTCACCTTCGCCGCGGGCGAGGCCGCCATCGCGGCGACCCAGGAGACCGAGGACGCCCTCTACGGGGCCGCCGAGGTCCTCGACGTCTCGCCCGAGGAGGTTCCCGACACCGCCGAGCGGTTCTTCGAGGAGTGGAAGGCCCGCGGCAAGGAGATCGAGGACCTGAAAGAACAGCTCGCCACGGCCCGCGCGGGCGGCGGTGGCGGCGGCGACGAGATCGAGGTCGGCGACACTGCGGCGGTCGTCGACCGGATCGACGCCGACATGGACGAGCTTCGAGCGACGGCGACCGCCATCCGCGACGAGGGCAATATCGCGATTCTGGGTAGCGGCGAGAGCGGCGCCCAGTTCGTCGTCGCTGTTCCCGACGGCGTCGGCGTCAACGCCGGCGAGGTCGTCGGCGAGCTCGCCGCGAAGGTCGGCGGCGGCGGGGGCGGCCCGCCGGACTTCGCCCAGGGCGGCGGCCCGAACGTCGACGAACTGGACGAGGCGCTCGAGGACGCCCCTGACGTCGTTCGACAGATTCTCGACGCCTGATCGGCGTCGAACCGAGCGACCAGTCAGCTCAGATCGTGTCGACGCCCGAGTCGGGGAAGATGCTCTCGGGCAGGTACGCCGAGACGACCCAGTTCGGGGCGTCGACGATCTCGTTGATTTTCAGATCGACCGCGGCCGAACAGAGGATGTAGGCCTCCCCGCGGGTGAGGTCGCGCTCCTCGTGGAGGTGATCGATCATGTGTCGCACTGCGAGCCGCGCCGCCTCCATCAGGTCGTCGGCGATTCCGGTCGTCCCGTACATCCGCTCGTCGCGCCCGGTCGGCGTAAACGGGCCGTCGGTCTCGAACTGGGGCTGTTTGATCTCGGCGTCTTTCTGCAGGTCGAACCGGGCGGTGACGAACATCGGCGCCTCGATCCCCGTCACCGAGACCTCGCCGTCGCCCTGTGCGGCGTGGCAGTCGCCGATCGAAAAGAGGGCGTCGTCGACCTCGACGGGAAGGCGAACGGTCGAGCCCGCGGTCATGTGTTTGACGTCCATGTTGCCGCCGACGCGCCGGGGCGGGAGCGTGTCGTGTTCGCCCGACTCGGCCGGCGCGACGCCGATCGTCCCGGGGAACGGGTCGAGCGGAACCTCGATCCCGTTGACGAAGTGACCGACGTCGCCCTCGAGGTCCCAGATGTGAACCCCTGCCTCGGGAAAGTCCTCGGGAAGGAGGCCGAGCCCCATCTCGCCGGGGAGGAAGCCGGTGTACCCCCAGCCCTTGTGCTGGAAGCTGCGCAGTTCGACGACGAGGGCGTCGCCCGGTTCGGCGCCCTCGACGGCGACCGGTCCGGTCAGGGGGTGTACCGGATCGAAGCTGACGTTCGAGAACTCCTCGGGACCGGACTCGACGGTTACCTGGCCGTCGACGGCGTCGCGGCACTCGAACCGGACGACGTCGCCGGGTTCGACCGTGAGCACGGGCTCGAGGCTGTTGTCCCACGCGTTGTGGATGTTGTGGTCGGCGTCGCTGAGGTGGTAGTCGACGCGGTGTCCGTCATGTTGCGTTGCCATCTCATCTCACGATACTGTCTTTCGGGAAATAAGTACGGCTTCTCCTGTCGCCGATATGTAGTGACCCCCGGACCCTGAAGGATGGCGTCGAGAACGCTCGAGTCGCCCGAGTCACTCCGCGAGTCCGCAGTAATCGATCGCAGACGTCGCGATGGTCTGTGCCGTCTCGAGCAGCGACGTGACGGTCGTGTACTCGTCCACGCCGTGGAGGTTCGGGCCGTACGGCCCCGCGGTGACGACCGGCACGTCGTAGTAACGCTGGTAGAAGCGTTCGTCGAGGGCGGCGTTGCCGCCGACGAACGTCCCCTCCTCGCCGATAATGGACTCGGCGTTTCGTTTCGCGATTTCGACGATCTCGGCGTCGCGAGACACCTCGTGGGGTGCGGCGTTCCAGCCCGTCCACTCGACGGTCGGCGGGTTCTCGGCGAGCCACTCGTCCTCGCTCGCGGCGTCGGCAATCGCCCCCTCGATCGACTCGCGAACCTCGGCTCGCGTCTCGCCAGGCGGCCACCCCACCCGACCCTGCAACAACATCTCGGCGGGCACCGAGGCGGGCCAGTCGCCGCCCTCGACGACGCCCAGATTGATGTTCGTGACGTGGCCCTCGAGGTCGGGATCGGCGCCGTAGGCCGGCGGAAAGTCGATCCTGGCCTGCCGTTCGTCGTTCAGTTCCTCGAGAGCTTTCCGAACGAGACAGGCCTTGTCGAAGGCGCTGACGCCCTGGTGGCCCCAGGCGGCGTGGGCCTTCTTTCCCGGAACGGTGACGTCGAAGAACATTACGCCGGCGCTGGCGATGCCGACGTTCGGCAGGCCGAACGGTTCGGGAACGATCGCCGCGTCGGGGACGTACCCGCGCTCGAGGACAGAGAGCAGGCCGCCGACGCCGCCCGCCTCTTCTTCGATCGTGCTCTGGACGTAGAGGTCGCCTGCGAGGTCGATCCACTCGTCCTGCAGGGCCTCGACCGCGACGAGCATCGCGGCGAGTCCGCCCTTCATATCCGAGACGCCGCGGCCGTAGAGTTCGTCACCCTCTCGGCGGAGTGTCCAGGGATCGGACTCCCAGGCGGATTCGGGAGCCGCGGGAACGACGTCGATGTGTCCCGACAGGGCGAGCGTCGGTCCGTCACCGGAACTCGGGAGGGTGGCCACCGCGTTCTTCCGGCCGTCGTACCCGTGCTCGTCGTACGACGACGTCCGGAAGAACCCGGGATGGCCCTCGAGATCCTCGACGCTCGGTTCCCACGTGTCGACCTCGAGACCTAGGTCGTCGAACGCCTCGAGCATCACGCCCTGTCCGCGGGGTTCGTGACCGGTCACCGACTTCGCGGCGACGAGATCCTCGAGCAGACCCAGCAGTTCGTCCTCTCGATCAGTGATCGCCTCTTCGACTCGGTTCCTCGCCGTTCGTTCGCTCATGAGGGGTGATGGGTGGTACGAACGATATATGTACGGACAGTAGGGGCCATATATATCAGAGGGCAAATACAAATATACTAAACAGACACTACAGATCTTGTGCAATTATTTACACGAGGTCTTATTCTAACCATTCTGCTAATGATTTTTCCTGTTCCCGAGCATCGCATCCAAAACTATTATATACTCTTGATTCATGTTCTCGGCTATCATGGACCGTCGAACGTTTGTCCAGACAACGGGTGCAGTTGGGGCTGTGGGACTGACCGGTCTTGCCGGATGCCTCGGCGAGGATGATAACGGGGACGCTGACGACTTCCCCTCGGAGTCGCTGACGTGGATGATCCCCTGGGGAGAGGGTGGCGGAACGGACACGTACGCCCGTCAGATGGCGCCGCTGATGGAGGACCCGCTCGATCAGTCGATCGAGATCGATAACCGGGAGGGCGCCGGCAGCATGCTCGGAAGCGAGTGGCTCGTCCAGCAGGACCCCGACGGCTACACGTTCGGGACCGTCAACCCGCCGGGATGGAGTTTCACCTGGCGGGCCCAGGAGGTGGACGCCTGGGAACCGGAGGATCTCGAGCCGATCGCCTACTCCGGCGTCTTCGGCTACACGCTCATCGTAAACGACGATGCCGCCGAGGATGCCGGCGGAATCGACGACTTCGAGTCGCTTCGGGACGCGTACGCCGACGACGAGATCAGCGGCTTCGGCTATCAGGGCGCCGGCAGCGACAGTCACCTGACGACGCTGTTGCTACGCGAAGAGTACGATCTCGACTACGACAGCGCCGTCCCCTACGACGGGGGCGGTCCCACCATGGAGGCGGTGATCGGCGGCGAGGTGGCGGCCGGGTTCGCGACGAACACCTCCGCCGTCGCCGCCGAGGAGTCCGGCGAGGCGACCGCTATCGTCAACCTGATGGATATCGACCTCGACCACGTCTTCCCCGATATCGATCCGATCACGGACTACGGTGACAGCCTCGCCTGGATCACGGAGTTCTACCAGGTACAGGTCGCGCCGCCGGACACCCCCGAGGAGGAACGGGAGATTCTCATGGACGCGATCCAGGAGGCGACCGAACACGAAGAGACCCAGGAGTGGGAAGAGGAGACCGGAAACATCGTCGAGTTCGGCGACATGGACGACGCCGCAGACCAGTACGTCGGCAGCGTCGAGGAAATCGAATCACAGGTCGACGAGTCGATCGGCGGCTTCGACGAGTTCCAGCAGATGGTCGAAGAGGAAGAGGACGAAGAGGAGTAGCCTTCGGAGCCGGAACATCGAAGCCGATCCCGACTCGAGACGCCGACTACGTTGCTTTCGAGGCCACGAAAAAGAGAGATGTCACAGAACAAGTTTACTGCTACCGACGCCACTCGAAGCTCTCGCGAACGACGCCGTACCGAGACCAGCACCGATCGAGATTCGGTCGAACTCAACGCCGTTAGACGGAACCAGCCATGGAACAGGACGACACCGTAGGCTCGATCGCGGACCGCGTTCGAGCCCCCCTCGAGACGGTGCTGGGCGAGCGACCGACGATGGAACACGTCCTGTTGCTGTTGTTTCTCGTCGTCGGGGTCTACATGTACCAGGGCGCTTCCGAGTTCGCGCCGGACGCTCAGACGTTCCCACGGCTCATGGCCGGCGGGACGGCCGTTCTCGCTTTCCTCCTGCTTGCTCGTAACTACCTGACCGTCGTCGCCCCGCTGGTCGGCGCCGGCCTGGGTGCGTACCTCACGTACGACGGCGTTACCACGTTCCTCGCCGACGGCGGCGGGCTGGTGTCGCTCGTGGCGGGTGTCGGACTTCTGGTCGTGGTCGTCGGTTTCCGTGAGCGGTTCGGCGAGGGCGTCGAGTCGTTCGTCGCCGAGCCGATGCAGGTGATGGGAGATACGGATACGACCGATGCCATACCGGAGAGCGAGACCGAACACGAGGAACCGCCGGCCGACGAGGCCGACTCGGAAACGGCCGACGCTGACCGAGCGTCGAGCGGCGAGGAGAGCGATTCGGCAGCGATGTACGTCTACGAGATCGACGATCCGAAGGGACCGGTGGTTACCGGGGCGCTCTGTGTCGGGTACATGCTGTTGACGTTCACGATCGGAATGCTGTACGCGACACCGATCTTCGTTATCGCCTGGACGCTCTGGGTTCGGATGGACGTCCCCAAAGCGGTCGCGCTCACCGTTCTCAGCTTCGTCACTGCCTACCTCTTCTACGACCTGATTCAGGACGATATCGCCGAAGGGTGGCTCACCGGCTGGGAGCTCCCAGCGCCGGACGATCTGCTCGGTCTCTGGATCCACGCTGGTGACCTGTTCCAGTGGGGCGTGGTGATCGGATGACGGTCGAATCGTTCGTCGGTGCGATCGAGGCACTTCTGACGGTCGAGACGATGATCTGGCTGCTGGCCGGTGTCATTATCGGCATTATCGTTGGCGGACTGCCCGGGCTCGGGCCACCGCTGGGAATGGCGATTATTCTGCCGCTGACGTTACCGCTCGACGCGGCAAACGCGATTATTCTGTTGGTCGGGGTCTACAGTGGTTCGATGTACGGCGGCTCGATCGCTGCGATCCTGATCAACACGCCGGGGGTGTCCTCCTCGGCAGCGACGATGTTCGACGGCTATCCGATGTCCCAACAGGGACGAGCGGCGACGGCACTCGCCATCTCGGCGACCGCCTCGGCGTTCGCCGGCCTCTTTACGATCGCCGCGTTGATTCTGTTCTCGCCCGCGCTGATCGAGATGGTCCTGGCGGTCGGAACGCCCGAGCGGTTCCTCGTGGCGATCCTTGGACTGGCGATGATTACGGTCGTCACCCGTGGATCGTTCGCAAAGGGGCTCCTCGCGGGCGTCGCGGGGTTGCTGGTCACGACCGTGGGCATCGCACCGATGTCGCTCGACCAGCGCTACAGCGAGACGATGTACCTCTACGACGGCATCGACTTCGTCGCCGTCCTGATCGGGCTGTTCGCGATCGCGGAGATGATGAAACTCGCCGGCCAGGAGGGCGGCATCGCCAAGGGCGAGGTCACGATCGACAGAGCCGGCATCACCGAAGGGGTCCGGTCGACGCTCAACCATCCGATCACGGTGTTCAAGTCCGCGAACATCGGGATGATCGTCGGCGCGATCCCCGGTGCAGGCGCGACGGTATCTAACTTCGTCGCCTACTCCGAGGCGGTCCGCTCCTCGAGCGACCCTGACTCGTTCGGCTCGGGCAACGAGATCGGCGTCATCGCCTCGGAGGCGTCGAACAACGGGACCGTCGCGGGGTCGCTCGTCCCCGCCATCTCCTTTGGTATTCCGGGGAGTTCGTCGACGGCCGTCCTCATCGGCGGCCTACTCATGCACGACCTCCGGCCGGGGCCGAGCATGTTCGATCCCAGCGGCGAACTGACGCTGACGTACACGATGTTGCTGGCGCTGCTCGTCGGCAACGTCGTCATCCTGCTGTTCGGACTGTCGATGGTGACCCAGCTCGGCTACCTCACCAAGATCGACACGGACTACATCATCCCGATGGTCGTCGTCCTCTCGTTCCTGGGCACCTACGCCCTGCGGATCAACCCGATCGACATCCTCACCGTGATCGTCTTCGGGATCATCGGCTTCTACATGGTCCGGTACAACTACTCCGTGATCGCGTTCGTTCTCGGAGTCGTGCTGGGCGATATCGCCGAGGAGAACCTCTACACCGCGTTGCAGCTCTCGGACGGCTCGTTCATGATCTTCGTGAACCCGCTCGAGTACGGACGGTGGCTGTCGTTTATCCTGAGCGTCCTGATCGTCCTGCTCATCTTCGGGCCGTACGTCAAGCAGTGGTGGGAGCGGCGACAAGCGGCCTGACCCGCTCCAGCTACCATACTCGATTTCTACCGCTCGACGGCCTGTCGCTGCTCTTTTGGTCCGTCCGTCGCTCTCTCGAGTATGACCTTCGCGACGACGTGGGAGGCTGATCTGAAGTCGTTCGTCGACGAGCTGTGCCGGTTCGATACGACCGCGGGAAACGAGGCGCCCGCCCAGCAGTGGGTCCGCGACACCCTCGAGTCGGCCGGTTTCGAAACCTACCGATGGGAGGCCGACGCGGAGACGCTCGCCGACCACCCCTCGTTTCCCGACGATCCCGCCGAGATCGAGACGACTGACAGGCCGAGCGTCGGCGGCGTGCTCGAGTTCGGCGATCCCCATGCGGGACGGACGCTCGTCTTGAACGGCCATATCGACGTGGTGCCGGCGGGCAGCGGCTGGGAGGGGGATCCGTTCGAACCCCGGTGGGCAGACGGAAAGCTCACCGTTCGGGGCGCCGCGGACATGAAGTGCGGGCTGGCGGCCTGCGTGTTCGCGGCGCGCCACCTCGAGGCCTCGAGCCCCGAGATCGACGGCCGGCTCGTCGTCGAGAGCGTCGCCGGCGAGGAGGAGGGCGGGATCGGGGCGGCCGCCGCGGCCCTGGATAACCCCTACCCGTTCGAGCGGGACGTGGCAATCGTCGCCGAGCCGACCGACTGCAGCCCGGTAATCGCGACCGAGGGAAGCCTCATGAAGCGGCTCCGGCTCGAGGGCCGTTCCGCTCACGCGGCGATGCGCTGGCGCGGCGAGTCGGTGCTGCCCGCGTTCGAGCGAATCCGTCGGGCACTCGAGGAACTCGAGGCCGAACGCGGCGAACGCGTCACCCACCCGCTGTACGAGGGGTTCCCGATCCCGTGGCCGGTCTGTGTCGGCCGTCTCGAGGCGGGACGCTGGGCGTCATCGGTCGCCGACGAGCTCGTCGCCGAGATCCGAATCGGCGTCGCGCCGGGCGAGACCGTCGACGAGGTCGAGCGGGAGTTCGACCGGCGGCTGGCCGAGGTCGTCGCCGAAACCGACGTCGACTGCGAGTTCGAGCGATTCTCGATCCAGTTCGAACCCGCCGAGATCGAGGCCGACGAGCCGGTGGTCCGGGCGGTGCGGGCGGCGATGACGGCCCAGGGGCTCGAGGGGACCGACCCCCGGGCCGGAACCTACGGCGCCGACAGCCGCCACTACGTCGAGGCCGGAATTCCGACGGTGTTGTTCGGCCCGGGGAACATCGAGCAGGCGCACTTCCCCGAGGAGACGATCGCGTGGGACGACGTGCTCGTCGCGAGCGAGACCCTCGCCGCGGCCGCCGAGTCGTACCTCGCGGCCTGACCCTCGCGAACCGAAACCGACCTGAGCTGTGAACGCCACTCCTCGAGTATGTCAACCGTTTCGAACGACGGCGTCTCGCTGTACTACCGCCGCGAGGGCGACGGTCCGCCCGTCCTCTTCGTCTCCGAGGCCGGCCTTGGCGGCTGGTCGTGGGGGTGGCAACACGCCGCGCTGACCGGTCCCTACGAGACCGTCGTCTGGGATTTCCGCGGAACCGGTCGATCCGACGCACCGTCCGGGCCGTACTCGATGGCGACGCTCGTCGACGATCTCGAGACGATTCTCGCCGCCGTTGACGCCCGGAACGCCCACCTCGTCGGTGCGGGGCTCGGCGGCGCGGTCGCGCTCGCCGCGGCTCGCGAGTCGACGCGGATCGCGACGCTGTCGCTGCTCGGCACGGCGGCCCACGGATCGGCGTTCGACCTCGAGCCCCTGCTCGCCTCGCCCGACGACCGCGCGGCGCTCCGGACCTCGCTCGAGTCGGCCCTTTCCGCGGAGTTCCGCGAGTCACAGCCCGAGGTCGTCGACGGCATCGTCGACTGGCGAGCCGACGGCGACGCCACCAGTGGGGGGTGGGAGGCACAGCTCGCCGCCCTCGAGGGGTTCGACGCCCGCGACTGGCTCGTCGAGGTGACCCAACCTGCACGCGTTATCCACGGCACCGCCGACGACCTCGTCTCACCCGAGGCGAGCCGCGAGCTGGCGTCCGGACTGCCCCGCGGCGAGTTCGTCCCGCTCGAGGGCGCGGGCCACCTCGTCGGGATCGAGCGCTCGCGGACGGTCAACGATCAGCTGCTTGGCTTTCTCGAGAACCGCTCGGCCGACGATCGGTGACGGCCGAGGGACGGCTTGCGCCTGTCCACCCGTGCTACTACGGTGTCAGCCGTCGAAGACGCCGTCGTGACTCTCTCGCTGGCCCGCCGCGCCGAGCGTTTCCCGGATCGGACGGCGATCGTCGACGTCTCCGAGGACCGTCTCCACGCGCCGGCCGAGACCGTCCACGAGGACCGCGTCACCTACGCGGAGCTGTCCCGCATCGCGGGCCGGCTCGCCGGCGCGCTCGAGCAACGGGGCGTCGTCTCCGACGACACCGTCTGTCTCGTCACTCGAAACCGGGTAGCGTCGCTGGCGCTCGTCTTCGCCTGTCGCCGACTCGGGGCGACGCTCGCCCCGATCTCGCACCGGCTGACGCCCGCGACGGTGACTCGCCCGTTCGAGGTGCTCGAGCCCGCCATCGTCGTCGCCGAGGCGGCCCAGCGGGACCTCGTGCGCTCGATCCCCCACGATCGAACCGTCACGCTCGAGGAGCTCGCGAAGACCGACGCGTCCGCCGTCGACGCCGGAACGGAGCGGACCGACGACGCCGGACCGTTGCTCGCGATCCACGACGACTCGGGCGAGTCGGTGGCGATCCTCTCGTCGGAGACCGTCGAGTGGAACTGTATCGACGCCGTCCTCGAGTGGGACCTCTCCCGCGAGGACTCGGGGTTCGTCCTCGATCCGCTCTCGACGGCCGACGGACTGTTCCGAACCGCGCTCCCCGTGCTGTACGCCGGCGGCCGGCTCCTGATCGACCGTGCGTTCGATCCCGGTGACACGCTGCGGGCGATCGACGGGAGCGGGGTGACGGTCGTCTCCGGCCGACAGGCCCCGATCCGCGAACTCACAACCCACGAGAACGCCGACGCGCTCGCAGGTCTCGAGCGCGCGATCTGCGACCACACCGTCGAAGAAGAGTCCGTGGAGCCGCTGCTCGAGTACGGCGTCACGGTTTCACGGGCCTACGGCGCGCCGGTGTGCCCCACAGCGGCGACTCGGACGGTGGCGGGACCGACGGACGACGACGCGATCGGGAGGCCAGTGCTCGACTGTGACGCGCGACTGGTCGACGACGAGGGGGGCGTACTCGAGGGCGAGGCGACGGGACAGTTGCGACTCTCCGGCCCGGTGGTCGCCGATGGGTACGCAACACCTGCCGACGACGGTGACGGCAGCGAGACGGACTCGAGGTCGGCACCGGGGTTCGTCGACGGCTGGTTCGACACCGGCGAGCGGTTCCGCCGGCGCGACGATGGGAGCTACCACCGGCCGTGAGGACGTTATCGGCTCACGACTACTCGATTCCGTGGCTCCAAACTTCCGGCAACGCCCGGCCGTAGCAGAAGGCATTTTTCCTCCGAGCGGCCAGGGAGTGGTGATGGGTCAGCTACGCATCGCCGTCCTGAACGCGGCTCACGAGGACGCGAACACCACGAGAAACTTTCGACGCGAACTCGACGCCTCGCTGGCGGAGTTCGATATCACACAGGGGGAACTACCCGAGACGTTCGCCTTCGACGGCGCCGTCGTCACGGGATCGCGAACGTCCGTCTACTGGGACGAGGAGTGGATCCACGCGACCAAGGAGTGGGTCGACGAGGCGATCGCTCGCGACGTGCCGTTCCTGGGGATCTGTTGGGGCCACCAGCTGCTCGCGGACGTCCTCGGGGGAACGGTCGAGGATATGGGTACCTACGAAGTGGGCTACAGTCGGGTCGAACACTTCGGGGGATCTCGACTGTTCGACGGGATCTCGAGCGAGTTCACCGTCTTTACGAGTCACGCCGACGAGGTCTCGACGCTGCCCGACGGCGCCGAACCGCTCGCCGAGAACGACTACTCCAACCACGGCTTCCGCAAAGATCGGGTCTTCGGCGTCCAGTTCCACCCGGAGTACGACCAGAAGACGGCCCGCGAACTCGTTCATCGCAAGGAGCTATCGGACGAGCGCCGCGACTCGGTGCTCGCTGAGATCACCGACGAGAACTATCGGAAGGCGGGCGAGGCGAAGCTCGTCTTCGAGAACTTCCTCGAGTACGTCGCGGAACTGCAGTCGGCCGAGGCCACCTCGAGCGGAGCGACGTCGACGCGAGCCGGATCCTCGGACTGAGTATACGTTTTCGGATTCGCTCGATCTACACTCCCGGCTTCGATTTTCGAGTAGCCCGGCGGAACTCGGCGGAACAGTTTTCTCAGTAGCATCCGCTACTAGCCGCTATGAGCACCTCGGTCAAAGTCACGGACACGACGAAATCTCGACTCGAGGAGTTACAGGCTGAGATCCGGCTCGAGACGGGTCAGAACGTCACCCAACAGGAGCTGCTCGAACGAATCGTCACCGACACGTACGAGTCGAAGGAGGAACTGATCGAGTCGTTTCGCGACGATTTCGAGCCGCTGTCCGACGACGAGATCGAGCAGTGGCTCGCCGGAAGCTCGGACTGGGGCGTCGAGACGAGCGAAGACGACATCGATGACGTGCTGTACGGAGAATGAGTGTTCTCATCGATACGGGCGTTTTCGTCGCTGTGCAGAACGATCGAGACCACCATCACGACGCCGCGACGGGGGCACTGGCGGCCGTTTTGGCTGGTGAGTTTGGAGCGCCGTACACTACCGATTACGTCTACGATGAGGCCGTCACGCTCGCTCGGAAACGAACCGGAACGCACCGCGAAGCCCGTCTCGTTGGGGACCGGATTGCAGGTCGTGGTTCGTTTCCCGGTGGAATCGAACTCCTGATCGTAACCCGGGATCGGTTCGAACGGACGGTTCGGACCTTCGAACGGTACGACGACCACGACCTCAGCTTCACCGATGCGAGTCTCGTTTCGCTGATCGAGAACGACGGAATCGACGCCGTGCTCAGCTTCGACGATGATTTCGATGGAATCGTCGATCGGATCGATCCGCGGTCGATATAGTCGGCACTCGCGTCAGGACAAACACGGAACGAGCTAACAGTAGTTGGCACTACGTCCGCACTCAGTTGCGGTGCTGAATCCGAATTGGTCGATTCAGTACGTAGCGATGCACACGTACCTTTTTCTCGTCGGGTTCGCTCGCGTTGCTCGCTCACCACTCTCTGCTCACGGGCGCTTCGCGCCCGTTCGCATGGTCAGTGGGACCGCCGGTCCCACTCGACTCCAAAAATCTACGCTAAAAAGCTGCCTCCGCGAGCTTCGCCCGCTTCGGCGGGGAACCGCTCGCTTCGTCTTCGCGCGGCGCCGCGCGAACGGTCCGCGGAACGGAACGTTCCGCGCTACTCGCGGATGCTGGCCGTGATATCGCCTTCGCCTGTACGTAACGCGAGTTTCACGCGGTAGGATCGAACAAAGAAACGATACTACGATCTGCTGCTATTCGAACCGCCCCTGGCTCAGTCGGCCGCCGCGGTCTCGAGCCCCGCTTTCTCCCGCGCGCCAATCGCCTCGACGAGCAGTTCGGCGACGTCGACGATCTCGATCTCGTCCTCGAAACCGCCGGTCTTGCGGCCGTCCTCGTACATCGTCATACACATCGGACAGGCGACGACGAATTTCTCGATCCCCGCCCCAGCAGCGGTATCCTCAAGGGCCTCCCGAAGCCGCTCCTCGCTGGGCTTTGGCTCCTCGTCGAACTCCATCCAGAGGCCACCGCCGCCGCCACCACAGCAAAAGGAATCGCCGCGGTTGCGGGGCATCTCCTCGAGTTCACAGCCCGTCGCTTCGATGATCTCGCGGGGGGCCTCGTACTCGTCGTTGTACCGCCCCAGGTGACAGGGGTCGTGGTAGGTGACCGTGTAGTCGAGTTCCGTCCCCGACAGCTCGAGTCGGCCCTCGGAGACGAGTTCCTCGACAGCCTGGGTCCAGTGGAGTACGTCGACTTCACCGTCGGCGTTCCATTGCTCCTCGTAGTCGAAGGGCATCATCGGATCGTCGGCGAACTCCTCGAAGTCGACCTCCGGGTATTCGTTTTTGAACGTGTTGTAGGAGTGGGGGTCCGTACAGACGATCGTGTCGAACTCGCAGTCCTCCCAGGTCTCGACGTGGTGGCCGGCGAGTTCGACGTAGAGGAACTCCTCGCCGACCCGGCGGATGTCGTTGCCGTCGTACTTTTCGTCGTCGAAGAGGATGCCGAAGCTGACGTCGGCCTCCTGGAGGATGGCCGCCAGCGAGCGGGCGACCTGCTTGTTGCGGTCGTCGTAGCTGGGGTAGTCGCCGACGTACCAGAGGTAGTCGACCTCCTCTTCGCGGGCGTCGGTAACGTCGAACTTGAGGTCGTCGGCCCAGTCGGCCCGGTTGCGCGGGCTGTCGCCGAAGGTGTTGCCGTTCTGCATGACGTTCTGGAAGACGTCCTGCATTCCTGGGTCGACGTCGCCCTGGTCGGTCATCTGGCGGTTGAGCCGGGTAAACGACTGGAGGTGTTCGATCTCGACGGGGCAGGCGTCCATGCAGGCCATACAGGCCATGCAGGACTCCATCGTCTCGGTGTCGATCACCGAAGTGCCGCCGTCGGCGATGATCGGTTGTTCCTCGCCGCCCTCGGCGCGGTGTTCGCGGTACTTCTTGAGGTCGAGGATGACGTTGCGCGGATCGAGCGGACGGTCCGAGGCCTTGGCGGGACAGACGGCAGAACAGCGTCCGCACTTGGTACAGGCGTCCTGGTCGAGCATCTCCTTCCAGGTGAAGTCCTCGATGGACTCGGCGTTCGTGGCGTCCAGATCGGCAGGGACGTTCGGCAGTCGCTTGCCGGCCTTCTCGTCGCGGGTGACGACGTTCGCGAACGAGGAAAGCATGTGGAACGGCTTGGCGTAGGGGATCCACGCGATGAAGAAGAAGGCGATCAGCGAGTGGGACCACCAGGCCAGCCAGTGGAAGGTCTCCGCATTGAAACCGAGGACGCCGAGTGCGGTGTAGTTCGGATCCGTGGCGGTCCCCTCGACGACGGGGAGGCCGATCGTCTGGAACAGCAGGGCGAGCCCCCAGCCGACGAAGCTGACAATCTCGTGGTCGGGCATCCCCGTCGCGTAGATGCGCAGTCCCTCGAGCAGGAAGCCGCCGACGCCCAGCGCGAACAGCGTCCAGATGAAGATGTCGTCCTCGCTCGAGGTGTGGCGATCCCAGAGGCGTTCGTTGCGAACCCAGTAGCGCCGATACATCGCCATCCCGATCCCGACGACGAACAGCAGCCCCATCGCGTCGACCATGAACTGGTAGGCGAGATAGAAGTCGCCGACCCAGAACGAGCCCTGGAACGGTTCCCAGAAGTAGCCGTCGACGAACAGGATCGTCGTCGCGATCAGCAGGGTCAGAAAGCCCCACATGATGAAGGCGTGCATCAGCCCGCCGTAGAGATCCCTGTCGAACTGCTTCTCGTTCGAGAGCACGATCTTCGTACTCGAGACGATCCGGCCCGCGAGGTCGTCGAGCCGGGCGAACGGATCGTCGTCGCCGGCCGTGTACCGCGTAAATCGTCTGTACACCCCGTAGAGGAAGACGAGAATCGTCACTGTTGCCAGGAGATAGAACAGCGCGTACTCCGTGCTGCTGAGTCCCCAGTACGTCTCCCTCGTCACCTCCGTCTGCGCGAGGACGTTCATGTTCAATTAGGCGGGGAGCCGTGACTTAATTCTTGTCACGAGATTGTCCCACGTACCCCTCCGTTGTCTTGCGTAAATTAACCAGATATTGTGAGTTCACGAACTGCCGGCCGCTACCCGTTCTGCCAACAGGCTTATATAGCCGCCCCCCGCGAGTGTCCACCCATGAACGAAAAAACGGAAGAACTCCGTGACATCTTCACCGAGGTTACCGACGGCGAGGAGACCGTCACGGAGGCCCAGGAGGACGACCGTGGCTCCCTCGAGAAGGACGAACGCACGGACCGGGAGCGCCTCGAGAGCGTCGTCACGCAGATGAACGAGCGCTACGGACTCGAGGGGCCGTTCTCGACCGACGACTACCTCCAGATCGCGGAGGGGTTCTACGACGATCGCTCCGACGCGGAGCTGGCCGAGGAGCTCGACGTCGCCGAGGACGACGTCTTCGAGGCCCGAATGTCGCTGCACCTGATCGACGAGAGCGACGCGGACGAGGTCGACCTCGCCGCGATCCGCGAGCGCGAGGAGGACGACGCCGCGCTCGCCGAGGAGTACGACGTCAGCGAGGAACGGATCGGTCGCTACCGTCGCGTCGCCGCGGCCCAGGACGAGTCCCGCGCGGCCAACGACCGCTACCGCGACGAGTTCGACAGCGTCCTCGCCGACGCCGACCTCTCCGAGCGTATGGCGACCGACGTCCGCGAGGACGGCCTCGAGGACGCGACCGAGGGGATGGAGACGGACGTCGACTTCTAGCGCGACGAGCTCCGCAGGGAGTAGACGAGGGTTTTTGTCCGAAGGCGCGGCCAGACCGCCCGTGTCACACGTCGCCTTCAGCGATCTCCGGACCGCCGCCTACTGCCCGCGGAAGTGTTACTACCAGCGCCGTCAGGACGCCGACGAGCGCGAACCTCCGCCCGAGGTTACGGAAATCCGGGGGCTCGAGCTCCGATACGAGTCCCTGCTCGAGGCGTCGATCGACGACCTCGCATCCGAACCGATCGATCTTCCGCCGGCAGCCTACCGCGACCGACTCGCCGAGACCCGACGACGACTCGAGGAAGCAAGCCACTGGCAGCGCCTCCGCGAGCCCGACGCCCGAACCGTCCTCGCGACCGGGCGCCACTGTCGCGGGATCGTCCACAAAGTTCTCCAGGACCCCCTCGAGCCCGTTCTCGTCTCGGCCGGAAAGCCCCCCGAGAACGGCGTCTGGGAGTCCCAGTCGGTCCACGCCGTCGCGGCCGCGAAGGCGCTGGCCTGGGAGCACGAGCGGCCGGTCGAACGAGCCTGGCTCGAGTACCCCGCCTACGGTGCGATCCGCCGGATCGATCTCACGACCCGACGGAAGGCGGGATATCGTCGGACGTTACGGGCGGTCCAGGAACTCGACGGGCCGCCGGCGCGGATCGACAACCGGGCGAAGTGCGGCGCCTGCGAGTTCGCCGAGCAGTGTGGCGTTCGAACGCGGACGCTGCGGTCGTTGCTCGGACTCGGGTAGCGGATCTCGAGTAGGCGGCGGTCGGTCACCGAGCGTCGAGCCAGTGTTCGATCTCGTCGGCCCGCGCACCGCGGCGGTGGATCGTCCCGCTCGAGACGTCGACGACGGTGCTTTCGGTCCCTGCCGTCTCGCCGCCGTCGATCGTCACCGCGACGGCCTCGCGGATCGACGGCTCGAGGTCGTCGATCCGGCGGACGCTTCCGCTCCCGCTGACGTTCGCGCTCGTCGACGTGATCGGCGTCCCGGCCCGCTCGCAGAGCCGGAGCGCGAGGTCGTGGTCCGGAACCCTGACCCCGACCCGATCCTCGCCCGCAGTTAGCTCGTCGGGGACGACCTCGCGTCGCCGACAGAGGACGGTCACGGGACCCGGGAGGAACCTCGCCATGAACTCGCGCTCGCGGTCGGTCGCGCGGACGTAGTCGAGCGCCGACGGGACCGACGGAACCGCCATCGAGACTGGTTTGGATCGGTCCCGCCCTTTCGCTTCGAACACCCGCTCGACGGCGTCGGGATCGACGGCGTTCGCACCGAGCCCGTAGACGGTCTCCGTCGGGTAGACGATCAGCTCGCCCTCTCGGATAGCGGTAGCGGCCGACTCGAGTTCGCTCATAGCTCTCGATCGGTTCGGCGACGCCAAAAACGCACCGCGTCAGTCGAGGCCGAACTCGGTCTCGACCTCGTCGTAGTCGGGAAACTCGGGCCACTCGTCGGCGACCCAGACCGTCTCGATCGATCGGTCGGCGTCGAGGGCGACGAACGCGAGTCGGGGCTCGCTGACGCCGGCCATCCCGTCGAGATCGTGGGCGATCCCGTAGTCGTCGGCGACCTCGTTGGTCGGATCGGCGAAAACCTCGACTGGCAGGTCGTTCTCGTCGAGGAACCTCGAGACCCCGTAGGGCGTCGAGGCCGTAACTCCGACGATCCGCTCCCCGCGCTCGAGCCAGCCTCGCTCGGCCAGCTCGCTCCAGACGTACTTGGCGACGAACGAGCCGATCATCGGCGTGAAGACGAGGACCGTTCGGCCGTCGACCAGCTCCGCCAGCGACCGATCCTCCCAGAACTCGTCGGTAACGAGGGGTCTGGTGAAGTCGGGCGCCGTCTCGCCGGGCTCGAGGTGATCGGCCGGCCCGAGTTCGACGACGTCGAACTCGGGCATCAGTCGTCACCTCCGGTTTCGGCGGTCGCCCTGTCGGCGGCAGCCGAGCCGGTCGGCGGGCCGTCGCCATAGGTCGACTCGAGGTAGTCGACGATGTTAGGGCTCTCGGCCATCGTCACGCCGGTCTCGTCGTCGACGATGACCGGCACGGTGCGGACGCCGGCGACGCGCTTGACGACGTCCCGGCGGGAGTGCAACGGCTCGACGAACCGCGAGCGGTACTCGAGTCCCAGCTCTCCGAGCGTGCGAGCGACGCGCTCGCAGTACGGACACGCCTGGAGCCGATAGAAGGTGATCGCCGGCTCGTCGTCGCGGCTGGTGGCTTCGGACATGGCCGTTCGTTGGGGAACGGGCGGGGTAAACGTGTCGTCGGGAAAGGGCAAAGAATGGTAAACGGTTAACCGATCGGGTGTCAAGTCAGGACATCATGGCGTTGTCTCCGCTGCTCGAGGTCGTGCTCGCCGCCTACGAGGTCCCGTTTCTGGATCTCGAGTTCGACGAGTCGACCGTGACGATCTTCGGCGTTCTCGCTGTCACGGTGCTCATTCTGCTGTCGGGATTCTTCTCCTCGTCGGAGATCGCGATGTTCAACCTCGCGAAACACCGCCTCGACGGGATGGTCGAGGACGGCGTCGAGGGCGCCGAGCTGGTGAAGGCGCTCAAGGACGACCCCCACCGGCTGCTCGTGACGATCCTCGTCGGCAACAACATCGTCAACATCGCGATGTCCTCGATCGCCACAGCCGTCCTTTCGATTCACTTCGGCGGGCTGGTCGGCGTGTTGCTCGCGACGTTCGGTATCACGGCGATCGTGTTGCTGTTCGGCGAGAGCGTTCCCAAGTCCTACGCGGTCGAGAACACCGAGTCGTGGGCGGTCCGCATCTCGAAGCCGCTCAAGACCACCGAGTACGTGCTGTATCCCCTGATCGTTCTCTTCGACTACCTGACACGACAGGTGAACAAGCTCACCGGCTCGACGGGGGCGATCGAGACGCCCTACGTCACCCGCGACGAGATCCAGGAGATGATCGAGTCGGGCGAACGGGAGGGCGTCCTGGAGGAGGAAGAACACGAGATGCTCACCCGGATCTTCCGGTTCAACCAGACGATCGTCAAGGAGGTGATGACGCCGCGACTCGACATGACGGCGGTTCCAAAGGATGCGACGATCGACGAGGCGATCGAGACCTGTATCCAGAGCGGTCACGCTCGCGTTCCGGTGTACGAGGGAAGCCTCGACAACGTCCAGGGTGTCGTCCACATCCGCGACCTCGTTCGGGATCTCAACTACGGCGAGACCGAGGCCGACGACCTCGAGCTCGTCGACCTGATCCAGCCGACGCTGCACGTCCCCGAGTCGAAGAACGTCGACGAACTGCTGACCGAGATGCGCGAAAACCGGATGCACATGGCGATCGTAATCGACGAGTTCGGCACCACTGAGGGGCTCGTGACAATGGAGGACATGGTCGAGGAGATCATCGGCGAGATCCTGGAGGGTGGCGAGGATCTGCCGATCGAGGAGATCGACGCCGACACCGTCCTCGTCCGCGGCGAGGTCAACATCGAGGACGTCAACGAGGCCCTCGAGATCGAGCTTCCGGAGGGCGAGGAGTTCGAGACGATCGCCGGCTTCATCTTCAACCGCGCGGGCCGACTCGTCGAGGAAGGCGAGGAGATCGAGTTTGACGGCGTCCGCATCACGGTCGAGGCCGTCGAGAACACCCGCATCATGAAGGCGCGACTGCACAAGCTCGAGCGCCACGAGGGAAGCGAGGACGAGGCCGACGAACTCGAGGAGACCGACGCGAACTAGCGGGCGTCGACAGCGGCGACGACCTCCCGAGCGACTCGAGGCGGAACGACGATCCGCCGCGGACCCTGGACGTACCGGCCGTCGGGCTGTGCGTAGTCGAAGTTGACGATCGCGACGTCGCCGATCTGACGGACGGAAGCGTCCGTTATTAGGTCGAGATCGATCGACTGGTCGGGATCGTAGAGGTAGACCGTGCGTTCGTCGGGGTTGTAGGCGCCGACCGAGCGCAGGAACGACGCGAGCAGGATCGCGACGAGCGCCAGTGGCAGGGACAGCGCGGCCAGTCCGGTGAACGGGCCGGCACCGACGCCGCCCAGCAACCCCTGCTGTGAGACGATGCGACCGGCGATCATCAGCGAGCCGATGAGGACGACCATCGCTACCGTTCCCAGCGTGGCGTCTCTCGCCCGGCTGAGCGAGGTGCCGGAGGGAACCGATACTGACAGCCGACCGAAGATCCGCTCGAGCTGTCGTTCGGCGTTGTCCGAGACGGCGAACGCGAGCGCGGTAATGAGGAGTGCGACCAGCGCGGCGGCGACGATCGACTGACCGCCGACCTGGGTGGCCATATCGAACAGCCGCCAGAAGACGATGATGACGGTTACGGCGAAGAAGGTCCCGACGCCGAGCGACCAGAGGAGCCGAACGGTGCGAGAGGTGTCGGGATCCCGTCGCCACTGGATCGGTTCGGTCGCGCCCATACTCGACCTTCGCCACCGGCCGTGTAAAGGCTGTTCGATGTGTGCCGATCACTCAGAGCAAGAGCACGTCGACGGCGCGGTAGCCGCCGTACGTGATGATGATCGACCCGGCAAGCGAGAGCACCCAGGCGAGAACGGTAAATCCCATCTTGCGGGCGCTGACGCCGCCGCTGCTTGCGGCGGCGTACCCGCTGCCGATGATCGCGCTGACGACAATCTGGTTGAACGATACCGGAATACCGAACAGGATCGCGACCTGCGCGATTGCGAACGATGGGATGAGCGCGGCGATCGACCGTCGCGGACCAAGCGAAGAGTAGTCCTGGGATATCGCCTTTATCATCCGTGTCGCGCCGGTCCACGCGCCGACGAGCAGGCCGACGCCGCCGCCGAGCAACAGGGCGGTAATCGACAGTCCGATGTCGTCTATGAGCGGAACGAGGGGACCGACCGCCAGGCCGACCTGGCTCCCGCCGGCGGAGAAGGCGACGAGCGCACCCATCGCGAGCAGGAAGTGACGCTCGGCGACTTTCGTTCCGTGGCGCATGTCCCATCGAAGTCCGCCCGCACAGGCCGCCGCGATCGCGCCAGTCGTCGCCGCGCTGCCGAGCACCGTCGATCCGGGGAGGGAGCCGGCGGCGGTAACGGCGATCGAGGCACCGCCGTCTGGCGGCCCGAGCATTGCGAACTCGATGTTTGCGAGTAACATGCCGACGATCGCGGCCAGGATGAGGACGACCTGGCGCTCGGGAATCGGCTCCTCGCGCAGGGCGCGCGCAGTCAGGTACGCGATCCCACCGCCGACGAACGGTGTAAGCAACCAGAGGGCGGCGATCTCCTGGTACTTCGCCCAGGCGGGATCGCCGCCCATCGCGAAGCCGGCACCGATTACTGCGCCGGTAACGGTGAACGCGGTGGCGATCGGGTAGCCGGTGAAGATCCCGATAACGACCAGTCCTGCGGCGATCGTCAGTCCGATCGTCGCCGCCTCCGCCGAGAGGGTAACGCCGATGATGAGATCCTCGCCGACGGCCTCGGAGACGTTCGCTCCCTGCAAAACGGCACCCAGAAAACAACAGAGGCCGACGACGAAGCCGGCCCGCATCACCGAAATCGCGTTCGCCCCGACGGCCGGCGCGAACGGCGTCGATCCGCTTGAGCCGGCGCCGATCGCCCAGGCCATAAAGAGACTCGCGGTCGCGGCGATCAAGAACAGTCCAATCGTCGCGATGTCGACCATTTATCGAACAGTAGTCGAGGCCCCTACAAGTGTGTGCCGACCTGCAGCTGTAGCTGTGGGTTTCGAGAGACGAGCGCCACGTCTCGGCCCCGCTCGGTCAGTTCCGTGTCGACTTCGAGTTGTCGGCGGGCTCCGGTGGCGGCTCGGCACCCTCGATCGCCTCCGCGGCCTCCGTGTCCTTCTCGACCTCGACGTGCCAGCGGTCGATCGTGTCCTCGAACTCGCTGAGCTGTCCGGAGACGTCCTCCTTCAGAACGTCGTCGTTGACGTTGACCTCGAAGATGAACTGTTCGCCCTCGCCGCGGGTCGACTGCTGGATGTTCGCGCTGACGAGCTCGTTGTCGAAGTAGTACGGCGCGAGCTGGGTCATCACGTTCTGGTAGACCGTGTCCTCGACCCGCCGGAGCGCCTTTCGGCTCGCCGAGTCGGCCGCGCGCGCCACGTAGTCGATCGACTCCTTCCAGTCGTTGACCGCCGCGTCGGCGTCGTCCTTTTCTAGGTGCTCGTACGATTCCGAGAGTTTCTCGCCGGCGGTCTGGATGTCCTCGTCGGGTTCTTTTCCCGCTCGTTCGCCCTTTCCCTCCTCGACGCTCGCCTGGTCGGATGTCTTTTCACTGACGTCTCTTTCGAGCGTTTCGTGGGCCTTCGGGCGCCACTCGTCCCACTCTTCGAAGGCGCGAGCGAAGCTGGCGCCGTAGTCGTGGTCGGGGTCGTGGACACCCGCCTTTCGGAGCGCCTGCGTGATCCGCTCGCCGTGCTCGACGACGTCGCCCCAGTCGCCGCGAACCTTGAATCCCGAGATGCTCTCTTCCATTCGGCTGGGCGACTGCTATGCGTCGAACCGACATAAGTCTCGTCGCTGCGTGAGACCGCCACTCCCGTGTGGCGTGAACACACGCCGGTTCGGCCGTCGAGGCGGACCGACACCGTGAAAGTGCCGGCGCGTGCCTGTTCGAGTAATGACGATCGAAGACCGGGACGACGCACACCTGATAACGCACGCGCTCGCGAAGCACACGCTCTCGCAGCTTCGGGACGTCGAAACCGAGCAGGTCAGCTTCCGGAAGGGACTGGTCAAACTCGGCCGGATCTGTGGCTACGAGATCATCGACGGCCGGATGGAGACCGAGTACGTCGAGATCGACACGCCCCTCGAGCCGACGATGGGCGAGCGGGTCCGCGGGCTCGACGACGTCGTTATCATCAACGTCCTGCGCGCGGCGACGCCGTTCGTCGAGGGACTGCTGAAGGCGTTCCCCCGCGCGCGCCAGGGTGTCATCAGCGCGAGCCGCGACGAGGAGGCCGGCCGCGAGGAGGACGGCTCGTTCCCGATCACGGTCGACTACGTCAAACTGCCCGAGATCCACGAGGAGGATACGGTGATCATCGCCGACCCGATGCTCGCGACCGGGAGTACGATGTGTACGGTTCTGGACCACGTCATCGAGAACTCGCCCGAGCCGGAGCATCTGATCGTCCTCTCGGCCGTGTCTGCCCCTGAAGGGCTGCTTCGGGTCGACGAGACCCACCCCGAGGCCGATCTGCTGACGGTCTCGATCGACGACCGACTCGATGACGACGGCTTCATCGTCCCCGGGCTGGGCGACGCCGGCGATCGGGCGTTCCGAACGACGTAGCGGCTCGAACGGCAACGCTCGAGCGAGCTAGCTGCAGGTGTCGATCCCAAGCAGCTCGTTGGCGGGACAGCGTTGGATGACCGCGGTCGCGAAAACGTCGCTACCGGCGACGAACGCAAGCGTCCCGAACGTTTGGCCGCGGTTGCGGTAGCCGACGACGAGCAGGGCGACTCCGACGACGACACGCAGCAGTCGGTCGAGTCTGCCGACGTTCGGATTCATGCGCCACCGGAAGGAGGCCACGCACGTCACTCTGTCCCCTGACCCCTCCGTTTCCGGTCGAACCCCCGCCACGTCGGGTGGTTTACTCCCACGATCTCGAGTGGAAACGGTCCCGGACCGTTCCCATCGCACCGCTCATTCGTCGCTCGACTAGCTGAAACGACCGTTACTCACGCCGCCGTCGCTCGAGCGCCCGCAGCCGATCGACCCGCGCCTCGGTCGGCGGATGTGTCGAGGGCCGCCAGCCCAGCAGCCGACGGACGGCGGCTGCCGTCGGCGCGACGAGTCGCTCGCGGAGCCACTTGCCGACTCCGGTCACCGCCCGGTCGAAGAGGGTCGGTTCGCCGATTCGCTCGAGGGAGACGGGCGAGAGGAACCGCTCGACCCAGCTCTCCTCTCCGTTCTCAGTCGCGTTCTCGAGGCCGAGCGGCTGCGGAACGATCCCGAGGGTCGCGCTGGCGTGTACCCGCGCGTCTCGTCGAGGACGCGCCCCGTCGTCGAGCGTCTCCAGTGTACTCGCCAGCGCCGCCGGCTTCCCGGTGAGTCGGCTCGCGCCGCGATCGGCGGCGTACTCGCGGGCTCGCGAGAACAGTCCGAGGACGATCGCGTTCGCCCCGAGGACCGCACGAGCGACCGCGCTCAGGAGGAGGTAGCACACGCCGAGCACGAGAATCGGAATCGCGAAGACGATCACGCCGATCCCGGTCACGAAGGCGATCATCACCGTGTTCTCGAGGACGCGCCGTAGCAACTCCTCGCGCTCGAGCAGTCGATCGCCGATCGCGACGGCCGCAGCGACGGCGGTGACGACCGGCAGGTCGCGGTTCGCGACGTGGGCGACTTCGTGGGCCAGCGCCGCCTCGAGTTCGTCGTCGTCGAGTTCCTCGAGCAGTCCCCTGGTGAGGACGATCGTCGGCGAGCGCTGGCGCCCGACGGTCAGACAGCCCGGCTCGGAGCGGTCGGCGACGGCCACCGACGGATCCGGGACGTCCGCCTGTGCCGCCAGCCGCCGGACCCGACTCGCGACGTTTCGTGGCCCATCGCCGTCGACCGGCTCGAGTTCGAGTCCGGAGACGGCCGTTCGCGAGCCGTACCGCGCCTGCGTGGCGACGAGCCCGATCGCGCCGAGAAGCACGACCCCGACCGAAAGCGGGAGGCCGAGTTCGATCGACACCGACCGCCCGCTCGCGGAGAGCGCGTGGCTCGCGATCCAGGCGAGTAGCGCAAGGAGGGCGCCGTTGACGGCGATCACCAGCACGAGCGCGCCAGCGATTCTGAGCTGGAGTCGCCGGTCGGGCGAAAGCGGCACGTACCAACGTTTATGTCCGGTCGATAATATTGTTTGTGGGTTGGCAGGTCCGTCGGAGTACGGACTCGAGCGCTACGCGTCGGTTTCGCTCGTTTCGTCCGTCGCGCCCTCGTTGTCGTCCGCCGCGCTCGAGAGCCCTGCATCGCGCTCGCGCTCGAGGGCCGGCGACGCCTCGTGATAGCTCGAGTAGCCGTCGAACCAGCGGGCGATCCGTTCGATGCGATCGACGATGTGCCCCGGTTCGCCGCTGCGGGAGAGTTCGTGACCCTCGCGGGGGTAGCGGACGAGTCGCGTGTCGACACCGTGTTTTTTGAGTCCGAGATAGAACAGCTCGGCGGTGTTCGCGGGGGTTCGGTAGTCCCGATCGGAGTGCACCACGAGCGTCGGGGTCTCGACGTTCGGAACGTGGGCGACGGGCGACTGTTCCCAGAGGAACTCGGGTTCCGCCCAGGGAGTGGTGCCGAAATCACCCTCGATGAGCTTAAATGCGTCCGTCGAGCCGTAGAAGCTGGAGAGATCGTAGACGCCACGCTGGGAGACGGCAGCCCGAAAGCGGTCGGTCTGGGTCACCGTCCAGGCGGTCATGAACCCGCCGAAGCTGCCGCCGGTGACGAACAGTTCGTCTTCGTCGACGTACTCGCGCTCGCAGACGGCGTCGACGCCGGCGAGGACGTCGGTCAGCGTCACGTCGCCCCAGTCGCGCTCGATGGCGCTGGCGTGGGTCTCGCCGTAGCCCGTCGAGCCTCGAGGATTCGACCAGAAGACGACGTACCCCCGTGCGGCCAGGGTCTGGAACTCGTGCCACATCGTTCCCGACGTCGTCCACTGGGAATGGGGGCCGCCGTGGATCTCGACGACCAGCGGGTACGTCTCCTCGGCGGCCCGCGACTCCCCCTCGCTCGGCGCTTCCGAGGTGGACCGCACCTCGCCGCCGAACTCCGGGGGCGTGAGCAGCCAGCCCTGGACCTCGTGTCCGTCGCTCTCGAACCACACCTCCTCGGGCTGACGGACGGGCCGATCCGAGAGGTACTCGTGGTTGACCCTGGTCAACCTGACCGTCTCGGCGCCGCCGCGGGTCGTGAGGAACAGATCGCCGGGGTGGTCCCACTCGCTCTGAGCGACGGCGACGGCGTCGCTCCCCACCGAGAACGACTCGACGGTGACGCCCTCGCCGTACACTCGAGTCGGTTCCTCGCTCGCGTCGCCGGGGACCGACCAGAGCACCCGCGACCCCTCGTCGGGCGTCGTGAAGTACAGCGACTCGCCCTCGGGACCCCACTCGAACGTCGAGTTGTGACCGATCGTCCGATCGAGCGGTTCCGTCGGCGTCGTCTCGTCTCCAGTCGAGCGGTCGTGGACGCGGAGTTCGGTCTGGCCGAGCGTCAGCCGTTCTTCGTCAGTGTACTCGAAGGCGACCCGAGCGTCGGCCGTCGCCTCGAGTCCGCTGATCCAGCCCGTCGTCTGCGTGAATTCGGTGCGCTCGTCGGTTCCGATGTCGTGCTCGACGAGGTCGTACGTCACCGAATCGTCGGGCTGCTCGCCTACTTTCGTCGCGTAGTAGACGGTTTCCGAGTCGCCCCACGTCGGGCCGACGTGGTCGGCGTCGCCGTCGGTGAGCCGAGTGACCGCCGCTCCCGCGTCGGTGTCGTCCTCGCCGTCCGCCGAGGCATCGACCCCGTCCTCGAGGGCCGCCTCGACGTCGAGGACGTAGACGTGGCTCCGTCGCCCGTCGAGGTACTCCGTTCCGGCGCGGTAGATCATCCGATCGATCACGCGCGGATCGGGCTCGTCGGGCTCGTACTCCGGCTCGACTGCGACGTCGCGTCCCGTCTCGCGGTCGACCGCGGTCACCCGCTGAGTGAACAGCAGCCGGGAGCCGTCGGGGCTCCACTCGAGACCGTCGACCCCGCCGACGACGCCCGTAACTCGCCGGGCCTCGCCGCCGTCGGTCGGGAGAACCCACACCTGCTGTCGGTCGCCGTCGCCGCGCGTGCTGGCGAACGCGAGCCGGGAGCCGTCGGGGCTCCAGCGGGGCTGGCCGTCGACGCCGTCGGACGCGGTGAACTGTCGCGGCTCGTCGCCACCGACGGGAACGACGTGGATCGTCGCCGCGGTCGTCTCGTCGTCCTCCGGCGTCCGACGAACGAACGCAACGCGGTCGCCCTCCGGCGAGAGTTGGGGGTTCGCGGGCTGTACGAGGTCGTGGTAGTCGGCCGCCTCGATTCGGTTCATGCCAACAGGCACCGTGGAGCCCGTGAAAATATTTCGATTCGTAATCGTCTCGGCCGCTCGAGCGACGGAACGGTACGAGGAGGGCTCAGGCTGCGGCTCGAGACGAAACCACACGGCTTCGACCCGAGATGTGGGATCTTTCGTCCGATCTGGCTCGCCCTCGCCGAACGGAAAAAATCCGAAGCAGCTATTAACGAATTCCGCATTATATATCCTGCATGGTTCGACACATCAAGCGGCGCAAGTTCATTGCGCTCGGTGGGGCTGCTGGAATCGTGGGTTTCGCCGGCTGTATCGGCGAAGACGCTGAAGACGAGGCGAACGGAGACGACAACGGCGACGACGAAAACGGCGAGGACGACCTCGAGGAAGCTCAGCCCGAGGAGGGCGGCGAGACGCTCTCGCTGCACGCTGGCGGAACCGAGGGAACGTACTACCCGCTCGCGGGTGACATGAAGTCCATCGTCGAGGACCAGACGCCACACGGCATTCAGGTGCAGTCGACGGGTGCCAGCGTCGAGAACGCGGCCAGCCTCGGCCGCGAGGAGGCCGAACTCGCGCTGGTCCAGAACGACATCACGTACTTCGCGTACAACGGCGTCGAGCTCGACGAGTTCGAGGGCGAACCGCTCGAGAACATCCGCGGTATCGCCTCGCTGTACCCGGAGACGATCCACATCGTCACCCAGGAGGACTCCGGTATCGAGACCGTCGAGGACCTCGAGGGTGCATCGATCAACACCGGCGACGCCGGCAGCGGGACGCAGGTCAACGCCCTGCAGATCCTCGAGTCGGCGGGCGTCGAGGAGTTCGACGAGCAGAACACCGACTTCGGGACCGCGGCCGACCAGATCGGCGACGGCGACGTCGACGCCGCGATCACCGTGGGCGGCTACCCGCTGGGTGCGATCGAGGACCTCTCGGCGACCCAGGACATCTCGTTCGTCGAGATCACCGACGAGGCCCGCGACAACCTGCTCGACGACGCGGAGTGGCTCGCCGAGGACGAGATTCCCGGCGGCACCTACGACGGCGTCGACGACGACGTCGAGACGGTCTCGGTGCAGGCGATGCTCGCGACCCACGAGGGGGTCGACGCGGAGATCGTCGAGGAGGTTACGGCGGCGATGTTCGACAACGTCGACGACTTCACGACCCAGGCGGACTTCATCGACCTCGAGACCGCCCAGGAGGCGATGCCGATCGATCTCCACGAGGGCGCGGCGGCGTACTTCGACGAGCAGGACGTCGACGAGGAGGATGCCGAGGACGACGCTGAGGACGAAAACGGTGAGGACGACGAAGAGGACGAGTAACGCCGCTTGACCGCGATATCGGGAGATCTCCGGAGCATCACCGTGGACCACCTGACCCGACGCGCGTTCCTCGTCTCCGCGGTTGCCGTCTCCGGAGCAACCGCCGTGGTTTCTTCGGCGACGGCCGACAGCACGCTCGTTGTCGCGGACGCGGAGTCCGACGAGCGGCTGTTCGAGATCCCGGTCGATCAGGGCCAGGAGGTGACGATCGCCTACACGCACAGCGTCGAGCGGACGCCGATCGAGGACGTCTACGTCGTCGACGGCTCGAGCCTGCGTGCCGATCGATCGGTCTTTCATTCGTTCGGCGCCGGGCTGCCGACGACGGACGTCGAGCGAACCGAGGAGGGGTACGTAGTCCGGGGATCGGAAACCCACGACGAACTGCTCGTCGCCCCCGGCGAGATCGCCGGCCACGAACTGATCGTGAGTGACGAACGGTACGCGCTGGCCGAGGCTGCCGACGGCCGCGTCGTCCTGTTTCTGGCCGACCGGGGGATCGGTGAGGTCGTCACCGACGGTAACTCGGGGCGACGAACCGAAACGAACACATTACCGACGGCGGCAAAAATGACTGAGACGAACTCATGAGCGTAGACAGGGGGGACGAAGAGGCACTCAGCGACGAGGAACAACAGGAACTCATGGAGGAGGTCCAGCGACGCCGGTCCCACCGCGGACTGGCGGTCGTGATCGTCTCCCTGATCGCCATCACGTTCTCGGCGTTCCAGATGTGGATCGCCGCGCGCGGCTACGTCTTCGGCGGGACGTTGCCGGTCGTCGGCGAGTATCGACTGATCGGCTTCCAGCAGCTCCAGGTCAACGCGATCCACGTCGCGTTCGGGCTGGTGCTCGCGTTCTTGCTGTTCCCGACGAGTCGTGGCGACGGGTTCGTCGTCCGACGACTCGGCCGGATCGAGCCAGCGGTCAGGAGTCGGCTCGGCGACGAACACCCGATTACTCGAGGGACCGCGAAGGCTGCGGGCGCGACCAGATGGGTGTTCCTCGACCCCGATATGAACCGGGTCGCGCCGGCCGACGTGATCCTGGCCGGTATCGCGATGATGCCGGCGTACTACATCGGGACCAACTACGACGAAATTCAGCAGATCGCCGTCCACCGCTTCGAAGACACCCAGTCGCTGGGCGAGGTCTTCCCGTTTCTGGCTCCCGTGGAGGTGGGCCTGACCGCGATCGGGATCCCGATGGCCGACGCCTCGGCCGCGTTCGTTCTCGCCGTCGTCGGCATGTTGCTCGTGCTCGAGGCGACCCGGCGAGCGCTCGGGCTCTTGCTGACGTCGCTGGTCGCCCTCTTTATCGTCTACGCCCGGTGGGGCTACCACATCCCCAGTGACTCCGTGATCGGCGCGCTGTCGATCCAACCCGACAACTGGGGGAACATCATGTACAACCTCTGGTATACGGTCGAGGCCGGAGTCCACAGTCAGCCGGTGTCCGTCAGCGTCCGCTTTATCTACATCTTCATCCTGTTCGGCGCCTTCCTCGAGATGAGCGGGGCCGGCCGCTGGTTCATCGACATGGCCTACTCCGCGACGGGGACCCGCGAGGGTGGTCCCGCAAAGGCCAGCGTCGTCTCGAGTGGGTTCATGGGGATGCTCAGCGGCTCGTCGATCGCCAACACGGTGACGACTGGTGCGTTCACGATCCCGCTGATGAAGCGCTCGGGCTACTCGCCGGAGTTCTCGGGAGCGGTCGAGTCTTCCTCGTCGTCGGGCGGACAGATGCTTCCGCCCGTGATGGGCGCCGCGGCGTTCCTCATCGTCGAGTTTACCGGCACGCCGTACGCCGACGTGATAATCGCCGCAACGTTACCCGCACTCGCCTTCTTCTTCGGAATGTGGGTGATGGTCCACTTCGAGGCGGTTCGCGGCGGCATCGGCGGGCTTCCCCGCTCGGAGCTGCCGGACGTCCGCTCGGCGCTGCGCAGCGGCTGGTTCTATCTCATTCCGCTGATCCTGCTGCTGTACTTCCTGGTGATCGCCCGGTACTCGATCAACCGCGCCGGCTGGCTGACCATCGTCGCTGTCGTTGCGCTGTTGGCGATCGTCGCCGCCTACGACGAACGCACGCGGATTCCGCTGATGGGAACGCTCGCGGCGGCGTACGTCGCCCAAGCGGCCGCGTACGCGACGGCCGGTGTCGGCCTCTTCGACGCGGCACAGGCGGCAGCCGGTCTCGAGACCACCGGCGAACCGCTGGCGATCGGCGACGCGGCGGTGGCCGCGATCGGTGACTTCGGGGTGATCGCGATCCTCGTCAGTGCGGTCTTCATTCTCCTGCGACCGCGGGCCGACGCGCCGCTGCTCGACTTCGACCCCGAGGTCGACGAGGCGGCCAATCGAAGCGCGAAGGCGTTCAACCGCCCGTCGCTGTCGGGCAACCGCGCCTACCGCTTCGGGACGTTCGTCCTGAAGTCGATGGACTCCGGTGCACGAACAGCGACGACGGTCGTCGTCGCCGTCGCCGCCGCCGGCGTCGTCCCCGGCGTCATCAGCGTCTCCGGGCTCGGGCCGAACCTGGCCGCGCTCATCAGCCAGGTCAGCGGCGACTCGATGCTGATCCTGCTCGGACTGACCGGCGTCGCCGCGATCATCTTCGGGATGGGGATGCCGACGACCGCGATGTACATCATCCTCGTCGCGATGCTCGAGGCGCCGCTGGTCGAGGCCGGCGTCATCGTCCTGGCTGCACACCTGTTCGTCCTCTACTGGGGACTGATGGCCGACGTCACCCCGCCGGTGGCGGTCGCCGCGTTCGCCGGGGCCGGCGTCGCGAAAGCCGAGGAGATGAAGACGGCGACGATCGCGTTCCTGCTCTCGCTGAACAAGGTCCTCGTCCCGTTCGCGTTCGTCTTCTCGCCGGGCATCCTGTTCCTGCGCGACGGCGAGATCATGGGCTGGAACGACGTCGCCGATGTCGGCTTCGTCGTTCCCGAGGTCGTGATCCCCGTGCTCGGAATGTTCATCGGGGTCTACGCACTCGGCGTGACGATCATCGGCTACCAGTACGCCTCGGTCTCCGAGGTGAACCGCGCGCTGTACTCGATCTCGTCGATCCTGCTGATGGTCCCCGAGATCCCGCTGTTGCTCGCCGAAGCGGCGCTCGCGCTCGCGGGCGTCCCCTCGGCGCTGACGATCTTCGAGATCACCGCCTCGCTGCGGGGCGTTGGCCTGGCGATGCTCGTGGTACTGACCTACCGTAACCGCTCGCGGGCCGACCTCGAGGAAGCCGACGCTGACGCGGCCACCTCCACACCGGCGCCCGGCGACGCCTGAGACGGTCCTCCGTCCCAGGCTCTTGCCACAGCCGCGACCCGTTCCGCGATTGTGTCGTCACCGCCGTACGGCGGTCCGTCTGACTCCGATCCCGTCATTATTTCAACCAGTTCGACGTAGTGGGTGGTATGTCCGACTCGAGCGAGCCGACCGACGACGCCGCAGGTTCTCCGAGCACCCGGTTTCGGGTCGTTCTCGGGCTCTATCTCGGCGTCCTCGTCGCCGGAATCGCCGCCTCGATGGCGGCGACTCAGCAGGTCTCGGACGCCGTCCTCGCCGCCGCCTTCGTCGGCGGTCTCGCGACCGGTGGAATCCTCGGCGTCCTCGTCGCACGGCTCGATGGCGATCTCGCGATCCGTCTGGGACGGAGCCGACGCCGTCGCGCGTTGCTGTACCTGCCAGGGATTCCGGGCTTGCTCGGCGCGGCGGCCGCTACCATGGCCTGGTCCCCGATCGCCTCGACGCTCGTCGCGACCGGGTCGTCGCTTGCCGTTCTCGTCCTCGGCTTTGTCCTCGGCGGTCTCGCCCAAACGGAATACGTGGAGGCGGTCACCGTGGACGAGCCGACGGCAACCTGGGGGTGGACGCCGCCCGGTGGTGGAAAGATCGACGTTTTACTCGGAGGGCTCTGGGGATTTCTGGCGCTCAGCAACGCTGTTGGGGGGAATTGGGCCGCCGCGGTCGTCTGGCTACTGATCGCGGTCGGCTGGATCGTCGGCGGTGCTATCGAGGGCCGCTGGCAAACGTCGTGGGGTGCCGACCCCGAAATCCGGGTTCACGAGGCTGGACTCGTCAAGCGCCGTCCGTTCACGAAGGCGTTCGTTCCCTGGGACGAGGTCTCCCACGTCCGGCTCCATGAGGACGAACTCGTTCTCGATCGCGGGCTGTTCGACGTCCGCTTCGAGCGCTCCGAACTCGCCGAACTCGAGGCCGTCCGGGAGACGATCGAACGAACCCTCGAGACTGCGGGCTCGGACGCCCGATCCGTACCGTAGCCCGTCGTTCGGCTACGTCGGATCGGCCCGCCCGCTCGTCGCGCTCCGGAGCCGATCCCGGAGCGCCTCGGCCTCCGCGACCGGAACCCGAACCTCGAAGGTGACCTCGGCCTCGTAGTCAGCGTCGAACTCGAGGGCCTCGCTCTCCAAGATGCTACGGACGGTCCCGGAGTCGTCGTACTCGACGGTGACGGTTACCTGCTCGTGTGGCCGTTGTTCGACGATTCCCGCTGTCTCGACGGCCTCCTTGACCGCCCGGGAGTACGCCCGGACGAGCCCGCCGACGCCGAGGTTCGTCCCGCCGTAGTAGCGGGTGACGACGACCGCGCAGTTCTCGAGTTCTTGCTGGGCGAGGACGTTCAGTGCCGGCTTGCCGGCCGAGCCGGAGGGTTCGCCGTCGTCGCTCGAGTACTCCCGGAGGAACTCCCCGCCGGAGTCGGCCCGCACTCGGTAGGCGGGAACGTTGTGGGTCGCGTCGTCGTACTCCGAGGCGACGTCCTCGACGAACGCCTCGGCGGCGTCGACGGAGTCGATGGGCCGAACGTGGCCGAGGAACTCGGACCCCTGGACGACGAACGTCGCCGTCGCAGCGTCGGCGACGGTTTGGTACGTCTCGGTCACGCGGGACCACTCCGTCTCCGTCCCGGATCGATCATGCGGGGCGTACACACGCGAGTGAAAAGAGCCCGTCGGTCGTCGTGCCGGTCGGTGCCGGATCCGCTACGTTATTGGTCCTCGGTACGGTCTGTCGTCGCATGGACGATACCATCATCGACGAGACGTTCGCCGACGAGCTCCGCAGCGCCTGTCGAACCACCGTCGGGGACGAACTCCGCAGCATCACCTACCTCACCGAGGAGGACGTCGAGCAGGTGTACCTGCGGTCTGATCTCGACCGAACCGCCGACCTCATCGGGTTCGCCGAACACGAACGCCGCGGCTTTCACTCCCAGTCGGCCTACCGAAACACACAGCTCGGCGAGTACGAGGCGACGATCCGAATGTTCGAAAACGGGTACCTGAGTCGCGTGATCCGTGGCTCACACGGCGTCTGGGTGACGACCGACAACATGTCGATGGAGCGCTTCGAGGAGCTGACGAGCGCGCTCAGCGCCGTCCTCGAGGACCACGAGCCGGCCGACGGCTGATCACTGGAGCTCGATCTTGCGAACGAACTCGAGGTCGCGGATCTCGGTGATCACTTCGCCCGGCAGGTCCTGATCGGTGACGAGGTAGAGCCGGGGCTCGTCGGTGAACTCGGGGTCCTCGCTGATCGTCTGCCGGATCGAGATCTCGTGCTCGGCCAGCGTCCCCGTGATCGTCGCGACGATCCCCTCCTGGTCGGCGTCGTCGACCGCGATCGACAGCACCGTCAGATCGAGAACCGGCGCGAGATCCATCAGACTCGGCACCTGCGAGATGTTCTGGAAGATCCGGCGCAGCTCGGGATCCTCGAGGATGACGTCGGTCGTCGAGTCGACGACCCGTCGGTCGACGCCGATCTCGCGGGCGATGCCCGTGTTCGGTATCTCGATGCCGCCGGAGACGACCCGCCCGTCGTCGTTGACGGAGAACCCGCGCTCGAGCAGCAGACGGATCACCGCCTGCTGGCTGGGCGATCCCTCGAACTTCTCCATAATCTCGTCGAACATGTACCGGGCGTACGCGGGCCGGACTATAAGGATCGGTGATCGGTGCGCGCCGGCAGCTCGGTGGGTGTCCGAGGCTGCGCTACAGGGCGCCCTTCGTACTCGGGGTCCCCTCCCGACGGTCGTCGATCCGGGTCGCGTCGTCGAGCGTGCGCGCGAGGGCCTTGAACAGCGCCTCGACCTCGTGGTGGGCGTTTTCCCCGTCGACCTCGAGGTGGAGCGTCAGGCCGGCGTTCATCGCGAGCGACTCCCCGAAGTGGCGGGCCATGTCGCTCGTGAAGTCGCCGATCGCGTCCTGGGAGAACGCGCCGTCGAAGTAAAACCGGGGTCGGCCGCTGACGTCGACGACGGCGCCCGCGACGGCTTCGTCCAGGGGGACGCGGCGATCGGCGTACCGGACGATCCCCGTTCGGTCGCCGAGCGCCTCGTCGAGTGCCGTCCCGAGAACGATCGCGACGTCCTCGACCGTGTGGTGGTCGTCGATCTCGAGGTCGCCGTCGCAGTCGACCTCGAGGTCGAACAGCCCGTGTTTGGCGAGCGCGCTCAGCATGTGATCGAAGAAGCCGACACCCGTCTCGACGTCGGCGTCGCCGCTGCCGTCGATCGCGAGGGTGCAGTCGATGGTCGTCTCGCTCGTCTCGCGGGTTACCGTCGCCGTTCGCTCGCTCATGGTGGATCGATGCCGCCGCCGGTACAAGGTGGTTCCGCTCGGCTCGGGGTCACGGCGGCGGCCGTTTCCAGCGAATGAGTGTAATTCACATGGACGAGGCTCTCAGAAGTGGTTATAAAATTTCTAACTAGTTGTGGAACGGTTTCGAAACGTCTCTTCCAGCACGGACCGGCGATAAAATAGAACTAACCTAATCTAATATTCGATCACTTATATGATAGTTATGGTGAATGTAAGGGATACAAAGAGGTAGTCCCTGGCCATGTCGAACCACTCCCCGCTTCCGAACGAATCGATTACGCCCGCCGACCCGGACGCGTCCACGCCCGAGCGATACCGTCGTCGATTCGTTCGCTCGGTCAAAGCCCCGGCCCAGCTCGTCGCGTTCTGGGCCGCGATCGCCCTCCCGTTCGTCCACCTCCCGCTGCTCGCGCGTGGCCTCGGTGATCCGAACGTCCTGCTTGCGTTCTCCGTGTTGCTCGGGGTCAACGTCCTTGCACTCTACGTCGGGCACGAACACAACCAGGACTGAATCCGCCCTCCGCTCGAACGCGTCCGCGTGAGAGGGATTTCATCGCCCTGCTTCCGTTCCGAACCGATTATCTTCCCTCCTCTCACACCGTCGGGTACACGTGACGATCCGCGTCGACTGGCGCTCGAGCTGTAGCCTCACGGGAACGGTGCTCAAGTGGCTCGCCGTTCCGTTAGCGGCTCCGCTTGCGCTCGCGGCCCTCGACGGCGACGACCCGATTCCGTTTCTGGTCGCGGTCGTCCTCACGGCGGCGATCGGACTCGCACTCGAGTCCCTCTCCGAGGAGCGCTCGCTCGGCCAGCGGGAGGCGTTTCTGATGGTCGCGATCACCTGGCTCGGCGTCGCGGCGGTCGGCGCCGTCCCCTTCCTGTTGGCCGGGCTCGCGGCCGGTCCGCAATCGGCGTTCTACGGCGGGGTTGGCGGCCCGGTCAACGCCCTGTTCGAGAGCACAAGCGGGCTCACGACGACGGGTGCGACCGTGATGAGCGGCTGGGACTTCGAGAACCAGTCGCGTGCGATCATGCTCTGGCGCCAGCTGATCCAGTGGCTCGGGGGACTCGGTATCCTGATCGTCGCGATTGGACTGCTCTCGAACCTGATGGTCGGTGGCGCCCAGCTGATGGAGACCGAGTCCCAAACCCGAAACGTCCGCAAACTGCGTCCCCACATCAGCGACACCGCCCGGCTCATCTGGGGGCTGTACGTCGGCCTCACGCTGCTCGCGGCCGCGACGTTCTACGGGCTCCACCTCGCGGGGCTCGGACCCAATATGGATCCCTTCAACGCCGTCTCCCACGCGATGACCAGCGTCGCCACCGCGGGATTCTCACCGGAGCCCGGCAGCGCCGGCGCCTTCTCGCCGGCCGTCCAGTGGGCGATTATCCCCTTCATGATCCTGGGCTCGACGAACTTCGTCCTGCTGTACTACGTCACGCAGGGCGACTACCGCCGCCCGCTCAAGTCCCAGGAGTTTCGCTTTTACGTCGGCGTGCTGGCGTTTTTCGCCGCGCTGGTCGTGGCGATCCTCCTGCTGGATCCCGACGTCAACACGGGTCTCGAGCCGACGATCCGCCACGGGGTGTTCAACGTCGCCTCGCTGGTAACGACGACCGGCTACGCGTCGACGGACTTCGATCTCTGGGGTCCCGGCGCGAAGCACCTGCTGTTTCTCTGTATGTTCATCGGCGGGATGGCCGGCTCGACGACCTGCTCGATCAAGTCGCTGCGCTGGCTGGTGACGCTGAAGGCGTTTCGACGGAGCCTCTTTACGTCGGTCCATCCGGAGGCGATCCGCCCGCTTCGGCTCGGCAACGAGGTCGTCGACGAGGAGACGGTGCGGGACATCTACGCCTACATCCTGCTCACGCTCGTGCTCTTCTTCCTGCTGACGATCTTCGTGGTCGTCGACGCGGCCCGCACCAGCGACCCCGTCGGCGAGTTCGAGGCGATGGGAGCCTCCGCGTCGATCTTTCTGAACATCGGCCCCGCCTTCGAGCGGGCCGGACCGATGGACAACTACGCTGGCTTCGCCGTCTCTTCCAGGGCGGTGATGATCGTCATGATGTGGATCGGCCGCATCGAGATCATCCCCGTGCTCGTCCTGCTGACGCCGGCGTTCTGGCGCTCCTGACCGACCTTTTGCGCTGCGTGCGGCCACTCTGGGGCCACACTCGGTGGAAGTTCGTGCTGGCGTGTGTCCCGCTCACACCTCGTCCGTTCGCCGCCGAATGGGTGTTCGACTGTTCGAAACATTTATTGTCAATCAAACAACACAAAAATTCATGCCAGTCTCTCTCATAGTGACGGCCGCAGTTCTGTGGCTGTTCGTCAGCGTCTGGGCAGCTCTCGACGCGAGAGATCACAGCTCACACGATCCGCTCCTCTGGGGGCTCACGGTGTTCTTCGGCGGTATCGCCGGAATATTGCTTTACGTGAACGTCGGACGAGATCGAACGGCGGCAGCACCGAGCGAAACCGGTGTTCAGACACCGGAACTCCTCGAGTGTCCGAACTGTCGATCAAAGGAGGTCGCCACCCTGGAGCAGTGTCGATTCTGCGGGGAGCGCCTGGGTGAGACGTAGTTTCCGTGTTCAGAAACCACGATCCGTCTGTGGCTTGGCCGCCACTGACGTACAGCGGTCCGTCTCAGTCGTCGACCGCGGCTTGCGCCTCCTCGAGCGTGAAGTTGCCCTCGTACAGCGCACTGCCGACGACGACCGCGGCCGCACCGGTCTCCTCGAGCGCCCGTATGTCCTCGAGGGTCGCGACCCCGCCGCTTGCGATCACCGGAATATCAGTCGCCTCGACGAGCTCTCGGACGGGGTCGGTGGCGACGCCCTCGAGCTGACCCTCGACGTCGACGTTCGTAAAGAGAATCGCGGCCGCACCGAGTTCTGCGTACCGTTCGGCGGCCTCGACGGGTGTCACGCCGGCGCCCTGGGTCCAGCCCTCGACGACGACCTCGCCGTCTTTCGCGTCGAGGCTGACGACCACGCTGTCGGGATGCTCCTCGCTGATCTCGGCGACGATATCCGGGTTCTCGACGGCCGCCGTTCCGAGGATGACCCGATCGACGCCGCGCTCGAGCAGGTCGACGGCGTCGTCGGCAGTCCGAATGCCCCCGCCTAGCTGCGTGGGGACGTCGACGGCGTCGATCACCGCGTCGATCGCGTCGGCGTTGGCCCGCTCGCCTTCGAAGGCGCCGCCGAGGTCGACGAGGTGGAGCGTCTCGGCGCCGGCGTCGATCCAGCGCTCGGCGGCCTCGACGGGGTCACCGTACGTCTTCTCGGTGCCGCGCTCGCCCTGGACCAGCTGGACGACCTCGCCGTCCTGGACGTCGACCGCGGGGATCACCTCGAACCCGTTTGATTGCATACTCGAGATCGGCGGCCGAGGCGAGTAAAGGCGACGGTTTCGGCGACCGCCATCGAACGCCGACCGTCCGGCGTCCGTCGGAACTGTTACCTATGGAGTGGGAGTGAGAACGCAGTATGCCGGAGCCCCTGGTGCTCGCCCAGGACGTGACGACCCAGCCGGAGCTGACGACGGACATCCTCGTCGTGCTCGGCGTCGTCGCCCTCGCGCTCGTTCTTTTTCTCACCGAGCGGCTGCCGATCGAGGTCACCGCAATCTTGCTCATCGTCGTGCTGGTCGTCTTAGAGCCCTGGACCGGGGTCGATCCGAGCACCGGCGTCTCGGGCTTTTCGAACGACGCGACGATCACGGTGCTCGCGATGTTGATCCTGAGCGGCGGGGTCGCCCGCACGGGACTCGTCCAGGAGCTCGGCTGGCGGATGGCCGCCTACGCGGGCGACAGCATCCACAAACAGCTGTTCGCGACGAGCCCTGCCTCGGGCTTTCTGAGTCCGCAGATCGGAGGCGATGAGCGGGCTCAGATACGGATGGTACCCCAATTATGTCTATACCCTCCAGAGAGGGTTCGGTGGTTATTTTATGACGACACTCGGATTATTCGCTAATGGTCGAAACTCTTCTGCTGATCGGGGTGATTGCTTCGATTTTTGTCGGCTTTAACATTGGCGGCTCCTCGACCGGGATCACGTGGGGACCGTCGGTCGGCGCCGGGATCGTAAAGAAGACGACCGCTGCGGGGATCATGACCGTCTTCGTCTTCCTCGGCGGGATCACCGTCGGTCAGAACGTAATGGAGACGCTCAGCGAGGGGATCATCACCACCGAACTCACGCTGGCGTCGGGGGTCGCCGTCCTCTTTTTCATCGGGTTGGGAATCCTCGTCGCCAACCTCTTCGGCGTCCCCGTGCCGACGTCGATGACGACGGTCGGCGCGATCGCCGGCCTCGGGCTCGCGACCGGGACGCTCAACTACGTGACGATCGCCGAGATCATCTCGTGGTGGGTCGTGACGCCGATCATTGGCTTCTGGATCGGCGGCATCATCGGTCGGTACGTCTACCCGGAAATAAACCGGCGGGTGGAGATCGAAAAGACAGATGGACCGTTGCTAACCCTCGATCGTGGCGGGACGGTTCCGAAACCGGCACTCGGCCCGAACACGACCTGGTCGGAGGTCGGTACCACCGCTGTTGTCCTCGCCATCGGCTGTTATATGGCGTTCAGCGCCGGCGCGAGCAACGTTCCGAACGCCGCCGCGCCGCTGGTCGGCGAGGCGGGACTGGAGGTAAACACCGCAGTCATTATCGCGACCCTCGCTATCGGCCTCGGCGGGTTCACCATCGCCCGCCGGACGATGGACTCGGTCGGCGGCGAGCTGAGCGACATTCCGCTGCTCGCGGCGCTGTTCGTCATGGTAACGGCGTCGACGATCACGACCGCGCTCTCGTACATCGGCATTCCGATCAGCCTCGTGATGGCGACGGTGATGACGATCGTCGGAATCGGCTGGGGCCGAGCGACCCGACCGATCACCTTCCGCGAGGCGGTCACCCGCGACAACGAGGCCCGAGAGCGCGATATCGAACTGGGCGTGATCGTCGCCGAGGAAAAGGAAGGGAAACCGGCGCCCGCCATCGGCGAAGCGGAGACCGAAGAAGTGCTCCACGGGAGCGATCTATTCAACCCACGCGCCGTCATCAAGTACGTCTCGATGTGGATCATCGGACCGTCGATGTCGACGCTCCTGGCGTACGGCTTCTTCACGCTCGTTCCGGGGGTCGTCTGACCGTGGTATTACGATGCTGGGTCGCGTACGTCGGCGCATGCTCTCGCGAATCCTGGTCCCGATGGACGACTCCGATCAGGCTGGACACGCCCTCGCCTACGCCCTCGATAACTTTCCGGACACGGACATTACCGTTTTGCACGTCGTCGGCGTTCCGTCGATGATGATGGGCGACGCTGTCAGCCTCACGCTTGAGGACGATCTCGACGAAGCGGCTGCCAGACGCGCTGAACCGGTGTTCGAACGCGCCCGCGAGATCGCGAGCGAACGGGGCCGAGAGATCGACACCGTCGTCGGCGTCGGCCATCCCGCACGGAACGTCCTCGATCGCGCGGAGGAGTACGACACGATCGTCGTGGGGAGCCACGGGGCGGACCGAGGTCGGGCGTCCCGCCGCTTCCTCGTGGGAAACGTCGCCGAGACGATCTCGAAGCGCTCGCCCGTGCCGGTGACGATCGTTCGCTGATACGGGTTACTGTACGTCAGTACCGGCGTAACCGGACCCGTGCGGCGGTTGCGCCGGGAAATCGTTACAGCCATCCGTATGAGGCGGACGTCCCCGGCTACTCGCTCGCGTCGTCCTCGACGGACTCCTCGACGATCTCCTCGACCTCCTCGGCTCGCGGCCGCCGATCGATTCGTTCGTCGACGGCCTCGACCTGAGCCTGTACCTCCTCGACCTGCTTGCCGACGGTTTCGCCGACCGTCCGCTCGACGGTCTCGCCGACAGTCTCCTCGACCTGTCGTTCGACGGCCTCTTCGACGGTTTCGCCGACCGAGCCCTCGACGGTTTCTTCGACCTGTTTGCCGACGGTTTCGCCGACCGACTCCTCGACTGCCTCTTCGACCGTCTCTTCGACGGCCTGGGTCATCCACTCGGGATCGAACCGGGCCATCTTCCAGACGACGTGGAGGACGTATGCGGAGAAGACACCGACTCCGAACGCGATCCCGATGCCGAACTCGAGCGTCGCGATCAGGACGATCGAGAGAATAATCAACGCGCCGTACGCGAGGTCGACGGCGGCGTCGACGCGAACCGGGCTCAGCGCCACGAACGCGTCGACCTCCGTTTGACTGCGTCTCGCGGTATCGTTCCAGACGAGTGCATCACTCCGTTCAACGACGAGGACGGCCAAGTCTGTTGGGAAGTCTCGCCGTCAGAATCCGAAGATCGGAACGAACCGGAAGGTGAGGAAGGCCCCGATCGTCGCGAGCACCGGGACGAAGTTCTGGATGAGGATGACCCGTGCCGTCGTCGACGGGTCGAACAGATCCGACGCCTTCGGGATGTCCTCACGGCGTTCCTCGCCGATCGCCGGCGCCGCTTCGCCCTCTTCCTCGGCGGTCAACGCGCCGACCGAGACGGTGGCGTCGCCCTCGCCTCGAACGGCGTCAGAGACGGTCGTCGTTCGCGTCGCCCGACCCCAGCCCAGACCGACGATACTCATCGTCGCGACGATCACCAGCTGAACGGGGATGCCGATCGCCGACAGCAAGCTGACGATCGTCGCCGACACCGTCATCACGACGACCGCGGCCGTAAGCGGCAGGTTCGTGATGTCGTTGCCCATCGTCTCGAGGGTTCGCCGGGCGATGGTGAACGCGCCGATGGTGACGGCGATGCCCGCGATGATCACGCCCCACTCCATGTTCGAGAAGGTGGCGAGGACCCCGTCGTCGAACTCGAGGGCTCCGGCGCCGACCAGCGGGGCGACGGCGTTCGCGACGTTCGAGGCGCCGGAGCTGAACGCCATGTAACAGCCGATCCCGACGACGATCAGCGAGCCCGTAATCTCGCGTCTGTCGGTCCCCTCGGCGACGCCGACCTTCGGGATCGTCGAGGATCGATCGACGGTCCAGAGCGAGGTGTCCCGGCGGGAGATCGCGACCCACTCGTTTATCCGCGTGTAGAAGTACCGACCGATGACGCCGCTGATCCAGAACGCGATGATCGGTGCGACGATCCACCAGGAGACGATTTCGCCCATCGTCGCCCAGTTGAGCGTCCCGGTCGCGAGCCCGAGGCCGGCGATCGCGCCGACGGCCGTCATCGATGTCGACGCCGGCACGCCGAAGAGGTTCCCGAGGAACAGCGCCAGCCCGATGAAAAAGAGGACGGCGATCCCCGTCTCGAGGGTCAGAAGGCCTTCCTCCTCGATGATCCCCTCGCCGAGCGTCTCGACGACGGCCGGCCCGATGAACCACCCACCGATGAAGAAGAAGATCGACATCAGCGCCGCGGCGCCGAGCTTCGAGAGGACCTGGGCACCCACGGCCGGGCCGAACGAGACGCCGGTCGTGGCTCCACCGATGTTGTACCCCACGAAGACCGCGACCAGTACGCCGATCAGTAAGAGCGGCTCAATCACGGACGGTACGAAGTGATGATTCGGGATAAGTGATGCTACTCGCTACGACGCCTCTCTCGAACTTCGTCAGGAGACGGGGGTGTCACGACGACCGACCGGCGCCCGTCGACTCTGCGCTTCGGTCGGCTCGGCACCCCTTGCTTGCAGACGGAACAGCAAGCTATACCAAGGCGGGACTCGAATCGTCGTGTGATGCCCACGGTAGAATACCTCAACTACGAAGTGCTGGACGACCAGGGCTGGGAAATGGACGACGACGACCTCTTCGACGAAGCCGCCGACGCCGGTCTCGACGAGGAGGACTACGGAACCCTCGACGTCGCCGAGGGCGAGTACATCCTCGAGGCCGCCGAGGCGCAGGGCTACGACTGGCCCTTCTCCTGCCGTGCGGGTGCCTGTGCGAACTGCGCAGCGATCGTCTACGAGGGCGAGATCGACATGGACATGCAGCAGATCCTCTCGGACGAGGAGGTCGAGGACAAGAACGTCCGTCTGACCTGTATCGGCTCCGCCGAAACCGACGAGGTTCAGATCGTCTACAACGCGAAACACCTCGACTACCTGCAGAACCGCGTCATTTAATCGGCCACGAGGCCGCGCGATTTCGCTTTTATTTACAGGTCCGACAGACGAAGCTCTGTGACGGCTCCTCCCGCGTACTGATCGGTCCTTCGTTTGCTTCTCCCGCTGGCCGCTCCGGGACCCAGCAGCCGCTCCGAAGCTCGCAGCGCGAGTTCGTCCAGTTGCGTCGAGCGGGAATCAACGGTAACACTTCCTAACATCGATCCTACAGCTCGAGGATCGGTGTGGCCACTTCTCCTTGCTCGAGCCCTGGCGCCGACGGAGTAGTAACCACTTTCAGTTTCCTCTTACTCAGCAAGAAACTGTGTGAGATTTCATACTGGCCGCACGCAGAGTATGGTATATGACTCGAGACGAGGGGAACGGCAGCGGTCTCCGGAGCCGTCGATCGGTTCTCGCCGCAACGGGCAGTCTCGTCGGTACGACCGCGGCGGGCTGTCTCGGAAGCGACGGGACGTCGGTGAACGTCCTGGCGGCCGGCAGCCTCGCTCACACCTTCGAAGATCACGTCGGGCCGGCGTTCGAGGACGAAATCGGGCTTCCGGCGACCGTCGTCGCTCGCGAGCCGCCGACCGTCACGCTAGGCGGACAGGAGATCACGCTGCGGAGCAGCGCCCGTTCGCCGCCCGCGGGAGCGTCGGTCACGTGTCACGTCCGTCCGGAGGATCTGTTGCTCACCCCCTCTGCAGACGCCGGAACCGGTGAAACGACGCCTTCGATCTCTGGTGAGGTCGCGACCGTCACGGACGTCGGTCGCCGGTACGACGTGACCGTTCGCACCGAAACCGGTGGCGAACTCGTCGCCGAGGTCACCGACGACCCGCCGACGGCGGGCGAGCGCGTCGCGATCGAACTCACACGGGACCGGATCGCGGTGTTCAACGCCGACAAAAACGAACGGGACCGCCTCGTCGCTGCAAACGAAACGGGGGGTGAGTCCCACAGCAACGCTCTCCGGTGGCGACCCGTGTCGATCCGTCCGGTAGGAGCGACCGGTTCCGGCCACTTCTTATCTGACCGAGTCCGAGAGGAAACAACCGAAACCGGGCCGAAAAGATAACGCCGACGCGCTCGAGAGTACCCGGTTGTGACACCCATCGACGTCGCGACGGTTCCGGATCTGTTCAGGCTCCTCGCCGTTCCGGTCTTCGGCTGGGCGGCCGTTCGCGACGTCAGAACCAGGCGGGTCTCGAGTTCGCTCTGGATCCCGCTCGCGCTGCTCGGTGGCGTCCTCCTGCTGTGGGACGCCCTCGTAGCCCGGGCGGCCGGTCCCGCCGTCTGGCAGTCCGAGTTTCTCGTTCCCGCAGCGATCAGCCTCGGCTTCGTCGTCCCCTTCGCGTACCTGTGCTGGTGGTTCGGTGCCTTCGGCGGCGCGGACGGGAAGGCGCTGCTGGTACTCGCCTTGCTGTTCCCGACGACGCCGCAGTACGTACTCGGCTCCTGGACGATCCCCGTCGCGGCGTCGCCGATCGGTGCGTTCTCGTTCGTCATCCTGACTAACGCCGTCGTCGTCGCACTCGCGATTCCGCTCGCCCTGGCGGTCCGAAACGTCGCCGCCGGTCGCCTCACTCGCCTCGCCTTCGTCGGCCGACCCGTCCCCTGGGAGCGGGTACCGACGACCCACGGCAAACTGCTCTCGGCGCCCGGCGACGACGGGGGTGGCGGACTCGACCTCGACGCCCTTCGGATGTACCTTCGGTGGCGCGGCCTGACGCTTGCACGACTTCGGGAGCAGCCCGATCGGTTCCGGGATCCCGCGACGCTCCCCGACGAGCCGAACCCGCCGACCGACGGCGCCGTCGCCGACGGACCGGTCGGCGACGCGGGTTCCGCTCTCGAGGAGCCGGTTCGGGACGGGGGCGACCGATCACGCGAGTACGACGACCCCTGGGGCGCCGAGGCGTTTCTCGAGGATATCGAGGGCACGGCGTACGGAACGTCGCCAGCGGAGCTTCGAGGGGGACTCGAGACGCTGGCGACCCGCGACCGGATCTGGATCTCGCCGGGAATGCCCTTCCTCGTTCCGCTGTTTCTCGGACTCGTCGTCGCGCTCACCTACGGCGACGTACTGCTGGGACCCCTACTGTAGGGTCCGCTCGTACGCCGGGACGAGGACCGTCCAGAAGAGGACGAACGCGGCGCCGACGCCGATAATCAGCAGCCAGGGCCACTCGGCGACGATCGGCAGCCCACCCAGCAGCAGCGAGACGGTGCCGACGAGCAACAGCGCGGCGACGCAGACGCTCGCGAGTTCGATCGTCGCCGCGACGGGATTGGCTCGCAGCCGAGCGCCGACGTCGGGAACTCCCATATGCGACCCTCGAGCGAGGGGATCAAAACTGTCACGGCCGGCTCAGCTTCGGGACTCGATCTCGTCGGCGATGTCGTCGAGTTCGTCGTCGGCGATATCGGGCGCCTCGCCCGCGATACCGTGGATCGGGCCGCCGCCGTCGCCCTCGAACCGGGGAACGATGTGGCAGTGGACGTGGGGAACTTCCTGACCGGCTTCCTCGCCGTTGTTAAAGGCGACCGTGGAGGCGTCGGCGTCGACGGCTTCTTCGACGGCAGGAACCAGTCTGTGGATCGTCGCGTAGAGCTCCGTCGCGACGTCGTCGGGGACGTCGTTCAGTCGCTCGTACTCCTCTTTCGGGATCACCAGCGTGTGACCCGGCGCCAGCGGGTTGGCGTCGAGGAAGGCGACGGTCGTCTCGTCCTCGTAGACGATGCGTGCCGGGATCTCTCCCTCGACGATCTGCGTGAAGATCGTACCCATACGCCAGTGTGTGTCGGCTCGCCGTAAGAAGGTTACCCGGCGATCCGCGCTCAGAACTGGATGTGAGACGTCGAACTCGGTCCGCCCTCGTCCTCGTCGTTGCCCGCCCCACCCTCCCGAAGGAAGCTGGCGTCGTCGTCGGTCAGGTACACCTCCCCGTCCTCGACCTCGATCCCGACGTCGACAAGCGTCGTGTTCGCGGCCTCGCCGTTGTCGCAGTAGCCCGAGCAGCTCTCGAACACCGAGCCGTGTTTCGGACAGACGATCCCACCGTCGCGAATCACGGCGCCGACGTCCTCGCGGTGGAGCCGCTGTTCCTCGTGGGTACACCGGTTGACCCACGCCTCGACGGGACCGCGATCGTCGTCGTCGCAGGGGACGAGGATCACCTCCTCCTCCTCGTCGCCGCGAGCGTCCCGGACTGTAAACAGCCAGGACCCCTCCTCGAGAACCGTTTCGACGCTCGTCAGCCGGTGTCGAACCGCCATACCTCGAGTTGGGCGGCGAACGGCTTAGGCGTCGGGGCTGGCGAAGGGCTTAGGCGTCGGTGCCATCGACGAGTTCGTCGAGCGTCGCGCCGATCTCGGCGAGGTACTCCTCGGGTTCGTACCCCATGCGGACGATCCAGACGTCCTGGTAGGAGGGATGCAGAATCGGCACGAGCCAGGTATCGAGCGTCTCACAGCGCACGGGCTCGAGGACCGAGTCGATGAACCCCTCGAGCCCACGGTCCTCGGCCGCCAGTACGGATTTCGTCGCGTGCTTGCCCGTCGCGAGGACGACATTGGGCTCGAGGGTCTCGACCTCGGTCACCAGGTGGGCCCGGCAGTTCGCCCGCTCCTCGTCGGTCGGTTCGCGGTTGCTGGTCGGATCCTCCTCGCTCGCCGGAAAACACTTCACGGCGTTCGTGTAGTACGACCGTTCGTCGTAGCCGACCCGCTCGAGCATTCGCCGGATCCGTCGACCAGAGTGGCGGGAGGTATAGGCCTTGCCCGTCCAGTTACCCCCCTTCCAGCGGTCGGCGTCGGGGTTCCCGGAGCCGGGCGCCTCGCCGACGACGAGCACGTCGGCGTCGAGCGGCCCGGTTCCCCACGAGATGCAGTTTCGGTTCTCGGCGAGGGCGGGACAGCGCCGACAGTCGGGCTCGATGACGTTCCTCGAGTCGGGAAACGGCGGCTCCGGAGCGACGCCGGAGTCGGTCTCGTCGTTCGAAGCTGGCACGGGCTCGTTCGGGGCTCGAGGCGTATAGGCCGGTCGGATCGTCGGCAGAGCGAGGGACAGGTTTACCTTCACCGGGGGACTCTCGGAGGACAATGGGTTCCGAACTTATCGCCGAATCGCTTGCACTGTTA
>NZ_JARUKW010000019.1 GCF_029688845.1 Natronococcus sp. A-GB1 | reverse complement strand
CTCGAAGTACTCCTCGTCGATGAGTTCCAGCGTTTCGTCGTCGAGCTCCTCCGAGAGGTTCGCAAGGTAGCCGTTCTCGATGAGCACGTTCGTCCAGCCGGTGTCACACATCATGAGATCCGGCTCGCTCTCGCCGGCCTCGATCAGCTGCGAGTAGGTGTCTCGCTGGTCGCCGGTGTCGTCCGACTGGGAACTGAAGCTGATCTCGATGTCCTCGTCCAGCCCGTTCTCGTAGAGCAGGTCGGGCATCCCGTCCTCGACGTCGTCGATGGTGGTCGACCCCATCGCGATGACGACGCCGTCGCCGTCGTCGTCGCTGTCGCCGTAGATACAGCCGGCGAGGCTGACCGTCGCGCCGGTTGCACCGGCCGCGGCGACGAACGTCCGCCGCGAGACGCTGGATTCGGATTCGGTACTCCCCCGTGAATATCTACCACTCATGAACGAGAGTATTGAATTGTACCTATTTATAATTGCTGGGTTAGTACAACGGCTGTAGTTAACTTCTCTCGGCCGCGCCGGGGAACAAGGCCGAATCGATCCTCGAGCCGCCGCGATGCGGGCAATCGGCACGACCGATCGCGGTTACGCCGACGGATCGATCCCGATTCGGACCGCTTCGACGTCCTCGATTATCGCTCCCCAACCGCCGACGGTGTAGCTCTCGGTCCCGCTCTCGAGCGTGAAGCCGGCTTTCCCCGCGAACTGGGTGATCGGTGTCGAACCTCCATCGTCGCCGGACGTTCCGGAGTAGGTGATGTCGGTGATCGTGCCGGAAACGGTGATCTCGCGGCCGGTGTCCGTCTCGAACCCCTCGACGGTGGCCTCGACGCGCCGACCGTCCTCGAGCAGCGGCTCGACTCGACGCAGACACTCGCGGATGTCGACGTAGGTGGTCGGAGGTCGATCGTCCCGGGCCGAGTAGACGGGCTCGTAGACGTCCCAGAGGCAGGTGCTGAAGTACCAGTAGAAGACGTAGGTGTGGGTGCGGTCGTTGACGAGAACACCGTACTCGTTCGCCGAGTGTCTGTTCGGGGCGAAACACGTCCAGGAGCGGTCGACGAGCGCCACGAACGGTGCGGGGATCCGGCGGTACCGGGCCTCGGTACACGTCCTGGCGAGACGCTCGGTTGACGGCAGTGACGACTCCTCGGCCGTTTCGGGAAACAGACACACCTTGACGTTGGCGCCGTTCTCGCGGGCCGCCTCGAGTGCACCCTCGAGCGCGTCGAACTGCGCGGGAGTGAGCCCGATCTGCACCTGGTGGTCGGCCGACCGGACGAGTTCGTCCGCCCTGGCGAGGACGGTGTCGAACCGTTTGACGATGCTGACGGCGTGGTCCTCGATGTCGGGGCGGGTCCATCGGGTTTCGATCTCGTCGGCCGCGCTCTCGAGACGGGTCGCCCGCGACCGGAGGTCCTCGAGGACCTCCGTGGGGTCACGCGCCCGCGCCTGAAGGCTCTCCTGTTCGTACGTTTCGACGTAGCCGCGTTCCTCGAGCCCCCGGAGCACGTCGTAGATCCGCGGGTCCGGCACCGAACTCGCCTGGGCGACGTCCGTTGCGGAGGCGGAGCCACGCTCGAGGAGGGTCACGAAGGCGTCGGCCTGGTACGGCGAAAGCCCCGCCTCCTCGAGGGTCGCCACGAGCTCGTCGGGATTCATCCGGCGACCACCGGACGGGCCACTCGTCGAACGTATCGATCAGACGGGGATCCGCATCGAATCCTTCGCGAACAGCCATTAGCCCCCCATCGAACGCGCCCCCTGTATCGTGTGACCGATCGTCGCATAGGAGTGATATACAACAGTAATTGTAAAAAAGACTCTCGTTGTCGCTACACTGAAGGCGATTCGGTCGGAACGCGACCGTATGACCTCCCTCCTCGAGCGGATTCGACGCCCCGAGTATACCGGTTCGAACCGATGTTGGCCCTGTACGATCACCAACGGTGCGCTGGTCGCGGTCGCCGCCACTGCGCTCGCTCTGATCCGCCGCCGCCGACTGGCCGCCGCGGTCGGGATCGCCGGAATCGCTTCGATCGGGCTCCGTGGCTACGTCGTCCCGTACACGCCCCGCTTCGCGCCGCAGCTCGCGGCCGTGCTTTCGCTGGACCCCCACGACGCCGACGAACCCGGCTCGCTCTCGGGCGTCCCCGGCAGCGACGAGGCTGGTGGCGACGACGCGGTCTCCGGCGAAGCGGTTCTCGCCGCGCTGGTCGAGGCGGATGTCGTCGTCCCCGACGGCGAGGAGCTGCGTCTCGAGCCCGCGTTCAGATCGGCCTGGCGCGACGAGATGCGGTCGCTGCGCGACGACGACCTCGAGGCACTCGCCCGGCTCGCCGATCGACACACGGCGCCCGAAACCGACGTCTGGGTCGGGAGCAGCTTCGGTCGGTCCTACCTCGTCCTGCAGGGCGAGGGCGGCGGCATCGTCACCCTCCGTCGAGAGATCGCGGTCGCCGAACTCGGCGCCGCACGCGCCCTCGAGTCGCGGGTCGACGACCCCGCGATCCGCCGCGCGGCAGGCCGACCGCTGCGCTCGCTACTCGAGACGTGCCCGCTCTGTGAGGAGTCCCTGGAAATTACGCAGGCGACCTGCTGTGGCGAGGTGACGCCGATCGGCTCGCTGCCGTCGGAAAAGCTGTACTGTCCGGACTGTAACGTCCGGCTGTTTACGTTCGACCGGGAGCGGTAGCGCTACTCGGCGTCCCTGATCGCCCGAACCGCCCCGCGATCCGGCAGCGCCGTCATCGCGCCCGCGGCCGTCGTCGCGGTCGCGCCGACGGCGTTGGCGAACGCGAGCGTCTCCTCGAGATCCTCGCCGTCGGAGAGCGACGCGATCGCACCGGCGACGAAGGCGTCGCCCGCTCCTGTCGTGTCGACGACGTCTACCTCGTACCCGGGATGGCTGGCGGGTCCGGACCACGGCGCGTCCTCGTCGGCGACGGCGACCGCGCCCTCGCCGCCGCGAGTCGCGAGGACCGTCGACGGCCCACCCTCGAGGGCCAGGGCGTTGCGAGCCATCCCTTCGACGTCGTCGCCGGCGAACCCGAGCACCTCGAGTTCTTCCTCAGCGGCCTTCAGTACGTCGACGTGGGCCAGCGCCTCCCGAACGACCTCGCGAAACTCGTCCTCGGGCCACAGCTCCGGTCTGGCGTTCGGGTCGAACGAGACCATACAGTCGTTGGCGGCGGCCCGCTCGAGCAGGTCGAGCGTCGCCTCCCGCGAGGAGCCCGCGGAGAGGGCAACGCCGCCGGCGTGGACCCACTCGAGGTTCGCCAGCGCGGCGTCGTCGATTCGGCCGGGCTCGAAGCGGGTGTCGGCGGTGTCGTCGCGGTAGAACGAGAACTCCCGATCCCCCGTCTCGTCGTGGGTGACGAACGCGAGCGTCGTTTTCGCGTCGGGATCGCGCTCGAGAAAGCGGTCCGGGAGCCCGTGTTCGTCGAGGGTCTCGACGAGGTAGCGGCCGAACGGATCCTCGCCGACGCGGGTCCAGAACAGCGGCGTCCGCTCGAGGCGCTCGAGGGCGACGGCGACGTTCGCGGGCGCGCCGCCGGCCCGTCGGTCGAAGCGCTCGACGCTCGAGATCGGCCCCGGATGCTCGGGCAGAAAGTCGATCAGCGTCTCGCCGGCGACCAGAATGTCGCGAGTCATGGGCTTCCGTTCGTCCGCCGGGTGATAATGTATTGCGAAGCGGGGCGCCCGGTCAGAAGATCAGTAGCAGGCCGATCACGACGACCGAGACGTACGCCGTGACGACGGCGGCGTAGGTCGCGAACTCCCGCCAGTCGAAGCCGTAGATCGAGAGCACGCTTGCGAAGAGGAACGCGAGCCAGAGGTTCGAGACGCCGGCGCCGTACATCGTCGCGACCAGCGCGGGCACGCCGTCGATTCCCGCCGCCGCCACCGCGGGCCCCTGGAGCAGCCAGAGCGAACCGGGATCGGGCACCAGCAGGCCGAGCGTGAACGCGGCGACGTAGGAGCCGACGTACGGCAGCCCGGTCGCCGTCAGCGCGTCGCCAAGCGGCGCGTACAGCGCCGCCTCCGTCAACAGCGCGAACGTCGCCGCGTATAGCAGGAACGGGATCGCCATGTGGTTGGCCCACCGTGTCGCGTCCTCGGTCTTCTCACGAAACGCCATCGGCGGTCCCTGCACGGCGAGTCCGACCACGACCAAACCGAACGCCAGCCAGGGCAGGGTCAACGCGCCGCCGGTACCGAAGTGCCACCCCAGCGAGGCGATCCCGATTGTGACGACGATCCAGGTCAGCGACTCGGCGTTCTCGAGGCGGTCCCCGGGCTCCCAGTCGACGGGATCGCGAACGGGCGCGTAGTGGTCGAAGGTTTCGCTGATCGAGCCCTCGAGGATGCGGTCCCGGTCCTCGAGCGGTTCGATCTCGCCGTCGTCGTCGGGCGCCAGCCACACCAGCAAGAGCGGCAGCGTCAGGACGAACAGTATCGTTGGAGCGAGGTTCGCCGGGTGGAGGAGGAACTCGCTCATCCCGATCGTCCCGACGTCGTCGACCATGAAGTTCGCCAGCCCGGTGTCGTCGGCCGCGATCAGGGCGCCGGGACTCGAGGGGCCCTGGTTGGCGACGACCAGCGCCAGCAGCCCGCCGGTCAGCACTGACGGGTAGTGAACCGCAGTGCCGCTCTCGCGGGCGCGCCGACAGAGCCGCTGGCCCAGCAGGATGCCGCCGATCAGGCCCAGCGCCCAGTTGAGCCAGCCGAGCGCGAGCGAGACGGTTGCCGTCGCGTAGATCACGCCGGCCTGACTCGTCGGCAGCGAGGCCGCGAGACGGTCGAAGGCGGCGCCGACCCGCGGCGACTCGACGGCGGAGGCGCTGAGGATCCAGTAGAGGAGCAACAGCATGTGCAACGCGAACAGGTCGTAGACGTAGAACCCGCCGCCGAGCAGCTCGAGCTGGGTCGTCGCCTCGAGTTCGGGAACGGTGGCGACCATCGCGAGGACGGCCAGCAACAGCGCGCCGACCAGCGATTCGGGGAAGTACTTTCCGAACGTCGGGACGAACGCGGTTCGGAGATCGGTCTCGGTTTCGCGGTCAGCCTCGGCAGCGTCGGCCCCGTCGGCGGGCAGCTCGTCCTCGGCTGGGGTTGGTTCTCCCGCCATCGTGATCACCCGAGTACCCCAATCATGAGCGCACCGGTTCCCATCACGATCCCCGAGAAAACGAACAGTACGGCGACGTACCCCATCATATCACGGATGGTGAGTCCGGCGATGCCGAGCACCGGGATCGCCCAGAACGGCTGGACCATGTTCGTCCACTGGTCACCCATCGCGAACGCGATCATCATGTGATTCATCTCGGTGCCCTCGATCGACTGGGTCGCCGAGGCGTAGATCTCGCCCATCACGACCCACTGGCCGCCCCCGGAGGGGACGAAGAAGTTGACGATCCCGCCCGAGACGAACACGAGCGCGTACCACGTCGTGTCGGTGGCGTAGTGGGCGGCCGTGTTCGCGATCAGTTCGACCAGCCCCGAGAACACCATGATCCCCATGATTCCGCCGTAGAACTGGAACTGGATGATGATCTGGCTGGCCCCGCGGATCGCCTCGTGAAAGACGTCGATGTAGCTTCGCAGCGACATGTGCGCGAGAAAACCCAGCCCAAACATCGCCGTGATGAGGACGTTGATGTCGAGGACGTCCATGAACGGCTGGGTCGAGAACAGATAGAGGAGGTAGGCCCAGATAGCGGCGCCGACGCCGACACAGACCAGCGTGCTGTCGAGCACGGCCGCCTTGAGCCGCGAGTCCCGCAGCCGGTGGGGACGCTCGCCGACGTCGCCGCCCTGCGCGCCCTCGCCCCGAGCGGCCCGCAACTTCTCTTCGGGGACGGTCGTGACGTTCTCCCGATCGGGTGCCATCAGCGGCATGAGGACGACGACGACCGCGACGACGGCGGCGACCAGCACGAGGTTGATCGGGTGGAAGATCGTCTCCGAGACCGGAATGACGCCCATCGTCTCCTCGGCGAAGTGGCTGTCGGTCGCGACGAGTAACAGTGCGGCGCCGGAGAGCCCCTGGTGCCAGGGCAACAGTCCCGCGTAGGCGGCCGCGACGAGCAGCGGGTAGTGGACGTCGGTCCCCTTCTCGGCCATCGCGATTCCGACCTCACGGGCCAGGATCGCCCCGGCGATCAGGACGACGCCCCAGTGGAACAGCCCCAGGAGCTGGCCGCAGAGGGCGACCACGAAGATCGCCTGGGTCTGGCTGTTCGGGATCGAGGCGATCCGTCGGAGTCCGCGTTTGATCGGCGGCGAGTCGGCGAGCGCCCACCCCGTCAGCAGGGCGAGGGAGGCCTGCGTCGAGAACGTGATAACCTCCCAGAACCCCTCTCCCCAGTGGGTCGCGACGCCGACCGGGCCCTCGTCGGTGACGACCACCGCGATGACCATCGTCAGCAGGGTCAACAGCAGCGCGAAGATGAACGCGTCGGGCAGGAACCGCTTGATCAGCCTGCTCGAGACCTCGCCCAGTTGTGTGAAAAAGCGCCCGAAGACGCCGGATCCCACCGCACTCATCGTTCGATCCGGGCGGTTGCCTTCGGAGCCCGTCGCTCCGAACCGGCTCGACGATAGCGGTCGTGATTCGGCACTGTTATCTGCTTGCTACCGTCTCACGAAGCCGCAAAAAGATACAGCCTGATTCGGAGTGTTGCCGGCTCTCCGATCCGAGATTGGCGGGACGTACGACCTACTTGAACCCGCCCCGGTGGGTGGTCTCCTCGAGCGGTTTGCGCCCGCTTGGCTGCTCCTGGTCCCGGTAGTCGTCCCCGAGCGTCTCCGGTGGGGCGCGCTCGCCGAGCGCGAACATCGCCTCGACCTCGTACTCCTCGGGAACGTCGAGTTCCGCCGCTGCCTGCTCGTAGTCGAAGCCGGCCATCCCGCGGACCGCGAGTTCGCGGCGGGCGGCCTCGAGCGCGAGGTTCTGCCAGGCGGCGCCGGTGTCGTAGGAGTGGACCGAGACGGGTTTGTCGTTGTGGTCGAACGTCGTCTTCGAGACGACCACACAGAGCACGGCGGCGTCGGTCGCCCACGCCCGGTTCCCCTCGACCAGCAGGTCGAGGAACGTCTCCCACTCCTCGTCCTCACGGGTCGCGTACACGAACCGCCAGTGCTGGTTGTTGAACGACGACGGCGCCCAGCGGGCGGCCTCGAACACCGGCAGGTACTCGGCCTCCTCGAGCGGTTCGCCGGTCATTGCACGGGGCGACCAGCGGTTGACGAACAGCGGGTCGATCTCGTGGTCGGGCTCGCGGTGGTCGGCGACCTCGTCTCGGATCTCGCGTCTCTCGGTAGACTCCTGCATGCTCGGGTGAAGACGCTCGCGACACATGACCGTTCCCGGACGCTCGGGTCACCCGGTAACGTTGCTGCCGTCGGCTCGTGTTCACGGCACTCTCGGCATCGGTAGCGCTGCCCGAAGCGCCTTACGAACGCTGCTACGCTCCCAAGCGGAAAGAAACTACAGGCGCACGATTACGGTCGACGGGTGCCGGCTGGGCGACGTTCGCGCCACCGACACCATCATTTCTCCCAGTCGATCGCGTCCGTCCGTTCCGCCTGCCGAAGGATGAACGGCCCGAGCGAACCGGTTCGCTTCGAGATCGTTGCGATTCGCAGGACGTAGGCCGCGAGGAGGAAGAAGGGCACGAGCGTGATCGTCGTACTGGCGCTGACGACCCACACCATGTTGTCCACGCCGAGGAACGTCCCGGGGACGGAGTCCGGCTCGAGGTACAGTACCGTCGCCGTCGCGACGACCACACCCGGCAGCCCGGCGTACAGTATCGAGCGCGTGAGGCGGACGAGCTCCCACTGGAAGTACAGCGACTTGAAGTGCTCGAGAGCAGGGCCGAACAGCCGAAGCACGTCGATCAGTTCGTCGAAGGTCTCCAGTTCCTCGTCCCCGAGGCTGTCCTCGTGCTCGTGTCGAAGCCGCCGCACCGCGTAGATCTTCCAGGAGTAGTTGTAGTTCAACCCCGACCGGAGAACGCCGAACTCGCCAAACCTGGAGGTCTCGAGCTGCGAATAGATTTCCTGGGAGTTTCGGCAGACGTTCTCGACCAGCCGATCGGTTCGACGCCGAAGCCTCTCGTCTGCGTTGTCGGCGACGGTCTCCTGGAGCGCCTCGGCTCGTTCGCTGCTCGTCTCTACGAGCGCCTGCAGGAACTGTGAGGGGTCGGGCGGACCGACCGTTCCGAACAGCTCCTCGACGCTGCGTCGGTACTCCATCGCCTCGTTCATCCACGCCTGCTGGTCGCCAAGCCGACCGAGTTCCTGTGAGAGCACCAGCTGGTTGATCGAGACGACGAGCGTCACCCCGGTGAGGGTTGCGGCGATCAGCGCCTGGAACGCCGTATCTACCGGCGAGCCGTTCGCCATCATCTCCCGGAGCGGCAGGGCGATCGCTCCGAGCGCGACGAGCAGTGCGAACGCCGTGGCCGAGAGGAGTCCCGCGAGCAGCCACCGGTTCGCGTCGAGGAGGATCCAGTGGGCGATCCGACTCTCGCCGGTTCGGCCCCTGAGCGTATCCGTCGACAGCGGGTTCTCCATACCCCTCGTTCACCCTCCAGCGGAAAAGCGGTTGAGCTTGGAAGCGGAACCCGCGGGCGTCGAAACGCTCCCATCCGTTCGGCTAAAAATCGCTGCCCGTCGCTCGAGCCGTCAGTCGTCGGCTGGCGCCGGCTCGCCGCGTTCGACGTCGATCTCGCCCGCGTCGAGGGCGGCCTCGACGTTGCGGGCCGCCTCGACCATGTTCGCCATCTTGCCGTAGGCGACCTCGCGGGGGAGCAGCTTCACGCCGCAGTCCGGCGAGACGACGAGCTGTTCGGGTGGAACGACCTCGAGTCCCTTCTTGATGTTCTCCTCGATCTGCTCGACGGACTCGACCTCGCCGACGTGGACGTCGGTGACGCCGAGCGCGAGATCCGCGGTGAACTCGGGATCCTTGAACACGTCGAGCTGGTCGTAGTCGCCGTTGGCGAGCTCGAGGTCGAACTCGTCGACGGGGAACTCGAGGATCTCGGGGTAGATGCGGGAGTAGTCGCCGTAACAGACGTGGAGGCCGATTCGGACCTCCTCGGGAATGTCGGCGACGATGTGCTCTAAGGCCTCGCCGACGATGGCGTGGTCGTCGGGCGTCGTCGCGAGCGCGGGCTCGTCGATCTGGATGTAGCGGGCGCCGGCGTCGACGAGCTTCTCGATCTCCTCGTTGACGAGGTCGGCGAGCGCCAGGGTGAGCTCGTCGTCGTCGTCGTAGGCCTCGTTAAAGGACCAGTTCGCCAGCGTGTAGGGGCCCGTGATCGGGACCTTGACGGGGCGGTCGCTCGCCTCGGCGACGAACTCGTACTCGTCGACGAGCCAGCTATCCGTATACTTGACCTCGCTTACGACGCTCGGCTTGTCGAAGTAGTTGTGTCCCCAGACCTTGACGGGGCCGTTGAACTCGTAGCCCTCGATCCGGTGGGCGAAGAACTCGACCATCTCGTTGCGCCGCATCTCGCCGTCGACGACGACGTCGAGGCCCGCGCGCTCGTGTTCGTTCGTGATGAGCCGGGAGGCGTCGTCGAGCGCCTCCTGGTAGTCGTCGTCGTCGAAGCTGTGGTCGGGATCCTGGTAGAGCTCCTTCGCGCGGTTGAGCCACTTGGGCTTGGGATAGGAGCCGACGACGGTCGTCAGCAGGAAGTGGTCGTTTTCGTGGTTCTCGGGTCGGAACTGATCCTTGTTCTCGTTGCTCATGCGGCTTTCACCTCCGCGAGGTCCGCGGCTTCGGCGAGGACGGCGAGTTTCTCCTCGAACTTGGCGTAGGGGAGGTAGAACGTCTCCGTGTTCGTCGTCAGATACACCGTCTCGAACTCCGAGACGGGAACCTTGTCGTACACCCAGTCGACGCGGTCGCGGATCGCTTCCGGATCCTCGACGAGGGTGTTCTGGCCGTCGGCCAGCCCGAGCGAGAGCTGGTCGGTCGCGCCGTACTCCTGGAGGTTGTAGACGTTGTCGTCCTGGTTCGCGACGAAGTCGAAGCCGACCGCGTCGATATCGGCGTCGAGCAGGTGAGCGTACACCTTCTCCTCGAGCGCACCCCAATAGGGCTGGACGACGACGTCGGCGTCGGTCGCGCTCGCGACGGTGTCGATCGCCTCGCTGGCGCGCTCGTCGACGCCGTCCTCGGGAGCGTTCTCGACGAGCGAGGGCTCGAGCAGGAACAGCGTCTCGTGGTCCGGGAAGGCGTCGACCTCGCCAGCGAGGAACTCGCCGACCGCGGCGAGGAACTCCTCGTCGTCGCCGTAGTGCTCGTCGGTCGCGAGGTCGGCCAGCGAGTAGGGGCCGGGCAGAACGGCCTGCAGGTCGTCGTCGCCCGCAAGCTCCGCGGTGGCCTCGAGTTCCTGGGCGACGTCACCCGAGAAGTCGAGGTCGCCCTGCACGACGGGGTCGCGGTAGAAGTTGTTGTTGTCGTAGTAGCGGACGATCCCCTGGGTGTCGACGGCGTCGTGGACGGCCAGCGGGTGGGCGAGCATGTCGTCCCAGCGGAGCTGGCCCTCGCTGACTCGATCGAGGCCGGCCTCCTGCTGTACACCGATCACTTCCTCGCGAGCCTCGTCGTAGGCCGCGGTGATCTCCTCGCCCTCGTCGCCGCTGACGAGGTCGCCCTTCTGGTGTCCCTTCAGGTCCGAGAGGTCGTCTTTCGCCCAGTCCGGGAGCGGGAAGAGCCCCGGCGTGGTCGAGACGTATTCGGTCATCGTGAGCGCGGCTAGGCTATGCCGATGCTTAATATTTTCCATACCGCTTGATACGTGGCAGTAATTCTTGCAGGTGCTTCGAGCTCGACCTATTCGTAGCCGGCGACGACGACACGGACCAGTGGCGGGAGTTATGCTCTCGGCCCACCGATCGCGGGTATGGCTCTCACCGTCGACCACGTCCCGTTCGCGTTCGCGGATCTCGAGGCGATCACCGCGGAGTTCGAGCGACTCGGCCTCGCGCCCGAGTACGGCGGCGCCCACGACAACGGCGTCACCCACATGTCCGTCCTCGGTTTCGACGACCGATCGTACGTCGAACTCATCGCCGAACGCGACGAGGGCGACCACGACTTCTGGCCCGAGCACATTCGCGCCGACGCGGGGCCAGCGGCGTGGTGCGTCCGGGTTTCCGACGTCACCGAGGAGTGCAAGCGACTGCTCGAGCGCGGCATCCCGGTTCGCGGTCCCCTGCCTGGCGGTCGCGAGCGCGAGGACGGTACCCTCGTCGAGTGGGACCGCGCGGAGTTCGGCCGACCCGATCGACGGCTGCTGTTCCCGTTCGCTATCGCAGATCGGACACCCCTTTCGTACCGGGTCGAGCCCTCGCCGAGCGTCGCCGACGGGCCGCTCTCGGGGATCGATCAGGTCGTCCTCGCCGTCTCGGATCTCGAGGACGCGGTCGAGACGTTCGAGGCCGCCTACCGGTTCCCGACGCCAGTTCGTGAGGACGTTCCGGAGTTCGGTACCGTCGCCTCCGTCCCCGGCCAGCCGGTCGCGTTCGCCGCGAGCGAGGACGGCTGGCTCGCCGATCGGCTCGAGCGCTTTCCCGAGGGCCCGTGTAGCTGCCTCCTCGCGACCGACGACCTCACGGCCGCACGCGAGACGTATCCGCTGGGCGACCCCCTCGAGTGGCCCGACGGTCGCGTCGCCTTCTTCGACTCCGAACTCCTGGGTCGGCGACTGGGCGTCGTCGAACGGGTCTGAGGACGGCGAATCGTACCCGAGGGTCGCCGCCTACTCGAGCGCCATCAGCGCGACCTCGTTGTCGCCGACGTCCGCGACGACGTAGAGCACGCCGTCGTCGAGCACCGGTCCACGACCGACGGAGCCCTCGAACTCGCGTTCGAACCGGACTGCCGGCCCGTCGCTCGGATCGCCGGTCGGCGCGGGGTCGAGCGCCCAGAGGCGGTCGCCGCCGACGAACACCGTCTCGCGGCCGACGGCCGGCGCCATCCGGCTCGAGTCGCCGATCCCGAACTCCCAGCGCTGCTGGCCGGAGTCCGCATCGGTCGCGCGCAACGTGCTTCCGGCGACGGCGAGGACGAGGTCGTCCGCGACGGCGAGCCCCGTCGAGACCTATCCCGTTTCCGCGGACCAGGCCGTCTCCGAGACGGTATCGCCGGTGTCGTCGACCGTCAGCGCGTACGTCTCGCCGTCGTGGCACGGAACGTAGACGACGTCCTTGTCCGCCGTCGGCGGACCGCTTGGACGGGCCGGTAGCTCCCACCGGGCGTGCGCGACGCCGTCGTACAGGACGTACACCATTCCGGCCTCGGTCGCGACGGCAACGCCGCGAGGACCCGCGTAGGCCGGGTGGTCGAGAACCTGACCCAGGAGGTCGCGTTGCCAGCGCTCGGAGCCGTCCCCGGGGTCGAGTTCCAGAATCCGTTCACCGACGCCACAGAACACCTCGTGGCCCCTGATCGTCGCCGGCGCCGTAACGCTGCCCGGCGCGTCCAGCTCCCGGCTCCAGATTTCGTCGCCGGTGTCGGCCTCGAGGGCGAAGACACCCTCGTACGTCGAGACGTAGGCGATCTCCTCCAGAATCAGCGGCGGTTTCTCCACGTCCTAGAGCGTCCACAGTTCGGTTCCGTCGTCGGCGTCGAGGACGCGCAGCCCCCGGTTTCCGACGAAGTAGACGCGCCCGTCGGCGACGATCGGTTCAGCGAAGCCGATCTCCGAGACGTCGACGCGCCAGCGTTCCGAAACGCCGTCGACCGGCGCCTTGCCGTCCCCGACGGCTCGCGTGTTGGCTGCGTTACAACCGAAACTCGACCACGAGCCGTCGGCGCCGTGGACGTGGCGGTTCGGGTCGGGGAGTTCGTCGAGCCCGACTGGGGCGGTTCGCGGGGCTCCAGCGATTCGTCGGTCTCGTCGCTCGTAAACTGCGAACAGCCGGCGAGCAACGCGCTGCCGGAGCCGGCAGCCGCGAGAAACGCGCGTCGCGAGGGAGTCATCGTGTTCCCCCTGCTGGCGTAGCGAGCAAGTGCTTTCCGTTCGCTACCGTCAGCGAAACAGCTCGAGTACCGTCAGCGTCTCGAACGGAAACGAGTGGTCGGCGACGGCGGCCGCGCTGAAGCCCGCCTCGCCCGCACGCTCGACCACTGTGTCGACGTCGGTGAGACTACTGACGAGCAGGTAGACGACGCCGTCGGGAGCGAGTACACGGTCGACCTTCGAGAGGAACGGGTCGATGATCGCACGGCCGTCCTCGCCGCCCGAGAGGGCGCGTTCCATCCAGTCGTCCCACTCGGTGTCTGGGTCCGTCGGTAAGTACGGCGGGTTGAACGCGACGACGTCGACGGCCTCGTCGGCAAACGGCGAGACGAGATCGGCGCGAACGGCCTCGAGTCCCTTCTCGCGGGCCTGTCGAACCGCGTGGGGGTTCAGGTCCGAGGCGATCACGCGGGCGTCGGTCTCCGCGGCGATCCGGTCGGCGACGTAGCCCGAGCCGGTGCCGACCTCGAGGACGATCCGTTCGCCGTCGCCACTGTACGAATCGCTTGACAGCCGTTCGCAGACCGCCTCGGCGAGTAACTCGGAGTCCTCTGCCGGCTGATACACGTTCGTCTCGAGACCGCGTCGTTCGCTCAGATCCATTTATTCGCCCTCCTGTGGTGGCGTCTGCCGTCGGTCGTCGGTCGGTTCCCGATCCGTCCGCGTCATCGCTGCCGGTTCGCCCTCGTCTGCAACCCGGAAGCCCCCGGTTTCGGCCCGTCCCGAAAGCTCGCGCTGTGGGTACGGGATCTTGATACCCGCGTCGTCGAACTCGGCCTTGATCGCGTTGATCGCCGCCGTCCGGGCCTCGACGTGGCGCTTGGCGCTCGGCTTGTCGATCCAGAAGCGAACTCCGAGGACGATCGACGAGTCGCCAAACGCCTTCGTGACGACCTGTGGCGAGGGGGCGTCGATCGACTTCTCGAGGTCGGTGACGGTCTCCCTCGCGAGTTCGCTAGCCTCCTCGACGTCCGCAGCGTAGTCGACGCCGACGTCGAGCTCGACCCGGAGTCGGCCCTGCTTCGAGCGGTTCGTGACGACTTCCGAGGCGATCACGTCGTTGGGAATCATGATGAACTCGCCGTCGAACGACCGGATGCGGGTGTTGATGATCGAGATGTCGGTGACGATCCCCTGATCGCCCTCGACCTCGATCCAGTCGCCGATCTCGAACGGTCGGGCGAACATCAGGACGAACCCGGCGAGGATCGTCCCCAGTACCTGCTGGGCGGCCATTCCGATGATGATGCCGAGGAAGCCGGCACCGACGAGCAGCCCGCCCAGGTCGTCGATCCAGAGCGCGAGGATCACGATCACCGACACGGAGAGGATGATTACCTGCGAGAGCCGGTGGGTAACCTCGCGCTGGTGGTCCGTCACCGCTGACGCCGATCCGAGCACCTCGTCGATCAGGCGGTGGACGACCCGCGTGACGATCAGCGCGGAGACGGCGATGACGAACGTGACGACTGCGCGGGCGACGGCGTCGCCGCCGATATCGTACTCCGTGGCAATAAACCGAAGCTGATCGGTCTGTCCCCAGACGCCGACGATCGTCGCGAGCGCGAGCAGGAAGGTTCCGACCAACACCGCCGTCGAGACGATGTCGCTGTACAGCGGTCGTATCCGCTCCTCGAGTCGTTCCTGGAGGCGCTGAAACGAGAGCACGACGGCGACGAGCGCACCGATCGCTACAAGCGTCACCGCGATCCGGAGCGGCGTCGCCTGAAAGATATCGGCCAGCCAGTCCAGTCCCGTCGTCTCGGTCATCGTTCCGTTCTCGAGCGAGTCGGCGATCCAGCTACCTGTATCCGTCGGTCAGTTCGTTTCGTGAGCCGTTCCGATTGGATTAGCCGTCCACCGGCTCGCCCACCTCGAGGGCCAGCGTCGCCAGTTCGGCGAACTCCGACGGCGTCATGGCGTCAGCACGCTTTTGCAGGAGGTCGTCGTCGGCCGCCTCCACGACCGCGTCGGGGGCACCGAGGTTCGTGATGTGGGCCGTATTCCGGATCGCGTTCCGGATCGTCTTCCGGCGCTGGGTGAACATCGCCTTCACGAACCGCAGGAAGAAGGCCTCGTCGTCGACCGCGTAGTCGGGCTCACGGGGCTCGAGCCGAACCACGGCGCTTCGAACCGCTGGCGGTGGCGAAAACGCTTCTCGGGGGATAGACTCGACGAGTTCGGGCTCGGCGTAGTGCTGGGTCGACACCGAGAGCCGCCCGTATTCCGATGTCCCCGGATCGGCGACCATCCGCTCGGCAAACTCCTGTTGGAACATCAGGACGAGGGGGCGCTTCTCGGGTAGCAGTCGGAACGTGATCTCGCTCGAGACGCCGTACGGAAGGTTCGAAACCGACGCCGAGAAGTCAGGGAGGTCGACCTCGAGGGCGTCGCCCTCGAGCACGGTTAGTCGTCCGTCGTCGATCTCCTCGGCGAACTCCTCACGGAGAAAGGCCGCGAGCTCGCGGTCGCGCTCGACGACGGTCACCCGATCGGCGACGGCGAGCAGCCGATCGGTCAACGCTCCCGTCCCGCCACCAATCTCGAGGAGGTGGCTCGTGTCGGCGTCGATCTCGGTGAGGTAGGTCGGCAGGCGATCGAGCACGCGGTCGTCGACGAGGAAATGCTGGTCGCGGTCGGGATCGCCGCGAACGCCCGCGCGCGCGATCAGCCCGTCTGGATCTCTCATTGCCGAGGCTAGTGTCGGGTTCGGTGTAAACGCACCGTCTCGAGCCGCGTTCAGGACCGGTCACGGACGTAGGTAACCGGACAGGGCGCGTTGAGCATGATCTTCTGTGCGGTGCTGCCGAATACGGCCTTCCCCGCCGGTGAGCGCTTTCGGCCGCCGACGACGATGTTGTCAGCGCCGGTCTCCTCGGCGATCCGGAGGATCTCGGACTCGGGGTTGCCGACGGCTGCCCTGATTTCGACGTCGACGCCGGCTTCCTCCAGACGATCGACGATCTCGCCGATCGGCTCGAGATCCTCCGCGATCTTTTCCGCCGGCAGGTCCCGGCTCTGTACGTCGAACCCGATCTGTGCGACCGCGTACGGGTAGTTCTGGCCGTCGACGTCGTGTTCGTCGGCACCGACGACGTGTGCCACCACGACCGTGGCACCGGCCGGCTCGGCGACGTCGATCGCATGTGAGACGAGGTCGTCGACTCGTGCGCTATCACTCGTTCCAACCGGAAGCAGGATCGTGGAAAGCATTGCTGCTACTTCTCACGTTTCTATGTTAAACGTACTGGATAACGCAGTTGCGGTGCCGAGCGGCCGTATCCCTCGTCCCGTTCGGGCCACCCGGTCGAACACTCCGTCTCCGTCCCGGCGGCCGGTCTCGTTTTACAGAGGTTCGAGGAGAAAGCCCACGACTTCAGTCGTGGGAGAAGTCACTCCTGGTTCTGATCCTGCTGGCGGCCGACGAACGTGCGATACTTCAGGTCGTCGTCGCGAAGCTCCTCGAGGATGCGCTCGACGAGGATGTCGCTTGGGTCGTGGAGGCCCGAGACGCGTTCGGAGAGCTCCTCGAAGCTCTCGAAGGGCTTTCGCTTTCGCTCGTCGAGGATGCCGTTTCGCAGCTTCTTCCCGATCCCCGGCAGTAGATTGAGCTGGTGGAGCCGCAGCGTGATCGGCTGGGCATCGTTGTAGAAGTCGACGAACCGCTCCTCGTTCTCCTCAACGAGGTCCTCGACGACGTACTCGAGTTCGGTCTGTGCACCCGATGAGAGCGCTCCGTACTCGACCTCCTGGCAGTCGACGACGACGTCGCGCTCGTCGGCCGGCTCGATGACGACCTCGCTCCCGATGGTGAGCCGGGTGTCCTCGTCGAACGCGACCTGGTAGAGTCCGAAGTCCTCGACGTCCAGTGCGTACCCCGCCGGCGACTTCGCGTACTGCGGTCGGCCGTCGTCGGAGAGCCCGTGTGCGAGGTAGTCCAACACGACTGCGCGTCGAACGTCCGTCTCGTCGCTATCGACTTCGCTCATTGGCCGAGGCTACGGCGACGTTACACTTAAAGAATCGGCCCGCCGTCAGGCGTACTTCGCGACGACGTCGAGGATCTCGTCGAGTTCGTCGCCCGACAGCGAGTAGCGCTGCTGGGCGTACACCGATCGGAGCTCGTCCCGGTTGCGGGGCAGGAGGTCGGTGATCTTGTAGGCGGTCGGCTCGTCGACGTACTCGAGTTCTTGTAACTCCGCGACGAGTTCTCGAGATTCCTCGGGCTCGAGGACCGCAAAGCGGTTGGCGTGTTCGATCGCTCGCGCGAGCTCGTAGCGCAGCTCGCGGTCCTCGTCCATCGCGCGCTCGGTCTCGATGTCGGCGAGCAGTTCCTTCGTTTCCGAGACGGTCAGGAACTCCTCGTCGACGATCTCTTTGAAGATCGTCATCGGTTCTCAGACCTGAACTTCGTCCTGGTCCTGTGCGCGGAGGTGGGCGGCGGTGACTATCACGGTCTTGTCCTTGCCGCCGTCGGTGATCTGCACCTTGAAGGCGTTGCCCTGTTTCCCCAGGACTTCGCCGGTGAGACCGTCGAAGCGGGGGTGGAAGCGTCCGTTCTGGACGCTGGGGTCGATCTTCAGGTGGACTTTCTGTCCCTCGTCGTACTGCTGGATCGCGCGCTGGGGCGGCGAAGCGCCGCGGTCTCGTGGATTGTTCGAGAGCTTGTCCCGGGTTCCTTGGCGAGGTCCATTAGAGTTCGGCATAGTCGTACGGGCCTCTTACCTCGTGACAGTTATAAAACGCACGTTCCCAGTCGATCGGTCGGCCATCGCGTCCAACTCACCGATCCGAACACAAGTATAATCTGCCCGGACGACGCGGAACCAACCATGAGCGACGACGAGTTCCGGTTCGAGACGCGATCGATCCACGCCGGACAGGAACCCGACGAGGAAACGGGCGCGCTGATGACGCCGATCCACGCCAACTCGACCTATCGGCAGGACGCCCCCGGCGAACACCGGGGTTACGAGTACTCCCGAACCGGCAATCCTACGCGTACGGATCTCGAGGAAAACCTCGCGAGCCTCGAGAACGCCGACTACGGGCGGGCGTTCTCCAGCGGAATGGGATCGATCAACACCGTCCTGAACCTGCTCGAGTCCGGCGACCACGTCGTGACGGGTAACGACGTCTACGGCGGCACCCACCGTATCTTCACGCAGGTGTACGAGGACTACGACATCGACTTCACGTTCGTCGACATGACCGACCTCGACGCCATCGAGTCGGCGTTCCGCGAGGAGACGGAACTGCTGTGGCTCGAGACCCCGACCAATCCGCTCATGTCGATCGTCGACGTCGAGGCCGCTTCCGAGATCGCCCACGCCCACGACGCGCTGTGTGCGATCGACAACACGTTCGCGACGCCGTACCTCCAGCGCCCGCTCGAGCTGGGTGCCGACATCGTCTCGCACTCGCTGACGAAGTACCTCGGCGGTCACTCCGACGTGGTCGGGGGCGCCCTGCTGACTAACGACGAGCAACTCGACGAACGGTTCGGCTTCTACCAGAACGCCGTGGGCGCGACGCCGGGTCCCTTCGATAGCTTCCTCGTCCTTCGCGGGACCAAAACGCTGCCCGTCCGGATGGATCGCCACTGCGAGAACGCCCGGCAGATCGCCGACTGGCTCGAGGACCACCCGGATGTCGACCGCGTGTACTACCCTGGACTCGAGTCCCATCCCGGCCACGAGATCGCCCGCGAGCAGATGGACGACTTCGGCGGCATGCTCAGCTTCGAACTCGACGCGAGTCTCGAGGAGACCAGCGAGGTCGTCTCGAACACCGAGGTCTTCACCCTCGCGGAGAGCCTCGGCGGCGTCGAGAGCCTGATCGAGCAGCCCGCGCCGATGACCCACGCCGCGATCCCCCGCGAGGAGCGACTCGAGGCCGGGCTCACCGACGGCCTCGTCCGCGTCTCGGTGGGAATCGAACACGCCGACGACCTGATCGCCGACCTCGAGACGGCCATCGAATCGACGCTGCGCTGATCGGCCACAATCCTTTCGTCCCGGCGTCTCGAGCCACCGGCCATGAGCACCGACAGCGAGGACCCCGGCGTCTACCTCCTGCCGATCGCCGTCGACTACGGCGGCCGCGAGCTGACGATCACCCCGACGGCCGTCGAGACCGACCGCGGGCTGGCGTTGATCGACGTCGGCCCGCCCGGCGCCGTCGACGGGCTCCGAACCCACCTCCGCCAGCTCGGCTTCGAGCTCGAGGACGTCTGGTGCGTCCTGGTGACCCACCACGACGGCGACCACGTCGGCGGGCTCGCGGAACTGCTCGAGCACACCGACGCGATCGTCGCGACCCACCCCCACGAGGCGCCGTACGTCCGCGGCGAGCGGGCGCCAGTCAAGGGCGACGCCGACGACTACCGCTCGGTCGGGGTCGATCTCGAGCTCGTCGACGGTGCCCGACTGTCGACGGTCGCGGGACCCATGGAGATCGTCGAGACACCCGGCCATTCGCCGGGACACGTCTCCGTCCACTTTTCGGACCACGACTTGCTGCTGGCCGGGGACGCACTGGTCGCCGACGGATCGGCGCCGCTGTCGGGCCCGAAACCGGAGTTCACGCCCGAGATGGAGCGCGCCGCCGAGTCGGTCGGTCGGCTCGCCGACCTCGACGTCGAACAGGTGATCTGTTTCCACGGCGGCTACGTTGAGGCCGACGACGAGCGGATCGCGGAGATCCACGCCGAACTGCACGAGTAGGTCGGCGATCGCGTTCGGTGCGACTACGACTATGCTGTCCGCCCGAGTAGGGACGACTCGGCATGTCACCCGAGCGGGCGTCAGTACGGATCGCGTACGCGGCGACCGTCTGGTGGGTCGCGTTCGCGTCGCTCAGCTTCTACTGGGCCGCCGGCGGAACGGTCGGGCTCGCCACGCTCGGCGAGGGGATCCGTTCGCTCGCCGCGGAGCGCGATTCCTGGTTCGTGGCGACGGTAGCGGCGACGGGCGTCCTGAAACTCGTCCCCGCAGCGCTCGCGCTCTCGCTGGTTCGCTCGTGGGGAGATCGCGTTTCGCTCCGATGGCGTCTCGCCGCCGTCGGCGGGCTGGGCGTCCTCTCGGCGCTGTACGGCGGGATCGGGATCGCGACGAAGCTACTCGTTCTGGTCGGCGTCATCGCTCCCGACGGAATCGACCCGCAGGGGTTCTGGGGACACCTGCTCCTCTGGGATCCCGTCTGGGTCATCGGCGGCGCCCTGCTGTGTGCGGCAGCGTTCTCGTCCCGCACCTCTGCCCGCAGCGAGTCGCGGTTCACTCCGTGACGATGTGACCCTCGAGGTAGTTCTCGATTTTGTCGTTGCTCGACTGGACTCGCTTGCGGAAGGTGAGGACCCGATCGCCGTTCTCCCAGCGATCGTTCTCGATCTCGAGGGTCAGCCCCTGTTCGCGGAGGTGCTCGAGCAGCGCTTCGACCGTTTCGGAACTCGCGCGGACGGTGTGGCGTTCGCCGACCGTCCCTCCGTTGTCGACGGTGTCGATGGCCTCGCGCATCGACAGCAAGATCGCCTCGCCCAGGTCGTGGGCGCGCTCGCGGGCGTCCTCGTCGCTCCCGTCGACCTCGATCGTTCGGAACCCCTCCCGCAACAGCCGTCGGAACATGAACGGCTGCCCGTAGTCGAACGGCAGCGAGAACGCGTACGCGAGGTCGCTGCGAGTCGAGGCCGACGTCGTGTACTTCAGCAGCGTCGTCGCGTCGGGCGAGCGCATCACGACGCCCTCTCGGTTCTCGGCCTCGAGCTCCTCGACGATCCGAAGCACTTCGCCTGCGGCCTCGTCGACGTCGTAGCTGCCGAACAGTCGGGTCTGGGGGACGCCGTACCGATCGTAGTGCTCGCGGCGCGCCTCGACGGCGAGGGGCTCGCCGGACTGTCGGTCCCGCCAGTCGAACGCTCGAAACGCGAGCGAGTCGACCTCGGGGTAGTCGTGGGCGGTGTAGGGGTTCTCCGGTCCGATCATCTCGCCACAGACCATCGCCTCCGGGTGGTCGTCGAAGAGGTCCTCGAGATCGACCAGACGCTCGAGGATTCGGGTCGTAAAGGGACAGACCATCCCGCTGCGGGTAAACGCCAGCCGCTCGCCCTCGAGGCGGACGACCCGGACGTTGTAGCCGTTGAGCTTCTCCTCGACGGCGACTCGATCCTCGAACTGGGTCGGGATCCCGGTCTCGAGGACGAGGGCCCGAGGAACCTTCGGGAACCCGCGGACGACCTCGCCCCCGATCAGGACGGTCCCTCGCTCGATCCCGCGGCGGTAATCTGGAACGTGACGGTACTCCCGACCCTCGTAGCTGCGGTTCTCGAGGTGCTCCTCGAGGCCCTCGAACGCGGATTCGCCGATCCCGAGCGGTCGATGGTACTCGGTATCACTCATCATGGAAGAGTACTACGGCGAGCGAAATAACTGCCGGGGCGCTCGAGGAGGGCGGACGAGCGGGCCGGCTACAGCTCCAGCCCGCAGTGGGTACAGGTCGTTCGACCTGGATCGTTCGGGGCACCGCAGTCGGCACAGTTCACGGTCGAGCTGGCGACTTCGTTCCCCGTTTCGGCTCGAACCGGCGCACCACACTCGCCGCAGTACCGGATCGACTCCCCGGGCTCGGCACCGTCGGCGTCGAACTCGAGGGCTGTCCCACAGTGGGTGCAGTAGTTCGGCCAGCCGGCACCGTCGTCGCTCCCGCCTCGCCGTCGTTCCCGATGCACCTGCACGACGCCGACGACGAACAGGATTCCGAAGGCGACCCAGCCGATCGGACCCAGCGCGAAAAACGCCGTGAACAGCACGTAGGCGAGCGCGAGGAGGCCGATCACCTGGAGGGCGGTGTGAACGCTCATATCGATCGTGTCGAGTCGCTCCGGATAAGTTTTCTCTCCGAATGGGGTCCCGAAGCGGAATTCTCATCGGTACGCGGCGACAACTCGCGGCCATGCGAATCGAACTCCGCGTCTGCCAGCACTGTCTCGAGGGCGACCACGGCAACGAGCGTCGTACCGAGGTCATCAACGACATGGTCGCCTGCGCGGAGCGAATCCGCGAGCACAAGGACGTCATCGACCTCGAGGAGGTCGTCATCCGTCGGGTGACCGAGACCGATCCCGGCAAACCCGAGTCGCTGCCGGTCGTCTCGGCGACGATCCAGGACGACCAGATCGTGCTCAACGACCTCCAACTCGTCACCGAGGGGCCGGACGGGAACATGCTCATGTACGTCGATCCTCAGGACATCATGACCGTCCTCGCGGGCAACGTCGACGAGATCAGCAAGGCCGTTCACGAGGACGTCACCGTCGACCTCTCCTCGACCAGCGCGGAGATGATCTCGGAGGCCGACCTCGGGGCCCGGGGGCCGAACACCGACGAACCCTGATCCGGCTGCGAACCCAGCTATTTCTCCCTCGAGGACGTATCCCCGACTATGTCCGTCGACGCGTTCAAACAGCGGTTCGTCCTCGACACGTCGCTGTTCCTCACCGAGGAGATCCGCCGCGACGACGAGTCGCTCGAGGAGGCGGTGTTGCGACTGCTCGAGCTGATCGCGAACGCCCGCCTCAACCTCGGCATCTCCTGTTACGTCCCGCCGACGATCCATGACGAGCTGACGACGATGCTCGAGGCCCGCGGCGTGAGCGAGGAGGTCTACTCGAAGTTAAACACCTGGGTGATCCGCAAACACCCCGATCGGTACGCCGTTTCGATCCCCGCCAACGTCGTCTACAGCTTCGTCGACGAGATGAGCGGGCGGGTCGACCGCGGGCTGCGGGTCTCCGAGAAGGCGGTTCGTCGCGCCGAGGACAGCACCGACGAACTCCTCAAGGACCACGAGCACAAGACCGAGGTCGACGCGGTGATCTCCGAACTGCGCGAGAAGTACCGCGACGCGATGCGCACCGGCGTCCTCGACTCCCGCGAGGACTTCGACCTGCTGATCCTCGCCCGCGAACTCGAGGCCGGCGTCGTCACCGAGGATCGGGGAATCATCGACTGGACGGAGGACTTCGGGCTGCGGTACATCCGCGGGCGTGAGTTCCCGGACCTGCTCGAGCAGTACCTCACGGCCGTCGATTCCGGCTCGAAGCGGACGATCGACTAACCGACAGTTTCACGTCCTGACCGTGCCACCCGAAACCGTGGGATACCTACCCTTGTGCCGAACTATCAAACGCTCGTCCGTCTGCAACTTCTATCAATGGTCGTTCGTGTACGAAATAGCTGTAACTCTTGCAGGTGCGACCACCCTTATCACCGCTTCGGCGGCTACGGTCGGTCGTGAACCGACGAAATCTTCTGAAAGGTATCGGTGCAACGTCTGCGATCTCGCTTAGCGGTCTCGCGGGCTGTCTCGACGACGAGTCGGGCGACGGGGAGTTTCCCTCGGACTCGCTCACGTGGATGATCCCGTGGTCGGAAGGGGGCGGGACGGACACCTACGCTCGCCAGCTCGAGCCGCTGGTGAGCGACGCACTCGACGAGCCGATCGAGATCGACAACAGGGCCGGCGCGGCGAGCCTGCTGGGTATCGAGTGGCTCCACGGCCAGGACGACGACGGCTACACGTTCGGGACGGCCAACACCCCCAGCTGGCAGTTCGCCTGGCGGATGGAGGACGTCGAGGCCTGGGAGCCGACCGAGTTCGAGCCGATCGCGTACTTCGGCGTCTTCGGCTACACGATCATCGTCAACGACGACTACGACGTCGAGGACTACGCCGACCTGCAGGACGCCTACGCCGACGGCGAACTCGAGAACTTCGCCGTCCAGGGGGTCGGTCACGACAGCCACGTCGCGGCCTACCTGCTCCGGGACGACTACGACCTCGCGTGGGACAACGTCGTCCCCTACGACGGCGGCGGCGAGGTCAACGAGGCGGTCATCTCCGGCGAGGCGCCCGCGGGCATCGCGACGAACACCTCCGCGATCACGGCCGAGGAGTCGGGTAACGTCTCGGCGGTCGTCAGCCTGATGGACACCGAGCTCGACGCCTTCCCCGAGATCGATCAGATCACCGACTACGGCGACAGCATGGCCTACCTCACCGAGTTCCGCCAGACCCAGATCGCACCGCCCGAAACGCCGGAGGACGTCCGGGAGGAACTCGAGGCCGCGACCGAACACGCCGCGACCCACGAGGAGGCCGAGGAGTGGGCCGAGGAGACGGGGAACGTCCTCGAGTTCGGCGACATGGACGACGCTGCCGCGGACATGGAGGGCGCACTCGAGGAACTCGAGGAGAACATCGACTTCGAGGAGTTCCAGCAGCAGATCGAAGACGACGAGTAGCCTCACCGATCGCGACGGCACGTCCGTCCGCGTTCGCTTTTCTCACTGCGATCGAGCCCGCTCCCGCACCATGAGCCAGCACGCACAGCAGAAGCCGACGGCGACCGTCGCCGCGAGGATACCGAAGGCGATCCGATAGCCGAACTCGGTGTACGCGACGGTGCCCTCGACGGTCTCGCCGGTCTGGTAGGCGTCGAGCGCCACCCCCATCGCCGCCGGCAGGATCGTGCCGCCGACGAACCCCGCGGTGTTGACGGTCGCGGTCGCGATCCCGCTCGCGCTCGGGGGGTAGCGCTCCTTGACGACCGACAGCGACAACATTGCGGCACCGAAGAGGAACCCGCAGGCCAGATAGGAGACGGCGACGATCGCCAGCGGCGGCTGACCGAAGACGGGGACGGCAGCGAGCGCGACCGCGAACAGCCCGATCCCGACGGTCATCGGCAGCAGCCGCTGTTCGATCCGGTCGGAGAACCAGCCGATCGTCGTCGGCCCGAGCAACACGCCGACCGACGCGAGGAGGGTGAAATAGGAGGCCGTCGTCACGTCGAGTTCGTAGACGACGACGATGTAGGGGACGCCCCACATCCCGACGAGAGTCAACATTGCGCCGTTGCCGGCGAAGAAGACGATCGACAGCAGCCACTGATCGAGATCCCGCGCGAGCGTCCGCAGGTGGGTACCCAGCTCCGCGAGCGTGATATCGGGCTGTTCGGGAACGCCCTCGATCGGTTCGAGGCCCGCCGCGGCAGGAGACTGGCGCGCGAGGACAAAGACGGCGCCCGCGGCGACCATTCCAACGATCCCGAGCGCGAGGATCGTTGACCGCCAGCCGAACTGGCCGACGGTAACCGCGAGTGGAGTCGTCGCGAGGATCGCCCCGAGACCCGCGATACTGCCGGTCAGCCCGGTCATCGTCGCGAACTCGTCGGGGCGGTACCAGTTGGCACAGAAGCGCAGGATCGAGACGAAGATAACGCCGCTCCCGAGGCCGATGAGCGCCCGCGAAGCGAACGCCGCGAGGTAGCTCCCGCTCAGGGCGAACCCGACCGCGCCCAGGCTCAGGACGATCCCACCGATCGAGCCGACGTAGCGGGGGCCGAGCCGGTCGGCGAGCACGCCAGTCGGGATCTGGATGGCGGCGTAGATGAGAAAGAAGGAGGCGTGGAGCGTCCCTAGCTGGGCTGCGCTGGTCTCGAAATCGACCGTCAGCTCCTCGGAGATGACGGCCGTCGAGAGCCGGTGGAGATTGACTAGCAGGAAGACGGTCGCCAACGCGGCCCACGCGAGCCACCGACGTTTCGTCGGGTCCGACAGAACGTTCACACGGCAGGGGTTTCTCGAGGGGTGAAGTAAGCGTTCGGAGACCCGTCGGTCTTGCCGATTCGAGAGCGCGGCCGCTCTCGGGTTCGCGGTCGGAAAACGACTATCGCTCGAGTTGGATTAGATGCGGCCGACGTTCTCGACGCCGACGCTCTCGACGCCGTCGACCTCGGAGAAGTTCTCCTCGACGGCTTCCGTACCGCCCGAGCCGTCGGGGACGATGACGGTTGGGTAGAGGGCGATGAGGCCGAACGCGACGTCCTCGCGCTCGACGCCGTTGATCTTGGCACCCTCGGGGAGAGCGCTCTCGAGGCGCTCTTGGAGCGCGTCGAGGTCGATCTCGGGGCTGTCCGGCATGACCTTGATTTTGGCAGCGACTTTTCCCATTGTTATGGTCCGGTGAATTCGCAGTCGGGACACTCGTAGAGGTTGCTCTGCTTGCGACACTTGGCACAGCGGAAGACGCGTGTGCCGCAGTCGGGACACTTGAACGCGGCGGCGTTCGTGCCCGCGATGTTGATTCCACAGGAGACACAGGAGCGTCTGTCCTGCCCGTCCGTCGTACTCATACCTCTTCCTTTTTGCCCGTCGTTTTTAACCCTTGCGAGGTCGAACTCACTGGGCGAAACCACGCTCGAGGCGATCGTCTCGCCTGCTACCGTCGAAGGAGATCGAGTCGAGCTCAACATTCAAACCCGTGTGGGACGAACTTTCGTCGAATGCGCCTCGACGACTACATCGAGAGCTTAGAGCCCGACGAGGAGGCCGAGCGACGCCGGCTCGCGAAGGAGAAGTCCTACGCGATCACCGACCACCTCGAGGAGTTCGAACGCAACTTCGAGCGGGCGCTGTCGGGCGACAGCCTCGTGGGGTCGACCGCACCCTCGATCTTCGTCGGGCGCTCGAACTACCCCGATATCCCGATCGGGGTGCTTTCGCCGGTCGGCGACGAGGGCGCGGCCGAGGAGTACGTCACGGACGGCGACTGGTACCGGCAGGGGTACGGGATCGACGACGTGCTCCAGCGCCGGACCGGACTTCTGAACTCGAACAAGCGGGCGAACGTCGACTCCCCGAGTATCGCCAGTCGGCTGGCGCCGACCGTCCACGACAGCTGGAACGGGTTCGTCGGCGTCCAGCGGGAGGTCGCCATCGCCGACCGCCCAGTCGACCTCGAGATCGGCCTCGACGACAAACCGGATCTCGGCATCGAGCCGGGGACCGACGTCGCGACCCCCCGCGGTCCACGCGCGAACGCCCGGAACGCCGAACTGCGGGAGAACCCTCACGTTCCGCGCCCGGTCAAGAAGACCCTCGAGGACGACGACTGGCAGGCCCAGGGCGCGATGACCTACCTCTACCGGCGCGGGTTCGACGTCTACGAGATCAACTCGATCCTCTCGGCGGGCGCGCTCGGCGAGCGCGACCAGCGTCGGCTCGTCCCGACCCGGTGGTCGATCACGGCCGTCGACGACACGGTCGGGCAGTTCCTGCGGGGTCGCATCCGCAACGAGCCGAGTATCGACGAGGTCCAGGTGCGGGTCAACGAGTACATGGGCAACCGCTACTGGATCGTGCTCGCCCCCGGGAGCTGGGAGTTCGAACTCGTCGAGATGAAAGCTCCCGGGAGTATCTGGAACCCCAACCCCGACGACGGAGTCTGGCTCCAGAGTGCAAGCGAGGGGTACGAGGGGCGGACGAGCTACGTCGAGGAGACCGCGGGCGCCTACTACGCCGCCCGCCTGGGCGTCCTCGAGTACCTCGAGTCGATCGGCCGGCAGGCGAAGTGTCTGGTGCTCCGGGAGGTCAGCGACCACTACTGGGCGCCCGTCGGCGTCTGGCAGGTCCGCGAGAGCGTCCGCAACGCCTTCGACGGCGTCCCGGGCGAGGCCAGCGAACTATCCCTCGAAGGCAGGGAGGGTCTCGCCGACGAGTACGGCGAGGCCGAAACCTTCCACGACGCGGTCGCCGGTCTCGCGCCCCAGCTACCGATCTCTGCGGCCCGGCTCCGGCGCAAGTCCGAACTCGCCGCGGGGCTGCAGTCGAACCTGAGTAGCTTCTCGAGCACCGACGGCTGAGTCGCGAGATTCCGAAACCCCTTCCTCTAAGCGGACGCCGAACGTAGACGACTCATGCTTCCGTTCCTCGGTCCCGACCTCGTCCCGATCCTGGCGATACTCGTCCTTCTCGTTGGGGTTCCCGCTTTCGTCGTCGTCGTTCTCGCGGTGGTTTCGGGGTACATCCAACACGACGCGGAGCAGCGACTGGCCGAACTCGAGGAGGAGTAGTCCGGGTTTTCGTCGACGGCGACTAGCCGGTCAGGAATCGGCGCTCGAACCTGTCGATCCGGTTCACCGATCAGAGGTCAGTCGTCGGCTGTCCCGGGATCGGCACCGGGAACGTCTCGAGAGGTCGACTCGAGGCGGACGTCGTCGGCCGTAAGCGCGGTCTCGTTGAAGACGTTCAGTCCGGCCTTGAACACGGCGAGCAACACGGGTCCGAGGAACAGGCCCATGATTCCGAGCAGGTAGATGCCGCCGATGACGCCGATCAGGACGACTGCGGGGTGGAGCCCGGTACGGCGGTCGACAAAGATCGCCCGCAGGTAGTTGTCGACGACCGAGAGCACGGCGAGTCCGTACAGCAACAGCGCGATCCCCGGAAGCGGGCCGGCCGTCATCAGGAGGTAGGCGACCGCGGGCCCCCAGACGAGCCAGACGCCGATCGCCGGGAGGAAGGAGACGACGACCATGACGATCGTCCAGAAGGCGACGTTGGGGACGCCGAGCAGGTAGAAGCCGAGCCCGCCGAGCAGCCCCTCGACGACGGCGACGAAGACGTGACTCTTGATCACCGCCCAGGTGACGACGTCGACCTCCGCGAACAGCTCGTCGCGAACCCGATCCTCGAGCGGGGCCACCGCGGCCAGCCAGCCGACGAACGTCCGCCCGTCGGCGAGCAGGTAGTACAGCAGGAAAACGAGGACCAACAGCCCGAGGCTCAGTCGGATGCTCGCGTCCACCAGCCCGACCAGCTCTCCCAGCATGACGTCGACCGCGTTGTCGAACAGCCCGTTCACCTCCGCGACCAGCTGCGCGCGGGTCGCCGCAACGAGTTCGGGATCGATCCCGAGTCCGATCGCCCACTCGCTGGCGGTCTCGATGGCGGCCGCCTCGTCGAACCGGTTCAGAAAGGAAAATACCGTCTGGACGGTGACGATCGAGAGATAGAGGATCGGGATGACCGCGGCGACGATGGCGACCCCAGTGAGGACGAGCGCCGATGGCCGAGAGCCGATCCGCCGTTCGAGGCGTTCGTGGGCGGGGTAGAGCACGAACGCGAGCAACCCGGCCGCCAGCACGTACTGCAACAGCGGCGCGAGGATGAGCGTCGTGACCGCCGCGAGGGCAAACAGGAGGAGGGCGAAGAACGTGGTTCTGACGTCCATACGCTACGCATGCCATGAATGTATGTAAATCTTGACCTTCAAGAATACTAATGTAAAGTCCGACGGCCGTCGTGCGGTCGTCGGACACGGTACGGTCTCGAGCCGGCTCAGTGGGCCGTCTCGGCGTCGACGGAGTCGAACTTCTCGAAGGCCTCCACGGTGAGATCGCCCGTGGTGTCGACGATGTCGGCCCACTCCTCGTTGTCGGGAGCGATATCGAGCAGCCGCGCGATCTTCATGATCGAGAGGTGATACACCCGCTGGCGGCCCGGCTCCTCCTCCCAGACGATCATGTTACACGGGAAGAGCCCGCCCATCCGCATCGTCTGGTCGAGCGCCCGGTCCGCGATCTCGGGGTTACAGGCCCCCAGCACGTAGTAGGGGTCCCGGTCGGCGTCGACCTTTTCGTTCAGGAGTTCGGAGGGGGAGAACTCGACGGGAATTCCGAACCCGACCTCCTCGCAGACCTCGCGGACGTGTTCGATCGCCTCCTCGTGGTCCATCTCGAGAACGGCCTGTTTCTCGCCGACGTCCTCGGGATCGATCTCGGCCGGATCGATTGGCAGACTCATACCTGTACCGTCGGTCGGGAGCCACTAAAGCCCCACCGTCGCGGCTGCCGCGGCTCTCAGATCGGGATCGGCAGCCACTCGAGATACTGGAGAAAGCGCGTCGGGTCGAACAGCGGATCGTGCAGGACTAGCCAGTCCAGCAGGACGAGCCCGGCGCCGTGGGCGATCACCGACGGGAGGATAGAGTTCGACTTGTAGTCGACGGCGCCGAACAGCACGTCCGTCGGCCCCGACAGCAGAAACTCGAGGGGCGGTTTCGACATGTGGTGGATCATGTAGACGACAGGGCTGATCAGGACGGCCTTGAACCCGATCTCCCGGACGCCGACGCAGAGCAGTCCCCGGTAGTAGGTCTCGGCGGCCAGCGCCAGCGCGAACAGCTGGATCGCGTGGGGAACGAACTCGCCGGGTGCGGCCGAGGTCTCCCACATCGGGTAGAAGGCCCGAATCGTCGGCAGCGTCGACCCGACGAGATAGAACGGCAGGACGAAAATCGAGAGCAAGACGGCGTTGCGGACGGCGGTTCGGTTGACGTTCCAGCCGATGTGGTTGCCGTGGGTCAGCCCGAGAACGAGCGGGCCGCCGATCAGCAGGATCGAGTCGACGACGACGCGACGCTCGAGCTCGCCGGGAACCAGTTGCATCCATAACAGAGTGAGGATGGCCCCGGTCAGCAGCGACTTCTGGAACCAGCTGAGCCCGTCGAGCCGGTCCGGAAGCCAGTCGACGCCGCTCTGTTCGCCCTCGGCCGACACGGTGGTTACTCCTCGGCGGTCGGGACCGGGCCGGTGCCGATGACCGAGCGAACGTGGCGCTCGAACTCCTGGTGGCGCTGGAAGTAGGTCTCGTCGATCTCCTCGAGCACCGTCGAGAGCTCACGTGGGCCGTCGGGCGTTCGGATGACGCTGTCACCCTCGAGGCGGTCGATCTCGCTCTTTTCCTTGGGCCAGAAGAGCCGCGAACTGATGCGGGCTAGTGGCGCTCCCTCGACGGGCGTTCGGTCGCCGAGTTCGACGGCGGGCTCGTCTTCTTCCTCGTCGTCGCTCATGACCGGGAGTTTTCGAGCCCGGCGATTCAACCTTTCGTTTCCGCGGGTGCTTTACTGCTCTATTATCTGACTTATGTCTGACGTTATTGTTTTGTGGCTGAAACTCAATTATACGTTCATGACCAGCTTGACGGAAGTCTACCGAGGCGACGCGCGGGCGGGGCCGGGTCGCCGACGGCGACACGCGGGAACGGCGCTCGTCGCCGTCGGGGCCGCCCTCGCCGTCCTCGGCGTCGTCGTCGCGGCGACCGAACTCCTCGACGGGGCCGTCGCCGCGCTCACCGACTGGGAGATGGCGATCCAGTACGCGACCGTCCGGATCGCGGGCGCCCTCGCCGGAATCGGCGTTCCGGCCGCCCTCGTCGGACTCCTTCTCGTCCTGCCGGCGAGCCGCCGCGTCCGGGCCATCGGTGCGGCCGGCGTCGGGCTCTGCCTGCTCGGCGTCGCGCTGTTCTGGCTCGCCTACCCGTACCACTGGCGCGGGGTCGGTGCAGATCTAACACTCGAGGTCGCCGCGGTCTACTTGCTCGGACTGTTTGCCGGGGTGTGGTGTCTGTTCGTCGGCGTGGTCAACTTCAAGACCCGAAACGACCCCGGCGGGGCCCTCGAGCTGAACGTCACCCGCCACAACCGGACGATCGTGGAGCGACCCACAGATGACGACGCGGATAGACTCGGTGGACTCGGCGGGATCGGCGTTCTCGGCGCCGAACCCGACGGGGAGATCGAGCCCCGGACCGACGCTCGCCGGGACGGTGGCCCGATCGAGACTGCCGCACCCGCGACCGACGTCGAGGGGACCGACGCCGAACTGATCGACGGTGGGGACGACCGACCCCGGGCGCCGACGGACCGCTACTGCGGGAACTGCGGCGACTTCGAGTACGCCCGCGCTCGCTCGACGGGAGAGATGGTTCCCTACTGCACCCGCCACGAGCAGGCGATGACGGGCATGGACGCCTGCGAGGAGTGGACGCCGAACCGCCGATAGTTCTCAGAACCAGAGCCCCAGCTCCGCGACGTCGAATCCGCGACGGGGAAGTTCGTAGAGCAGGAGGACGGCGACCGCGAGCTCGAGTCCGGTTACGAGTAGCGTTACCAGATCGGTCCGGCCGCTGCTGACCGGGACCCCAGTCGGTAGGTCGAACTCCCGGCTCGAGAGCGGGTAAAACAGCGCGATGCCGCGTCTGCTGCCCGTCACGTCGAGGACGTAGTGGGTCAACACGCCGATCCAGACGTAGTGGAGGTTGCCGAAGACGAACGGGAAGGCGACGAACAGGCCGAGTACGGGAAGGTTGTGTAGCGTCTTGCGGTGGCGGCCGAAGGCGGTGTCGACGTCCGGGAAGAGCGCGCCCAGCGTCACCGGGACCGTGATTGCGACGACCGATTCGAGGGTCCCCAGATCCCCCGCGGGCTCGAGCAGGATCCCGAGCCCGACGCTCAACAGGACGGCGTTGAGCACGTGGCCCCGTTTGTTCATAGGGGACGTCGCGGGGGGACCCTCGAATAGTTTTCTCTCGAGGACGGTCAGCTTCGGTGAGGATTCGCCGCGGTTCACCGTCTCCCGCTCGCCGCGCGATCGCTACTCCCGCACTTCCGCGACGGCGGCGAGCAGGTCCTCGAGCGCCCGGTCGACGGTCTTCGCTCGCACCGTTGCACGATCGCCGTCGAACACGTACCGGGAGACGTTCGTGAACGAGGACTGGGACCCCCATGGGCCGGCGTAGGAGACGCCGATGTAGACCGTTCCGACCGGGTCGTCCTCGGTACCGCCCGTCGGCCCGGCAACGCCGGTGGTCGCGACCCCCCAGGTCGTATCCGCCACGTCGCGGATCCCCTGGGCCATCTCGCGGGCGACCGGCTCCGAGACGGCGCCGTACTCATCTAAGGCCTCGCGACTGACCCCGAGGTGGCGGCGCTTGGCGTCGTAGGCGTAGGTCGTCAGCCCCGAGTCGAAGTAGTCGCTGGCTCCCGGAACCGCAGTGATCGCCGCACCGATCAGCCCGCCCGTACAGGACTCGGCGACGGCGAGGCTGTCGCCTGCGTCCCGCATCCTGTCGGCGACGTCCATCGGGAGCTCGCGATCGATGTCGTCGTTCATGGGTGACTCGAGGAGCCAGGCCGGTTTCAAAGGAAGGGTTGCACCGCCGGGACATCCCCCTCGAGAGCCGACCTCGACGCGCGACGAAAGAACGACGATGTGCGAGCACCCAGTGACCCGCATGGAGTACGAGACGCCGCTGTTCTTTCGCGTGATGCAGTACGCCGACCGGGCCGACCGGGACGTCATCGACATGGTCAGCGGGAACCCCGACTGGGAGCCCCCGGAGGCGCTGCGGGAGGGGCTACACGAGTACGCCGACCTCGAGCCCGACCAGTTCCAGTACCCGCCCAGCGAGGGACTTCGAGAGCTGCGCGAGGAGATCGCCGGCCGACGGAACGTCGACGTCGAGCAGGTCGTCGTCACCAACGGCGCGGGGGAGGCGAACTACCTCGCGATGGCGCGGGCCCTCGAGCGCGGCCGTGGCGACGAGATCGTGCTGACCGATCCCGTCTACCCCTACTACCCCGGAAAGACGACGATGCTTGGGGGTACCCAGCGGTTCGTCGCCGCCGACGAAGCGGGCCAGCTCGATCCGGCCGACGTCCGCGAAGCGACGAGCGAGGAGACCGCCGCGATCGTCGTCAACTCGCCGAACAACCCGACGGGAGCGGTCTACCCCGAGGAGACGATTCGGCAACTCGTCGAGATCGCCGAGGAGTACGACGCCCTGCTGATCAGCGACGAGGTGTACGACCACTTCGACCTCTCGGGACGATTTGCCTCCGCGCTCGGGGTCGACTCCGACCACCGGATCGTCACCAACGCCTTCTCGAAGTCGATGGCGATCACGGGGCTCCGGGTCGGGTACGCGATCTTTCCCCCGGAGCTCGTCGAGAACGCCAAGAGTCGACACATGCTGGTCAACGTCGCCGGCAGCCGCCCCCCACAGTACGCGGTGCTTCGGGCGCTCAGGGAGACCGAACCGGAGTACTACGAGGAGAGCCGGGAGCTGCTGGCCGAGCGCGTCGAGACGTTCACCGACGCGCTCGAGGCCACGGATGCCGACTACACCACACCCCAGGGCTCGTTCTACGTGATGGCCCGCTTCGACGGCTATCCGGGTACCCTCGAGAACGTCGAGCGGCTGATCGACGAGGCCGGCGTCGCCGGGATGCCCGGCGAGGCGTTCGGCGATTCGCGATCGGAGTGGCTTCGCTTCGCCCTCGTTACGCCCCACGTCTCGGAGGCTGCGGAGCGGCTCGCGGCGTACTTCGAATAGACACCTTATCTAATTCAACTACCTATTGGAGAATAGATGCGGTAGCCACATCTCGAGGCTGTCGCTCCGAGGGCTCGAGTACCGCAGAAAAACTCGGTCGTCTACCGCAGGGAGCCGCTCCAGGCGCAGTCCGCACACGCGAATAGGCCCGCGCCGTTGACGGTCTCGCCGCCGCAGTCGGGACAGTCCGTCGAACCGGCAGCGCCGACCGCACCGGTCGGGTCGTCGGGTCGGAGGACGCCCCGGGCGTTCGCCTGCGGAAGGGTCAGTCCCCGTTCGTCGCCGTCGTAGGGGAACGGAAGGTCGTTCGTGGTCGATTCGTCGGGTCGGGGTTCGGCGAGTTGTGCGTTCATGATCGGGACGTTCGAAGCGCCACCACCAGCTTCGGACACGTGTCCCGACGCTGCCATCGGCATTAAATCCTGCTACTAATATGGATATATAGATAAGGATACCCTCAATACCTTATATCGAAGTAGCTGTGTTAGTATGGTTCATGCGTCGTCGACTCACGGGACTCCTCGTTCGAGACCGACGGGTACTCGTGTGCGCACCGGAAACCGGACCGCATGAGCGGAATCGACGTCGAGCCGGTCGACGAGGCGGGCGAGGACTCGACGGAGAGCAACGAGGACGCGAACAGGGTCGAGGTGACGCCGACGGAGTCGGTCGACGAGAGGGAGACGATCTCCGTCCATCCATCCGACGACGATATCGAGGGGCCCGACTACGTGCTCTACGGCGGGAAGGGCGGCGTCGGGAAGACGACGATGGCGGCCGCGACAGCCCTCGACAGCGCCCGCGGGGGCGTCTCGACGCTCGTAGTCTCGACAGACCCGGCCCACTCGCTGTCTGACACCTACGAGACGGAGATCCCGTCTGAGCCGGGCCGGATTCGAGAGGATATCCCGCTGTACGCCGCCGAGATCGACCCCGAGGCCGCCGTCGAGGACGCCGGCTTCGCCGCACAGGCGCAAGCACAGGGCGAGGGAGGCGGGATGTTCGGCGGTCTCGAGGGAATGTTCGGCGAGGACTCCCCGATGGAGTCGCTGCTGGGCGGGCCGATGCCGGGTTCCGACGAGGCCGCCGCGATGCAGCTGCTGCTCGAGTACCTGGACGACGATCGGTTCGAACGGGTCGTCGTCGACACGGCGCCGACGGGCCACACCCTGCGTCTGCTCCAGCTTCCCGAACTCATGGATACGATGATGGGCCGCATCATGAAATTCCGCCAGCGAATCGGCGGCATGTTCGACGGGATGAAGGGAATGTTCGGCGGCGAGGAGATGCCCGACGAGGAGCCGGACCTGCAGAACCTGGAGGAGCTGCGCGAGCGCATCGAACGACTCCGGGCCGCGCTGCGGGATCCCGCACGGACGGACTTCCGGATCGTGCTCGTGCCCGAGGAGATGAGCGTCCTCGAGTCAAAGCGACTGCGCGAACAGCTCGAGGAGTTCGGGATTCCGGTCGGCACCGTCGTCGTCAACCGCGTGATGGAACCACTGTCGGACGTCACCGACGACGTCGAGGGCGACTTCCTGCAGCCCGATCTCGAGCGCTGCGAGTTCTGTCAGCGCCGCTGGGACGTCCAGCAGTCGGCGCTGACGGAGGCCCAGGAGCTGTTCCGTGGCACCGACGTCCGCCGAGTGCCGCTGTTCGCCGACGAGGTCCAGGGCGAGGGGATGCTCGAGGTCGTCGCGGCCTGCTTGCGGTAGGCCCCTGGCGAACTCCGCGGGTCCGGCCGTCGAGCACCCTTCGACTCCGATACGAAGGTGGGGCGTCCGCTCCCGACACGGTACCCGTCCTGGCGACCGTGCGATTTTTCTAAACTACGTAGAAATACAGGTTCGATGACAGCGAGACCCCAACGGAAGAATTCCGTCGACACGATGGCCGAGGCGTTCGGCTGGCTCAAACGCAACCCGGAACTAATACTCCTGTTCCTGATCGTCGGGCTCGTCGACGGGCTGGGAGAGGTTTCGTTCCTGTTCGGCCTGCTGGGATTCCTGTTGCTTATCGTCGCCGACGCTGTTGCTCACCGGTACGCGTACGCCGAAGTCCGGGAAGTGACAACGTCGATCGGCGACGAGGTCGGCCACGTCCTCGGACGGCTGCTGTCACTGGTCGGTGCGACGCTGATCTACTTCGTGGCGGTCACGATCGGGCTTCTCCTGTTGATCCTCCCCGGGATCTATCTCGCGATTCGGCTCTCGCTTGCCTTCCCCGCTATCGTGATCGACGACGAGAACGCGCTCGGCGGGCTCGAGACGAGTTGGAACGTTGCCAAGGGCAACCTGCTGAAACTGTTCGGGATCTCCGTGCTCGCGTTCCTGGCTCTGTTCTCGACGGGGATCGTCGCTGGAGTCGTCGGCGTGGCGTTCGAATCGGTCGTCGCTGTCGCTACCATCAGTGCCGTCGTTACGGCGATCGTCTCGCCGATCGTCCAGCTGTCGTACGCTCGGGTCTACCTCGAGAACCGTCCGGATTCCGAGTCGGGGTCGACCGATCGAGACGACGACCCGTGGGGATCGACGGGGGACGAGACTCGAACGAACGCAGCGGATGCTCACTGGTAGGAGGGGTGCTCGGTCCGCCCTCGCACCCAGCCACTACGTCTCGGACTCTTCGGCCGCAGGAACGGTCGTCACCGGGCGATCGCTGTCGAGAATTACGCCCTGAGCGACGCTGCCGAACAGCACCTTCCCGACGGGCGAGCGCTTCTGGAGCCCGATAACGATCGCGTCGCTGTCGCGCTCCGTAGCGGCTGCGAGGATCGTCTCGGCGGGCTCGCCGACCGACTCGTGAACTTCGTAGTCGACGTCGTTCGCCTCGAGCAGCTCGGTCGCGGTATCGACGGCGTTGGGAAGTTTCGTCCGATTCCGGAGGTTCTCGTCCATCTGCTCGGCGTACTCCTCGGAGAACCCGCCCGCGGCCCACTCTGCGTCGGGACCCGATACCCCCTCGTGGACGCGGAGGACGTCGACCGTGATCTCGTCGGTCGCGTGGGGTAACTCGAGGACGGCCTCGACCTGGGCTCGAGCACGGGGCTCGCTGTTGTCGATCGGCAACAGAACGCGGTACATAGCTGGGGGTTCGCCCGCCGAGCCCATAGTGGTTCGTTCTTCGGCTCGGGCTCGTACGGACCGTTGTTGTTCTTTGCCGGTGATCGCCGTCCCGGCCGGAGTGATCACCGGTAGAACGCTACAACGATCCGTATCACCTGTCCATCGCGGGATCGTCGACGGGCGGGTCGCTCCGGACCGCAACGACCAGCAGTCCCGCGGCGACGACGCAGCCGGCGCCCAGCAGCCACCACGAGGCCCGGTAGCCGACGACGTCGGCGAGGTAGCCGAACGCGGGCGGGGCGACGATCGAGCCGGCGACCAGCGCGAGCTGTCCGCCCGCGGTCGCCCCGCCCATCTCCTCGCTGCCGACCAGCGTCGCCATACAGGAGTAGTAGACGCCCGTGTTCCCGAGGACGAAGAAGCCGAGCGCCGCGAACGCGACCGCGGACCCGATCGGGCTCGAGGTCGCGGCGACGACGGCGAACAGAACAGCGCTGGCGAGGGCCTGGACGATCAGGATCGAGCCGATTCGATGCTGGGGATCGCCCGGCAGCGCGTCGCTCAGCCAGCCGGTCGCGAGCCGGCCTGCGCTGCCGAACAGCTGGACCGTCGCGAGCACGATCCCACCGAAGGCGACCGAGGCGCCGACCTCCTCCTCGACGAACAGGACGGTGTAGCCGGTCGTCGTGAACAGCGCCGCGCCGAGGAAAAAGCCCGCCGCGACCAGCCAGCGGTACGGCCGGTTCCTCGAGAGCGACCGAAAGTCGGGGTACTCGGCGGTTCCGCCGCCGCCGGAGCCGTCGTACAGCACCGCGAAGAGGGCGGCGACGACGAGGCCGAAGCCAGCGGCGACGAGAAAGCCGGCCTGCCAGAACAGCACGCCCGCCAGCCCGGTCACGAGCAGGGCGCTGATCCCGCTGCCGGCGGTGACCCCGACCTGCTTGATCCCGACCGCGAGGTTCTGCCGTCCCGCTTCGACGTTGTCGTAGACGGCCTTGTTAGTCCCCGGGATCGCGCTCGCGTACGCCGAACCCAGGAAGAAGGCCGCGACGAGCAGCAGGGCGACCGACGGCGCGCCAGCGACGAACGTCGCGCCCGCGGCGAGTCCGACGAGTCCGAGCACGAGCGAGCGGTACTCGCCGAAGCGATCGATCAGCGCCCCGACCGGGAGCAGAAAGATTGCGTAGCCGAGCGTCAGGGCGGTGACGACGAACCCGACCTGAAACCTGGAGAGGCCAAACTCCGCGCGGAAGAAGGGCGTCGCCGCGAAGACGGTGTAGTAACAGACGCTCGCGGCGACCTGCCAGAGCGCGATCAGCAAGACCGTTCGCCAGTATGACCGATCCATCGACCGCGGCTTTCCGACCGGGCCGCTTTACCGTGACGGAACCGGCGGACGGCCCGGTGTTCTCGAGTCTCGACGCGCCTTGACCCCTCAGCTATCCTCGCTCAGTCGTCCCCGCCGTCCCCGCTCCACTCGCCGCCGACACGGTCGACGCCCATCATCGCCTCGCCTTCGTGTTCGGTGAACACCACCTTCATGTTCTCGTCGGGGATCTCGAGGGTGTCGCCGGCGTACGCCATCGTCTCGAGCGCGAACGCACGCTTGCGCTCGAAGGAACGGCCGCGGCGGATCTCGGCGTCGAGAAAGAGCAGCGGTCCCTCGACCTCGCGGCCGAGATGCATCGCCGAGGCCTCGTGCTCGCGGATCGTCACCGCGACGTGACCCGCGGTCGTCTCCATCTCCTCGGTGTAGAGCGCCGTCACTCGCTCCGCGAACGCCGTCCGCTCGTCGGCCGACAGCGATCGGGTCGTGTCGAACTGTAACAGAGGCACGGCCCAAGTTCAGCCCCCTCGGAAATGGAGGTTTCGACGAGCGCCGGTCGACCCGCGAACGGTCGTCCGTCTGCCCTCGGCGGGTGTTGTTCGGTGGTAACATCCCAACGATCGAATCTCGGCGTTTTTTAATCCCTGATTCGCAACGCCCGAACAGATGGTATCGAACGCTCTCGAGAGGTGTCAGCTGGCTATACAGCGGTTCTGGGCGTACCTGTGGTTTCTCAACACGCAGACGAAGGCGTACGTTACGCTCGACGGGCGAGCGATCGCCGAGGACCTGGATGCGCTCCCGCCGGAGAAACGACGAATCGCGGAGCGGGCGTTTACCGACGGTGGCCGCGATCCGGCGGACGACCCGGAAGACGGCAATGGTGGCGAAAACGGAGGCTCGAGCGGTGGTGACGACGACTCGCCGTTCGACGTCGGCGGCGAGTACAAACTCCGACAGAAGATCGGCTTCGTCCTCGGGCCGGTGCTGTTCGCGCTGATCCTGCTCGGCCCGACGCCGGGCGATCCCGCGGGCTTCGAGGGACAGGCGGCGGGGGCCGTCACGGCCTGGGTCGCCGCTTGGTGGGTCACGGAGGCGATCCCGATCCCCGCCACCTCGTTGCTGCCGATCGTGCTCTTTCCGCTGACCGGAGCGCTCCCGGTCGCGGACACGACGCCGTCGTACGGCAACCCGCTGATCTTTCTCTTTATGGGCGGGTTCTTCCTCGCGATGGCGATGCAGCGCTGGGGACTGCACCGACGGATCGCGCTGCGAACGATCAAACTCGTCGGGACGACGCCCTCCCGGTTGATCCTCGGGTTCATGCTGGCGACGGCGTTTCTCTCGATGTGGGTCTCGAACAGCGCGACGGTGATGATGATGGTGCCGATCGCGCTTGCGGTCATCTACAAGACGGCCGACCTCGTCGACGACACCGAACTCGACATCGACACCACCGAGGGGAACTTCACGTTCGGCGTCGCGCTCATGCTGTGTATCGCCTACGGCGCCTCCGTGGGCGGCGTCGCGACCCTGATCGGCACGCCGCCGAACATCCTCTTTGCGGGACAGGCAGGCGAGCTGTTCGGCGAGAACATCACCTTCGCCCAGTGGATGTTCTACGGGGTCCCAATCGCGCTCATCGGGCTCGCGACGGTCTACCTCTGGGTTACTCGCGTCGCGCTCTCGCCCGAACTTAATCAGCTTCCCGGCGGGACGGAGACGGTCGACGAGGAGCTGCGAAAGCTCGGGGCGATGACCAGACAGGAGAAGATGGTGCTCGTCGTCTTCGTCGGCATGGCGGTCTCCTGGATCAGCGCCAGTCTGATCGGCGAGATCGGGCTGGCGCCGGTGCCCGACGACGCCGACACGATCGTCGCCATCGGCGGCGCACTGGTGTTGTTCACGCTCCCGACGAAGACCGAGGACGGAGGCCACACGTTCCTGCTCGACTGGAGCAACGCGGTGGATATTCCGTGGGGCGTCATCCTGCTGTTCGGCGGCGGGCTCGCCATCGCTGCGGCGTTCGACCAGACCGGTCTGGCGCTGTGGCTCGGCGAACAGCTCGAGCTGCTCGAGGGCGTCTCGATGGTCATCCTCATCCTCGCCGTCGTCACGCTGGCCGTCTTCATGACCGAGGTCACCTCGAACACGGGGATGACGGCCATGCTGCTTCCGGTGCTGGCGTCGGTCGCGATCGGAATCGGCGTCCACCCGTTCGGGCTGATGATCGCGGGCGCGACGGCCGCCTCCTTTGCGTTCATGCTGCCGGTGGCGACGCCGCCGAACGCGATCGTCTTCGGCAGCGGTTACATCACCCTCCCGCAGATGGCTCGCGTCGGCGTCGGGCTGAACTTTATCGGAATCGCACTGATCACGATCTTCGCCCTGCTGTGGCTGCCGGTGGCCTGGGGGATCGACATCACGACGCTGCCGACCGAGTTCGTCGAGGCGTTCGACGACTGACCGGCGCCAGCGGCCGATTCGCGGGTCGCCGGCGGCGACGCTCGAGCCGGGTAGGCAGATTCGGTGACCGAACGTCGGCTCGAGCGGACCCGTGAAAACCGTTCTCACCGATTGGGAACCGGAGCGCCATTCATCCGTCAGTTCGCCAATGTGGAGGTAGCTATCATGCCGACGGACGAACCGCCTTCCGATCGGAGCGAGCGCGAGATCCTCGAGCGACTGGCCGACGACGGCCCGATGACGGTTCCCCAACTGGCCGACTGCCTCGCCACGCATCCGGTAACGATCGACCGTCGGTGTCGCGACCTCCTGCGAGCGGGATACGTCCGTCGGTGTTCAGGCGGGGCGTTCGCTCTCGACGACTCGGAAGACGAGGCTCGAGCGACCGGTGACTGACCCCGGACCGACTACCGCTCCACGCACTCGAGGCTCCGATCCGACCGATCGGTCCCGACGTCCGACGCCGAGTCTGCGACGTCCCCGCCGCGAAGCTCGGCGGTCGCACACTCGAGACAGTAGTGGTTGTACCCCTCAGAGCGCGTGTAGACGGGCAGCCCCGCGAGCGCGTACTCCTCACGGTAACGCCGGAGGAGTCCCATCTCGACCCGATCGCCGCAGTCAACACAGCACTCCAGACAGTTCTCCTCGGGCCGGACGACCCGCTGATCGACGGACCGGACCCAGCCGAACGTGGAGCGCCCGTGGCGCCGATCCAGCCGGCGTCGAAAGCGGGGGTTGACGAACAGTCCCAGCGCGACGGTTACGAGCCCCGCCAGGCACAGAAACAGTGCGAGAAAGGCGGCACCGGCCACGGCGTCGACCCGGGCGGTGCCGGCCGCGACGCTGTAACCGAACGTGAGCGCAGCGCCGGTCAGCAACAGCCCGAACCCGACGGTCAGCCAGCCGGCGATCCCGTACAGCAGCGCGGAGATCCTGTCGGCGAGCTCGATGACTCCGACGGGAGCGTCCGACATCGTTGTGCGATCCGTCTCCGTGCCGAAATATAAGTATTCTGCAACGACCGTCCCGCTGCGCTAGACGAGCTTCCGGACGACGCCGTAGAGGGCGTCCTGGAGCCGATCGGGAAGGAACCGGGCGTAGACGCCAAACTGCCCGATCGGACCGACGGGGTAGCGGGCGGGCGGCTCCGAGCGGATCGCCGACTCGACGATCGCCGTCGCGACCTCCGCGGGCGTGGAAGCGAAGGGACCGCCCTGGCCGCCACCGATCAGCTGGGCCTCGTCGTAGATCTCGTACAGCGACTCGTAGGCCGGCGTGCGCCGGGACTCGGGGAGCTCCTCGTTCATCCGATCCGAGAACTCGGTCTCGACCGGACCGGGCTCGATCAGCACGACGTCGATGCCGAACTCCTCGACCTCGCCCCGGAGCGCGTCGCTCATCGACTCGAGGGCGTGTTTCGACCCCGAGTAGGCGCCATAGCCGGGGAACGACACTCGGCCCGCGACGCTCGAGACGTTGATGATCCGGCCCTCGCCCTGGGCGCGCATGTGCGGCAGCGCGGCGCGGGCGAGGCGGTGGGGACCGTAGACGTTGACGTCGAACTGGCGGTGGAGGTCGACCGTCGAGACGTCCTCGATCGGTCCCATCTGGGCGTAGCCCGCGTTGTTCACCAGACAGTCGATCGCCCCGCCGATCTCGACGGTGCGCTCGACGACGTCGGCGACCTGGTCCGGGTCGGTGACGTCGAGTTCGAGGGTCGTACAGCCCAGTTCCTCGAGATCGGCGATTTCGTCGACGTTTCGGGCCGTCGCGATCACCTGCCAGTCCTTCTCGAGGAACGCTCGCGCGGTCGCGTGACCGATCCCCGACGAGCAGCCGGTGATCAGCACGCACTTTTTGCGCGTGTAGCGGTCCTCGGTCGCGTCGGCCGTCTCGGTTCCCTCCGTCGGTTCCCGGCGAGTGTCGTCTGCGGCGGTCGCGTCGTCGCCCGCCCCGTCGTCGGCTTCCTCAGCGATGGCCATGCGTGACCGTTTCGAGAGTGGATACCTAAGTATCGACGGTTTATCGTGCCAGTCTGAAAGTCCACTCGAGCGGAGAGGATACCGGCGCTACTGGCTCGAGGACTCGCGACGAGGGGTGCAGCGCCGCCGTTCGGGTTCGGAATCGCGCTCGAGGAACCGAACAACGTGGCACGCGCTGAACCGCGACGAGCGCAGCGAGGGGTGGTTCGACATCGTGTGAGGTCTTTGCGAGTAGCGCGGGACCGATAGTCCCGCGTACCGTGCGAACGGGCACTTCGTGCCCGTGAGCAGATAATACGAGCAAAGGCTTGGCAGAGCGCGCTCTGCCAGTGGACGAGCGACCGGAGGGAGCGTAGCGCGGAACCGAAGGTACCGCGGACCGTGCGAACGGGTGCACAGCACCCGTGAGCAGAAGTCGGCTGGGGAGGGTGTGGCAGTTCCCCGTGTTCGGGTTGGCACGACGCTGTTCTCGTTCGTCGAGACGGGTTCCGAAGCGAACCGGCATCGAACTCCTTCGATTCACTCGAGTCAGCCCCTCGCTCCGGCCGAGGAACGGTCGCGCCCGAACTGTTCCCGTCGAACCCATCTCTTCCAGACACGGATGTCGGCCGGCACTTGCCGAGATGCTGACGAACGCGGCCACGTCTCGACACTCGTTTCCGTTGCCTACTCCTCGAGCCCGCGTTTCGCCTCGTCGGCGTAGCTATCGGCCAGCCGAACGGGATCTGGAAGCTTGTACGACGACGACAGCGCGAGCGCGACGTCGGCTGCGGTCTCGGGACCGACGCGGTGGCCCGGGCTGACGCACAGCGGGTTGATGTACCGATCCGGCGAGTCGTACTGGCGGGTCTGGACGGCGTAGCCGATCAGCGTGCCGTCCTCGACGTCGACCCTCGAGTTCGCCTCGATCCCGACCCGCGTCCCCTCGGGCAGGTCCTCGAGGTCCTCGCGCGGGCTGCCACAGAGGAGGCTCTTGGCAACCCCGATACTGGGCGCGTCGAGCACGACACCCATGTGGGTCGCGATTCCGGCCTGCCGGAAATGGATGCGGCCGCTGCCGTCGAACAACAGGAGGTCGGGCTCGACGGACAGCTCCTCGAGCGCGTCGAGGATCGGCGCCCCCTCTCGAAACGAGAGCAGGCCGGGGATGTAGGGGATCTCGAGGGAGGTTACCGCGTGGACCCGTTCGATCACCTCGCCGCCCTGCACGGCGACGACGGCCGACAGCGCGCGGTCCTGGTCACCCGCCTCGTTCGTGAGAAACGACTGGTCGACGCCTGCGACGACCGGCGGGTCGCCGTCGCTCGACGAGGCCGCCAGCGGATCGCCGAGGACGGCGGGATCGAACGCGAGGTCGTCCTCGAAGACGGCGGCGTCGGCGATCTCGCGCTGGAGGGCTTCCATCTCCGAGCGCTCGAGCGAGGCGTCGGGAACGAGGTCGGGGCGGGAGACGTGCATCGGTACCGCGGGATTGACGGCGCGGGAAAATCAGTGGGTGGGCTTTCGGCTGCGCGCTCAGAAACGTCGACGGCCACCCGGACCACCCGGGCCACCGGGACCGCCAGGGCCGCCCGGTCCGCCAGGCCCGCCACCGCCGAGCTGGAACTGATCGGGCGCTCGCACGTTCTGTGTGCGTTTGATGTACTCGCCGTAGGCCAGTCCAATCACGAGCCCGACGAGGTGGGCCGCGTGGGCGATGTTCCCGCCGCCGCCGGTGCCGATGAAGACGACGCTGATTAGCGCCGTCCCGGCCGCGAGGATCCAGAGCGGGACTGGCAGGATGAAGTAGAGGTAGACGGTGAGGTTAGGGTTCAGGATCGTGAGCACGCCCATGATCGCCAGTGCGGCGCCGCTGGCGCCGACCACGCCGCCGAAACCCGGCGGCACGCCCTGCAGAATCTGGATTCCGATCTGGCTGAGTCCGGCGACGGCGCCGCTTATCAGAAACAGCCCCAGGAAGTCCCGCGAGCCGACGTAGCGCTCGACCAGCGGGCCGAAGAAGAAGATCACGATGCTGTTGAAGACGATGTGGAGGAACCCGCCGTGGGCGAAGATGGAGGTGAACCACGTCCAGACGTACTCCGGACTCTCGGGGGCGAGAACGAACAGCGATCGATGGATGCCCGAGCCGAGCGTGAGCTCGACGATTGCCTGAAGCGCGAACGTGACCCACATCAGCGCCAGCACCGTGTAGGTCATGTTCCCGCGGAAGTACCCCAGCGGACCGCCGGGACCGGTGTCGATCGGGAGCTTGTCGGTCAGACTCGAGCTCTTCGCCGTTCCCCCGTTGTTGACGCTATCGTCGAACCCGCTGTCGAAGACCCCCTGGGGATCGTTCCAGTTGTTAAGCCTGGTACAGTCGTGGTTCTCCGGCAGTCGATGTTCCGAGCAGTAGGTGCCCCCACAGTGCCGGCAGTTGTAGGGCATGCTTTCCTCCCTCCCACACACGTCGCACGTGGCCATTAGGCCGAAGTAGGGGTGGCACTGTCAAGGGATTTGGGGTTCAGATCCGACGCTTGCGGGTGAATTTCACAATCCGACCGACGGATCGCTCCCGGAGACGCGCATCTTCGGTCCCCTGGAGCGACGAAGTACTCGTTACAGCGTGCCGGCTCGAGGGCGCCGTGCCTCGACCGCTCGAACGCGTCGCCTGCACGACGGAACCTCTCGCTCGCTACCGTCGGCCATGACAGTGTTTATACTGGTTGACTAATTGGCATCACATACAAATGAACACGAGCGAGGACGAGCAGGCGGCGCTCGCCTACGAGTTTCGCCGACAGCTCACCGGAATTCAGGCGAACGCCGAGCTGTTGCTCGACGAGGCGTTCGGGCCACTCGAGCCGGAACAGCGCGACGCCCTCGAGGAGATCGTCGCGAGCACGGGCGACGTGACGACGCTTGCGGCACACGCCTTCGAGACGGCGGATCCCGAGACGGTGGTCCCGGTCGACAGCGAGCCGAACGCCGATCCGCAGCCGCGTCCGACCGATCCGGACGCCCTCGATGAGATCACACTCGGTCTCGCCGGTACGCTCGGCGAGCAGGTCGCGGCGCAGCTCGAGCGAGCCGGCTATGCCGTCCGTCTCGTGGAGCCGACGACCCTCCTCGAGGCCGAACGGGCGCCGACCTCGCTCGCGATCGACTGCGGTGTGCCGACCGCCGGCGTCCTCGACTCGCTCGCGTCGCTGGCGGAGGCCAGCGACTCGCTGTCGTTGCTCTCGACCCTCGAGACGGACGTCTCGCCGGCGGCGTTTCTCGGGATCTCCGGAGTTCTCGCTCCGGCCGCGACCGACAAGGCACTCGAGGCCGCGCTGACGGCGGTCGACGCGGAGATCGATCCGCGAGCAGGATACGTCGGCGGCGAGACCGACCTCCCGGAACGCCTCGCGAAGCTGGGGTGCGAGGTGGTAACCCCGTCGGCGGCCGACGATCTCGAGTCGCTGGCGCTCGATCGCGTCGACTGTCTGTTCCTCGAGGCGACGGCGGTCGACCGCGTGGATCCGACCGTGCTCGCGACGGTTCGCGCCCCGAGCGGGGGCGCGCAGCGTCCGATCGTCGTCGTCGGAACGCCCCCATCGAGCTCGAGCGAGGAGTGGGTTCCGACGGTCGGCAACCGAACGTTCGCCAGGAAACCACCGACAAGCGTCGATCTCGCGGCTGAACTGGCTCGCGCGCTTCCGGCGGGTGATCGTGAATGAGCGACGGTCGGATCCTGGTCGCCGAGGACGACGAACACGTCAACGAGCTGCTGGTCTACCGCCTCGAAACGGCCGGTTTCGAGGTCACTGCCGTCGACGACGGCGCGGCGTGTCTCGAGCACGTCCGTCTGGCGGAGCCGACCCCGGACGCGATCCTGCTCGATCTCATGCTGCCGGAGTACGACGGGTTCGACGTGTTGCGCCGGCTCGACGAGCGCGACCTCGAGCCCGAACCGGCGGTGATCGTCGTCTCGGGGCGGGGGCTCGAGGACGACGTAGTTCGCGGGTTCGAACTCGGCGCGGACGACTACGTCACCAAGCCGTTCAGCCTGTCTGAGATCGTGGCCCGACTCCGCAGGGCGCTTCGATGACCGAGCGGCTGTGGATCGCGTTCGTCGTCATCGTCGCGGCGACTGCGGTAGTCGGGACGGGCACGCTCGCACTGTCGATCCTGCTCGCCCGATTCGAACACCGTCGCGAGGCCGCCCGCCGCGTCGTCCGTCCGGCGATTCTCTCCCGGCTGCACGGACCGGACCCCGAGTGGGAGACGTGGTACGACGGGCTCTCCCGGATCGAGCGACACGTCGCCCGCCGGACGGTCGCGACGTACCTCCGGCGGCTCCGCGGCCGCGAGCGCGAGGAACTGACGCGGTTCGCGGAGGCGGTCGGGATCGACGAGCGGGCACGGTCGTCGCTCTCGAGCCGGCTCGTCCTGAACAGGCTTCGCGGGCTCGTCTGGCTCGCGTTGCTCGAGCGGCCGGTTTCGCGGCGTCGACTCCGCGAGTACTGTACGGGCCGTGCCGAAACGCGAGCCGGAGCGGCTCGCGTCGTGTACGCGAGTGACACGCCCCACGCGGCTCGCGACGGCACGGCGTTGCTCTGCTGGGACGGCGACGACCGGCTGTCGGTGTTTGCCCTCGATACCCTCTACCCCTCAACGACGACGGCGCGACGGCGCTGTTGTCGCTCGCGACGACGGAGGGGACATGGTGGAACGAGGAGCTGCTGGTGCAGGCGCTGACCGTCCTGGCTCACTGTCGCGCCCCGGGAACCGAGACGGAAGCTCACCTCGAGTGGATCTGTACCCTGTTCGAGCACGACTCGCCCCGGATCCGCGCCGGCGCCCTGGTCGCGCTGAGCCGCCAGAGCTGGTCCCAGTCCCTTCGGAGACGCGTGCCGGTCGAGCGGGCGGTTGCGGACCCCGACCCCAACGTTCGCACCGCGGCCTACGAGCTGCTCGGACGGTGGAACGACGAGACGTCGACCCGCTGGCTCGAGTACGGCGTCCGTAACGATCCGGATGACAGGAGTCGGCTGGCCGCTGCGCGGCGACTGTCCCGGAGCGACCGGGCGCTCCCAGACCCGTCGTCGGACCCGGTTAGACGGACCGTCGCCTGGGTCCGCGCGGAACACCGCACTCCACGGAGGGTTGCGACGGGATGGTCGTAGCTGTCGACTCGGTCGCCTGGATCGTGAGCTGGTTCTTTCTGGCGTACTTCGCGCTCGTCAACGGCGGGTACCTGCTCATCCATTTCGTCTCCCTGCTCTCGTTCGAACGAACCCTTCGCGACTGGCTTCTCGATCCGGTCTATCATCCCCACAGCTCGCCGTTTCTGCCGGGGATCGCCGTCGTCGTTCCCGCGTACAACGAGGCAGTGACGATCGTCGACACCGTTCAGTCGCTACTGAACCTCGAGTACGGCAACTACGAACTCGTGATTGTCAACGACGGCTCGCGAGACGACACGCTCGAGCGACTCGTCGAAACCTTCGAGCTCGAACCGGTCGGCGAACCGGTCCCCGTCGACCTCCCCTGTGAAGAGGTCCGGGAGGTGTACCAGTCCTCTCGACGGGATCTCGTCGTCATCGACAAGGAAAACGGCGGCAAGGCCGACGCGCTCAACGCGGGCGTGTTCTTCACCGATCAGCCGCTGTTCTGTGCGATCGACGCCGACAGCCTCATCGAGCGAGGCGCGCTTCTCGAGGTCGCCCAGCCGTTCCTCCGGGCACCGGATCGAACGGTCGCGACCGGCGGCACCGTCCGGGTCGCCAACGGCTGTTCGATCAGCCGGGGCGTCGTCACCCGCGTCGGTCTCTCGGGAAACGCGCTCGCGAACCTCCAGACCGTCGAGTACCTCCGGGCGTTTCTCTCGGGTCGGATCGGGCTGAGCGGGGTCGGCGGGCTGCTCATCATTTCCGGGGCGTTCGGACTCTTTCGGACGGACGCCGTTCGGGAGGTCGGCGGCTACTCGACGTCGACGATCACCGAGGATATGGAGCTCATCGTCAGGCTCCATCGCCACTTCGCCGGGACGGACTACCGCGTCGAGTTCGTTCCTCGCCCGGTCGTCTGGACCGAGGTACCTGAATCCAGGACGGTACTCGCGCGCCAGCGGAGCCGCTGGTTCCAGGGGATGCTCGAGACGCTGTGGCTCCATCGCGACATGATCGGCAGGAGGCGCTACGGCGTCGTCGGGCTCTTCGCGCTGCCGTTTTTCCTGTTCGTCGAGGCGGTCGGACCGCTCGTGGAGGGGATCGGCTACGTCCTCGTGCCGCTTCTGTTCGTGCTCGGACTGCTGAACGTCCCGTTTTTCATCCTCTTTCTCGGCGTCGCGGTCGGGATCGGCACCCTGCTGTCGTGGCTGGCCGTTCTCAACGAGGTCGTCGGCTTCCGCCGATACCGCGAGCCTCGAACGGTCGCGGCGCTGCTCGGCTACGGGCTGCTCGAGCACGTCCCCTACCGTCAGTGGAAGGCGTTCGTCTCCTGGCTCGCGCTCGTACGGTACCTCCGTGGCGAACACGGCTGGGGCGAGATGGTCCGGGTCGGGTTTGACTCCTGACCACGGAACGTACATTTTTGCCGTTCAGCCCCCAACGACGAGGCGTGCAAGAGTACGAGCGCAAGCAGCTGCTCGAGCGCGTCGAGCGCGAGGGCGCTACCGTCGGCGCGGACATCCCGGAGACGATCACCGTCCAGGGCGAGGAGATCGACCTCCGAACGTTCGTCTTCGAGATCAAGCGCCGCGACACGGTGCCCCCCGGCGAGCGCGACCGCGTCGAGCAGGCCAAACGGAACCTGCGACGGGAGCGCCTCGAACGCCTTGAGGCCATCGAGGAGGGTGCGCTCTCCCGCGAGGAGGGCGAAGAGCTCGCTCGGGGTGTCATCGGGATCGATCGAGCGCTGAACGCCCTCGAGAACCTCGGTCCGACGAACCTCGAGCAGGAACAGAAGGCCCAGCAGGCCGCCGACAAGAAGCGCTGGATGTCGTTCCTGAAGAAGGCGCTGGGCCACGAGGACGCCAACAGCCAGGGGCGTGGGCGATGACGACCAACGCCGAACTCGCAGGTCGCTTCGAGGAGTTCGCCGATCTGCTCGAGGCCGACGACGTCGAGTACAAACCCCGCGCCTACAGGCGGGCCGCCGAGAGCGTCCGCGCCCACCCGACGCCGATCGCCGACTACGTCGCCGCCGACGATCGGGAAGCGATCGAGACGATCGACCACGTCGGCGACGCCATCGCCTCGAAGATCGTCGAGTACGTCGAGACCGGCGAGATCGAGGAGCTCGAGGAGCTTCGTGCGGAGCTTCCGATCGACATCGCCGACCTCACCCGCATCGAGGGCGTCGGCCCCAAGACGGCGGGCAAGCTCTACCGCGAGCTGGGGATCCAGACCCTCGATGACCTCGAGGAGGCCGCCGAGGCCGGCGAGATTCAGAACGTCAAGGGGTTCGGTCCGAAGACGGAGGAGAACATCCGCGAGAACCTCGAGTTCGCCCGCACGATCGGCCAGCGCCAGCTGCTCGGGGAGGCCCGACCGCTGGCCGACGACGTGTTGGCCTTCCTCGAGTCCGTCGGGACGGTCGAGCGCTGTGAGGTCGCCGGCTCGATCCGGCGCTGGCGCGAGACGATCGGCGATGTCGACGTCCTCGTCGGGACCGAGGACGCCGAGGACGTCATCGAGGCGTTCGTCGACTGGGACTCCGTCGACAGCGAGATCGAGTCCGGTCCCGCGAAGGCCAGCGTCCGCGTCGGCGAGATCCGCGTCGACCTCCGAACCGTAGTCCCCGCGGAGTTCGGCTCCGCGCTGCAGTACTTCACGGGGAGCAAGGACCACAACATCACGCTTCGTAACTACGCGATCGACCGCGACGTGAAATTAAACGAGTACGGCGCCTTCGACGTCTCCGCTATCGACGAACCCGAGTCGGGGCAGCGCGTCGGCGACCGCGTCGCCGGCGAGACGGAAGAAGGAATGTACGAGGCGCTCGGCCTCGAGTGGATCCCGCCCGAGCTGCGCGAGGATCGGGGCGAGATCGACGCCGCGGCCAACGGCGACCTGCCGGACCTGCTCACCCGCGACGACATTCGGGGCGATCTGCACTGCCACACCGAGTGGTCCGACGGCAACACCCCGATCGACGCGATGGTCGAGGCCGCCGCGGATCGCGGCTACGACTTCCTCGGGATCGCCGACCACGCCGAGGGCCCGGGCGTCGTCGCCGACATGGGGCTGACCGACACGGAGATCCTCGAGCAGGTCGAGGCGATCCGCGAGGTCGCGGCTGCGGCCGACGTCGAGGTCCTTGCCGGTATCGAGGCCAACGTCGACGCCGACGGCGAAATCGGGCTCGGCGAGGAGGTCATCGAGTCCCTCGACGTAATCGTCGCCTCGCCTCACAGCGGGCTTGGACAGGACGCCGGGACGGCCACGAACCGACTCGTCACGGCGATCGAGAACCCCGCCGTCGACGTGCTCGGCCACCCCAGCGGTCGACTGTTGAACGAGCGCTCGGGGCTCGAGTTCGACGCGACCGCGCTCGGCGAGGCCGCGGCCGAACACGGGACCGCACTCGAGGTCAACTCCAACCCGCGGCGGCTCGACCTCTGGGGAAGCGCCGTCCAGGCGGCCGTCGAGGCGGGCGCACCGATCTCGGTCAACACCGACGCCCACCAGCCCGCGACGCTCGAGTACATGCGCTGGGGTGTCCACACCGCCCGACGTGGGTGGGCCGAGCCCGCGGACGTGATCAACACCTGGGAGCTCGAGGGGCTGCGCGAGTTCCTGCACTGAATGCGGATCCTCCTCGACGTCATGTGCGGGGGGATCGTCGCCTACCTTCGGATGTGCGGCCACGACACCGTCTACGCCGGCGATCGAGGGATCGAGGCCGACGACGCGTTGCTCGCGGTCGCGGCGGACGAGGACCGCACGCTCGTCACGCGGGACGTCCAGCTGGCGGGTCGCGCCGAGGAGACGGTCCTGCTCGAGTCGCGCGACGTCGAGGCGCAACTCGCAGAGCTCTCGGCAGCAGGATTCGACCTCTCGCTCGAGGACGAGCCGCGATTCTGCGGGCGCTGTAACGGCCCGCTCGAGTCGGTCGGTGCGTCGCGATCGACACCCGAGTACGCACCCAATCCCACCGAGACGGCGGTCTGGACCTGTGGCGACTGCGGGCAGTGCTTCTGGCGGGGGAGTCACTGGGAGCGCGTCGAACGGACTCTCGAGCGAGTTCGGGCCGACGCGCGCCGGGAGTAGGGCTGTGGGAACCGCGTCTCGCGGAGTGCCTCGATCCGAAAACCTTCCCGGATCGGTGACGAACTCGACACCGATGCCAGACGATACCACACAGCTCGACCGAGCGGGAAAGCAGGCCGCCTACATCACCGACGAGTGGACGACCGATCCGGCGATTATGCAGACCCAGGCGCTTTGCTACGTGGGACTCCAGCTCGAGCGCATCGCGGAGGCCCTCGAGGAAGAACCTGATCAGTAGAGCGCGACGTCGTCGAACCGGCCGTCGTAGGCGATGTGACCGGGATGGGTCGGCTCGATTCCCGAGAGGAAGAGGCGGTCGGCCTTCTTCCAGGTGTTCTCGTAACAGAGGTGGGCGAGCTCCCGGGCCGACGTCTGCAGCCGCCTGGGACCGTTGTCGTAGACGACCCGCCGGGCGACGCGGTTCTCGAGGGCCTCGACCAGGTCGGCCTCACTGTCGATCGACGTCTCGAAGGCGGTGTGGGCGACGCCGACCGAACTCGGCAGATGAGCGTACGAGGAGGTAAACGGCGGATAGGAGAGCATGTCACACAGCTCTCGAGCGCGGCGGTTGTGTGACGGGAGGTGTTTGGGGTTGAAGATCTCGACTGCGTCGATCGTCTCCGCGTACGTTCGCAGTTCGGGCTCGCCGAGGCTCACGGTCGCGAACTCGGGATGGGGAGCCAGTACTGCGGCGCCCTGGCGGTCGAACTCCGCCATGGCTACCTCGAGGGGAATAAAGTCGGGAACGGGCTCCTCGAGACCGATCGCGAGGACGTGTTTGCGGTCCCGCCAGGAGCCCGTAAAGACCTCTCTGGCCGGGACGACGAGCAGGTCGTCGCTCGAGTAGGCCGCCGCGCGCTCGCGGATCTCCGGCAGGCGGGTAAAGTGCGGTGCGTAGACGATTGCGTCGAGGCCGGCACGCGTCGCGCGCTCGACGACGGCGTCGTTGAGCACCTTCACGTGGCAGTCGACCCGAACTTCCTCTCCATCGCTCACGAGTATGCGAGGCCTTTCGCGGGGGTCGGGTTATGCATTCTGATTCGGCACGCACGCCGGTAGCGAACGTATACTGTTGGCAGAGGAACACGCCACAGCCAACGACTCGTTGTCCGGCCGTGACTTGCCTCGAGAGACGATCTTTGCGGACCTGGTGTCGACCGACAGTCATCGATCGATGACTCTCCCAACTCCCGTCGGAAATCCGTATTGTACTGGCTTCCGTCCGACGGGACGTGCGCTACGTAGAGGTCATGATCCCGCCCGGCCGCCAGGCCACGGTTCTCGAGATCCTGGAAGACGAAGACCTCGACTACGTCGTCACCGACGAAACGAGCGGCCGAGGGTACGTCGCGGTCGTTCGGTTTCCCCTCCCGAGCGACGCCGTCGAACGGGTGCTCGATCAACTGACTGACGCCGGAATCAGCGAGGACGCGAGCATCGTCGTCATCGACGCCCGGACGGTACTCTCCGAGGACGTCGCTCGACTCAAAACACGGTCCGGCCACGGCGCGGCCACCGGTGGTCGCATCTCGAGACAGGAACTCGAGACCCGTGCCTCGGAACTGACGCCGTCGTTTCTGGTCTACGCCACAATGACGTTCATCAGTGCGATCGTGGCGACCTCCGGGCTGTTACTCGACTCGCCCGCCGTCGTCGTCGGCTCGATGGTGATCGCGCCGCTGATCGGCCCGGCGTTGGCCGCAAGCATCGGGTTCGTCGTTGCTGACGCCGACCTCCGGCGGACTGGTCTCGCCTACCAGTTCGGCGGGCTCGGGATCGCGATCCTCGGTGCGGTGCTGCTCGCGGGACTGGTCAGAATCGCCGGGATCGAGCCAGCCGGGGTCGACGTCGTCGCTATCGCGGAGCTCGAGGAGCGCGTCGCGCCAAACTTGCTCGCGCTCGTGGTCGCACTCGGTGCCGGCATCGCGGGGATCCTGAGTCTCACGCGTGAACTCTCCGAGGCCATCGTCGGCGTGATGATCGCCGCGGCGCTGATCCCGCCGGCCGCAGCGGTCGGGATCGCCATCGCCTGGCAGCTCCCTGGTGCGGCCGTCGGCGCGTTGATTCTCACGCTGGTCAACGCCCTGTCGATCAACCTCGCGGCGCTGGTTACCCTCTGGAGCGGTGGCTACCGACCCACGGGGTTGTTCTCGCTTACGGCTGCCCGTCGCCAGACGATCGTGTTCGTGACCGTCCTCGGGGCCGTCATGCTGCTGTTGGTGGTCCCGCTCGTGAGTGCGACGGTCGTCGAATTTCGCGCCGCGGAGCTCGAGTCGGACGCCGAAGCCAGCGTCGCGGACGTCCTCGCTGCTCCAGCGTACGAGACCGTTGACGCCCGGACGGTAACGGTCGAACTCGACGACGACTACCCGATACGGTCGATCGATGCGATCGTCGTCACGGTTACCGGGCCCGAGCGGGATCTCGATCCGCCACTGTCGGACCGACTCGTCGCGGCGATCGAGCCGCACGTGGACGAACCGATCGACGTCCGCATTCAGCAGGTCACGACGCACAGTGAGACACTCCCCAACGACGGCGATCCGGGGAACGCGTCGTCGGGTGCCTCGCTTCGTGTCGACACCTCAGCTTGCAGAACGGAGTAGAAAACGTCCTCGGTGCTCACGTCGTTCGCCCCGAGCGAACTGACTCGCTACCGGTCGTCGGAGACACCTACGGGCATGGTGTACCCATTCGTACTGACTGACGAACTACCGTTCGTCACTGTCGAGCACGCGAATCTGGTCGCCCCGCACCGTCACCGGGATCGGAACCGTCGCCTCGTACAGTTCGACCGTCACCTGATCCTTACCTTCGTCGATGCGCTGGACCTGGGCCTTCTCGCCCTTGAACGGGCCGGCGATGAGCTCGACGATGTCGCCCTCGGCGATTCCCTCGACGTCCGGCTTCGGCGAGAGGAAGTGCTCGACCTCCGAGATATCGGATCGCCCGGGGACCATGCTGCGCGCGTGGGGGATGTCCTCGAGCACGCGGGTAATGACGGCGTCGTCGTCGGCCTCGACCATCACGTAGGAGGTCAGCGAGTCCGGCGCGAGCGCGGCGTGGATCTCGGGTTCCTCGCGGTTGATGATCATGTCGGCGACTGTTCGCTCCTGGCTGGCCGTCGTCTTGACCGCGTAGATGCCCATTAGAAGCCACCACCGGCGTCGCCGGTCAGCAACAGCATGATTCCGCCGATGATGAAGCCGAGGAATCCGACGAGCAGGATTCCGGCCCCAGCGATCTTCGATACTTGGAGGAACTCCTCGGTAGTGGGTGTCGTCGCCATCTTCAACACCCGAACGTACGAGGTGAGGTCGTACGGAACGTCCATATCTATTCGTTCACAGTGCGGGCTCTTTTATCTGTCTTTCGTGTCAGCCCCCCTGTTCTTGAAACGAAACGAGAAATCGGGCCGCGGCCGACGTTGCAGTCGACGGCCCGAGGACCATGCTGTTCGGTCTCGAAGCCACGGTCGTTATGGCCGAAGACGACACCGACCGCGCCGACGAGTACGAGGCGGAACGAGAGGCAGAGATCGAGGAGGAACTCGAGCGAGTTGACCGCGATCCCGACGAGGTCGACGACGGTGACGACGACCTGGGCACCCAGAACGCGCCCCGATCCGACGAGCAGCCCGAGGATCTCGAGGAAGCGGAAGGCGAGACTGACTCCTGACGCTCGAGTCGCCGCGCGGGCGCTCGAACCCTCCGTCGACTACTGTACCGCTGGCAGAACCTCTTCCTCGTAGAACTCGACGAACTCGGCCTGGTTCGAGCCGACGTTGTGGTCCGCGACGTGTTCGAAGCCGGCGTCGACGTACTCCTGGATTCCCTCGATGTGTTCCTCGGGGTCCGAGCCGCAGACGACGACCTCGGCGACGTCCTCCTCCGTGACCGCCTCGGTCGCCTGCTCGAAGTGCGCGGGCGTCCGCAGCTCCCAGAGCAGTTCGCCCGGTAGCGCCGCCTGCGGCCAGATCTCGTGGGCGATCTCGATCGCTTCCTGTTCGTCCTCGGCGTAACAGACGTCGATCTCGGCGTACCGGAGCTTGTCCTCGCCGCCGCCCTCTTCGAACGCCTCGATCAGATCCGGGTCGGGCGCGACCGCGACGAGCCCGTCGCCGATCTCACCCGCTTTGCGCGCCGTCTTCGGGCCGTCGGTGGCGATCGGGATCGGCGGGAGTTCGTCGGGCAGCGTGTAGATCCTGGCGTTCTCGACGGTGTAGTAGTCGCCTCGGTAGCTCGTCGTCTCGCCCTCCCACAGGGTTCGGATGAGGTCGACGGCTTCCTCGAGCATCTCGAGGCGAACCTGGTGTTCGGGCCACCGATCGCCCAGGACGTGGTCGCTCAGGTTCTCGCCGGTGCCGACCCCGAGGAAGAACCGACCGGGAAGCTGGACGCCCGCGGTTGCGGCCGCCTGGGCAATATCGCGGGGTGGTATCGCAGGATCGGGCAGGTGATGCTCGTTCCCAGGGTAAGGTCGTCGGTCGCCTGCGAGATCGCGCCGATCACGTTCCAGACCAGCGGGCTCCCGCCCTGGCTCGAGATCCAGGGGTGGAAGTGATCGGAGATCATCGCGAAGTCGAACGCCGATCGGTCGGCGAGTCTGGCGTAGTCGGCGAGGCGTTCGGACCGTGTTCCTCGCAGATGAGTTTGTGACCGATTTCCGTCATACGCTATACGAGAACGGTTTCGTCCCTAATCGATGTACCTGTTCGGCGTGCGAATTGCGTTCGCGTTCGCGTCGGTGTCGACCGATCCGTCGGTCTCGCAGGCTCAGGGGATATCGACATCCACGTCGGGCCGGGGCTCGAGGGTCAACTCGACCGTTTCGCGCTCACCGTCGCGGACGACCTCGATCTCGAGGGCGTCGCCGGGCGAGGTCTCGAGCGCGAGCACGGATGACAGTCGTTCCTGGTTGGGGATCTCCTCGTCATCGATCGCGATGATCACGTCGCCGCCGACCGGGACGGAATCGCCGTCGATCGATTCGACTCCATCGGCCGGCTCGAGGACGCCCTCGGCGGGTGCGTCGGAGGAGACCTCGGCGACGAGGACGCCGCGGGGCTCCTCGAGGTCGTTCGCCTCGGCCAGCAGCGGGCTAACTGGAACGACGCTGACGCCCAGGTAGGCGTGTTCGTACTCTCCGTCCTCGGCGAGGGCGGGGACGACGCGATTCGCGAGCGCCGCCGAGATCGCGAAGCCGATCGTCTGGCCGGCGCCGGCGAAGACGACGCCGAGGACATCGCCCTCGAGGTCGACGAGTGGACCGCCGCTGTTACCGGGGTTGACCGGGGCGTCGGTCTGGATCGCTGCGGGGATCGAAAACCCGGTCGGGCTCGGTAGCGAGCGGTCGATCCCGCTGACCAGCCCCTGGGAGATCGAGGCGTCGAGCCCCAGAGGGTTGCCCAGCGCGAGCACCTCCTGGCCGACGGTCGGCTCCGCGTCGGTAAACGACAGCGCCGAGGCGGCTTCGGGGACGTCGTCGACCTCGAGGACGGCCAGATCGCTGTGGACGTCCGAGCCGACGACCGAGGCCGAGCGCCACTGCTCGTCGCGAAACTGGAGTTCGACCTCGCTCGCCCCACCCACGACGTGATCGTTCGTCACGACGTAATCGTCGTCGACGACGAACCCCGAGCCCAGCCCCGCGGGGATCTCGTCGCCGAAAACGTTGACGAGCACGACGGCGTCGATCGCCTCGTCGTAGACCGCGGTGTACCGTTCGTCGACCTGCGCCCGCACCGCGCGGTCGAGGCGTTTGGAGCACCGACGGCCGTGTCCGTCGTCCGCGCCATTCCCGGTACCGACAACAGCGACGGAACCGATGGCCGCGCCGAGCAGCCGCCTGCGCGTGATTGCTGAACTCACGGAGTGTGTCACCTCGAGCAGGGGGATAAAACGCCCACCCTCACGTGCTATCCCGACGGCTGCAGACACCCGGCGCTTGCCGGCGCACCCTTTTGCTGGCTATCGCTCGTATCTCCGTCCGTACCCGCTTGCAGAACGGACCCACGAGGCCCGCTGATTTCATGATGGACCATCTCCCACTTCGCGATTACGGCGTCATCGGCAACGACGACCGCTGTGCGCTCGTCAGCCGCCGCGGCTCGATCGACTGGTGTTGTTTCCCGCATCTCGAGGACGCGAGCGTCTTCGCTCGGATTCTCGACCTCGAGCGGGGCGGTCACTTCGCCGTCCACCCGGAGGCGAACTACGAGTCCCACCAGGGGTACGTCGACCGGACGAACGTCCTCGAGACGGTGTTCGAGACGGCCGACGGGCAGGCGACCGTCACCGACTTCATGCCGATCGAGGACGACGACACGGAGGACGAGGACTTCCAGCAGGCGATCTATCGCCGACTCGAGTGCGACCGCGGCGAGATCGAGTTCGCCGTCGAGTTCGAGCCGCGGTTCGACTACGCGCGCGTCGACCCGGCTCTCGAGCGGACCGACGACGGCGTGGCGGCACGAAGCGACGATGAAGAGCTCCACCTTGTCGTCGGCGAACGGCTCGAGTCCGAACTCGAGCTGGCCGATTCGGAGCCGACCGCGACCGGGACGGCCTCGCTCGAGAAAGGCGAGACGTGCTGGATCGGAGTCCAGTACGGCGGTGCCGAACCGCTCGCGTCGAACGATCCGGAGACGGTCCTCGACGAGACGAAGCGCTACTGGCGGTCGTGGCTCAGCGCCCGGGAGGAGACCCCCGACTCGATGCCTGAACGCTGGTACGAGATGGTGATCCGCTCGGAGCTCGTCCTCAAGCTCCTGATCCACCACGAGACGGGGGCGATACCCGCCGCGGCGACGACGTCGATCCCCGAGAAGATCGGCTCCGATCGAACCTGGGACTACCGGTACAACTGGATCCGCGACGCGAAGTTCACCGTCCAGGCGCTGCACGATACCGGCCACCGCCAGGAGGCCCGCGAGTACTTCGACTGGTTCGTCGACGTGATGCAGAACGACCCCGCGGAGATCCAGCCGCTGTACGGACTCCACGGCGAGACTGACGTCGAGGAGGAGATCCTCGAACACCTCTCGGGGTACCGGGACACCCGCCCCGTCAGGATCGGTAACGGCGCGGCTCCCCAGCGCCAGCTCGACGCCTACGGCACGATCGTCCAGGCGGTCTACGAGACGATCCAGTACGACGACGATATCTCGCTGACCGACGAGCAGTGGGGCTCGATCTGCGATCTGATCGACTACGTCTGTGTCCACTGGTCCGAGCGCGACCCCGGTATCTGGGAGTTCCGCGAGGAACACCGCCACTTCCTGCACTCGAAGCTGCTGTGCTGGGTCGCGCTCGACCGGGGAATCTCGATCGCCGAACAGAACGGGTTCGAGGCGCCCCTCGAGCGCTGGCGCGAGGAGCGCGAGGCGCTCCGCGAGGCGATCGAACAACGCGGGTACAGCGAGGAGGCCGGCAGCTTCGTCCAGCACTTCGAGACCGACGAGGCGATCGACGCCACCGCCCTGCTGCTGCCGATCTACGAGTTTCTCCCGCCCGAGGACGAACGGATCCAGAACACGATCGACACCGTTCTCGAGGAGCTGACGACCGACGACGGACTGGTCGTCCGGTTCGTCGACAGCGAGGTCCGCGAGGACGAGGAGGAAGCGTTCGTCCTCTGTTCGTTCTGGCTGATCGACGCCCTGGTCCTCTCGAACCGACTCGAACTCGCCGAGGAGTTCTTCGAGTCGCTGATCGACTATGCCAGCCCCCTCGGGCTCTACTCCGAGAAGCTCGATCCCGACAGCGGCCAGCTGCTTGGGAACTTCCCGCAGGCGTTCAGCCACCTCGGGCTGCTCAACAGCGCCTCGTATTTGACGCGGGCGCTCGAGGCGGACGACGAGGTCTCGCCGGAGGACTTCCACCCCGACGGGATCGAGACGCTGTTCCGGTCCGGTTCGTAGCCGGGACATAGAGCTCGAGGCTACCGAATCGCGTCGAGACGCCGCTGCATCTCCGATTCGATCCGTTTTACGACCGTCGCCTCCGACTCGCCGGTGAGCGTGACCCACTTGTCGAAGAATCCGGAGCGGCCGAGCTGCCTGACCGCGTCGTAGACTGGCGCTCGCTCGTCGACCCCCTTCGGAATCGAACCCTGCTCTCGTCGGTATCCCTCCCGGAGGGCGTCTCGCAGCTCGCTCGCGTTCGTCGCCGTCTCCGGAAGTAGCTGGTCCTCGGCCCGGTGAAGCTCGCGGGCCGGATCGCCCACGTGGGCGAGCTCCCAGTCGACGAACCCCGTTCCCGTCTCGCCGCGAACGCAGTTCGGCTGGGCGGGGTCGCCGTGGACCAGGGTCGCCGGCGCCTCGTCGAGTCGCTCGCGGTTGTCCTCGACGGCCCCAACGACTGCATCGAAGTGGTGGTCGAACCGATCGCTCGAGGCCAGCTCCCGCATCCACGCGATCCGCTCGACGAGCACGTCGGTCCAGGCGCCGGTTTCGAGCTCGAGTCCCGACGCGTCCCCGTCCGTAACGTGACCGTGGCGGTCGAACCGACGGACATGGAGCGCCGCCAGCGCGGCGCCAACCTGGCGGGTCACGTCGACGCGTTTCCCGTCCGACCAGTCGCTCCACTCGAGCGAGAGGGTCTCACCGAGGGGTGCGGTAAGGAGGTACGGAACCCTGCCGTCAGGCTCACTCGCGAGCACCGTCGGCACGATCACGTCGCAGTGTTCGTCGACGTACTCTATCGCGGCCCGCTCGCAGGCGATCCGCGAACCATCGCCGTCGACGGCTACCTTCAGGAAGACGGGGTCGGCCTCGCGAAACGCGATACGGACGGTCCGGTTCCGATCGTTCCACGACGGCCCCGTCTCTCCGACGGTTTCGACCGTTCGGCCGGAGAAGACGTCCTCGAGCACCGCGTCGACAAGATCGTCTCCGCGTTCGTCCATACTGGACTTTCGGAAACGGCCGATATATGCTCTCGGTGAGGTGGGGATTCGTCCGCGACAATCGGCGACACGAGGAAGCGTGGTTCCGTCGAACGAGGCAGGTAGGACTCCTCGAGTCCGAGGAATCGTACCGGGAGTTGGGAGTGCGATTTTGTTATGCGAATGTACCGCTGCGGTTTGTTGGCGATTAATAACGTAGATATATTCCCCTGAATATAGCGTAAAACAACTCATAGACATGGCAAAATACTTAGTTTTAGATGGGTTACTAATCCTATGGGAAAGTTACTGTCTTCAAAAGTAAACGTTCTCTTTGTATTTTATGCTTGGGTGTTTTAGGTATAAGCAATACATTTCGGCTTATGGAACAAGATGTGGGTCAGAGCGTATGGCTCTGGTTCGGTGTGTCAGCGGTGGGTGGTTTCCTACTTATGGGACCACTGCCGTGGTTTGTTCGTAGTCGAATTTCTGCCGAACGCCGTAAGAGCCTTCAACGTCCTGCTGTTGGAATCTTGTTCGTGAGTGGTGTGTTTCTATTTGCCGCTGGGCTAATTTATTGGGGCCCTCTCCGATTCATTGATGTGACTGTTCCAGGAGCCATCATAGGAGCGATAGTTGCATTTGTCGTTGAAATAATAGCTGTTCCTGAACATCTCCAATCCCCAGAGGCAAGACAAATCTAACCGTAGATTGTAGTGTGATTTCTTTATTTAGACCTGTAGCTGAGACTGGAACAGGTGGTTCGGTAACTACGTGTGCACACGTACCTTTTGCTGCGGGTCCTCGCTCCCGCTGGTCGCTCGCGGGTGCTGTGCTTGTGGCGCTACCGCAGTGGTACCGCCTTCGCCTGTACGTAACGCGAGTCTCACACAACTATCTGAATAAACAAACTGCACTCCGATCTGCTCTTGTTCCTCGCCGAATACACAATTCAGAGATTCGCTGGATCGACGAAGAGTAATCTTCATCGAACACCGCTGCGCAGATCCTAGCGAGCCCGGCGAGCCTACTCCTCGTCAAACAACTCCTCGCCCTCGACCATCTGCTCCTCGACGACGTCCATGTCGAGGGTGACGCCGAGGCCGGGCTCCTCGGGGATGTCGATGTAGCCGTCCTCGATGACGTCCTCCTCGACGAGATCTTCCCACCAGTCGAGCTCGTAGGAGTGGTACTCGACGGCAAGCGAGTTCGAGATGGCGGCGCCGACGTGGGCGCTGCCCATCGTCGCGACCGGCGAGGAGACGTTGTGCATCGCGACCGGGATGTAGTACATGTCCGCGAGGTCGGCGATCTTCCGGGTCTCGCGCATGCCGCCCACTTTGGGCATGTCGGGCGCGATGATGTCGACGGCCTGGTTCTCGATGAGGCTGCGCTGGCCGTGCTTGCGGTAGACGTTCTCGCCGACAGTGATCGGGGTCGACGTCGACTGGGTGACCTCCCGCTGGACGTCGTGGTTCTCCGGCGGGACGGGGTCCTCGAGCCACCAGACGTCGTACTCCTCTAAGCGCTGGGCGAGGCGCTTGCCGCTGCCGCCCGAGAACGTCCAGTGGCAGTCGAAGGCGACGTCGGCGCGGTGGCCGACGCGCTCGGTGATCGCCTCGACGATGCTGGCCTTGTGCTCGACCTCGACGCCGCGCAGGTGGCGGTTGGCGCGGTCCTTCTCGTGACCCGAGGGGACGTCGAGGTCGAACTTCAGGGCGTCGTAGCCCAGCTCTTCGACGACGCGTTCTGCCTCGTCGGCGCAGGCGGCAGGGTCGGCCTCCTCCTCGGTGTGACAGTCACAGTAGACCCGCACCTCGTCGCGGTACTTGCCGCCGAGCAGCTGGTAGGCCGGAACCTCGAGGATCTTGCCGGCCAGATCGTGCAGCGCGACCTCGATGCCCGAGATCGCGGTGACGGTGACGCCGCCGAGCGAGCCCTCGCCGGACATCTTCTGGACGAGGTGTTCGGTGAGTCGATCGATGTCGAGCGGGTTCTCGCCCTGCAGGAACGGTGTCATCCGTTCGATGAGTTCGGGTGCGCCGGCGCCCCAGTAGGCCTCGCCGGTGCCGACGATGCCGGCGTCGGTGTAGATCCGGACGAGCGTCCACGGGAAGTTGCCGTCGATCATCGTCGTCTGGACGTCCGTGATCTCGACGTCGCGGCCGTTGCCGCGCTCGCCGGTGACGCCCATCGTCTCCGCGGAGAGCTCCCGCATCGTGTACTCCGCGTTCGGATCGTGTAGCTTCGAGTAGTCGACTCCCATGGAGAGCAGTACTCACTCGTGATCGGGTAATTGTTTCTATTCCGGGACACAGTCTCAGGCATACGGGTGCTACTGTTTGCACTACGCGCCGATATCCGCCAGATTGCACGCGGCGTTCGAACGGCCCGAGCCGTCCCGACGGCTTACTCGAGGGACGAGAACTCGACGGCCGTCTTCACGACGTCGTCGCCGGTCTCGAACGCCCGCTCGTACTCCTCGAGCCCGTAGACGCCGGTGACGAGGTCCTCGAACAGCCAGTCGGGCAGCCCCTCGAGCGTGTCGGTGGCGGCCTCGAAGTGGCCCCGATTGGAGTTGACCGAGCCTACGAGCGCCTTGTTCTGCAGGACGAACTCCCGGTGGAGGCGACCGCCGTCGACCTCGAACGACCAGGACTCGGGGACGCCCAGCAGGGCGCCGACGCCGTTTGGCGCGAGCGCTTCGATCGTCTCGAAGGCGTGTTTCGCGTAGCCGGTCGCCTCGTAGACGAAGTCGACCGACTCGTAGGCGTCGGGGATCTCGGGAACCGGCGTCTCCCGCGAGTCGACGTAGGTCGCCCCGAGCTTCTCGACGATGTCGATCGTCGGATCGGGGCGGTCCCGTCGGCCGAGACAGTACGTGCGATCGAAGCCGAGCGTCTCCTCGCACATTGCCAGCGTCAGCAGGCCGAGCGAGCCGTTGCCCAGGACGAGCGCGGACTCGGGCTCCCACTCGAATGCCGAACGGGAGGCGACGGCGTGTTCGATCGCCTTCTCGGAGACGCTGATCGGCTCGACCAGGAAACCGAGGTGGGCGAGTCGTTCGGAGATCGGGACGAGCGTCTCGGCGGGGCTCGTGAAGTACTCCGCCATGAAGCCGTGGGCGCCGACGATACCCCGCTCGAGGTACTCCCCCTCGCGGGCCATGTCGGGTTCGCCGCGCTCGAAGTACTCGTTGGTGCCGTTGGGCGGTCTTCGGACGGTCGGGACGACGTAGTCGCCTTCCTCGAGATCGGTCCCGTTCGGATCCTCGACGACGCCGACGGCCTCGTGACCCAGCACGAGACGGTCCTCGCCGGGAGGGAGCTCGCCGTGGTGGCCCGCGATGACCTCGTGGTCGGTGCCGTCGACGCCGACGCGGAGCGTCCGGACGAGCGCCTCGCCGTCGCTCGGTTCGGGGAGCGGGCGCTCGACGACGGTCGGTTCGCCGGCACCCGGTTCGACTGCGATCGCCTTCATGGCTCGACGTAGGAGTCGAGCGAATAAAAGATTACGCTATCTGTAGTAAATATTTGAATAGCGGTCGGGGGACCGTCGGTAGCGATTCGCGGAGCCGGTGGCCGAGATCCACAGACTCGAGCATCGTTGCTACTCGCGTCTCGAGTTCGCAGCAGAACCGCCCGCTGAGATCGCTACTCGCCGCGCGCGTCCTCGACGGCCTCGACGAACGCGGCGGCCGTCTCTCGAACCCCCTCCATGTCGCCCTCGGCGATGGCGTCGTAGTCGACGATCGCGCTCCCGGCGCCGACGGCGACCGCGCCGGCCTCGAGGTAGTCGGCGACGTTGTCGGTCCCGATCCCGCCGGTCGGGATCACGTCGACGTCACCCAGTGGGCCCTGCAGGGCGCCGATGTGTCCCGGTCCGACCGTCGAGGCGGGGAACATCTTCAGCACGTCCGCGCCCGCGTCGATCGCGGTGACGGCCTCGGTCGGCGTCATGACGCCGGGCGCCGAGAGCACGCCGTGGCGGTTACAGACCGTCACGACCTCGGGGTCGACGTGGGGCGAGACGACGAACTCGGCGCCCGCGTCGATCACCGACTGGGCGCTGGCGGCGTCCAGAACGGTGCCCGCACCGACGACGGTATCCGTCCCCTCGAGTTCGCGGTCGATCGCCGCGAGCTTCTCGTACGTTCGCGTCCCGTCCGCGGTCACCTCGAGCGCCCCGACGCCGGCCTCCGACATCGCGCGGGCGACCGGAACGACGTCGTCCTCGTCGACCCCGCGGAGGACGGCGAGCGCGCCGCTCTCGACGATTCGTTCCTTGACGGCGTCCGGCGAACTCATCGACGACCTCCGTCGGTACTCGCTCGGGTGATCGTCGGCCGTGCGCTCGTCGAACGTTCACTCGGTCGCGAAAGAGCGTTCATTACGAGCGGATTCGCGGCCCCCAGTGAAGAAAGTTGCCGAGCCGTCTACTCCGCCTCGAGCGGGCGGATCGTCACCGAGTCGGCCTCGAACTCCTCGAGGAAGGCGCCCGAACCCCCGATCGTGTACCGTTCGTCGTCGACCTCGAGCCGGAACGCGTTCTCGATCGGCAGCGTCGAGGTCGCGGGCCGAACGAGGCTCTGGCGAACGTCGACGATCTCTCCGGTCAGCGTCGCGGGCAGATCGTGGCCACCGATTGGTCGTCCCGTAACCGTTGCCTCGAGTCGGGTGTCGGCCGCCCGGTGGAGCGCGACCTGGAAGACTGCGTTCCGAAAGCCCTCGCCAGTCCACGGAAGTTCGCGGGGAGCGGCGACGTACCGCTCCTCGGCGGTCGGCCAGTAGTTCGCCAGGAACGAGCCCGCCAGAACGGGTGCGAGCTGTTCCTGTGTGAGCGAGATCGCCCGGGTCTCGCTTGTCGAGTCGGTCAGCAACTCGCTGGGTGCGAGCAGCCCGTGTCGTCGGTCGACCGTCAGCATCGTCGGCACCAGCGCGTCCCACGTTCGAACCGTACTCGCGGTGCCGGCCAGCGAGGCGATATCCTGGCGCTCGCTCTCGGCGCCGCCGAGCAACAACAGGACGAGCACTCCGCGGTCGACGGTCTCCTCGAGCGTCGTCCGGATCTGCGGGAGCACCTCGGCGGGCAGCGACAGCGTCACCTCGGTTTCGGCGTCGGCGAGCAGGCCCCGGATCCGCTTGCGTACCGTCTGTCGGGACTTGATCACCTCGAACTGCTCACCCGGTCGCTCGGTCTCGGTGTAGCGGGTTCTGATCTCGGGTTCGATCTCCTCGACGCTGCGAGTGAGCCGCTCGACGACCGTCTCGGGCGCCACCGGCCTGATCAGCGTCGGTACCGAGTGGTCGTCGACCTCGACGAATCCTCGGTCCTCGAGTTCCTCGCTGATACTGTAGACGTACCGCTTGGAGACGTCGGCGGCGTCAGCGATCGTGCTCGCCTTCGACTCCCCGTGCTCGAGGATCGCGAGGTAGGTATCAATCTCCTTCCTCGAGAGGCCGAACCGCTCGAGCAATCCGGCGAGATCGTCGTCGTCCATGTGTTTCTCACTCCAACGATCGATCGGTTGCTGTAAAAGATTCCCGGTCGAACCGGCGGGTGAACGACTACTCTCGTGCGCGTCTACAAAGTAAGAATACATTTTTCAACAAATTTTTCTCAGCACGGCTCGAACGATGGGTACGATGGAACTGTACGACGCTCTCGACGACGTCAAGCGCTCCCGCGGCGATCCCCGCCAGTTTTCCGGCGAGCGTCGCTCGATCGACGGGCTGTTCTCCGGGCTCGACGATCGGCTCGTTCACGTCGCCCCGAACGGCTCGCTCAGAGACTACTCGTATCCGCTGTCCGGACTCGCGGGGATCGAACGCTCCCGCTTTGGTCTCGAGATCGACGGCGACGTCTCCTGGTTCGACGATTCGGCCCAACGGTACGTCGACGACACCGCGATCGTCGAGACCGTCCACGAGGTCGGTGACCGCACCTGCCGACAGTACGACCTGACGCTCGGGCGGCTCCACCTCACGGCGTTCGCCCTCGAGGGAGCCGACGACGTCGAAGCGACGATCCGGGCCTGCGTTGGGTTCGCTCCCGACAACCAGACGGGCCGGATCGGGCAGCTCCGCCACGGCGACGCCGTCGAGGTCCACCACCGCAACGAGCGGGACTTCCTCGCGGCCTCGACCGATCTCTCGGTTATCGGCCACCCCTCGATCCGGTTCGAGGAGGTACTCGACGACGACCCAGTCCCGTTTCCGCGACCCGGGAACGACGATCGCTACGAGGAGGATCGTCTGAGTCCGATCGCGATGGTCGACGTCGACCTTTCGGGGCCGGAGCCGACCGCGACGATCGCAACCCTGCTCTCGGCGGACGACTGCGAGGCCGCCCTCGAGCGCGTTCGAGCGGACGTCGACGCGCACGCCGACCCCGAGGCGCTGCTCGAGGCGGGTCGACGGCAGGCCCGAGACCGCCTCCCCGAGGCGACCCCCGGTATCGACGGCGGCTTTGCGGATCTCCGTGCGCTCTCCCTGCTCCGGGCGACGTCGGGGGCCCGGATCGCCGGCCCCGAGTTCGACCCGTTCTACCGGCACTCGGGCGGGTACGGCTACACCTGGTTTCGCGACGACGCCGAGATCGCCGGCTTCCTGCTCGAGGCCGATCGGCAGGCCGGGCTCGGCCTCGACGAGTGGCACGCCGCCAGCGCCCGCTTCTACGTCGAAACCCAGCTCGATGACGGCACCTGGCCCCATCGTGTCTGGTCCGACGACGGAACCCTCGCGCCCGGCTGGGCCCACGGCCGCCTCGAGGAGGCCGACTCGGTCGACTACCAGGCCGACCAGACCGCGAGCGTCGCGGCCTATCTCGCGACCTACCTCCGGGTGATCGACGACGACGAGCGCGTCCGCGATGCCGTCGTCGCCGCGCTCGAGGGACTGGACGACACCCTCGAGGCCGACGGCCTCCCCGGACGGGTTCAGAACGCCTGGGAGAACATGACCGGGCGCTTCACCCACACCGCCGCGACCTACCTCGAGGCCTATGCCGCTATCGCCCGGGCGCCGCTGCCCGACGACGTCACGGCGCGTGCACGCGAGAGCGCGCGAACGGTCTACGAGGGGCTCGACGCGCTATGGGTGCCCGAGCGAGGCTGTTACGCACTCCGACTCGAGGACGGCGACCTCGACGACCGTCTCGACGGGAGTACGCTCGCGCTGGCCGCCGCCCACCGCGAGTACGCCGAGATCGGAACCGTCGACGACGAGCGACTCGAGCAACTCGTCTCTCACCTCGAGACGACGACCGATGGACTCTACCGTGACCCGGAGGGTCCGATCGAGGGACTCGCTCGCTTCGAGGGCGACCCGTGGCGGGTCGCCGATCAGGAGGAGCCGAAGATCTGGACCGTAACGACCGCGTGGGGCGCTCACGCGTCGGCCGAGCTCCACGAACTGCTCGCGGGGTCGGGCCACGACACCGCCGCGGAGTTCGACGCCCGCGCCCGAGCGCTGCTGGAACTCGTCGCTCCGGGTGGGCCGCTGCGAAGCGAAGGCAGCTACTTGCCCGAGCAGTTCTTCGACGACGGGACGCCCGACAGCGCGACGCCGCTTGGGTGGCCCCACGCGATCCGGCTCGCGACGGCGACGGCGCTCGAGGGGAGCGACGTTCCGGACGCTACCGCTGACGAGCCTGCGCTCGATCCGCGGTAGCCCGAACAAAAAACGAGTGGGAAGCCGACGTTCTTTCGGCGCTACTCCGCGAGCGAGACGTCGAGGGTCTCCTCGAGGGCGTCGATCAGGCCGCCGCCGACGCCGGCCTGGGTCGCCCGCCCCTGTTCGATCGCCAGCAGGTCCTTCTCGGGGACGCCGAGTTCCTCGGCGAGCTCCTCGCGCTGGTAGCCTGCCTCCCGACGGGCCTCGACGAGCGCCGAGCCGTAGTCGGAGACGAGGTACGGCAACGGATCGTCGTCGTAGTTCGTCCCCTCCTTCTCCCAGTGTTCGGAGTCGCCGTCCCAGACGGGGTTCGCCTTCGCGACGTTCTGGGCCGCTTTCTGTTTCCGGCTGGGTTCGTCGTCCTGCCTGCTGTCCCGGCCACTGGATCCGCTGCGGCCACCGCGCCCCCCGCTGCGTTTCTGTGCGTCGTCGTGTGGCGCACAGTCCGGACAGACCTCGAGTTCGGCACCGGCGACCTGTGCGCGCCGGAGCGAGTCGCTCTCGGCGCCACAGAGTTCGCAGTTCGTCCCGCCGCCGCCACCGGACGAACCGGTCGAGTACTTAGCCATACCGTACGTTGGAATCTGTCGCATTTTAACTATACGGTCGTCCCGATTCTCCCCCTCTCGAACCTGACTGTGCATCCCGCGTGACCGACCGGAAGTGCGACTCCGTCGGTCGATTCCGTGTGACCTCTCCGCAGGCGCCGGCCCAAAGGAAAGGGCTTTTATAATCACGCTGGATACGATTGAGTGCAGAAAGAGAACGCGAGCGTGGGTAGCCAAGCTAGGCCAACGGCGCAGCGTTGAGGGCGCTGTCCCGTAGGGGTCCGCCGGTTCAAATCCGGTCCCACGCATCGCACGGGTGGACGAAGTCCACCAAACGCGAGGCGAGCGCGGAACCTTCGGTTCCGCGAGCCGTTGAACGGGTGCTTCGCACCCGTGAAACGACGGTGTAACCGCCGAGCGACGATGCAGGTGATCTCCCTTCGCGGACATCACCCACGCATAAATTCTGACGAACGCTACACTCGAGAGCGACGGCGCTCGTCGCTCGAGCCACGCCGAGAGACAGCAACCGCTTTGATCGCCCAGACAAACTCCCGGACATGGAGTACGTTCCTCGAGAGCGGGTCCGCTCGCTCACGGCCGTTCTGAGCGTCGCCTCGCTGGCAGTTGTCTTCGCGGCTGCAGGCGGTCGGATCCCACAATCGACGGTTCCCGGTGCGCCCGAGTGGTTTCTCGAGCTCATTCCGCATGTCAACGTCGCGATCAGCGCGACGGCTATCGCGACGATCGCGCTCGGCTGGCGCGCGATCAGGCGTGGGCGGATCGATCGTCACCGGATCGCGATGCTCGCCTCGTTCGGCCTGTTCGCGGCGTTTCTCACGCTCTACCTCTACCGGCTGGTCGCGACGGGCGGTCCCCAGCCGTTCCCGGGACCGGACGCCGTCTATCAGTTCGTCTACCTTCCGATCCTGGCGATCCACATCTTGCTCGCGGTGGTCTGTATCCCCCTCGTCTACCACGCGCTCCTGCTGGCTGGGGCGTACTCGCCCGCGGAGCTGACGCAAACGAACCACGCTCGCATCGGTCGCGCCGCGGCGACGCTGTGGCTGATCTCCTTTTCGCTGGGGATCGTCGTCTACGGGCTCCTGCACGTGGGCTACTGAGCCGAACCGACGGTTTTTCCTCTCGACGGCCGAACAACCATCCGTGCAACTGACTCGGAGGGCTGTTCGAAACGGATTCCTCGTCGGCGGCGCCTTTTTCGTGGTGACGGGCGTCGTCACCGGGCTCGTCCCGACGCCGATCTTCGAACGGATGGTTCCGCGGACGCCCCTCGACTACGGATTTCTGCTGCTGACGACCGCCCTCGCCGGCACCTACGCCGCACAGCGGACGGCGATCGACGACTGCTCGGGCGACGCCTGCGGCTACGCCGGCGCCGCGGGCGGCTTCTTCGCCGTCGCCTGCCCGCACTGCAACGCCGTCCTCGTCGCGCTGTTCGGGAGTTCCTGGCTCGCCACCTACGTCGATCCGATCCGGCCGCTGTTCGGTCTGTTCGCGATCGCCCTCCTCGCGGGGATCCTCTACGCGCGCCGGAACGGGAGCGGGTGAACGCCGACGACCGCTGGGACGCCCTGATACCGCCGAATTGGACCTGCCGTCACTCGCAACGCACACGTCCAACAGCCGCGGGACGGTAGCGCCGCCGATGACACGGCCCGAAGCGCGCGAGAAAGCCGAGGAGATCGAACCGCAACAGCAGGACCGCCAGCCCGGCCTCGAGGGCGAGATGGAGCCGCCCGCCGAGTTCATCCGCGAGGACTACGAGGGCAGCGGCAAGCTCAAGGGGAAGGTCGCCATCGTCACCGGCGGCGACAGCGGAATCGGCCGGGCCGCCGCGGTCCACTTCGCTCGAGAGGGCGCCGACGTCGCCGTCATGTACCTGGACGAGGAGGAAGACGCCGAGACGACCGCGGAGATGATCAAGGACGAGGGCCAGGAGAGCCTGACCATCTCGGGCGACGTCCGCGACAGCGCGTTCTGTCAGGCGGCCGTCGAGGAGGTCGTCGACGAGTTCGGCGATCTCAACGTCCTCGTGAACAACGCGGCGGCCCAGGTCGTCAAGACCGACCTGACCGACATCACCGACGAGCAGTGGGAGGAGACGTTCGCGACGAACATCAACGGCTACTTCTACCTGACCCGGGAGGCGCTGCCCCGTCTCGAGGACGGCGACACGATCGTCAACACGACCTCGGTGAACGCGTTCGCGGGCAACGACATGCTCGTCGACTACTCGACGACGAAGGGCGCGATCGTCGCCTTCACGCGCTCGCTGTCCCAGCAGCTCGCCCCCGAAGGGATCCGCGTCAACCAGGTCGCTCCTGGCCCGATCTGGACGCCGCTGATCCCCGCGACGATCGGCGACTACGATCCCGAGGCCGTCGAGGAGTTCGGCCAGGACGTCCCGATGGGTCGTCCGGGACAGCCGAGCGAACTCGGCCCGGCGTACGTCTACCTGGCCTGCGAGGACTCGTCGTACGTGAGCGGGCAAACGATCCACATCAACGGCGGCTCGATCGTCGGCGGGTAGCCGCCGAATTCGCGTCGTCGTGTGGCGCCTCCCGGCTCACTGCCCCTCCGAGCGCTTCGACCAGCGCTGCGTAGTCGACGTGGTCGGTCCGTCGCTCGTACTCACAGGCCACGGCGAGCAGCGTCGGTTCCACCCACGCGCGGCCGACGAACTCGACGGCCGTCGGGAGGCCGCGCTCGCCGAAGCCGTTCGGAATCGTCACCCCCGGCAGCCCGGTCACGTTCGCGGCGGCGTTGACGGGCGGCGTCTCGAATTGCCCGAAGAACTCCGCGAGCGATTCCTCGATCGGATTCGCCACGGACTCCCGGGCTGGGGTGACGAGCGCGTCGTACTCGGCGAGGAGGTCGTCGAGTTGGCGCTGCGCCTTCGTCCGAACGCGGTTAGCGTTGACGTAGTCCTTCGCGAGCACCGTGCTCGCCCGGTAGCTGCCGAGCTGGTGGAGTTCGTCGTCGAGTTCGTGGACATCCCCGCTTTCGACGAGCGTCTCGAACGCCGCCGCGGCCTCGGCGTCGATGATCGTCCCCGCCATCTCGGCGTAGGGCAGGTCGGGCAACGAGACGCGTTCGACCGTCGCGAACTCCGCGAGCGTCTCGAGGGTCCGCTCGAAGTTCTCGCGAACTCCCTCCTGTTCGCCCTCGCCCGCGCTCTCGAGGACGGCGACCGCGAAGTCGCCTCGTCGGTCGTCGGCTCGAGGAGTCCCCGGCACGCCCTTCGGCGGCCCTCGCCCGGGCCGATCCTCGGAACGGGGCTCCGCGATCGCCTCGAGGACGCGCTGACAGCCGTCGACCGTGCGACACATCGGCCCGACCTTGTCCATCGTCCACGACAGCGCCATGACGCCGTCGCGGCTCACCAGGTCGTAGGTCGGCCGGACCGCGCTGATCCCCGAAAAGGCCGCCGGCGTGTTGAGCGATCCCCACGTCTCCGTCCCGATCGCGAAGCCGACGAGGCCGGCCGCAACCGCCGACGCGGAACCGCTCGAGGAGCCGCCGGCCCAGGCCTCGACGTCCCACGGGTTCCGTCCGGGGCCGGAGAAGGTGGCGTCCGCACTGTCGTAGCCGAAGCCGCCGGCGAGTTCGACCGTCGCGAGCTTCCCGAGCAGGACGCCGCCGGCCTCGTCGAGTCGTCGGATCACGGCGGCGTCCTCCTCGAACGCCTGGTCGCGGTACGGTTCCGCGCCCCAGGCCGTCGGCGCGTCCTCGGTAGCGACGAGGTCCTTCACGCCGTAGGGAATACCGTGCAGTGGGCCGCGGTCCTCGCCGTCCTCGAATTCCTCGTCGAGCCGGTCGGCCGCATCCAGCGCCCGCTCGTCGGTGACCGTCACGACGGCGTTGAGTTCGGAGCCGATCCGCTCGAGCCGGCCGAGGTAGGCCTCCGTGAGTTCCCGGACCGTGAACTCGCCGTCGCGAAGCCGTCCGCCGAGTTCGTCGACCGGTTCGACGAGTATCTCGTCGGAAATCACGGCCGGTCACCCCGGTACGCGCTAAATCCGTACGCCGGTTCGTCCGCGTTCTCGAGGCCGACATCTCCGAACGCGTCGGCGGAAGCGAGCGACCCCTCGATCCCCTCGCGGATCACGTCTCGGTCCTCGTCGTCGAGGCGGTCGCCGTAGTTCGCAACGACGTACGCGAGCAGCGCCTCCGCGGGCTCGAGTTCTCCGCTCGTTTCTCCCACTTCCTCGCTGTCGGTTTCTTCCGCCGTTCCGGTACCCGCCGCACTCGCCACAGCCGCCGCGCCGAGCAGCGTGAGAAACGTTCGCCGGCGAGTCATACTGAGTCCTCGATTTCAAGCGGATTGAATCGCGATACCATATGGCACGCGTGGGCTCGGCGCGGATAAGTATTGTCGCAACTTACGATCTGTTTGGCGAAGAAAGAATCGCGGACGGTGTGGGCGTCAGTCGTCGGCGGCCATCGTTCGGCCCCCGAGGTCGGGCCGATCGACCTCGCGGTCGGCCTCTTCGCCTTCGATGTCGTAGGGGTACTCACCCGTTACACAGCCCAGACAGAGGTCGATGCGCTCGGTCTCGAGCACGTCGGCGACCGCGTCGGTCGAGAGATAGGCGAGGCTGTCGGCGTCGATAGCCTCGCGGATCTCGTCGGTGTCCTTGTCGGAAGCGATCAGCTCCTCGCGGGTGGCCATGTCGATGCCCATGTAGCAGGGGGCGACGATCTCCGGGGCGCCGATGCGGACGTGGACCTCCTTGGCCCCACAGTCCTTGAGCAGCTGGACCAGCTGGGTGGAGGTCGTTCCGCGGACGATAGAGTCGTCGATAACGGTGACGGTCTTGCCCTCGATCGTTGATTTGATCGGGTTGAGCTTCAGCCGAACCGCGCGCTCGCGTTCGTCCTGGGTCGGCATGATGAACGTTCGGCCGACGTAGCGGTTCTTCATCAGCCCCTCGGCGAACTCGACGCCGTCGTCGTCCTCCGGGCGGGCCTCGCCGTCGGGGGTCGTCTCACCTGCAGCCTCGGCGTACCCCGAGGCGAACGCGCGTCCGGAGTCGGGGACCGGCATCACGACGTCGGTCTCGACGCCGCTTTCGGTCCAGAGCTTTCGACCGAGCTCGCGACGCGCCTCGTAGACGAGCGTGTCGTCGATGACGCTGTCCGGGCGGGCGAAGTAGACGTGCTCGAAGAAGCAGTGAGCGGTGTTGTCCTCCTCGACGAGCTGGTAGGAGTCGAAACCCTGCCCGTCCGCATCGAGGACGACCAGCTCGCCGGGGCGGACGTCCCTGACGAGTTCGCCGTCCAGCGTATCGATGGCGGCCGACTCCGAGGCGAGGATGTAGCCATCCTCGAGGCGCCCGATACAGAGTGGGCGATTTCCCTGTGGGTCTCGAACGCCAAGGACCGTCTCGTCGTGGCTAATCGTCAGCGCGTAGGAGCCGTGGATCCGCCTCATCGTGCGCTTGACCGCGCGGATCAGATCCTCCTCGAGCAGGTTGCGCGCGAGGTCGTGGGCGATGACCTCGGTGTCGCCGTCACTGGTGAAGGCGTGGCCGAGGGCGGCGAGCTCGTCGCGGATCTCGTCGGCGTTGACGAGGTTGCCGTTGTGCGAGAGACCTAGCGAGCCGCTCTTGAACGAGACCGAGAACGGCTGCGCACAGGACGTGTCGAGCGAGCCCGCCGTCGGGTAGCGGACGTGGCCGATCCCCGCGGAGCCGGCCAGCCCCTCGAGGTCGCCCTCGGCGAAGACGTCGCCGACGAGGCCTCTGTCGACGTGGCTGTGCTGCTGGAAGCCGTCGTGGGTGACGATACCCGCGGACTCCTGTCCGCGGTGCTGGAGCGCGTAGAGCGCGTAGTACAACGGTCGGGCCGCGTCGCGACCGTCGAGCGCGACGCCGACGACGCCGCACTTCTCGGTCATTCCTGTTCGCCGGGGAGTCTCGCCCCGCCCATCAGTCATGGTCGACCATAGCGTCCTACACGGACAAAAATCCCCGTGTTTGTGCCATCAGTGCGGTCCTGGAATGCGGATAGTATCCACGAACGTGGATAGTACCTGGATCCACGACGGTGTCGCCGCGAACGATTTCCCAGCTACGGCTCCGATTTCGGCGCGAAGACGATCACCGCCGTGCTCTCCTCAAGGGCGTGCGGGGCGACCTCGCGGTCGCCGTCGAACCGAACGAGGTCTCCCGATTCGAGTTCGTAGGGCCTCCCGTCCAGCGAGAGTTCGAGCGAGCCCGACAGGAGGTGAAAGACCACGTGCGACTCCGGGTGGCGATGTTCGGGTATCCGTTCGTCGGCCTCGAGGTGCAGCCGGACCGCGCAAGGGTCGCCGCCGTCGTCGAACACCTCGGCGTGGGGCGTCTCGGTCAGATCTGAAAGCGATGTCAGTTCTGGCATACCCGATCGTTTCTCGTTCGTCCACTCGGTGGTGGCGTCGAACCGTTCGTCGATCCCGACCCGCCGGATCCGACCGAAAGGTGTTAACGGGTCGCTCTCCCAATCGAGAGCATACGAGCCGACGCCGTCGAGGGGTCTACCGGATCCGTCCGGCCCGACGCTCGAGACGGCAGGCACTCGCCGACACCCAACAATGGTATCCGAAATCTCCCCCGAAGACGTCAAGGCAAAGCTCGAGGACGACGACATCCAGATCGTCGATATCCGATCGGAATCCGAGTACGAGCAGGGACACATTCCAGGCGCGATCAACGTGCCGATGGCCAGGCTTGCGACGGAGATCGACGAGTACGACTGGGGCGACGATGTGATCGTCGCCTGTCCGATCGGCCAGAGTTCGATCCAGGCCGCCAGACTGATCGGAAGTTACGAGGACGTCGACAACGACGCCGTCGCGAGCATGGAGGGTGGCTACCGGGAGTGGGAGTACGACCTCGAGACCGGGTCGGCCGACGACGCCGGAGACTGATCCCGAAGATTACTCCTCGACGATCTCGACGGGATCGCCGACCTCGAGCTCGTGATCTCGGTATCGTTCGGGAACGTCCGCGATGAGCATCAGCGTGTAGTAGTGGTCGAAGGCGTCCCCATCGGCCCACCCCGGAAACGTCTCCCGTCGCTTCTCGACGAATCGCTGCTGGAATCCTGCCAGCTCCTCGCCGGTGTCCGGATCGCGTTTCGGGACGACACAGCGCCCACAGGACGTGACGCCGTCGAACCGGACGTCGCCGGCGACGAACGACGGCGCCCCGGAGCCGACGAAGCGATCCTCCCAGAACGGCTCGACGCCGCCGACTTCGACGTTCGCTCGCATTCGCCGGCGGACGCTCTCGACGCTCAGATCGTCGAACCAGTCGGCGACGGTCTCGAGGGTGGCCGTGCTGATCACCGACGGCCCCATCTCCCGCCGGTCGACGAATCCGAGCGACCGATCGCGTTCGAGGGTAAGCTCGAGGTCGAAGACATCGCCGAACCAGTCTTCGGCCGTCTCGCGCTCGTTTTCCGGATCGAACCGTTGACGGTCCCCGTCGCCGGTCCCGACCGCGAGCTCCCCGGTTTCGGGATCGAACTCGGTCTCGAGACCGTGGACGCGCGGCGTTCGCTTCCCGTTTACGACGTCCCCGCTCTCGTCGACGAGCGCGAACTCCCTGTCGAACGCGAGGGTTCCGCCCGTGACGAACTCGGCTCGCTCGAGGTCGATCCCGTCGAGTCCCTTGATCGGATACACCCGGAGTCGGTCGACTCGTGCCATCGTTTCCCACTGGACGGTGAGACGGTTTAACGATCCCGTTCGGTCACCGGTTCTCGGCCATCATCTCCCGTCGGTGTAGCGTTGTCTCGGCGCAGCTACGTTCCGCGATACGTGTACGGAACCCCATCGTACTCCTCGACGACCCGCGCCTCGAGGTACGTCCGTGCCGCGTCTCGAGGAAACTGCCACAGTTCGACGATATCATCGAGAACCGTTTTGGTCGCCCGGAACCAGAGCCGGAACTCGCGATCGGCCTCGCCCGGCTCGAGTTCGACGATCGCGCCGCGGTCGCCTCCGCGACGCTCGTCCCACTCGAGCCAGGCGACGCGGTAGCCGTCGCTCCCTCCTTCGCGAGCGAGATACAGCGCCTCGTACTTGCAGGGATCGAGGAAGTCCGAGAGGAGCCGCTCTCCGGCGACCGCCTCGGCGACCGGTGACTCCTCGACGGCGCCGTCCGCGAGCGGGCGCTCGTCGTCGATCCGATCGACGAGATCCAGTCTCGTCCCACCCCAGTGGCTGTAGCGCAGGTCGTAGAGCCGATCCGGTCGCTCGTAGGCGACGAGTGCTCTATGCCCCATCGCCGTCCCTCCGCGATCGGATCCGACTCGTCCTTCCGTCCCAATCCTCGGTCTCCATCGATGGTGCTGGCCGCTCCCCCGTACTTCAATCCGCGGACGATCGCTGGGTCTGAGGGCCCGAGCACAACCGACAAAACCCCGCAGCCCCTACTCTATCGAACGGATGGGCTACGACGCATTCGTCTTCGACAACGACGGCGTGCTGACGAGACCGACCGATCGCGGAGTCCTGGTCGAGGCGATCCGCGCCGCCTTCGACGAGGTCGGAGTCGCGGAGCCGACGAGCCACGAGGTCGAGACGTTGCTCGGTCCGGACGTCGACTCCCTTCGCACGGTCGCGACCGACCGGGAGCTCGAGCCCGAGACGCTCTGGGCGGCCCGCGAGCGCGCGGCGGTCGAGGCCCAGCTCGAGGAACTCAGGAAGGGACGAAAACGACCCTACGAGGATGTTACGGCGCTCGAGCGCCTCGAGGAGCCGACGGCGATCGTTAGCAACAACCAGCACGAGACGATCGGCAACATCCTCGATCACTGCTCGCTCGCCCCGTTCGACGTCTGGTACGGACGGGAGCCGACGCTCGGGGGAGTCCAACGAAAGAAACCGGAGCCGTACTACCTCGAGCGCGCGATCGACGACCTCGGTGCCGAGAACCCGATCTACGTCGGCGACAGCCGCGTCGACGTCGCCGCGGCCGACGCCCTCGGAATCGACGCGGCGTTCGTTCGCCGGGACCACCGCCGCGGTTACGACCTCCCGACGGAGCCGACCTACGAGATCGACTCGCTCGCGGAGTTACGGGACCTTCCTCGATAACCGTTCAGACGTACCGGTCGAGTTTTAGAGCCCTCGCAAGCTGCTATACGGACGCGCCCGATCCGGTACTGCAGTCCGTCTCATGCTCTCGCTCGCGACTCGGCTCGCTCTCTGATCGTCCGGTTTCGCTCCTCGAACTCCCGATCGAGCCGTCGTTCGTCGAACGCCAGCGGAACGAGCGCACCCCGGGCGGTCTCTCGCTGGAGGAGCCGGGTTCGCCTCCCGCCGTCGATCGGCTCGAGGTGAAACTCGTGGTAGCTGTCGAAGGCGAACGGCACGCCGACCCGATCGAGGCGGACGAGCCGACGGTCCTCCTCGGCGATGAGGACCTCCGGCTCGAGGAACCCGTTGCGACCGTCGGTCGCCGATCGCTCCGGACGCAGGCGGTCTCCCACGACCGGGATCGCGTCGATCGATCGCTCGATCGCCGTTCGCCCCGCCGCGTCCTCGAGTTCGGCCAGAACCTCCCAGACCACCTCGGGGGGTGCGTCTATCTCCTCGAATCGCTCAATTTGGTTCATGCTACCATATATCCCACGAGAAACGATGACTGTATCGGTTCCCCGGCGAACGGACTGCGGCGGGCTGAGCGCCGTCGTCGGACCGATGGGTTCCTGCGTACGATCATCGCCGGGGTTGGTCCGGGCAAAGCGGTCACCGACTCGATGTCGCCGGATCCGTTCCGTCCAGTTCGAACCGGGCAGACCGAAGCGAGCTGGCTACGGAACGCTCCTCGAGCTCGATACCGCTGTGGCTCTTCGTTGCTTCGAGGCTACTATCGGTGCTCTCGTGGACGAACTCGACACCTCGCTTTCGGCACCTTGGAGGCTTCCGACTGCCTCAGATGACACACCGGAATCACCGTCGGGCGATACTCGTTCGAACAAGCCGGCAGCTGCGGCGGTGGCGCTGATCGGATACGATTTCGAAACGTCATCGTTCCGTTCTGCTCGTCTCGGTTGGGATGTAGACTGGAGACCGGCTCGAGTGATTCGCGTTCCGAAGACCGTCCGGTACCGGCTCTCGTTCGGGATGGCTATTAGTACTGAATTGCTCGAGAACCGATATTCCGAATCTGTCTTTCAAGCCGCCGTCACGTGTTTGTGACTCCCTGTCGGCGAGACTTGCGTTCGAAGGCCTTATGTAGTAACCGGGGACTTCGTTATAGTACGAAGAAGATGAGGAGCTCACCCCTGCGGTCCGCCGTACAGATGAGTTCTGATGTGAGCCTTGGTAGTTCGGTGACGCCCGATCGGTCCGCGATTCGGCACCACCGAACTGGACCCATATACGATAGACGATTCAAGTGAGTGTGAACCGATCATACTCCGCCAACCTCCCCCAACGCGGGGGAAGAGCACTCCGGTTGATCCTGCCGGAGGCCATTGCTATTGGAGTCCGATTTAGCCATGCTAGTTGTACGAGTTTAGACTCGTAGCAGATAGCTCAGTAACACGTGGCCAAACTACCCTCTGGAGCGCGACAACCTCGGGAAACTGAGGCTAATCGTGCATACCGCTCTCACGCTGGAAGTTGCG
>NZ_JARUKW010000018.1 GCF_029688845.1 Natronococcus sp. A-GB1 | reverse complement strand
AAGATGAGAACAACTCCGAGTTCGTTGTCGACGTCCGCACTCACGTGGTACAGGTCGTAGATGATCTCGGTCTGGGCCCGTTGCCGGTCGAACTCATCGAGGACGATAGCAAGTGACTGGTGTTTTGCCACCCACTCATGGAGTGTTCGCAGCAGTTCATCAACCGGGTTTCCTTTCCGTGGAGCCGGATACCCCAGTTCGATCAGAAGCTGGCTGAGCAGGGCTGCCCGCGTATTGTACTGCCAGCAGTTGATCGCTGCGGTCCGTACCCGGGTGTCTGCTTCCAGTTCCTCGCAGACATGCGTGACCGTCGTGGTCTTTCCAACCCCGGCCGGTCCGTACACCAGCACGTTTTCCGGGACAGTACGCCGAGTCAGTGGTGCCAGTGCGGTTTCCAGTGCGTCAATCTCTGTATCACGGCCGACAATCGTATCCGGCGTATACCGGGTACTGAGTGTGGACTCCGCGCGGAACAGCTGGTGCTGGCGATCCGGGTCGTCGAACATCGCTACAGAGGCAACCGTCATCTGAAACCCACAAAAAAGGATAGAGAGACCGTGTTTCGCATGAATACGGCGGTAGAACACATATAAACCCGGTTCACATCCCCGCACCCGGCTCTTCTGTGATATTCCGTGTAGTAGGCCGCTGCCTGCGGAAAAGACGGCGGATATTAAAAAGGTGTGCTGGGGATCGTGCTACTGGGCAGCCAACGGAAACACGGCCTCTCCGAACCGGTGAAACCGTGGTCTGTACCCCTTGGTACTGATGACTACGGACCATGATGTTTCGTTTGATCCCGGGATACGGCCATCGACGATCGCTCACCGCTCGGATGTCCAGACCGTACTCCAGCACGCGGTGATGCCACCGAGGCAGCATCTCTACCTGTCCGGTCCTCGTGGCACCGGAAAAACACTGCTCGTCCAGGATGCCTTGCCCGCCTGTACTGCGCCGACCTACTATCTGTCCTGCCGCCGGTACGATACCCAGTACAAGGTGTTGAACCGGTTGTATACCGCGATCACTGACGACGACCTCAACCCGGGCTATCATACAGCCCACCTCCAGCGTCGTCTCGCCGATGTCCTTCCAGGCACGCTGCTCGTTGTCCTCGACGATCTTGCGTTCCTCTTGGAAAACAACGGCAACGACCTGCTTTACTTTCTCTCCCGGCTTGACCAGACTGAACTATACCTTGTGGGTATCAGCGCCGTCCATCCTACACTTGAGACCGTCCTTGATGAACGTACCTACAGCACGTTCCGGCCCCATCATCTCCCTGTCCCTCCGTATACTGAACCGCAGGCAGCGGATATCCTCGGTGACCGGGTTGACACGGTCTGCGGGCCGGATGCGGTCACCACCGAGGCGCTCACCTATCTTACAGAAACGACAACGAACCTGTCCCTGGCACTGCACTGGCTACAATGTGCCACCCACCGGGATACCCCGGTCACCGCAGACACGCTTCATACCGTACGAACAGACGCCTTACACCGGTACTGGGACGATCTGCTTGCGGACTTCACCTGGCACCACCACGCATTGTTGACCACGATCGAGGACACGACCGCCGGCTCGACCACCGTTACGACCGGGACCGTCTACACCCGGTATACCGAATACTGTCACGAGCACCGCATCGACCCGTTAACGATCCGCCGGATCAACGACTATCTTGTCCACCTTGAACTGCTGAATCTGATCCAAGTCACCTACTACTACGGCGGCACCCACGGCAAAACCCGAGAACTCAATCTCACCCCGTTACAGGAGCTCTGACAGATCCTCGTCCTCGATCGCCGCCAAGTCCCGCAGCAGATCGCGACGCTCCCGTTCTAACTCTTGCCGGTCCCGCCAGTGCCGTCGCTGCTCCTCCCGCCGGTCCTGCTGTAACCGTACCAAGCGGTCTTTTATCGCTGTCCGTTCTCCGTGTTGAGTCCCGATCGTTGACCGGTACAACCGTTCCAACTGGGCGGTATACCGTTCGATCTCCCACTCCAATTCGTCCACGATCTCAGTATGAATCCGATCCCGCCGAGCCAACTGCTGGTCAATCCGGTCCAACTCAGCGTCCACCCGATCGGTCTCCCGGGACTGCGACCGCTCCAACAACTGTGCGACGGCCGTCCAGGACAGGTCCGCATCCTGCCCATCCCACAGATCGTAATCGACATACGCCATCCCCACACCCACGCACTGCGAACCACTGCCTGTTGTCGGTTACTCCTCCCCACAGTTCACTAGCCAACAAAAGCCGTTGGACAACATATATAAACAAATATACGCATCATTAATACTGTGAGTAGGCACATGGCCAGAGACACTGCCCCGGGCAGAAAACTTCCGCTACTGGCCGCCGGTATCCTTCTCGTCCTTGGCTCCGCCGTTGGCTGGACCATGCTACAAACAGACTCTACGGACCCCAGTCACCCGGATACAGCCTCCACACAGACACCTCCCACTGAGGATGTGAAAACCATCACAAACACCACAGTCGACATCGAAGATCTTGACCCGGCCACCGTCAACGCGAGCCACATCGAATTCCGTCCGTCCGGCGACGCCTGTTTCGGGAACTGCTAGGTGATGACGATGCGGAACAAGTCGGTTCGCACACTCCTGCTTTTGACCGCACTCCTCCTTTTTTTCCCTGCTGCGGCAGCAGAAGAACAGGAAGAATTCTCGTACGACCCGGACAACGAACCCCAGACCTGGGACGTCCCTGACGGCGTCGAAGAAGCTACGTTCACAGTTGAAGGCCCGGGCGGTGGTGGCGGAGACGAGGATGAAAACCCAGGATCAGGTGGTGCCGGCGGCATGATCGAGGCCACCATCGATGTCTCAGGATATGGACATCTTGACCTGTACGTGGCCGAGGGCGGCCAAGGCGATGACTACGGCACTAACGCCGAGCAGGCCGAAGGCGGGTGGGGGCGCGTGGATGGTGAAGACGCCCCGTCAGCAGATGAGGATGGGGATGATTACATAGGCGGTGGAGGCGGCGGCATGTCTGCTGTTGTTGACCCATCTTCTGATGACGATCTGCTGGTTGCCGGCGGTGGCGGTGGCGGCGGCGCACGTATTGACTTCTTTGATACCGACTATGAAGGCGGAGACGGCGGAGATGGTATCGTTGGCGGAGAAGGCGGATACGGTGCAAACGATGATGGTGATGACGGTGACGCCGAGGCCCGGACAGACACCGAAAGCATCGATACAACCGGTACCGGTGCTGACGGAGGTGACCCCAGTGACGACGGTGACCACGGCCACATCACGGTTGAATGGGAGGAACCTGATGGCCCCATCGTCAGCATCCACAGCCCCGAATACACGACCTACTCGACCAGTACCATCCCCCTGGAAGTGACCGCGGACGACTCTATCGATACCTGGCAGTACAGCCTGAACGATGCATCGAACGTTACGTTCTCTCCTAACACAACACTGGACGATCTTGAGGAGGGTAGTCACCACCTTGCCGTGTATGCGACCAGTACCACCGGTGACACCACCAAGGCAACTGTCTCATTCGAAACCGACTTCTCCTGTGACATCCCAGACAGCGGTGACTGGGTGGTGACGAAGGACTGTACAATAGAAGAGGAAACCGCTGCTCCCGAGAATGTGTACGTGGAAGACGAATCAGTCGTCACAATCCTGGCTGACGCTGTCCTCGGCATCGACTTCCAGAATCACTACCTGAATATCGGCTGGCAGAGCGGCGTCTTGATCAAACCCGGCGGCACGTTAACACACATGATTTCCAGTATCGTTGTGTCGCATCTGACGGATGAGGTGATGCATTACTGGCCGATAGATGAAGGGAGCGGCGACACGGTGGGCGATGATGGCAACCATGATCTGGACGGGACCATCGGTGATGGTTCCTGGATCACAGAACCGGAGTTTGTGACCGATGTCGGTCTGCAATTCACAGACGAGACAGACGGCGTTGACGTCGGCGATGATGACTCCCTGAACTTTGACGACGACTTCAGCTACTACGTGGAGTTCATCGGCGAAACCATTGGCAGCCACCAGACCCTTATGGCGAAAGGCGTCTCCCTCTCATCCGGTACCGCCGGACAGTACGCCCTCGCCATCACGGACAGCGGCAATCTCTGGGCCGAAGTCGAGACCGATACCGGCCGCGACTACACGTTCGTCGACCTCGCCGAGGACGGGAACGACGGCGGCCTCAACCGGATCGTGGTCACCCACGACTTCACCAGCGACGAACAACACCTGACACTGAACGGCGACTACCTCGGCTCCAGCAGCATGGACGGCACACAACCCGAACACGTCTCCGATCCACTTGCGTTCGGCTACGACGCATGGCGCACCGACTTCCCGTTCACCGGGGAGATCGGCGAAGTAGCGTTCTGGGACCACATCATCGACACCACCCGGGCCGAAGACCTCACCACCGTCGACTACACCCTGATCGATACCTTCGCCGCGGGTACATTTAACGAGGATGCATGGGACGATACTGAACTGAACGACTGGACCACCGTATCAGACAGCGATGCAGACCGGGGATACGCCGCACACGTCACGACAAGCGAGGCCTTCCTGCTGGCGGATGCCCCCGGAGAAGACTTCGTCGAGGACGGCCGGTTCCTGGTATGGCGATGGCAAGGAGACGACTGGCCAATCCTGGACTTTAACCACGGTAACAACTATGATACCTCCTATACAGTAGATTACCGGGCCACCGACGATCAACTCGAGATATGGGAATACGTAGACGACCGCTGGGACCCGTGGGAACGATTATCTACAACATCTATCGACAGCAGCTATGACCCTAACAACTACTACGAATTCGTTGCCCTTTGGGCGGACGGCCACATCTACTTCTGGATGTACGACCCTGAAACAGGTAACGAGATGGCCTCAACCAGCGCTGAAGACACCGGCCAATCAGAAGACATCGGCTGGGACTTCGAACATTCCAGTACCGACACCCGCATCGACAGCATCCGCTTCATGGACGAACACCCGTATACCGGCGATCACTACACCGACTTCCAGTAGGTTCTATACAAGTCTTAGACGGTACAGAGCCTTCCTATATCTCCTCAGAAGACGCTAATTCTCGGTACTCTCGAGCCTTCTCCTGGTACAATCGTGGCAAGCGTTCTATGCGGTCATCTGACCAGGCCGCGACTTCTTCGAGCAACGCTTCGGCTTCTACTATCTCACGGGACCGGCTCATCACCTCCACGGATATCGATGCGTCCTTAATGCGGTCCAGGAACGCCCTGGTTCCGATGCGCCTTTCTACACTGCAAAAATTATGTTATGGATATATAAATGACAAAATTATTATCTATTATATGGGGCGATTCCTGAACGGAGTAGCCGGTCTTGGAGTCGGGTTTCTCATCTTCATGGGGACGCTACCATTCGGGGCTCTTGGAGCAATATCTGCTGACCTCGGTAATGGAGAAGGGGCCTGGCTCATGGCACCTGTCTTCTTTGCGTTCGTATTGATGGTCGGTTCGCCACTGGTCTTCTGGATACTACTGCCGGCCAAAGACCTGGTAAAGAAACTGTACCGGGCAGTGTCATCTGCTGAATAAAAAAGAAAGAATGGCCGCTGGAGGCATGACCTATACGCTCCAGTGGTACCCCTGGTCACTCTGCAATCTGATCGAGTTGGTCCAGTTTGTCCAACACTCCTTTTTCTTCCAGTTCTTTCAATCGTTCCAGTGTCTCTAGATCCGTCTTCTGTTGGGTTTGTTGTTTCAGTGCGAGTGGGCGGCCGCAGGTCCGGCACTCGCTGTAGGAGGCCTGGTTGGTTGCATCGCAGAACGGGCAGTTCACATCGCGTGGTGTATCTTTGTCTCCGGTGAGCCCGTACTGGTCGCGGATCGTCTGGTTGACATCATCGTTGGTGAGGTGGACGTATACTTTGGCGCGGTCGCTGCCCGGTTTCCAGCCGGCGAACTTGTTCAGTTGCTCGTAGCCCATGAAGGTGGCTACCTCGGTCAACCGGGTGTGCCGGAGGTTGTACGGCCGGCGTTTGTTCTCCGGGATCTCTGCCCGTTCGCAGGCTTTCTGGAACCGGCGGTAGTATGCGCCGTAGGTCAACCGGTCTGCCAGGTCCGGGTCGTACGGACAGGTCTCATCATGGTGGTGTGGGATGTCCCCGCAGTGGCGGCATTGGTGTTGTTCGGTTTTCACCCACAGCGGGGCGCTTGGGTCCTGGATGTCCCCGAGTTCGCCGCCGTATGGGTGCTGGACCAGCCATTCCCGGAGTACCCGGCCGGACCGGACAAGCTGGTTGGTCCGATCCGGGGTCTGTTTTGCGCCTTCGAGATGGATGAAATCGCCGTTCCCGTTCGAGGTAAAATCCCCGATGTTGCGGGATAGGACCTCTCCGATACGGGCTGCGGATTCGTAGAAAACCATGGTCAGTGCCCGGTCCCGGAGATTACCGAAACTCCGGAACAACCGTTTCAGTTCGTCGTCGGTCAGAAGGTCTTCTTGGGTGACGGTGGTATCCGGGTTCCCGACGGCGAAGAACTTGGTTTTCTCCGGTTCGTTGTGCCCGCCGTTTTCGACCTTGTAGAACTTTTTGAGGGCACATTTCATCGTGTGGATGCTGGAGGCCTTGTAGTCACTCCGGTTCAACGCTGCAACGACCCGTTTGAGCTCTGGTTCGGTTGCTTCCGGTAGATGGAACTCGTCCGGGGCGATATTCTCCAGGATACTTTTCAAGGCGGAGGAAAGCCGGGTTTGCCGGATCTCGCTGAGGCCTTCGGCCGCACAGTGATCGACGAACTCGGTGATCGCTGCGATATCCTGGTCGGCCAGATCGGTTTGAGACAGGTTTGACAGGGTGCGTTCAACATCGACGTACTGTGTGGTTGACATACCGTAGTTTCACCGCGTGCATCATCGAAGCTGCTGGGGAACACCACGGTTCGGTTGCAGGGGTCTCACCCCCACTTCCGATGTAGAGGCTTTGTACGGTCTGTTCAATGCCCGCTCGGGGCTTAAAAACAGCCGTAGAGAGCCTGTACATTATATTGGGTTCCCAACACCTTCGTTCATATGGGTTTCAACGGAAACACGGAGACCTACTTTTAAATCCGTATGAGACTCTAGCATACCGGTGTCCGTTGGAACTTATACCACAAATCCTGGCTTCGATTGGGAGGGCGATGAGACTGATGCGAAATCTCGTATAGAATCAGGAACCGGTGGCAGCTTCTTTAGTATGGAGTGCTGGTTTATCGCTTGTTTTGTTGGGCCTTGCACCACTCAAATAGTTCCTGTTTCAATTCGTCTGATGTCTCACCGAATAAGACACCGAGTCGCCATCCAAGATTGTGCCAGGTCAGTTCTTCGTGCATATCTTCGATATACTCCTCTCCCTTGTCAGCATCCCGCCATCCTCGCTTGAACGCGCCCTGGTGGTCCGAGGTGGGATCCTCATTGCGAATATCTGTACTGTATGAGAGCCGATCATCAGGCATACGCTATACATCGCATAGACGATAGAAAAGATTACCTGATAACTCTCGCCTATGCTCACCGGTTGTTCTTTTGGTATTCTTCTAGAACCTAATTCGGCTTCCCCGAATTGCCCTAACTGCTAAATCGCAGTGTTCTCACCACTGCATACCTCGCTAACTGTCCTAACTACGACGCGTTCATCTAACAGGTCCTGGTCTGCCAGTCGTTGCTCCAATGCCGTTTTCACCGTTGTGTCGCGGCAGAGTACCCAGACTGCATCGAACCCTTCGGCAAGGTGTTGCTGGACGTGGTCGACTTCGCGTTGGTTGTTGCCCATTGCGACCTCGATCACGAGTTCGGTCTCGGCCATGTTGACGTAGACATCCGCATCGAACAGTTCCCGTTTGGCCGTCCATCCCGCATCTTCGAACAACTGGACGAGGCGGTGCTGCCAGTACCGGTGTACGATCCCGCCGCGGCCCCGATGGGTTGGGTCCAGTTCAAGTACGGTCTTTGCGTAGTCGATGCCCTGTTCGGTCAGCTCCAACAGCTTGTGGACTCCCCCGTCCACGGTGACCGGTTGTTCGTCTGCGAGCCCGGTCTCGATGAGTTCGTTTTTCGCCTTGTTCCCCTGGTAGACGTTATCGAACCGGTCGTAGCGTTCGGTGAGGAATGCGAACGGCCGTTCTACAACGTCTGTTAGCAGGTGGTCTGCTGCATCCGATAGGGCGATATCGGGTTGTGATTCGTCCGGGATCACCGGTTCTGTGGACTCCCCGTCGGTTGGGGTGGCCTCTTGTAGGAACGTATCCGGCCGGTCACGCGGTGTCCACGATAATGCGTTCCACTTAGCTTGCTGTATCTTCCGAAGGCGTGTATCGGACACTGTTTTCTCCAGCTCGTAGTTATCGAGGCGGACTGGGCAGGGTTCACGGTTCCCAGTCTGAACGATGGCCTCCCCAGTCCCCAGTCGTTGGGCGATGCTCGCTTGTCGGTCGGACAGAGCCATTGTTGCGGCGATGTCCTGGAACTGGGTGGCATCCCCGGTCGCCAGCAGGACCGTCGTCTTCGTGTTCGCCTTGATGCTGTCCGTCAGCTTCGTCGCCTCCTGATCCGCAACGACCAATCCCTCGCCGAACTCCCGCATCTTCGCGGTCAACATATCAACTGCCGGAAGCCCCGCCGCATCCTGCCGCTCCTTGTACACACTGAACACCTGCTTGCCCTCATCCAAGAAGAACACATGCCGCAAACTGCCGCCCCGCTGATTCTGCGCAACCCGGTACTCGTACACCGCCGCGAACAACGTTTCCATCAGAAAGTTTTGCAGATCCGTGCCCAATCCATCGAACTCGAAGACCACGTTCTGTTTCAACAACTCCTCTACCGGGTAGCCCTCACTACAGTCAAAGATCGTGCCCGCGGTCAGCGTCATCGCCTCCAACCGGTTCAACACCGTATCCCGGTAGTTCGCCGTCTTCCGCACGTAATTGATCTTATCTGTCTCGATAAACTGCTGTAACTCGTGCAGACTCGGGTACGGCGGCTTCCTCCGGTCGAACAATCCGTACGCCCGGTACAGCTCGATCATCTGCCGCATCAAATAGTTCTTCGACCCGGACAGCAACGCCGTTGCATGCCCAAGCATCTCACTGAACACCTGCGCCCATCGCCGCAACGAAACACCTGGCGGCGGCTCCAACGGATTCCACTTTAGCTCCGTCCACGGCACTACCAGCAACTCGTTGTCCTGCTGGCAGAGATGCCGGTAATCCTGCTTCAGATCGAACACCCAGTACGGGACCGACAACTGGTCCATCACATTGTAGAACAACGTTGTCTTCCCGGCCCCGGTCTGCCCGATCGCCAATACGTGCTGAGTGAGCTCGTCCTCCGACAGTGTGAACCGGCTGCCGGTGATCGATATCCCTATCGAAAGCTGGTCCGTTACGGGTGAGACAGGCCGGGACTGCGTTTCGAACGGTTGCCGGTGCTGCTGCAGTGCCTTGGCTGCCAGTACGGCTTGTAACTGTTGTAGGCGCTGGTCAGTAGTTGATCCAACTGCTGCTGCCAGTAGGCGTTGTACCTGTGTATCGTCCAGAATCCCCGTCCGCGCAGCAAATCGGATGAGTCCTGGTATGTTCGGCTGCTGTGTCCGTCGGCGGTGGTTTGGCACGGTGAGAGACGTGCTGTAAAGAGGTATGTTGTTACGCAGAGTCGATGTTTCCGTTGCCCAGTGTTCTGGGTTTTACCTCAAAGAGGCCCCAAATTATCGGAGGGTTGACTGTTCTCTTTTCTTCGACAATTTGAATTACTTGTACACGACAGAGGGGAACATGCCTAACGAGCCGCCCACTCTCTTCAATACTCTGATTGATTACGAGCAGATTGGGGACATCGAGGTCGATACTGTCAGTGACTACCAGGTGATGAACCAAATCACGGAACTCAATTTCAATATCGATAAGAAATCGGTCGACGAGATCCTGATCAACTGGCGGTTTGAGATCCCGGAGTATCAGCGGCTGTTTTCCTGGCAGGAACGGCAGCACCGCCAGATCTGGTCTGACATCCAAAATTTTGTCGACTCAGAGCTGCTAAGCGGGCAGGAAAACGTTTCTGACGTGTTTTTCGGGTCGATGTACTTCGCAGTCAAAGGCGATGATAACACCCTGGAAGTGATCGACGGCCAGCAACGGCTTACCACGATCTATATTCTGCTTCGAACCATCTTGGAGGAGTTCTATCGGCTCCGTGCAACGAACGAATTTGGTAACGATACGATTGAACGGTTGTGTGAGAACAGCATCAACCAGATCGAGGAAATTCTATACGAGACAACCGTCCTCGGCGGGCAGCGAACAACACTTCGCCTGAACAAGCATGACGTCGAATTTTTCGATGTCCTTATCCGCGGTGATGAGGCCCAGATCGAATACTTGCTATCGGACGACCGGACATATATCGATGGCCGCAAAAGCGAGGCCACAAAGATCTCAAGCCTTATCGACGAGTTCGATATCGATGAGGACATAGTGGAAGCAGCCGATCCGGATGAGGCCGTCCTTTCTAAGTTTATTCCCGTCTACGAATCGAACAAGAACCTGCTCAACGCCTACAACTTCTACAAGGACAAAATCCAGGGACTGATCGATCAGGACGATGATCCCGACCGCCAAATCATTGCCCTGGTCAACCTCAACAACTACCTTCAGAAATCCTACTATGTCGGCCGCTTCGAGATCCGAGAAGCAGAACCAGACTTCCGGATGCGGGTTTTCGAAATCCTCAACGACCGCGGGCTTGAACTGACCAAAATCGACCGTATCCGGGCAACGGTCGTCAACGCCTTCTTCGAAGAAACCGACCGGGACGAATACATCGGCAAATGGGAGGATATCGTCACCGCATTTGGTGGCACCAGCAACAAGATCGAAGGCTATCTCTCCGTCTATCTGAGCATCGTCGAGGAACAAGTGTCCTCAACCACGGATGCACGCTCCGAACTCATCAACGCGTTTTCAACCCGGAACATCGACTCAGATGTCACCCCGCGATTCAACACCCTCTCCACCGCCCGATCGTTCCTTGACAAGGCCGAAAAATACGTTCCCTACTATGAGGATATCACGAAACCACAGGTCGAGGACAACGAACTGAATATCTCATCGGAGTACCGGGACGAATGCCAGGAGATATTGATCCGGCTTGATGAGCTCGGGACCTCGCAGTGGTACCCACTGATCCTCTATACCTACTACTATACGGCGAACGATCCCGAAGGTGATGCCGAGCAGTTCTACCGGTTATTGGATACCGTGGAGAAACTCAGCACCCGACGGCTGCTTATTGATGCGAATCCCAATGTGTTCGCTAACATCTTCGTCAATGGCACCCACCAGTTCAAAGACGGTGAAGACACCGAAGGAGAGAACCCGTACCTACAGACCCGGAAGTTCCTCGTTGAAGAGGTTCAGTCGAACTCCTCCCAGTTGTTTGCTGACGGCTTTGCCGATATCATCGCCCAATCCCAGTCCTGGGATACTACCTACACCAAACTCCTCTTCGCGAAGATCTCCAACCAGCAGTTCCGAGAAAATGTCAGTTCGATCTCCCGAGAACTAGAAATGGACAACATCCATCTTGAGCATATTCTTCCCCGGAACCTGGTTCGGGGCTCCGGTGATGCCACCTGGCCCAAGGAATTCTTCAAAACCGACTCTGATGCTATCGAAATTGTTGACGAGGTCGAAGAGTACATTGAACTTGCCCAAACCGATGAGGCTGCCCTCTCGGACGAACAACTCGACCGCCGAGACGAGATCAAAGAATACCTCGAACAACGGTTCATCGACGATATCGGGAACTTCCTCTTACTCCGTGATGTGGACAACCTGAGTGCAAGTGACCGGCCGCTGGCAGAAAAGATGGTCCAGTACTACAAAGACCTGTCCGGGTTCCGGGATATCCCGGTCAACCGGTACTTCACGGTTGAAAACGACGATATTGACGAGGATAAGCTGCGCCAACTCATAACTCAGGCAGAAGCAGTTGACAATGGGGAACGAGACGAAATCGACCAGGACCTCACGGATTACTTCAACTCGCTCTGGACCTACGATACACTCCAGGACCGTCGCGTCGATCTGATTATCGACCTCCTTGATGCACTTTCCTTCGATGTCCTCGACGACGAGTTCGGCCTCGAAGAAAATCGTGAAGACGTCCGGGCATACATCCGCGAACAGACTGAAGACGAGTTTGAAAAGCGACTCACAATGCGGTCCCTCTAACTGGTGCTGCCTCAGTCTTCCAGTGACCCCGACCGTAGCGGGTGTTCAGCAAAGGTTCTACCAAGATGTTGCCTACTCTGGAGTTGGCACCTGCTGATACCATTCCAATACTGCCTTCAGTGACTTCCATGCCTCTTCTGGATCCGACTCTTCAGTAATCCCTAACACATCTTCGAGCAGTTCTTTGTCTTCCTCTGGAATGCGATAGTATCCGCTTTCTGTTGCGATTCCGGGACCTTTGACTGAAGATGAAGTCCGTGTAGTTCTCTCACTGCTGCCCGTTGATGCATCTACTGACTCTGTTGTCGTGTCGAGAGACTGTCCGCTGCTATCCACGGAGCTCATTGAACGTGCTTGACCGTCTGCTGGAGTTCGTTCTGTGCTTTTTTCCGTTGTTGTCTTATCTGTCTCTGTTAGTGTTTCCTCCTCTGTTGGCGTGTCTATGGCTCCTATCGATACCAGCACTGATTCCCAGGACCCAAATCGTTCGATATAAAGCTCGGACGGGTACATTCCTCGCTCATCCATATCCTCCTTATCAGGCACCCACTCTAGCTGGTCCACAAGGTCTACAGCGCCCTCAATTAGGACGTTCTCCGGCAGCTCATCCCATACTTCGATATCTGCCTCATCCAAATCCTGGACTCCGAATCTTTTCCGGAGTTCCTCCTGGTATCGCGGAATTTTCCACGACTCCAGCACATCTCCCTCATCAATACGGCCGCCAGCCTTGGAGTGCTGTTTCGCCATCTGGATGACTGTACTAACTGGATAGATTTTGTCCGCATCTGCAGTGATGCTTACTTCCTCCCAGTCCAGTTCTGGCCCCTCCGTTTCGACTGGATTCTCAGACGCAAATTCGAGATCGTCTACCTCCTCTTGGTACTCCGAATTGAAGTACCGTTTATACGCTGCTACTTCTTTGGGCAGAAGCGGACTCTCATCAGATATTCGCAGTGCTTGATGTACCTTCACAATTGCTCTCAGCCGATCACGCTCCGCGAACTCCCGTTTTCCGCTACTTCCTGGCTGGTTCCGGAACCGGGCAGAATTCGTTGTTGAATCCGATTTATCAAAGATTGCAACTTCCCCATTGTTCGCAGCAAACGAGTGTTCTTGATTGTAGACATTTAGAATCCAATCCGGCATACTTGAGTACGTCTGCTTCCGGTACTGCTTCGCAGCGTTCTTCACGATACGGAGAAGCGGCTCTGCCACAGGAGAATTCATATCGAGATCAGATTTGAGACTATTAATCGGCATCTCCTCTGTCTCTCCTCTGAGTGAGACCTCGATGACCAACCGGGCATGACCGGACTCCGATCGGAACCGACCAAGATAGTCACTTGAGAACAACGGATTACTGGTATCCCGGGACAGGATTTTCCGGTTATTGGCGAGAATCGTGAGGCCGGATTGGTCCCTGTCCGCCTTACACATCAACCCGACCTCGATATCTGCGCGGATCGATGCGTTCTCCGGGGCGGTTTCATCATCTTGATCGAATGGGACCCCCTCATACCGGCGAGGACCTAACGAGTCAAATGGGAGATACGAGTAATCAATTTCCCTGGGTGGAGAAGCCTCTTCTGTAAGTGAAACCCCATTATCCTCTAAATGGACATCGATTGAGACGTCAATCTGCTTAGTGCTTGTTCGGAAATACTCTGCGTCGAACTGGACTCCCTCCGTAATATATCGCTCAAAGTAGTCACCGAACTGCTTGGCAAACTTTTCGATAGCGGTCTGCCATTCCTCTTCAGCAACATTATCGTTGAGAATCTGCTGTTCTTCATCAACGGCAGAGTTGGTATCGATACCGAGGATCTCAGGCACTGACCGTTTTAGGTCTCGGATGATGACACGTGTATGTCCTTCCTCTAGATCCTCGACGGTTTCTCGGTTGGCAGTATATGTGTCTTCAGTGACGTCTCCTTCATGGTTCTCCATTTCTGCAACGTTCACTTCGAACCCGTACCCCACCGCCTGGTTCTGACTTCGTGACTGATAGATAATCCGCTCACCGAGCGCTGCAATCCGTGATGCACCTACCCCGAACCGACCGATTGACTCCGGTGCAGTTACTGATGCTCCCCACTGAAAAAACCGTGAAAGGTTTTCGCTGCTAACGCCGCCAGCATTGTCCTCAATCGCGATACTACTCTCTGCAGGCGTTGGCCCAACATCAAACGTGATACTGATCTCTAAGTCGTCTTGCGGGTCCTCCCCTTCGTACGCCCGCGACCGCACGTGGTCAATCGAATTGTCGACACTCTCTGCAAGTGCCTCGAACGGAGACGCATCTGCAGAAAACGCCGTGATAATATTTGGTAATGGCTGAAACGAGACGTCACCCAGCTCGGCTTCATTAGCGTTATTTTTCTCACTCATAATTACATTCGTGTTTTGTCTGGGCGGCTTAGTTCCCTAACATAGGGCTCTTATTGGCCTGACCTCATAATCATTTCCCCACGCTGCGAGATAAGCAACCGGCCTTATCCCAGGTTGGTTCGATAAGCAGACCGCGTTAACTCTTGTTGGATTACCCGCTTATCTCGATCCGAACTGCGAGAACTGCCGTAGCAGAAAATATGTGATTACCGAGATAATGCCTCGGCCGAAGGGTAGTAGTGGAGGACTACTTTAGCAGCCCCTCCAATAAGGTGAGTAATCCAAACCTTTTTGTAAAGAGGGGTCCTTAGAGATGACTATGCTACGAGGGAAATCCCCCGTTGGCGAATTGAGGTGTATAGAATGACGGATAATACCGACCGAATTTGGGCGAGTCGCGCGATTAAGGCCTGGAAGCTGTACAAGCGTGGTGAATTACCCGCCAGTGTCGAAGTTGTTGCCGTGCAAGGAGTAACAGATGCCAGACTCGGCGAGGTACGCCGAGCGGTTGAAGGCATCGCGGACGCTGACGGCGGACCACTCATCCGCCTTGCGTCCAGCACGGTAAAAGCGGCTTCGGACGATGATGCTGAGATGCGTCGCCTGACACGGGACTTCGCTCTCGAACACGGGATGTCCGAAGAGGAACTCCCGATCGCCCTCCGGAACCTGGATCGCTGACCGGAATTCCGCGGCACATCGTATAGCTTCTTAACTACCTGTTGTGGGCTCTTTAAGTCTAACTCAACTACAGCTGTTCCTCGCCCAATCTAACCTAGGTCCGATGTCTGCATAACTCTTTTCGCAAGACTTCCGAAGCAGTTCGAAAGACTTTCTAACCCAGGCCTCATGGTAGGGACTATGTGTCCTAACAATCCCGATCAACCACAGGACCTGGGTAACAGTGATATCGATATAACAACTGATCCGGACCGGGTTTTCCAAGAAGAACCCATTATTGAAGTTTTCAACAAGCCGGCAAATCTCCGGATCCTGCTCATCCTGGTTGATGCAGCAGGTGCTCCACTAACCGTTGCAGATATCGCAGAACAGGCCAAGGTTGACCGTCAAACCTTCTACAACAACGAGGAACTCCTCCTTGAATACGGTCTTATTGAACGCGCGGATCAGGTCGGAAACGCCCAACGGTACTGTGTCGATATGACAAGCGAACCCGTCCAAGCGTTCATGTACCTCTACGATGCGATGATTGATGCCGCACCTCAGTAACGTACCGGTAGTTTCACTAAGCAGTTCAGTAACTGCCTCTTCTGTATCTGCTTCAACGGACTCGGATCTTTCCTTCTTTCAGTGAGTCAATCTAACTAATTCACTACGCTCCCCCTGAGTCACTGCTTTTCAAGCGTTTCGTGGACTAACTGATCTTTGACCGTCTGTTTCTCGTTATCGGCTGCCTCGTCAAGTACGCGGCTGCAGATGGAAAGGACCTGCCGGATGTTACCCTGTGACCGCTGGAGGACGACCTGGAGTGCGTCTTCAGTAAAGGGGTCCAGCCCGGCTTGGTCATCGGGTCGTGCGGTATCCAGGTAGCTTTCTACGAGCTCGTAGAGTTGGTCATCGGTCAACGGCCGTAAAGCGACTTCGTGCCCGATCCGCTCGGAGAACGCGTGGTACTCTTGCATCACTTCTTGCCAAACCTCGGGAGCGCAGGCAAACAGGATGCTCAATCCGGAGCTGTTCTGGTCCATCAGGTGGCGGATACTGTTCAGGGTCGATTGCTTTTCTTTTGCCGATAACTGGGCGATAGACTCGAACTCATCGATGAATACGTACACACCGATGTATCCGAGGTCCTGCAGCAGGTTCTTGAACGAGGTGAACGCTCGGACGGTCATCGTATCGTCATCCAAGGCGGTATGGATCTCCATGGTCTTCCGCTGCTCGTACCGGATGCCTTCACCCGTCAACCACTGCCAGGCGTACAGATTCGTATCCTCGTAGACCATATGGACCATTGCCCGGGCAAAGTCAGCGAACTTCGTGACATCGCTCAACCGTTGAACCGCGGCAGGCACAATATCTGATAACAGGACATCTCCGTCATCAATCAAGTTCTGCATGGCTGTGCCGCTGATCGGATTCCGATCGGTTTCATCCCGTGTGATCCGGGCCAGATACTCGTATGCGAGTTCTTGTACACGGTCGAATCCGATGTCGTACATGAACTCATGATAGATGTCGTGAAACCCGTCGCCAGGTTGGGCAACGTACCCGACGACGACATCTTCACGGTCTCGGACCAATGACCGGGCATATTTCAGTGTATGGCTCTTTCCGTTCCCGTACTTCCCGGTCACCACCAAGTGCTTTGACTTCCCGGTACTGAGCAGCGTTGAGACTGTATCGCTTACCGCCTCAACAACATGGTCCTGTCCACAGTAGATGGTCGGGTCTTCTGCGGGAACCGGACTATACGGGAACGGGTTTTCCTCAAGACTGTACCGGGTATAATCGCGCGATTCATCCGTGATGGTGAAGCTGGTGCTCATGGGTCTGGGTCAAAGGTGATTGTCTTATCGTGAACTGCCAGGTAGTAGTATCGTTTCCCGTACTGTTCGACGCCTTCCATGACCTGTTCGGTCGAATGTGTGGTGGTGACCAGATTGTCGTCGTCTGCCAGTCGGATCTGCTTGATCCCTAATTCTGCGTCTTTTGCACCGGTGTCGGTCGGTGCTCCCAGCAGTTCCAGTTTCCCGATGTTCTGGCTGACCAGATCCGTGAGACCGGTATCAAAGGCGGCCCGGTCACACCGGGTGTGTTCACACAGCTCTTCTCTAAGTTGTGGGATTGAGACATACCGCTGGGACAGTTTGACACCGGCCTGTGCCTCCAACTCATCGAAGACGGAGAGCAGAACGTACGGGAAATTAGGCGGAGGTGTTGACCGCTCAACGAGGTAGTATGCCCCGGTGAAAGCGTTGCGCTGGACTGTTCCCAACCGTTCAGCCCAGTCACCGACGACCTCGATACCGGTCTGGTTGAACGTGTACGGCGCATGGTCGTTCCGTGCTCCAAGTGCTTCCAGAAGCGTCTCCAGATGCGCTGGTTGGACCTCGCCCAGTACGGTGATGAACAGACCGTAATGCGGGCTTCGTGTTTCCAGGATCGAGCTTACCTGCTGCCAGTCCTCGCTGACCACCGCTTGATGGAACCGGTTCCCAACACTGGTTGTTACATACCGCTCTGGCTCCTCTTCTTCACCGGGTGCGGCTGCGGGTGACTGGAGGAGACCAAGTCGCAGGCTTTCCAGTATGATCGACCGGAGACGCCGATCGGTCGTATCGAACTGCTGGTCCAGAGCTGCTTTGGTCTGTGGCTTATCGAGACAGGCATCTGTGACCTCAACCAATCGTGCAAGCGTTACTGGGCGGACTGTTGGCCGTTCGTCACTCATACGAACCGTCTCACCTGTTGTTTTGCGGCTTGGTACGCTCGCTGGGTGACCTCGTTTCCCTGGAACCGAAGATCCAGGTACGTCTCGATGTCCTTGCCAGCGGTCACCATGTACCGGAACCGCCGGAGTTCGATCGTGAGCGCCCAAAGATTGTGTTTGGTCAAGGCATCGCGGTCCTCACGCAGTTCTGATAGCGGCGTATCACAACAGACCGGACAGGAACACGGCAGGTACGCAAGGTCTGTGACCGTCGACAGTTCTTGCCCGCCGAATCCAGGAATCAGATAGTTTCGGTTCGCTGCACTGCGGATGAACGCGGTTGAATCGAAACTGTCCACCCCGAGATACAGCAATAACGGTTGATACACCAGTCCACCAAGCCCGTACACATGGAGGTGCTTTTCTGTCGTCCGTCGTGCTGCCAGTACCAACCGGATGACCTTCTCGTAGTCCGTTCTGACCGGGACCAGGCTCCCCAAAGCGTATCCATCGAAGTCACCGTGGTTCTCCAAATAGTTGATATTGTTTCTGACTGTCTCCGGGTCTAACCCGTGGACACTGGCAAACAGGAGTTCCTCCCCATCGTGGTGATCACTTGCAGCAAGCGCATACTCGGTGCTTTCTGATATCCGGTGCTGGTTTTCTGCATCCCGGTTATTCCGGGACAGTGGCCGATCGACTGTTCCCAGGATATCTGCATCAAGTTCCTGTTGTGCTTCCAGTATCCGTTCGGGCGTGGTATCTACCTCGTCCGTCTGGAAACCATAGCCGCCACTGTCGGCAAAGACAACGGTATCCGGCGAGGCCCCCATTTCACCGCGGATCGTGCTCCCATCGAGAAGACGGTGCCATTGTGATTCACGCTGTCTGATCGCGCGCGTATTCACCATTGCGGTCTGCAGGTCCGGGACAGCATCGGTGTACTGGGGGGTGTTGTCCGTGGACCGTTTCCCGATGTTCCTGACCGGGAACAGGACCGGTGTTTCAACGGTCCCGTGCGGTGTCTCAAGTGTTTGTTGCCGGTACAGCATGCCGGATGCGCTCGGCTAAGCTGGGCCAGGTAATAAAATGCCTAGTTAGGAGACAAGTAAGTCGTCTAAGGTGATGGATCCAACACCGTGTTACTCAGTGGAGCCGACTGTCAGTTATCGGTGTTAGTAGTCGCTGAGACCGGACTGGTAGGGATCTTCCGTACAGTACCGTTTCACATCGCCGGTCTCGGTGGGTGTTTTCCCGGTTTCGCGGTGGGCAGCGAAGTTTTTCAGGTACTGTCCTTTCAGCGCGATCACGATCGTTCCATGGTCTTTTGCGTCGTCGGTTCGGGCCGAGATGGATACTACATGGTCATACTCTGCGGCCAGTTCTTCGCGGTTGAACACTACGATACTGGGGGCATCCGTCGTGGCTTCGATCAGGTCTTCGATCCGGGCACTCCGGTAGTAATCACTGCCCAGGGCGAAAAACACCAGATCGTATGTCCCGGTGTCGAGGCAGCGGCGGAGATCCTCATAGATCCCGAGTTGGGTGGCCCGGTCATCGACTTCGGTGCTCGTCATATCCGCGAACGTGATATTGTACGGTGGCAGCCGATCTGTTGAATCGATTACGCCGAACCCGGCACTGATAAAGATTCGATCCACCGCATCACCGGCTTCCTCGAACCGGTTGACCGCCTCGGTGATCCGTTGTTGTTGCCGGCCTTCATACAGATCTGTGGCCGGTACCGCAGGGATATCATCTTGGCTGATGAGATCGGTCCGTGGGGTTGTAGCAATCGTTTCCGGATCGACTGGTTCGTACCGGTCGTCGCCTTTTTTCGCTTTCGAGCACTGATCGACGATAAGTATCTGCATGGTTAGTAGTCCGTAATCCCGGACTGGGTCATTGGTTCCGAAGCGAACTCTGTGTCGTAGCCCAGTTGGTCAAGTACCGCGGTGCGTAACTCGGTCGGGTCAGTGAGTAGGTGGACCGCACAGCCGGTCGCTTCAACAGCATCGATCAGTTCCTGATCCGGGGTCCAGTTGCTGCCGTCGATGTACACCGTCTGGTACCGGGTGCAGTAGTCTGTGAGGACTGCCTGCATCGCATGTGGTGCAAACGAAATCGAGGCTGGCGGTGTCTCCCACCACTCGTGTACTCCGTTCGCGGTGACCGCACCGATTTCCACGACAGGAAGATCGTGGACCTGCGACCACAACCGGTTTCGATCGTCCTGGAGGAACGTTTCGACCGAATCCTTCCGGGAGAGACGGACCCCGCCCCGTGTCAGGACCGCAATCTTCGGTAACGCCCGTTCGAACTGCTCGTAGAACCGGTGCGTGTTATGGAAGCCACGGCGTCGATTCCGGTTGTTTCCACGGAAGGTCGCGACTTCGATGCCGTGCTCTTCACAAATCGGGCACCCACACTCGCGCCATGGTTGTCGACGCAACAAATCCCTGTATCCGTCCAGTAAGTCCTCATCCTTAACATGCTCAACGTAATCCTCTAAGAGGGGTACCAGTTGCTTGTAGGTCCCGTATTCGCCGGATGTCGTTTCCTTGTCCTTGATCTTCTCAATCTTTGTCGGTGTCCGATCGGTGAAGACCGTTCTGACCTGGTCGATCAGCTCTTGGTACTGGCTGAACGGGAGTGGACTGTCCGGATCGTCTTTCCGCAGTAGTTTCGCGAGCCGGCCACGGAACTTGCCGCTGAAGTTGGACCGGAGCTTCCGGCCGTACGCATAATCGGTCCGCAGTTCTTCTTTGATCTCGCGGAGCAACGACTGATCGTACCGGTCATCGTGCCGGTGCTCTTTCAGGTACGGTTCAAGCTGATCCAGTGCTGGGATCGCCGCTTCGTGCCACTCCGTTAGTGCGTCCACGATCGATTTGTTGTTATCGAACGCCCGCAACGCATACAGCATCTCCTGTCCGCGAAGTGCGGTCTCTACGGCATCACCAAGGTCGTCTCCGCTTGAAGGATAACGGATGCGAATTGCATCGTATCGTTGGGTGTCGTCTAAATGGTAGTTTTCGCCGCCGGTCCATGCTGCCCGAAGCATACTGGCACTGTCAAAACTGGACATCCCGGCTTGCCCGATCGCATCGAAGGCACCGGTCTTTGCAAACCCGAACACGTGTGTATCGACCCGGGTGTTGTGCTCGCGTTCATACGCTTTCACCGCCTGTCCAACGGATTCTACGCAGTCTTTGACTGCTTCCTCGGAGCTGCCAGCAACCCCTCCAATCCCGAGGTACTGATAGCCCATATCGAGGACCTCCTCGGTCGCCTGTTCATACGACTGTGGATCCCATCCCTGGACCGCAACCATCAGACGGAACGAATACTTCCCTGCCTCGTAGAGCTCTTTCATCTCCTCGGCGTTTGCTAACGTCAGATCGTACCGGAACGACATATCGTCCTCCCGGTAGACCGCGTGCGGATGGTCCTCAAGGTCGGTCAGCACTGCTGGAAGCGGCTGATCAAACACGGTCGTATCGAACTCGGTAACCCCGGTGCTACAGATCGATGGCTCATATTCCTGGACGTACGCTGGCCACTCTGTCGGCCATTCATCGGTCATCACATCGATCTCGTCTGTGACCGCGTCCGGAATATCTGAGGCGGTAAACCCGTCCGGGAACGCCCGTTCATCCAGGTACAACCGCGCGGTGTGGCCGCTGCCGAGTACGAGATGGTCAATCGTAACACCGACGGATACATTGAGTGTCTCGTAGAACTCCAGCATCCCTTTGTTGCCGTACGGCGGGAACGGCAATGCCTTGTACCCCCACGCACCGCAGTCACTGATCGTTGGCAACCACTCTGGGAGATCCAGCATGGGTGCATCGTAGACCCCGTTCTCCGTGATCCGGTTAAACTTCGCAGGGGTATCCTCAACCTGCTCCCGGGAAATCAACACCCCATCAATCGGTGTTGACTCATGATCGAAAATATCCCAGATATACGCGATATCCCGCTCACGGGGATCCAATGATGAGTGCTCATCATGGATGAAATCATAGTTCGCGTCAACAAAGTCATCCCATTCCGGAACATAGAACCGCACGCGAATTATTCACCGTCCATCGATTACGCGCATTCCCATATCAACCTGCTGGAGTCCGCTCACCACCACCTATCAAACCCTCATACTGTTCACAGCGGCCATGGCCTAACGGTTGTCAACTGTCTTCGAGGAGACCTGCTTCTTCGTATCTGAGCACATCATAAGCCGGACTCTTGTAGAGGACTTCATCACACGATTTACAGGCCGTGTACAGGCTGCCTTGCTGGTCCCAGTAGTCGGACCGCTGGACAACTGTCTCCTGGTGGTGACCGTAGTGCCCGCCCTCGTACCGGAGGTGATCGAACTCGGTACCCTGGCAGACGGGGCATGGATCGTACAGATCGTCCCAATCGGTTCGCACTACGTGTTCGACTTCGAGCGTTCGTGTCGGAAGCTGTAGGTCGTATGTTTCGACCTGTTTATGCGTGTCACCGGTGACTGTGCCCACCCTGGTATACAGGTGCCCTACCCGTGTTATCCGACTGGTCTGCAACCTGTTTTACCGTATAGTACAGTACCGGGCTGATCCGTCGCCACATCCGATCGGTCTCGGTCTCCTCTCTGTGCCCGGTGTTAACTGTCTCAACTGACTTAGTGTGCCAGGGCATTGTTGCATCGTGGTATTATTGCTACAGAGATATCACTGGGGATAGACGGTGTTTCGTATCCTTCGGACTGATCAGAGGGTTCACGATTAGCGGTCCTTCTGTATACTAGCGGTCGAAAGCTTGGTTCATCCGCTTGATATCGTCTAATAGGTACTGCTCGGCTTCCTCGGCGAACCGGCGGACACTGACCGGGAGACTGGAATCGTCCTGCCAGCGGCGAACCGTCTCGAGTTCCGTCGAGTTCCGGTCGCCGGAGATCATGCCCATCTCTCCATCATTACTTAATGCGATGAGCACACTGGCACGGACGTCATCGGCATCTTGGAGATCCTCGACGCCCTCTGTCAGAACTGCTAAGAGTAACTCCTCAATCGCATTGGACAAAGTGAATTGTTTGCAGTAGTCGCCGATTTCAGCAAGTTGAGCCGCATCACAGTAAGGAATTCTCTCGATAAGCCCGGTGGTAACATCGTCCGTCGGAAACACGGTTAAGAGATCAGAATACAGATCGGCATGGTAGTCCGGATTCAGGATGAGGGTTACCAGTTGATCGACGGCAGCTGCGTATTCATCGCTGCGTTGCATACGTGCCGTATCAACATCAAGATACGTCGGTAACAGGGAGCCGCCCATATCTCCTTGGTCATAACGCGCACGACAGAATTCGACGAACTGCTTTGGATACCGGGCAGCTGCCTCGGCAATAACCTTAGAAAGGGTACCTGGCGCGGTACTGAATCCGTCCTGCTCCTCCGCATAGGCCATAACTGCCATGATGATCGCTTCATCCACGTGCTGGAGCGCCGTTGTATCACGACAGGGAAGCACTTCTAAAAGGGCGGTTATAGCCTGAGTATCCAATGACTGTGTCTCCTCAAGAAGGGTAAGAAGCTGTGATTCCGTCCATGTCTGGTGGTCCTGCCACTGTCCGTACAGAACATTGGCCATGTTCACCGTGAAGTCCACTGAGTACGGTTGATGTTCCTGAAGCAGCTGCTCTACTTGGTTGACTGCGAATCCCCGCCGCGTGTTGATAAGCACCCGTAGCCCGGCACAGCCCAAGTCATACCGGCCGTTATCAATGAACTCCTGAACAAGTGTTTCTCCCGCATCAGGACGGGCCGTACAGAACCCGCTCACAATATCGGGATGGTAGTCCTGTAACCCCGACTCTTCGCCGCTCACCAGCTTTCGCCCCGCAGTAGGACACTCCGCGCCGAGCAGTCTAAAGAAGCGGTGGAACGATGTGCCAGAGTAGTTTTCCACAACGGTGGTAAATAGCTCTCGGTTGACTGTAACATCAATCCCCTGAAGATACTCTCTGATCGCGGCTTCCTGTTCCTCCATTCGCCCCCGCTCGTCTCGTGGCCGCTTCTGAGGTTTCATCTGGAGCAGGGTCTGGTAGCCATCGTGCTGAGTCAGCTGCGATTCAAGCCCCGTAACATGGTCTTCGATTCCCAGGTCAGCAGCCAGGTCTGTCTCCACCAGATTACTGAACTGGTCAACACAATTCAGATTATCTGCCCCCGCAACGTACTGGACCGCGAAATCATAGATACGGGTCAGTTCCTCTGCATTGTATACTGTTCCGGTTTCATAGAAGTGCTGGGCTTGTGACTGGTAAAACCCGGTAAGTGTCTCTGTTGCCTTTTGTAGCAAGGGTGCTGAATCGGTGCTCTCTATAACCTCGATCAGCAGGTTAACCGCATCCATGCGGAGGGCTTGGCGGTCATCGGTAACTGGAACAGGACCTCGCCGGAGTTGGACCACATCTGGGTTGAGCGGGTCCACAAAGTGATCATTGACGTGGCTCCGGGACGGGGCTGCGACGAGATCCAGCAACTCCAGCCGTATCTCGAGCGGAATCTCTTCGTTGTGAATATAGGTGCTGATAACGGACAGCATCTGGCGCTGCGTAGTCGGGTCTCGACTCCATCCCGGCTCGAGTTCTTGCCGCAGCTTTTGGGTGATGTCATCGGTGATCCCGCTGTGTTCCCTGTAGAGCACGTGCAGTTCCAGTAACAGCTCTGTTGCTGCCGCTGGTTCCTGGGATAGGGCATTATGCAGAATAGAGATAGCTGCCAGACACAGGTTCCCGGCTGTACTCGGTGCTTTGAGGAGACGACGCTGTAGTTCCTCGCTGTCGTCTGTTTCAGGGAGTTCCTCGGTGAGTGCAGCCCGGACCAGGTCTATTCCCCACACCGGTTTTGCTGCACCCAGGATCTCGAACTGGCGAAGAAGTTCTGTCCGCGCCGCCAACCCGTACTCGGTCATCTGATCCATGTGGTCGGTCACCACGGCGTTGACGACAGCGCCGGCGTCCCGGCAGTCGTATCGATGCTCGATAACGAGTAACGTATTGATCTGTTCTTTCAGGGTGTGTTCGCTGAACACGTCGAATACTTGTGCCTGGTAGTCGCGGCCCGTTTCGGTGAAGAACGAGGTATAGACGATGTATTCCTGTAACGCATCGGGTTCTACCGTTAGCTGACTACCTGATGTATCAACTAATCCGGTTGTTTCGGTCAAAATGGCGCGGTACCGTGGCTCCTCAACCGGGTCGATTCCGATGGCCCCGCAAAACGCATCCACCATTGCCGTATCTTCGGTCTGTAACTTGCCTACTGCAGCCAAGTACCGGAGATATTCTTCGGCTTTCTGTGGATCGCCGACACTGCGCTGCTTTGCTGCTGCGGTCACGTCCCGGACCGTATCATCGAACACCCACTGGAGCACTTCACTGTCAGCCAGGGGATCTTTTTCGACCGATCCCTGCTGGCGAACCTGATCGGCCAACAGATGGGCGATCTGGGGCCGCCCCTCACTTACCTGGATAATCCAGTCCTGGGTCGGCGGGTCTATGATCTGGTAGTATTCCCGGAGAACGTTCCTGACGCTGTCTGAATCGAGTGGAGGAAGGTCATAGACCGTATGACCAAGTGCAAACCGGTTCGCACGTTCTCGTAAGGGCTGCACGAAGTAGGATCGTTCCGTAAAGACCAGTTTGACATCTGGCCGGTACTGATCTGCGATAGCAAACAGCCGCTCTACTTGGTCGACATCCCGTGCATCATCGATAAACAAGATGATCTTTTCCTCATCGTTGAAGTCGATTTCATGGAGGCCGTCGTCGATGTTTCCCGCATGGATATCTGTCGTCAGAACCCGCCACTTCGGATAACTGGCTTGGATATGGAGCCCTGCTTCGACCACGAGCCGGGTTTTTCCAACGCCGGCAGGCCCACTGATAACGAAAACGGCCTGATCTGAGTCGACGAACTCAAAGAAATCCTCGACGGCGTCTTCCCTCCCGTAAAACGGTAGATCGTATCGCTCCTTGGGATGGTCTCCGGCCAGCTGTTTGGCGAACCGGTCCTCTATCGGACTGAAGATCGTATATCCCTTCTCGGTATGGACACGGCCAGCTACTTTCCGCAGGTCGAACAGTATCTCCTCTTGACCCTCCTGAAGTTCGGTGGCATACTGGAAGATCCGCTGCGAATAACACAGTAACAGTTTCCGCCCAACCTCCGGCTGCTGCCCGATCTCCTGTTCAAGATACTCCAGAAACTCCTCAACCAGTTCCTCTGGCGTTGCTTCGACTTCAGATCCCAACATATCGGCATCAAACGCGTCAGCTACCTGTCTCGGTGTAATCACCGACCCCCCTGATTCAAACTCTTCAACTAACCCTGCAACCTGCTCATCCTGAAAAATCGCCGGAAAGACCTCTGGCTCTAATGCATCATGGTTTTCGGCAACCCGACTTGCTGCTGTCTCCACTGGATCCTCCAGGAAGACCATCTCATGAGCTTTCTGACCGACACGCCGAGCTGTAGCAGACGCAAGAAGACTCGTACCGAGTGACGCAGGATCCATCCTACATCCCTATAGGCACGAAAATCATATATTCCTACTGTCTATCCCCCTCCCGATTACTTCCCAGATGATTTCTGGACCCCGGCCTTCTCCTTCGCTGCCTGCCAGGATCCGAAGCGCCGCCGGTACGTTGACGAGTTCGGATAGTCCGGGGCAGCATCCATCGCGTTCTCCGTCAGTGTTCCTGTGACCTCGGCGGCGCGTTGCCGTAACAAGTCCAGCAGCTCCGCATCCGTGTATGAGTCCGGGCGTGGTGTCTCGCCTTTCCCGATCGTGGTCAACCCGGCCTGTTCTTTGGCGGCGTTCCATGACCCGAATCGGCGTTCGAACGTTGTCGGGTCCGGGTAGTCCTCGGTTTCTTCTACGTCCCGTTTGAGCAGTGGCCGGTCCAGGTCTGCGGCCAAGTCTTGGAGCATGGCTAGTAGTTCTCCATCCGTGTACCTGGGCCGGGTGTCGTCTTCGGCGATCGTGGTCAATCCAGCCTGTTCTTTGGCGGCGTTCCAGGAGCCGAACCGGCGTTTGTAGGTCTGGGCAGAGGGATAGCCGTCGGCGTCCTGCATCTCCTGTTTGGTCACCGAGCCATCGCCGCGGAGTTCGGTGTCCAGTTGCCGCAGCAGGTCCAGTAGTTCTGTATCAGAATACGATCCTTGGCCGCGTTGTTGGAACGTGGTGAGGCCGGCCGCGTCTTTAGCCGCGTTCCACGATCCGAACTCGTTCTTGAACCGGGATACTGGCGGTGCATCTGTTCTGTCTCGGATATCCACGATCCGCGGTGAGTGTCCCAGCTCCTCCGTTAATCGTTGGAGGTATTCGAGGAGGTCGTCACGGGAGTACTGCTGTGTCATCGGGCATCAGTCTGTAAGGGAAGAAATGAGAGGCGGGCCGGCAAGGCCCAGCCCCTCGGGAAATGTGTGTTCACCGATGCTACTGTTCTGTGTCGAACTGTGCTTCGGTCAGGACCAGTCGCTGATCGTTGTCAGCCAACGTGTCAGCGTTCGTCCTGTGCTGTGCGATGTACTGGGATGCACCGCGTGTGTCGTCAGCTGCGTAACCAGCAACAACCATCGCGTGCTGTCCAGTACTGAACGCGTCTTCAACGATCTCAATGACCGCACCAGACTGATCGTCCTCAACATCACTGAGGTCGATGTCACCGTCATCGTACAGCTCTTGGGTCAACGTGTTGACCGCCGGACCACCAACCAAGATCAAGTGGTTGTTGTCCCGGACAGACTCAGTCTCTTCCTCGTCAAGCATTGCCATGTCAGGCAGATCACTCTGCTCGGCAACAGTCTCAACGGTTTCTCCACTGGTTTCGGTGGTGTCCGTTGAACCGAGTGCGACTGACAGTTCGAGCTGCTCTTCAGGGTGGCTCAGTGCCACTTCATCAGAGTCGTCGAAGGTGACGTGTGTCCCGTGATTGGTCATCGACTCATCCTGATCAGCGTCGAAGTCCCAATTGGTGTTGTCACCTTGTTCATCATCGCTGTCGTCGTGGAGGAAGACCTCATAGATCTCACCTGCATCGACATCTTCAGCGCCAACGTGGTTGTCATCTTCGAAGACTGTCAGAACGTATCCTCGTTCTTCTGTGTCTTCGTCGGACTCAGACAGTGCAATGACACCACCGTCTTCTGGATTAACAGCATCCAGATCCGATGCGGCGACAGTGACACCGTAGTCACCAAGCGTCTCATCGCCTTCCTCCAGGTCGTCTGCAGCGAGGTCGTGGAGTGTCAGGACACCTTGTCGGTAGGTGGTGAGATAGTTGGCTTCACCATCAGCGATAGATGTGCCTTCAAGATGACCTGGAAGAACTGGCCCAGAACCATCTTCAGCGTCACTGACAATGCTGATGCTATCTGCATTACCGTCATCGAGAGACACTTCGACGCTGAATCCGTCACCACGGAACGTGTAGGTGCCGCTTCCAGAGTCTTCTTCGATGGTTTGTTCTCGGTCACCGTACTCGAAGTCGATATCGACTCCGTCGCCACCAGAATCATCCCAGGTGTTGACGTCCATGTAGAGTGGAACGCCTTCATCGTCGTCGGTTGCGACGATTACGTACCCGTCATCTTCATTGGTTGTCAAGTCACTGAGTGTTGAGATGTCTTCGAGTGCGAAGTTGTGGTGGACGTTGTTGGCGTCGTAGAAGTCCAGCTCCATGTCTTCTTGGATGGAGATGTCTTCAGCGTCCGCGTCATCGAGTCCGAGGTTCTCGACTGTGAAGTAGTCGTTCGGTCCTGCGAAGGATTCTCCCGGAGCGAGTGCATGTACTTCGTTTTCGTCCAGTTCCTCATCGTCGTCATCTTCGACGATCACGAACTCTACGTTGGCCATAAGGTCAACGCTGACAACCGCTTCGTCGTCTGCGGTGGTTTCGAAGTAGAAGTTGTAGTCCTCGTCCATCCAGAACGCTTCACCGTTTTCCTGTTCGATTTCGGTGAGTGTCGTGTCCAGGTGGACCTGATCCAGTGCGTCACCGAACCAGATGTCGTCGACTTCGATGACGAACTCATTGTCGTCTCCGAACTCTTCACGAGGATTGTCACTCTCATCGAGTGTGGCACTGGTCACGAAAGATCCGTCTTCGTAGACATCAACTCGTACCGCTGGACTGTCTCCCCGGTCAACGTCGATGATCTCGACGGTCCAGACACCGTGCTCGATTTCGTCGCCAGCTGCGAGATTGCGGTGCTCAAGCTGTGCACCCAGTTCGAGGTCATCACTGTCGAGAGCGGTCACTTCGTACGTTTCGCCGAGCAGGTAGATTGCCTCACCTTCTTCGACACCTGCACCATAGTCAGCTGTGTACTGGATAGGGTAATCGTTTTCACCCAAGTCTCCTTCTCCTGTCAGTCGTACTTCTGCGTCGAGTTCTTCTTCGACGTCAGTTGCAACGACTGCACCACCTTCTGATCCCATGCTGACGATTGCTTCTTCTGTGACTCGGAGGTTGTCGTCTTCATCGTACTCGTAGTACGTTTCGAACTGTGAGTACGCGTCTCCGACATCAAAATCAACTTCGCCACGGATGGCGGTTTCTTCGATTTCTCCGTCGACATCGTGAGCGATGCCGCCTTCGATTTCGGTTTCTTCTGTTTGTACTGCTGCGTGGCCGAGTGCTGCTGCGATGTTAACCGCACCAACGACGTCGGCTACTTGTCCTGTTGATCCCACAACGATCTGGGAGGCGACTTCGCCGTCCTCCACAAATGGTTCTGGGAAGTCGGAGAGTGATGCTGCGGCACCGACTGATAGTCCGACCATCAGTCCGGATGCTGCAACGGCTCCGACCTTCTTGATTGAGTTCTTGACTTTCATTGTGTTGATTCACCTAATTTGATTTGATTGTGGTTCAACCAGTTGTGTTCTGGTTGCTCCGGGAGTTATTTTTGGGATCGGGCCCGGAGCGGTCGCCGATCCTGGGTACCCATTCGGGTATAGGTAGTGATGCCCCCGAATGGAGGGCACCTGGTAAGTAGGTTCCACGAAAAGTGGAGGTGGAACACTTACAACCTGTACAGTACTTGATAAAGACCTTTTAAGTACCTTAGGACGGAAATGTTCATCGCACAGCCAAAGACGCATGTAAAACACGTTATTTCCGCATAGATTGTTTACGAACCCGTGAAACCGTTTCTGCGGCCACGAAAACACGTCAATCGTGGAAGCAACGCGTTCAGACCGGAAACCCGGATTTGACCGATTGCATGGCTCCAGCCACGAACGAACCACGTACAACCCTGCGTTCACCGATTGAAGACCTAAGAAACTTTTAATTTCTCCCGATACCGGGCTCCAGCGGTACAAGGCGGTGTCCGCTCACCCGGGTATCCGACCACCCCAGTTCCCAGAGCACGATCCCCGGTTACAGCCACCGTCAAATCCACTGTATCTTCCCGCTGTAGTTCGTCTTCAACCAGGTACAAGGCAGACGTTGACCCGGGTTTAGAGGCCGTTATCATCGAGGTCGGTGTCAGTCACCGGTGTTGCACCCTGGTTGACGGCCTGCTCGACCGCGGCCTGGTCCTGCATCAAGAAGATGTGGACCCGATCACGGCTCTGCTGGAGCACCGACCGTTTGAACAGGACAGTTGGATGCTCCCGGTACTTTGGGTAGACAACGCAGAACGGCCGGACATCCCGGATGAGCACCGGTTCAAACCCGGCCTCCTCCAATATCGTTTGGACGTCCTCGAATGCGTGGTCTGGGACCTCGAACCGGGATTGATCCCCGTTGTAGTACGATCGCAACGCCTCGAACACCGATTTTTCCTCGAAGTAGTGCTTGAACAGGTACGCATCGTTGACCGCAAACACTTTCACCGGCTCCCGGTTCTCCCCGCCAATAACCCGTTCCAAGAGGTCGCGGACCGTCTCCTGGAGGCGGGTGCTGCGACTGGCTGGCTGCCAGTCCTGTGTGTCCCGATCGAACTCGACCGGTGTCCACTCGATGGTATAGCCGGCACCTGCCCGTTCCGGCCGCACCCACACCTCAAGATGCTGATCGTGGTCAACGAGCACATCCGCAAGTATCTGCGGAATATCGTCTCGCATCACCCCGCCGACCGCCCGGCCATCCGTATCATCGTGGTCCGCACTCACCGGTCTCACCGTTCCCCCGCATGGGTCTCGATCAGGGTTTGCAACGTTTCCTCTTCATCGTCCCAGTACGGCTCTGTTTCGTCCTCGACGTACGCGTCAAGCCGGCGTTCGACTGCGCTCTGTCCCAGGTCCGTCGCCTCCGGTACCGCGCCCTGGTGATCCAGCAACCGGGCCGCCTGTTTGAGGCCCTGCTCCCGGCTGTCCGGCTCGATCCCCGGTGCATGGGTCAGTGCCCGTGTCGCCGCATTGTACGTGTCGTACAGCGTCGGCCGATCCTGCTCCATGTCAAGCTCTGTCTCCAATGCCTCCTCCAGTGTTGCCAGCGGCTCATCCCCTGGGAGGTACGTGTCGATATTGAGATCGGTCAGCACCAGCAGGGCTTCATCCTGGTTCACCAGTTCCTGGGCGGCTGCCGCCTGAATCCGGTCTTCTACGTCCTCCACCCCGTTCACGATACTGTCGTACGCATGCTCGAACAACGCATAGTTCAACGGCTCGCTGTGGGTCTGACTGAACTGCTTCTCCGCATCGAACGACATCATCCCGTTCGAACAGACCACCCGGACCGCCCCGATATCATGATGCAACCCATGCATCCCGGTGTGCGCGTGGGACGTCCGCTTCCCTAATTCGTAGACATCACCCTCCACCGGTTCCACCTCCAGGCCCTCCAGATTCGTGTACACCGTTAGTTTCCGGCCGTCCGCTGACTCCCGGATATACCCTTTCGGCCGTACCGTATCCCGGTACTGTTCCAGGGCATGGACCTCATACTCGATGATCTCCGCCGGCTGAAACACGTGATAATACTTCGAACTGGCCGAGACATCCCCGACCGGCCCACTATTTGTCCACAACGAATCCCGGTACGGTAACTCGGCCCACTCATCCGCATCGTCATGGTACGCATAGATATCGTGCCGCTCAACCGCTGCCAGCTCCTGTTTCAACTCTTCGAATTCAGTGATCCCATCGAACGTGTGCAGTTGTCCTGTCAGTGGTATCACCCAGACAGAGCACGGGGTCCTGTACAATCAAAGCCGTATGGAAACACCCGGGTTCGGATGCCGGGTATTTGATCTATGAGTCATGTTCGATACCTTTCGACGCTGGTCCGTTTTAGTCGCTTTCCTTGTTTTGAAGGTGCTAATCCCTTTCATTAAGATTATGTCTTCCTGATATCTGTGGTATAGATTTGGTTCGGTTTCTGTAACTAGAGAGGGATAGCTAAATCATTGTATTGTCTTGAGAAAGCCTCTCTTGCTCGGTTTCAACGGCAGCGCGGAACTCAGGAATCCAGCCTTCGTAATCGGTTACGAGGTCGGTTTCTATCCAGGAGAGCAATGGTTCCGGTTCGAGAATCGAATCATGCCAAGCATCTGGTTGGAACGGATAGTGAAACGGGTCATCTGTCTCGCCTCTGCTCGTCTGCTCCAGCTTTTGTTCGATCTTATCGAAAGCAGTACTGAGAACTTCATCGGACTCTTGTGAAATCGATGCGAGATTAGCGATCCACGGCCGTTCAACGGTTTCGTTCTCCAGTTCCGTTGCCGCAACCTGCCAATCAGCGCGACCCTCTTGTCTGGAGACCGCGAAGGATGCGTGAATCGCAGCGATAGCGAGATCTGTAGCGTACTCAGGAACACCTTCACGGACTGCAGTGATACAGGTCCAGTGCCAGATGTCTGAAAGCTCCTGAGAAACAGAGAACCTATTTTCTTTCTCCGGACTGATCTCACTACTGATAATCGCTGCTGTTGTTTCCATCAGTATTGCCCGACAGACTCTAATCCCCTGCAAATAGTTCCGAATAGTCGCAGGAGTCTCTTCACCTCGAGAATCCTTCAGTAACGACCAGTCGATATCTACCTCATCAGTGGAAGAACATGCACCCAGTATGACCTCTTGATGCCTGATAACATCTCTTTGATACGCAATTGCACCGTTTACATGTCGTTCATTCGTTTCACCACCCAAGAACGTCTCTCCAATAGCAGAACCCGGATATTGCATACCCGCTGCTAGAATAACCAATGCATCCTCACGGAAAAGACGTCCTGACCCCATCATCGCCAGTTCAAAACCGATAGCACCATTGTCTGTTGCTGGACTACGCCGAGCAAAATCGGATAGACCGAATACTGCATATTTGAAAAGTTGACCGGAAATATCCGAATCACTCCATAACATCTTAGCAACTACTTCCCCGAATCGTACATTAACCAATAAAAGCGATTCCCCTAAATCGTATTCCTCTGCCCCAAACGCTTGGAGCGCAAGGAAAGGCACATACTCCCTGACCGGTGCCATAAACACCGTAGCATCCATATCTGAACCAAGATCCGATAACTCACCGTCCTCTTTACGAGCAGCAAGCGTATCCAAGAGAATCTGTGAAAAACTGTCTACACCTCGCCTTGCCGTTTCCCAATCTTTTCTCGATACCGCCGTTACTATAGCCGTATACAAGGGGTATAGTGGATGTGGACTAGATTCATCCTCCGCCAGATCTACGTATCGTAGAGGACTCATCGACGACTGGAACGTATCTATCGCCCCTTCCGGTGTACTTTGCTCGAAGACGAATACGGTAAGTCCATACAATGATACAAATCCGACCAATGTCAATCCGGCACTTAGTAGAACGCTACTCGTCATCCACTGTGCCGACTCTGCCGGTGTAACAAGTAATAATCCAAGGTTTATGGATACTGATGCAATAAAGACACCGATCGTAAAATGAAAAATACGGGCCTGTAACAGGATCGTTGCTAACCAGGGTGAAGAAAGCCAACTAATAAATTGAATCCCCACCACTAAAATCGTAAGCACAAGCGCAAGAACTCCACCCTGAATCCCTGTTAACGTCGTGAGAAACGCACGGATATTTTCTACAGGAATATCCTGAATCACCTGGCCTAAACCAATCACTGCAACCAAGATCACCCCAGAAACAACATATATCCAAACTGGTATTTTCCCCGGCCGGGCATACCTACTTGAACTGAACGAAATCTTCGACCACATCAACCATCACACCCTTATAACGAGCTGACACTACAAAGCCTCATAGCCTATCTGACAAAACCTGAGAGAACCCCATCTACTTTACCCCTACGCTTCATCCACACCTTCCTCATCCGTCCTCTCTGTCTAATTCTTCAACTCCTTTCTCAGAAACCCGATCCCACTTCCGGTTTGTTACCGCTTTCTCCCGTGTCGCTTCATCCAACGGCACGTCTTCGAACTCGGCTTGTGCTTCGGCCTCGGCCGCGTCCGCCTGCTGCATCGCCTGGTACAAGGGTTCGCTGTGTTCGTCGAGGAAGGCGGCGAAGAACTGGCCGAACGGCGTCAACGCGTAGTGCTGGTCCGTTTCCTGCGGCCGGTACACCAGGTCGGCCTCGATTAGTGTCTCGACGTGTTTCTGGATGGCACTCCGGGAGTAGTCGAACTCGTCCCCGACCGCGGTCAGCGGCCGGTCCGTATCCGCGGCCAGCGACTCAAGAATCGCGATCCGAACCCGATGCGAGAGCCCGGTGAACAGGGCGGCCACCGTCTCCCACCGTGCCACTTGGTCCCCAGTATCGGCGTCGTCCATACCCGCCGGGTTCCCACCCCAACCGGTTAAGTATACTGAACAGTTGTACTACCCGCTTTCCTTGTGGTATCCTGTTTCGGGTACGCCTGTCAGGCTGTTCCCGATTCGCCACGTCCCTGCCAAATCGGCATAACTCTAGCGAACATCAAAACCTTTTCGACAACTTCACCCAAAGGTTTATCGACTACGGCGTGGTGTATGTTGGCATGGGAGAGAAACCCTCAGATGATGGCGGGCTACCGATGCCGGAGACGGACCGTGGGCAGCCACCGAAGCAGACACGGCCGGTAACAGATCCTGATATGAAAACGGTGCAGGTGAAAGGCCGCCGCGTCCAGCTCAGTCAGGAAATGACGGTTCGCGACCTGAAGGACCGGGTAGATGTGAGCGAGGATAACCTGGCGTACCTCCGGTCCGGCGATGAACTGAAAGCGTTGAATGATGACGACCGGCCGTACCAGCACGTGGACGACGGGGACCGGCTGACGTTCCGGCCTGGCGCGAAAAAGAATCCGTTCGGCTAACCCCTAAACAGGGGGTCCGAACGTTCGGACCAGTAATATTTCCAACGCAAGGTAATGGACACAGCACGACTTCGCGCGGAAATCACCGCACTGGCCAAAAACTACTACGTTGCCCGGAACACCGAGCTCCAGGCCTACGAACTCCGGGACTTCCACTATCCCGAGGGATGGGTTCTCCGGGACCGTCGGCGCTGGCAGCGTCATCCCGGCGTCCCTCGTGGCCCACCCTATGTGGCCCCGTTACTCGTCCGGATCCCTGATAGCTACCCGTACAGCCAGCCGTACGCCTACATCCCGCGCAGCCTTGAGTACACCGAGGGCCGGGTCACCCACCTGTTAACGAAAACACCGGACCCGGCCTGGCTACCGTGGTGCGTCCGCGATCTCGACTGGGATCCAGCCGAACACAACATCCCCTGGCTCCTCGGATTGCTCCAGGTCGCATTCAGCCACCCTGATGTCCCGGACCCGACCAGCCATCTGGCCGTCTCCCGGCCCGAAGACTACCGGGCGCCACAGCGATGACCACTGTTCGTATCCCCGCTGACGCCATCACCACGCTCCAGGACACGCTACTCCAAGACGACCGGGAACGCATCGCGTTCTGCCCGTGTTCTGCCAGCGGTGATTCCCTGCTCGTGTCATCCGTTGATCCGGTCCCTGCCGACGAGATGGCCGTCATGACACCGACCCGGTGTGCGGTTACCGAGGCCACCGATCGCCAGTTCATCGAGCACTGCCTGGCTACCGATCGTCACCCGCTTATCGTTCATAGCCATCCTGCCGGCCCGGACAGGTTCACCGATCAGGACCAGGACGCGATCGCCGCCTACACCTGGATCACCGACCTCGTGGATGACCTGACCATCCTGTTCGGCGTCCTCACCCCGTCCCAGTTCCATATCACGCAATGGGATCCGGCGACCGAGACACCCGTCCCGGTTCCCGCCCGGATCATCGGCGCCTGGACCCTCAGCGACCCTCCAGAGATACAGCCGACAACCGAGACAGAGACCGATACCGTGGATCCAGCGGTGTACGACCGGAACATCCGGTGTTTCCTCGAACCGGGGCAGCAGGCACTGGCCGACACGCATGTCGCTGTCGTCGGCTGCGGCGGGATCGGCAGCCTGCTCGCCCAACACCTCGCCGGCCTCGGCGTCCAAACGGTAACGTTCATCGACCCGGACCAAATCGAGTCCAGCAACCTCCCCCGGATCCCGCAGGCCCGGCAGGGCGACACCGGCGCGTACAAAGTCTCCATCCTCCAGGAACAGTACGTCCAACGCGTCCCGGATGCCGCGACGACCGCCGTGACCACCCCGGTCCAAGACGCCGCCTCGTACCTCCAAGACGTGGACGTGATCCTTGCCGGTCTCGACCGGATCACACCCCGGATGTGGCTTAACCGGTACGCCACCGAGCACCTGACTCCGTACATCGATGCCGGCAGCCGCATCGACATCACAGACGACCAGGTGACCGACATGGCCGCCTACATCCAGACCATCGCCCCAGGCACGGACACCGCCTGCTTCGACTGCCTCGACCGCGGCGACACCGAAACAATGCGCCGCGAACACCTCTCCCGGGACGAACTGGAAGACGAGGTCGAACAAGGGTATATCGCCGAAACCGCCCTCAGCCCGGAACCGGCCGTCATCCATCTCAACGGCATCGCCGCCAGCCTCGCGGCCGAAACCCTCACCAAACTGGTCACCGGCTACGACACCCCGCCCAGTTTCCTCCACTACGACGGCCTCCACAACGACCTGGCCCGCCTCACAACCCACCGCAACACCCACTGCTATACATGCACCCGATTCACCGCAACCGGCGACACCACTCCCCCGGCCGACGATCCTGAGATCGACCTTCCACGTCCCAGGTCTGCACAGACTGACACCCAGTCGGTGTACCAGATTCCGGACGCGGTCACCGCCTACTTCGATCACCTATGATTACACCGATCCCCCTGCTGATCCCGTCTCTCGGGACGTGGGCCCTGCTCATCGTTGCCCTGACCGTGATCGCCACTCTCCTCCCGAAACCCGTTGTCGCCCTGTCCCTGTTCGCAAGCGTCGGCTACGCCATCCTGGTCTTGTTACCCGCCAACGACGCCGGGCTCATCTCGTCCCCGTTGACCGTGATGATGATCCTCGCGCTCCTGCTCCCGGCAGTCATCTACACCGTCCGGGGTGCCGCCGAACGCAACGGCCAACCCCACCTGCTGCGCCAACTCGCTGCCCGCAACGACCCTGGCCCCGGTCCGCCCCAAGGCCAGCACCCACCGAACCATGATCCACAACAGGACTACCCCGTTACACCCCAAGAAGGCGACTTTACCACCGACTTCGAAGACGACGTCGATACCATCGACGACTTCCGCACCTAACCCAGGGCCATGATCGACGCTGTCATCGGCGCCATCATCCTCCTCGCACTACTCTGGGGCACCGCCGAACTCACCGCTGACCCCGGCGACAACGAGACTCCGCCCTCGCTTTGGAGCGATCTCCTCTTGGCACTCGCTTTCGTCTACATCCTGCGGTACCTCCGCCAGCATCAGGACTGACCACAACTTCTCTCCTCTTGCGAGATGATTGTCCTATCGGTCATTATTCTGTATGATATTGGTCGAGTGCGGCGTAGACCGCTGTGGGCCGGACCGTCAACCCGATCTTGTTTTTACCAGGCGGTATCGGTGTCTGCAGGGGGGTCGAACCCCGCAGTGCCGGTGTCTGCGTGATGATTGATTCTTCGGTCAGTAGTGGGAGCACATACCGGTCTAATACTCCGGCTAACCGGGCATGTTCCGGTGGCGTATTATCCCAGTCCAGCTCCGCCATAACCGCGCTGTGAAAGTTCGCATAGTCGAACGTCACCGGTGCATCCAGCTCCGGTTCCTCCTGTTCCGGGATTTCTGTCGCCACTGCCCCATCTTCCAGCGTCCCGGAGATACTCCGGCGGAGATCATACGTTGCGTCCTCGTGGTCACTGACAAACACACGGAACACGGCCGTCAATACCCTTGTCTCGTCGACGGCCGCATCCTCCCAGTCATAGTCCGCCGCCAGTACCTGCCGCAGCTGCCGGACCTGATCTGACACACCCAGCAAGTCATTGACCAGCTTCTGATTGATCAGCCGCCGATGCTCCCGATCCACGTAGTACCCATGATCCCGCCACTTCTCTACCAGTTCAAACGATGGGACCTCCACCTCCTCAATAATCGGTGCAAACGCCGCGATCTCCGCCTCCGAGAACTGGTCCGGATCCAACCGGCCCCCATCCGATACCGGCCGATCATCATCCTCTGAATCTTCTGCCGTTGACTCCCCGTCTTCTCCCACCTTCGCGTCGTCACCCTTCTCAGCAACAGTCTGCTCAAGGATCTGCTCAACCGGCTGTTCGAACACAGCAAGCAATGGCCGTCCAAACTGTTCCCGCAGAATATACAAGAACTGATACTCCCGCCACTCCCACGGCCGCACCCAGAACGACAGCATCTCCCCGACCGCGATCTGGTGTGGCTTCGGTGCCGCTGCCACCGTTGACCGTGAACTCGTTTCCGGCACAAAATAGACTCCCAGCGTCAACGCTCGATTCTCCTTCAACCGCTGCATCTTGAAATGCTGCAGAAACTCCGCTTTCTCCCGCATCCACTTATCATACTTTGAGACAACCAGATACGGAATCGTCGGCTCCCTTTTCAGGCCAGGAGTCGTCCACACCTCAGCGTCCATAGCTTCTCCCACCGCTACCTCCGGTTCATCACCCGTCTCCGGTTCCGCCCCCTGCTCCTCCTCTTTCAAATACTCATACTCCGCCCGCGTCCGCCCCAAATGAACCTTCACCGGCGGCACCAACAACCCTAATTCCTCAACCCGTGGCGGTACCACCACATGCGCCCCATCCGAATTGTACACGTCTCGCTCTCCCAGCGGAACAAAACTCCGATCTACCTCCCGAAGCAAACCGGACAAATCCCCGGTCATACCCCCAACCTCCCACATCACCCACTATAGCTGTTTCATACGTTACCATTGAACACGGTCCAGAACCACTACACACTTCTCTTCCAGAAGGGCCCTATACTCTACGGCTTCAGCCCGTATACCCGTTGGACCGCTGTTTGGTTACCGCAGCAATTCCCGGTTCTCCCCGGACAGCCAGAACCAAGTAGGCGGCTGAGAACCGTTCTCGTACCTGCGATTCAACACCTATGAATGAACGGAAAGCGTACCGGTCGGAGACCGAGGACTATGAGACGGCACCATGTGTTCACTGCGGTGAGACGGTTGTCACGGATGAGGAGACGCCTCCGGAGCAGTTGCCCGACGCCGTGACCGTCCTCGTTGGGGGCGGTGACAACATCACTGCGGATACAACGACACTGCCAGCTCGTGACTACCGTGTCCCAGAAATCCTGGTCAAATGGTTCACCGGCGATACGACTACGTCATCCTCGATCACCCGGCAGCACCTGTGTCCGGCGTGCGCACAGTCCATCTACGGTTTCGACCCCTAACGCTCCGTATGACCAGAACAACCGCTGTCACCCGCGAATACGAATACGATACAACCGACTGCCAGATCTGCAGTACCACAACCGCTATCGGTGACGCTCCCGCCGATATCTCGGAACCACACGGCTACGCCGTTGTCCTCGGAACCGGCACCGTCAGCCACGACACCGAAGACGCCGGCAACTGGGACGACGAATTCCAGTTCACCCTTACTGAAGACCACGACCACCTCCCTGCGGTCACTGGCCACATCATCTGTGCCGACTGCGCGACCACCATCCACGACCATCCCACCGATACAACCCCGTTCCACGGTACAATCCCTGCCCCTCTTACAGCCACTCCAACCGCAACCATTGATCCCTCACTCCAACCACTCCTCTACTATGTGGCCGCCGTCCTCCTTATCTTCCTTTTCATCCTTCTCCTGCTCTAACCACTCCTCCTCCTCTCCCCGCCTGGCCAGCCCCCCTTCCGCTGCATCTCTCCACAGTGTCCTCCAGCACCGTGCCCTGCTTCGGGTGTCCCACAGAAAACCTGTGATCCTGGGACTCGCTAAATCCGGTCCAACAACTCCTGTTTCTTCTCGGTGAACTCCGCTTCCGTGAGCACCCCGTCGTCCTTCAGGTCACGCAGCTGCTCTAACTTCGCCAATGGATCATCCGCCCCTACCGGTGACCCCGTTTCCGTTGATGCCTGCATCTGTGCCCGGATGAACTCCACCACCTCCTGTCCCACATCCGAAAACGACGCCTGCTGCAGGTATACCCCGTACCGTTTCGACGAACTCTCAATCACCAGCTTCACAGTCACCAACCCCTCCTTCAGATTGACCGATGACATATCACGGTACCGGATCGACTGATAACTATGGCCACTATGCGGTGTAAACGTCCCAATCGTCCCCACCTTCACCAACACCCGATCATCCGTCACCGCCGTCCGTGATTTCCCCTTCCGATCACCCTGCTCCCCATCAATCTCCATCCCTGACCCCCCGGTAAACAGGAAATGCACCTGCTCCCCCGGATCTAAATGATCATCAAGCGGTGCAACCTCCTCTTCTGACACAAAATCGTTCTGCGGTGTACACGCCAACTCCGCGTTCTCAATCTGGACATCCTCGTCCCCACCAAACAATCCCATACCCACAGACATCCTGTTGAACACCTGAAATTCTTTCGGACTTACCCCTCCCCCATTTCCTCCGAAAACACTCTCATATCCACGAAGCATTCTGCTACTCCACCCCTCGCGCAGTTTATTTAAAGAGCTATTTGTAATGTAGGTGGTAGCCGGGACACGTCAGTGGCGTGTGACGGTCGATGCAGCTGTTTCACTGCTGTGAAAGCGCGTATCCCGTGAAGCACGCAGGGAATCCGAAGACTCCATGGAACCGGTTTGTTCCGTACCACTTGGACTCCCGCTGTGGAGGATCCAAGAACACCGGCATTCCAAAGAGCCGGGGCTGGACTCGTACGGCCTCCAGCATCCGTAAGGACGCTGGCTAACACGGTGCCGTCCCCGACCTTCCCATGCCACACCAGGCAAGAAGGGCAACGCATGCGAATGCGTCGAAACCCGGGAACATACTACAAGACCAACAATCTTGTAGCGTTCACCTGATCGCACCTATGAGGCGAAGAGGGAAACACCAACACCGCAGACCGCGCTAACCCCACCCGTACTGTAAGTGCCACCCACCAGTGGGACGTAAATCGGGAAAAAGAACCCCTCTTTTCTTTTTCCACGCTATCAGTGACCGAATCACTTCATTTGGGGTTGAAACGAAACAATCAAACCCACCTTTTTATTGGCTATCACTCTGGTTATATGCACTATCTTACCTCTAGTGGATCTCTTGCCAGAATCACTGTGACCTACTCGGAAGAAAAGGAGAAAAATGAGAGCGGGTCTTACACCGCTCTCATAGTGTGATTTGAAGACGATCCAGTTGTTAGAGTGCAGGATCGGATGTGACAAGGATGGTCAAGGTTCCTTCCTCGACTGATCCCTGTGCGACTCCTTGTGGCACTTCTACCGTGGTATCGAGCGCGAAGCTCTGACCAGGTGCAAGTGCTTCACCGGCAGTACTAGCGTCAAGGATGTCCTCAACACCGGATACTGCATCTTCCAGATCTGTGTCCACTTCAGGCTCTGTCAGATCCATGTTGTCCCCAAGCTCGCTACTTACTTCCCAGAATGAGTTGTAAGTGTTGGCGACGACATGTGGCAGGTTGTCGTCACAGGATGTGAGCAGACCATATGCCCGGTCTGTGTCACCGTCGTTGGTTGCTCCTTCATCAGCGAAGGAAAGCCGGAGACGACTGGCTGCAGCACCGTGGGATGCGCCTGCGAGTTCTTCAACGGATAGAGAGGTCCATCCATTTGTTTCGCTCGCATCGTTCGCACCATTGTTGCCGTCAGTGAAGTCGTAGGTTCCGAGTTCTGTTGGTGTGTGCGGCGTGTTTCCTACGCGGACTTCGCCTTGTACACACTGATCATCGTTGTTGTCGTTGACAACGAAGAACCACTCGTACTCACCGGCTCGGATGCGGCCAACGTACTGTGTGTCGTCCTGCTCGTCGAAATCAGCAGGATCAACTTGGATGTACGATGGTGCATCATCCAGCTCATCAAGGAATTCAATCCGGTTCACGAAGTGGAACTGATTCTGATCAGCTTCCACAAGTGGATTGGTTCCTGCGTCAATGTCAGGGACACGTACCTGGATGAAGTTTCCAGCATCGTACGCCTCTGCATCACCGGTTCCAAATGGATTACTTGCTGGGTAGCTTGTTTCTGCCCAGATTCGATCAATGTGGGTAGAACCGATGTTCTCGATTTCCACTGCTGTGAAGTTCCGGTCAGAATCTGGAACATCACTTGGACTTGTTGGATCCATTCCTGGTTCCATGTCACTGTACGTCAGTTGGTCCGGTTTCACATCAACTGCAGTCTGTTCCGCGATCGTGACTTCAACATCTGTGCTCTCACTGTCGTCATCTTCTGCAGCACCGAATGCTGCCATCATGCCGACAGCGAGTGCGAGAACTACTGCGATGTGTAGTGTTTTTTTCATGTTGTGTTTTTCACCTCCGTTCAGAATGTTGGTTCGCGTGTTTGCTGATTTGCTCGTTTCAACGCTTGCAAACGTTGCAATCAAAAGGCATCGCTAGACCGATGCCTTCATACACCGGTGTTACCGCCGCCGGTATATAAAAGTTAGTTACTTGATAGGTTGGGAGAACACGGTGTTAACCGGTAACAGCACTGTATTTGACCGGTCCACGGTATCCGTTCGATCCCTCTCTTCTTGTTGTTGAAGAGATAGAATTTACTGGTCACTGAGATGGAGTCGTTGCCAGGGCCAGCGCCCGGTTCACATCCGCGTTCACGGTATACTCACAGTCCGGACACTGGAACTCTTTCCAGTTCCCGGCTGCCGGATACTCTCCTGTGGCTCCACACTTGTTACAGGTCGTATCCAACGCTGGTACCGTTACTTTCTCGGTCTGTATCCCGGCGTCTTCTGCTTTGTACGCGATAGTCGACTGGAGCCCGGTGTAGGCCCAGTCAGCCAATCCTGCCTGTGGATCATCCCGGTGACGGCACTGGGTCCTGATCCGGACTCGGGCTTCGGCTGCCGGCTCCATCACGATCACCGGATCCGGCCACCGCTGGGCGCACTCAATGATCCGCCGAGAAATCCGGTGAGTCTGCTGGGCACAGTACCGGTGCTCCTCACCGCCCAATGCCCGTACCTTCTCCATCTGGTTAGCTCGCTGCAGATCCTGGCGGCGCTGACGCATCCGCGTCCGATGATGCCGGATCTTGTCCCCGGAAAACAGGTCCACCTCCTGGATCTCTCCTGCTTCAACTACGGCCACCGCCGCAATATTATCCACTCCAAACGCCACCCCTACCACGGTCACCGGCTCATACCCGGTCGACGGCGTCTTCTTCGGCGTATAACTTTGATGCAACACATACCGTCCTGCCTCTTGGATCACCTCTGCCTCCCCAAACAGGACCTCCTCCGCCCGGTACCGTTCAAGGATTTGCTCCTGGTACTGGCCGGTCCCCAACCGGAACCACTCCCCATCCCGCGGAGCCAGCGGCAGCTTCACTCCCCAGACCCCGTCCGCCTCCTTGTACGTCAACCCCGTCGAACAGTTACAAAACCGCATCCACCGCATCTCCTCGTACTCCGGTGGATGCTCTCCATACCCGCTTGCTCGCCACGCCCGGAAATTCTGCACCACCTTGAACGCAACCTGATTCGCATCATGACTCCGCAACCCATTGTTCTCCGGAAACCGCTTTTTCACCCACCGACTGAACACCGGATCACGCCGCGGATACTGCCACCGTACCGGCTGCACCGATGGCATCAACCCTGCTATCGCCTGCGCGATCTTTTGCTGCCGACCAACCGTCCGCTCCAACCGCTGTTTCTTCCGCCGACTCAACCCTGTCAACGGCACCCGCACCGTCCGCGTTACCATGTTATCACCCCCTTCTCGAACTTCACAACCAAACAGCCTTCTCCGCTTTTGCTCTGCTACCAACCCTCTTCCCCACTATTTCTTAAATAACTATACACGGCAGCCTCTCCGTCCGCTTCACCCGCTACACCGCGTAGCTCACTGCCCGGGATCGTAGAAGTCGCTGCAGCCCTGGACCGCCCGCCGGATCGTCCGCTCACGGTACCCCGGCCGCTGCCGCCACTTCTCGCGGACGAGCCCGCTCCGGGCGAACAACCGCTCGATCCGCGCCGTATCCCCGCCCGTCCAGAACGCTAGCAGGCTACACAGGGCCAGGTCCGCCTCGCTGTGACTCGGATACCCTGCCGTATCCCCGTTCCAGAGCCGCCGGAACTTGTCGCCGTTGGCTGCGTTCCGCGCCGTCTCAAGTAATGCCTCATCGGACAACGGCACCTGCTGTCCCGACGCCCCATCCACGGCGATCTCCTCGCTGTCGGCCGCCCCGATATACGCGTCGTGCACCGCTGTAAGCGCCTCAACGCGGTCCCGGATCTCCGTCGGTGCCCCGGCCACATGCTCACCGGTCACCGTGAAGTACCGATCCGCCTCGTACATCTCCAGGTCCCCGCGCCGGTTGCCTCCACGCGGGACCTGGCCTCGGACGAGCACATGGAACCCTGTTCCGCTCGGACTGACCTCCGTATACGACGCCAAGCGTCGTACCACATCGACCGCCCAGTCCGCAACCGCACCCGTCGCCGGCTCCCGACAATCATCAAGATCAACGCCGACAAACGGATCGTCTGCGGTAAACACGAACCCGGCCCCTTCGATATCCGGCGTCCGCCGCCGACACCGCTGCGCCGCCGTAAACGACCCCCACGTCTCCGGATCCGCTACACTTGCATACCCGCCATGCACCGGATCCACCGGCACCTTCGTGTGCGTCCCATCGCGTATCTCCGTTCGCCAGCAGACCCACTGGGCCTTGGCCCGTAAGACCGCTGGAATCGGGGTGACGTCCATTCACGAACCACCGGTCCACCCGACACCGGGGTCGTGAACTGGAACGGACACCCCCTGGTGGAACGCGATCGGTAGCCTGGGCCAAGGCCCGCTCAGGCGGGTCCAGCACTTATCATTCTCCAGCGCGTACACCCCACGTGTACCCCTGTGTGCCATGACCTACCACACCAGCTTCGACCCCGACGACCCACCGATGCTCACCCCCCTCATCGTCACCACCATCGCCGACCTCACCGACACCCCCGAACCCGACCTCCCCCTCCTGTATCACGCCATCGACCCGGCCGACCTCGACCACCTGTTCACCCAACCCGCCCTCGACCAGTTCGCCGTCTCCTTTACCTACTACCAGTACCAGATCACCATCGACCACACCGGCACCATCACCTACACACCCCAATAACCCCCTTTTCTCCCCCACCACCAGCCAACCGTTTCCACTCGATGATAGCCACCGCACATCCTCGAGTTCTCACCGTTACCAGGATCGGTTCTCCCTGTTCCCTCACACAACCGATCCCCCCCTCCCAACTTCCTGCCTAACCCAGGGGCCTCACCGACACACGTGAGGCCACCCACCTTCCTCCTCTCCCCCCTCCCTTTTGTCCCCGGATAGAGAACATCCTTGTTCCTCTATCCATCCCCTCGGCCTGCCGACACCTGATCGCCATCCCTGGCCGATCACCCTCACCCACCTTCACTAACCTCTCACCCCCTCATCCTTTCCTTCCTCCCTCTCTCCCTCCCTTATCCTCCTTCCTCTCTACCCACTCTTCCTATTTACCGCTGCACAGAAAACGAGAGACGAGTATATCCTGTCTACTGGATTCTGAGGCTGTAGATCGAGAGACGAAATACCGTGTCCGGCCGACGCCAATGGAGAAAAGCGTGCAAAACATCTACTCAATGCTCCGGAATTGTTCCATGCGAGCCAAAGAAGAACGAATCAGAAAGCGTCTCGGCTGTGAGACGGAAAGAATCCCGGCTATCACCGACGCCAGTTGTCAGCTCACACATAGTCCGCGATCGGGACGAACATCACCGCGTCCGGTATGTCACCGAATACGCCGGTAACCGCTGCTGCGACCCGTTGTTTGACATCTTCATCGAGGTACGCAACTTCCACCCGGTCCACCCCGTGCTCCAGGCACTTTTCGATGTTCGCCAGTTCGTGTGCCGGACTCCGGGCAACCTCAATGGCAACAGCTTCGTCGCGCCGCGTTGCGTACACATCGATGTGCCCATCGTCGGTCGCAAACTCGGTTTCTACTTCGAAGCCATGTGTCTCGTAGTACGCCTTGATCCGGTGCTGCCAGTACCGATGCTCAATCCCGCGCCGCCCAGTCTTCGTAACAGTGAATCCCCGATCTTCTAAGACAGTTCGGCCTTGCCGGGTCAACTCCAGCATCTTCGGGTTCCGGCCCCGGGTCCCGGTCCGGACCTCGACCTCCCGGACCAATCCCAGTGCCCGGAGTTCCTCCTTTGCCTCCGATCCAACCTTTTTCCCGACATCGATCGCTTCGTACCGGTCTGACAGGGACAGGAACGGGTCCTCCTCGATGCTCACAAGCAACGCTTCTGCGACCGCACCCACCGTCTCCGTCTCATCTTCGGGTTCGTCCAAGTCGTCTGGTTGTTCGCCGATGGCCTGACAGAACACCTCGGGCTGGACCCGTGGGTCCCACGAGAACTCGGCTAACACTGGTTGCATCTGTTCTTGAAGGTCCGGGGTCGTCACTGCTTTGTCGATCGTGTAGTCTGGGAGCTGGATCGGGCAGGGTTCCCGGCCTGCCGTGGTCACGATACCTTCGCCTTTTTCTAGGGTCCGGGTGAACGCGGTTTCGTCCGCGTCCAGGCCGAACGTCTGTGCCATCTCCCTCGTGTCCTTCCCGCTGCCCAGACTCAACCACAGCTTCGTTCCCGTGTTCGCCTTGATGCTGTCCGTCAGCTTTGAGGGTTCGTGGTCGGCAACGATCAGGGCTTCCCCGTACTCCCGGACTTTGCCCACAAGATCATCGATCGGGGGAAACCCGGACGCTGGCTGGCGTTCCCGGTTCACATCAAACACGTGTTTGGCTTCATCGAACAGGACCAGATGCCGTAACCCTTGGCGGTGTCCCTGAGCATCCCGGTAGTAGAACAGCCACATCAACAACGCCTCGATCAGGAACGTGGCCACGTACTGGTTGGTACCCTTCAGTTCGAACACCACGTTACGGTCCAATACTGTCGCCAAGGGATAGCCCTGGCTGCATTCGAACACTTCACCGCTGAACCCGGTCATCAACGTCAACCGGTTGATCAACCGTTCCCGGTACCGGAACCGAGGGGAGGCCAACGGGATCTCCTCGGCCACCGCCAGCTTCCGCAGCTCGAAGACGGACGGGTACTGCCCGGTCTCCGCTGGCTCGTATACCGCATACAGGTCCCGAAGTGTCCCGAGAACATACCCGTGCGATCCCTGTAGGAGGCCCATCGTATGCGCGAAGGTCTCAACGATGACTTCGGCCCACATCGCCACCGGGACCCCGGGCGGGGGCTGTAACGGGTTGAACTTCAGGTCCTGCCAGTTGATCACCAGCAAGTCCCGGTGCCGGACCAGGTGCCGATAATCGTTTTTCAGATCGAACGCCCAGAACGGCAGTCCGTGGCCAGTACACTCATCCATCAGGTTGTAGAACAACGTTGTCTTCCCAGCCCCGGTCCGGCCGACCACCAGTACGTGCTCGTTCAACTGTTCCTGGGTTAACCCGATCGGGTGTCCGTCTGGTGCAGTTCCTACTCGGAATTGGCCGTCATACCGGTCGAACGGGTAGGACCAGTCATAGGCTACTCCGGCTGCTTCGATCTGCCGGGCCTGATCTTGGTACAACGCGAGAAACGCCCGGTACCGTTCCCGGCTGACCGCTGCTACCTGCAACAGCTTCGCGATTCGGTCCTCCGTTTCTCCCACTAATTCCAGTGTCTCCCGTAACTGTTCAAGCTCCACCGGTGACGGCTGTTCTCCGCTCTTGACCATATACACAGAGGTCCTGCACTGAACTGCATACATAGCTCGACCCCCCGCAGATTTCTCCTGATTCCGTAGACGGGTGGCCATGAGATGTTAGAGAGAGTGAATATTGACGACACTACCAGTCTACTGATACTCCTCAGGAGGCCGCACTATGCGTATGGTTAAATGTATTATCTCTCAATAAGATATGGATGTATGGACATTGAACCGCAGGAAGAAGTCAAAGTCACGATAGAGTTCTCGGAAGAACCAGAAGAACTTCCTTTAAGAGAATTCTCGGATTTCATAACAAGTTTGAGGTATTTGGATGAGGTACTTCATAGATCAGAAGTTGAGCAGGCGTATCGAGATATACTGTATGAGTACCAAGATAGTGAGAGACTTTACGACCGGCGTGCTCGGGACCAATTTATCGGCCGACTTACTCAGGAAGGAGTTTTCAAACGGGCAAGACGGTTTGAGAGATCTTCTCCTTATATCCGATACCCGGACAATAACGACAAAAGACTCAGAATCACTCGCATACAGAAAGAGAGCCCTCTTGCAATCGAGTTCGTCGGTGTTGCTTTCGCAGCAATTGCTGTAGCATGGCTAACTGCTAGTATAGAATACGATTCAGAAGTAGTGGAAATGAAGACAGAGGAGGGGGTTGAATACGAAAAGCGCCGTCGTCATATCAAGTTTGAGCCAAAAAGCTTCTCCGATGCAGTCGAAGGTTTGATGAAGCTATTTTAAATACTCCAAATAGATACTTGGGCTATTATTACGAGATTATATGTTCTCAAGGTACTGGCGGCGTTGCTCCATTTTCTCTTCTGGTGTCCGCCGGTCGTAGTGCTTGTCGAGGACCTTTTCAGAGACGTTTGCTCGGTCGCTGACGGCTTTCATCGGCCACTCTTGGTTTAACGCGTATGTGATCCCGCCGCGGCGGAACGCATGCGGGCTGACACTTGAGGGGCACCGGGATGCATCGTGATAGTCGGTTCCATCGCAGTCCTCGATAACCCGGTCGTGTGGACACTCCCCGGTCACCGTACACGGCCGCGTAAACCGGTAGCAATCTTCCCGAAGCGTTGTGGTATGGGCACGGCCCTGCCGTGAGGCGATCAACGGCTGTCTGCCATGGTCATCGGTGACGTCCGGTCGCCGGGTGTCGATCCAGTCATCCAGTACCTGGCAGACCTCCTCGGAGACAGCGACCAATCGCTCGCCCTGGGACTTGTTTTTGATCGGGGTCCCTGTCTCCGGACGATGGTGCACCGCCAGCAGCTGCTTGTGCGGATCGTAATCGGGCACATCCAGTGCGTGGACTGCACCGACCCGCATGAACGTATGCCACAGCAACGTCAAGACAACGTGCGGACGGGTGGCATACTCGTACTTTTCGAGGTACTGCAGGATCTCAGTGGCCCGGTCCGAACCCAACATCACGTCCCGGACGTTTTCCTGTTCGTCCAGCATCGGTGACCGCACCCGGGTATGCAGATCCGGCTCGACGGCATCGATCTGTTCCAACCACTTCACAAACACCCGGAGCGTGTCCATCTGTGTCTTCTCGGTGACTGCGGACAGGTCGCCTTCACTCCGCCGCCACAACCGGTATTCATGCAGGTCCCGGCCCGTCAACGTGTTCAAGTTCTCCATCCCCTTGCTCTGGCACCACCTGATGAAGTGCCCGAGCCGAGAGCTATGCGCATAAATGGTTGCTTCCGTGACCTCGGTATCGCGGTCGGTCAGGTACATGTCCAGCGCCGTTTCCGGATCGATCGGTTCCAAACTCATCGTGTACACCCACGGAACTCAGGATCACGATAGCCCGGTGGAACAATCCCCGGCTGAAATCTCGTGGCCGAGGAAACCATGGCGCCCAAGGAAAACCGTAACAGCCGGTGACGCAAGCCTGCAGCGCCCACTTCTCGAGGCGAGCACTCTCGCGAGCCTCGAGTACGTGGGTCGCGAAGGATTTGAAGTAGAGAACGGCGAGCACCGCGAGCCGTTCGCGTGGTTCAAATCCTGCAGCGCCCGGACTATCATCTATTGAGCAGCGCACCGAACACCCAGCTCCGGTACTACCGCAACGACAACACGTATTGACTGTCCGGCGTCCAGTACGGACCATGACTACTACCGAAAGCGAGGAACGGACCAATACCCCCGACACGACCGAGCCGCTTCGAGTCGGCGTCGTCGGCGGCGGATTCATCGGAACGACGGTCGGCGGGCAGTTCCGCGAGCACGACGACGCCCGCGTCGCCGCGCTCGTCGACATCGACCAGACGACTCTCGAGTCGGCCGGCGCCGAACTAGACATTGACGCCGACGCTCGGTACACAGAATACAAGACGATGCTCGAGGCCGAACCCCTCGACGCCGTGTTGATCGGGACGCCGCACACGCTCCACTACGAGCAGGCACTCGCGGCGATCGACCGCGATCTTCACGTGCTCTGTGACAAGCCGCTGACGACCGACCTCGAGCGGGCGCGGGAACTCGTCGAGCTCGATCGCGAGCGCGAGGAGGTGTTGATGGTCGGCTACCAGCGCCATCTCTACGAGGGGTTTCGCAGGGCTCGGGAGCTGTGGGCGACGGAGGGACGCGAGCCGAGCTGGATCACGGCCGAGGTCGGACAGGACTGGGTCGACCGCTTCGAGGGGACGTGGCGACAGGATCCGGCTCTCTCCGGCGGCGGCTACCTGTACGACACCGGAAGTCACCTGCTCGACTGCGTCCTCTGGAGCACCGGACTCACTCCCGAGACGGTCTCGGCGAGCATGAGTTTTGTCGACGACGAGCGACGCGTCGACGGCCGTGCGACCGTCACGATCCGATTTACGAACGGTGCGACGGCGTCGTTCTCGATGTCCGGTGAGGTGCCGTGCATGCGCGAACACGTCCGGATATGGGATCGAGAGGGCGCCGTCGCCCTCGACAGCCGGGACTGGGAGTCGAGCGAGTACGTCGAAATCGACGCGGACAGCGGCGAGTACCGGCCTCGGCTGCGGACCGAGGGCAGGCAGACCAAGGCCGACGCGTTTGTCGAGGCGATCAGGACCAGGAGTGAACCGCCGGCGACCGCGCTCGACGGCCTGCGGGTGACGGCCGTCACCGAGGCGGCCTACGAGTCCGCACGAGGTGACGGCTCGTTCGTCGCCGTCGACTCCGGCGACGTCTCTCGGTAGTGCCGCTCGCGAGAAGCCGAGGCGCTCGAGCGACGTGGGATATCTCAACCCCTAAATACGCCGAGCCGCGGGAGGAGGTATGGAACGGATCCCCGATCTCGAGCGGCGCCGACTCCTCCAGACGGCGGCGAGCGCGTTCGTCGTCGGCGCGGCCGGCTGTGCGGATACGGAGGACGGTGATTCCCACCCACAGCTCGAGGAACTCGACATGGACGCCCTTCAGGAGACGGTCGCCGAGCAGTCCGAAGCCCCCGACGGGTCGGTGACGCTGGGCGTCGGGTTCGCCGACGAGCAGCTCCCGATGACGAGCGAGCTGTACGAGCCGAATCCGGACGCCGAGATCGGCGATACCGAGCAGTACGACACTCAGGCGCTCGAGGACGTCGACCTCGTCGCCGATCCGGTCGAGGAGCTGCCGACCCTCGACACCGACGAGATCACGCTGTACGCCCTCGATCTGGCGCCAGGGGAAACCCGAACGATGGCGCTGGTCGTCCGGGGCGACGAGGACGTGGCTTTCGACGCCCATCAACCGGAGGGAGAGCCCTACGATATCGACAGCGGGCTCGTGCTCAACTGCTACTGTATCGACGAAGTGTGGAACGCTCCCGCCGAGGGAACCTGGGTCCGCGTGATCGAAGTCGGCCTCGAGGAGGACCTCGAGGACCCGGAGTCGGGCGCGATGGTGTACGGCGTCTTCGACGGCGAGGAGTAAGCGGCTCCCGATCGCCGATCCACCTCACTCGGGCGCGTCCTCGATCAGGACGACGGCCTCGCCGTCGACCACGCGCTCGCCCTCGGAGTCGACGGTCGTCCGCAGTCGGTACCGGTCCCCGCCCAGTTCCTCGATGATCTCGCAGTCGGCGGTGATCGTCGAGCCGATCTCGACGGGGCTCTGAAACTCGAGGTCCTGGGAGAGGTACACCGTCAGCCCCGGAAACCGCGCGAGGGCCGCGCTGATGGCGCCGGCGACGAGCGTGCCGTGGACGATCGAGCCGCCGAAGCGGGTGTCCTCGGCGAAGTCGTTCTCGAGGTGGAGCCGGTTGGTGTCGCCCGAGACCTGGGCGAAGGCGGCGACGTCCGCGTCCTCGACCGATTTGGTAAACCGGACGGCGTCGCCGACCGAGAGCTCCTCGAGACTGTCCGTCGACCGTTCGGTCGTCCAGTCGGCGTCCCCGTAGGTGACCTCCGGAACTGTCGGGGCGACCCTGGTCGCCTCGCTCGAGGACTGCAGCCCCATCGCAGCCAGCATCGCGTTGTTCGCTTCGGCGTAGCTGTTGAGAACGTGCTGTGAGATCGTCGCCCAGCGTTCGGGACTCGGTATGATGTCGGCGGCGTCCGTTGGTATCGTGTTCGAACTCATAGGTAGTAGCCGGAACCGATCGTGATCGACTATGAGTAGGATTCGCATCCTCTTGATGACATCGCTACCTCCATCGATTCGTGATCGTCATCGGACGCACACCGTCGTCAGTCCCACACCCGTCGCTCGAGGAACTGAGTCATAGCCTCGTTGAACGCCGCCGGACGGTCCTGGTTGACCAGGTGGCCGGAGTTGTCGAGTTCGAGCCACGCGCCGTCGTCGACCTCGCCGGCGATCGCACGAGCCTGTCGTTTCACGGGCGGGGCCTCCTGATCGCCGTGGACCACCAGCGTCGGCGTCTCGACGTGAGTCAGCTCGGGCGGGTCGTACTGGTAGAGCGCGTCGAAGATCTTGCGGTACTCATCGTCGTCGACCTCGCCGACGGCGTCCATCGCCATCGATCGGACCTCGGGGTCGACCGAGAGCCACCGCTGGCCCGTCGTCGCCTGGATCGAGGTCAGCATCGACCGAAACGTCGCCTCGGGTCCGGTCATCGACAGCGACGCCGACAGGGCGGGCATCGGCGACAGGAACGATTTCGTCCCCATCGGGAGCTCGACGGGTGGCATCGATCTGACGGCCCCGCCGAGGATCGCGCCCGCCGCGCGGTCGGGGTGGCGATCGAGGTAGTTCTGGACGACCATCGAGCCCAGCGAGAGGCCACACAGCACCGGCCGCTCGAGCGCGAGGTGGTCGAGCAGTTCCTCGAGATCGTCGGTGAAGAGATCGATCGAGTACTCGTTGGTGTCGGTCGCGCCCGTGTTGCCGTGGCCGCGTACGTCGAGGGTGACGGGTTGGTGTGTCGATTCGAACCGGTCGACCTGTGGTCCCCAGGCGCGACCGTTCTGCCAGCCGCCGTGGACGAACACCAGCGGCGAGCCGTCGCCGCGCGTGTCGTACCAGAGCGTGCCGTCCTCGAGTGAGAGTTCTGCCATACCTCCGTCTGGGACCGCTCGGTAATAGATCCCCTGCTGGCGTTCGCGGCTCGCTCGTTCGATCTGTCGTCTCTGTTTCCCGAACGACCACAGGACGGCTCCCGGCTTCGGAACGACGGATAAGCGTCCGTCTCAGTCGCCGTCCCGGCCCGAGCCGATCCAGCGGTCCCAGGCGGAGTCGAACTCCGACTCGTCCTCGGTGAGTCGCTCCCACTGAGCCAGCCCGCGCTCCTCGCGGGTACCGGGGATCGTGTTGTCGAGGACGAGTGCGGCCAGCCCGCCGACGGCCATCCCCGTCGAGCCGATGATGAACACCGAGTCCGCAAGCGCCTGGGCGATCGCCTCGATCCAGACCGCAACTGCGGTGCCCGCGATCGGCTCGGCCTCGACCAGCGGCGCGATCGTCGCCGCCAGCTCGATTCCCTCCCGGAACGCGATCGGGTCCGCGAAGTTCGCCATGTACTCGGGGACCGCGAGGCCGACGAACAGCGCGAAGCCGACGACGAACACGTTCCTCGAGGACTCGAGATCGACGTGTCTCAGGTTCGAGATCCCGACGGCGACGATCTGGGCGAACATCGCGACGAACAGGCCGCCGACGATCGGATCGGGGATGGTCGCGATCAGCTGGCCGAAGTAGCCGACGAAGCCGGCGACCAGCATGACCGCGGCGCCGATCTGGACGACGTACCGCGAGGCGACGCCAGTCAGCCCGATCGCGCCGATGTTCTCGGAGTAGGAGGTCGAGCCCCCGGTCCCCATCACACCCGAGAAGACGTTCATCAGCCCCTCCATCCCGATCCCGTGGTTGATCCGTCGCTCGCTCGGCGCCGCCGAACCGGTCAGGTTCGCAACCGCGTAATAGTCGCCGATGCTCTCGACGATCGAGGCGAGCACCCCGGCGAACATTCCGACGACGAACGCCGTCGTGAACTCCGGCGCACCCCACTGTAGCGGGTGGATCGGCAACAGAGGATCGACGTCGGTGACGTCGCCGAGCGGGACGTGACCCGGGTGGCCCCCGCCGAAGACGCCCGTAGCCGAGAGGGCCGCGGCGACGATCCAGGCGATACCGATCGCCAGCAGGACCGGATACAGTCTGAACGCCCGGTGTCTGATCTCAAGATACTGCGAGAACAGCAGGATCAGTCCGAGCGTGAGCCCGAGCAGCAGCCAGCTCTGGTCGGTGTCGGTGATCTGGCCGGCGTCGAACAGCGCCAGGCCGATCAGGGCGATCGTCGGCGCGATGACGACCGGCGAGAGGAACCGTCGGAGCTTGCCGACCAGCCCGAAGTACCCCATCGCGACCTGGACTGCCGCGGCGACGATGATCGCCCCCTGTAACTGCAACAGCGCCGCCTGCCAGTCGGGTTGGCCCTGCACTCCGCCTGCCGTCACGACGGCGATGATCGCGAGCGCTGGCGCGAGCATGGAGAAGGGGGCCCCCTGGACGATCGGGTACCGGTTTCCGAAAGTCGTCTGAGCCAGCGTCGCGATTCCTGAGACGACGAAGAACGTCCCGATGAACTGGGCGGTGACGTCGCCGGGCATCCCCATCGCGTCAGCCAGAATCAGCGGGACCGCGATGTTCGCGCCGACCATCGTCAGGTAGTGCTGGATTCCGAGCACCGTCGACTCGCCCAGCGGCGGCCGGTCCTCGATCCCGTACTCGATCCCCTCGGCTTCCTCCCTGTCGACCGTATCGTCCTCCGTCATCCCTCTCTGATAGCATAACGAGAGAGCCCGCTCAAATGCGTACTGATCCGTCCCGACCCGGGATTTCGCAACTCCTCGAGCGCGATACGTCGTTCAGCGTGGCGACCGTGGCGTCGCCCGCAGCCCTCGTTCAGTCCCCGGCGATCGGTTCGATCCGGAACACGTAGTCGTCGTACGCCCCGCCGAGGTTCGCCGGACTCTCCTCGTCAGTGTGATCCCGGCAGAGGGCCGCCTCGGCCTCGACGGCGCCCTTTCCGGTCTCCTCCTGATAGCGCTCGAGAACGACGAACGCCGCGGGCTCGTCACAGCCGCGTCGGTGACAGTTCGGCGTCGAGCCCGTCGCTGGGCTTTCGTCACTCATATCGTACTCCTGGGGAAGAATACTGATAACGCTGTGGTTGGCGTGCGGACGGCAGGTCTCGAGCCGAGTAGCCGGACGGTTCCGCTACTGGCTTCGTTCCTGCTCGCGAAGGACCGTCGAGACGGTGTCCGAGACGTCCTCGATGACGGCGGCGTTCGTCTTGCGAAGGTCGCCGCCCTGTGCCTCGCTGAGGTGTCGAATCGCCTCCCGAAGGTGGTGCTCGGTCGTTCGTTCGTTCTCGTCGGTCATGGGGACCAGCGGCGAACGTAGGGCCGTGTGCCTGTTAACTTCGTTGGCGATGCTCGCTCGCTCGAGCGCGTTCCGGCCCCACTCGAGCACGTTCCCGACTCCACCTGGGCACGACGGCGGTAGGATCCCGAAGACGGCTGCGACGAACCGCTTCAAACGGCACGCCGTCGTCGGCCGCACCGACGGATTCAAGTTCGATTGTGCTAACGAAATTACAATGAAACGAAGCGTTCGGGCGCTCCGTACGGGGGTGCCAGGATGAAGGGGTTCGTCCTCGGTGGCGTCAGCTCCGGCGTCGGCAAGACCGTCGCGACGCTGTCGGTGATCCAGGCCCTCGAGGACGCCGGCTACGACGTCCAGCCCGCGAAGGCGGGGCCGGACTTCATCGATCCGAGCCACCACGAAGCGATCGCGAAACGGCCCTCCCGAACGCTCGATCTGTGGCTCTGCGGCGAGGACGGGGTCCGCCGGAACTACCGTCGCGGCGAGGGCGACGTCTGCGTCGTCGAGGGCGTCATGGGGCTGTACGACGGCGACGGCTCGAGCACGGCGATGGTCGCCGAGGCGCTCGACCTCCCCGTGGTGCTCGTCGTCGACGCCAGTGCGGGGATGGAGAGCGTCGCTGCAACGGCCCTCGGCTTTCGCGAGTACGCCGACCGGATCAGCCGCGACGTCGAGGTCGCCGGAATCGTCGCCCAGCGCGCCCACGGCGGTCGCCACGAGCAGGGCATTCGGGACGCGCTGCCCAAGGAACTCGAGTACTTCGGACGGATCCCGCCGAACCCCGACCTCGAGATTCCCGATCGCCACCTGGGCCTCGAGATGGGCGCGGAGGCGGCGCTGCCCCGCGAGGCACTGCGCGAGGCCGCCGAGACGCTCGAGACCGCACGCTTAGCGGCGGTGGCGAGCGAACCCGGCGCGCTCGAAAGCGAGACACGGGCCGACGAGGGGGCGACGCCCGTCGACGCTCGCGTCGCGGTCGCCAGCGACGCCGCCTTCTGCTTTCGGTACCCCGCGACGATCGAGCGGTTCCGCGAGCGCGCCGACCTCGTGACGTTCTCGCCGGTCGCGGGCGACCCGGTGCCCGACTGCGACGGCGTCTACCTCCCCGGGGGCTACCCCGAACTCCACGTCGAGGAACTCGAAGCGGGTGGCACCCTCGCCGCCCTCGGCAAGCGCGCGAGCGACGGCCTCCCTGTCCTCGGCGAGTGCGGCGGGCTGATGGCGATGAGCCGATCACTGACGAGTGCCGACGGCGAGCGCGGCGAGATGGCCAGGATCCTGCCCGCGGACGTGACGATGCACGACCGCTACCAGGCGCTCGACCACGTCGAACTCGAGGCGATCGACGGCACGCTCACCGCGGCCGCGGGCGAGTCGATCCGCGGTCACGAGTTCCACTACTCGAGCGCCGACGTCGACGGCGACGCCCGCTTTGCGTTCGAGACGGTCCGGGGCGACGGTATCGACGGCGAGCGCGACGGCCTCCTCGAGTACGACTCGCTGGGCACCTACGCCCACGTCCACCCCGAGAGCGGGGCGTTCGATCGCTTCCTCGATCTGCTCGAGCACTGAGTTCGGGTCGACCTTCGGCGCGCCGCCGTGTCCGCCCGGTCGTTCTCGGACTGATCCTGTCGTTTGATGACAACCGGCGTGAACGGTGTAGTATGAGAGCGGCTGCGCCGACGACCGTCATCCTCCCGACGACGGGGTGGAACGACGCCTGCGAGCAGGTTGCCGCCCAGCTTCGCTCGGGCGACGAACTCCTCGTCGTCTGTGACGAACCCCTCGAGTCGGTCGCCGAACGCGCTGCGGAGTATCCTGGCGTCAGGTTGACCGTCGCCGGCGAGCCCGAGGGCTGTTCCGGGAAGGCCAACGCGATCGCAGCCGGCATGGAGGCCGCCGAAACGGAGCGGATCGTCTGGACCGACGACGACTTCTACCACCCGCCCGACTGGCTCGAGCGGCTCCGCGCCGACTACGATCGGCGGGGGCCGACCTCCGAGGTGCCCGTGTTCGTCGGACGGGATCCTCTCGCCGCCGCGCTCGAGCCCACACACGCGATCAGCGGAACGCTCGCCGTTTTTCTCGCGGACATCCCGTGGGCCGGCTCCCTCGTTTTCGAACGCGGCGATCTCGAGGACGAGGCGGCCTTCCTCGCCGATCTTCGGCGAACGATCAGCGACGACGGCCTTCTAATGGAGCACGTCGAGTTTACGACCGTCAAGCGAACGCGACCCGTCGGGATCGGCGGCTCGATCCGTGAGACGCTCGAGAACCAGGTTCGGTTCGTCCAGATCGTTCGCTACCACGATCCGACGGGGCTCGCCGCCCAGGGGGTGCTCGGGGCCGCGCTGACCGCCGTCTGCGTGCTGTTCCCGCTTCCCGCGTTCCTCCTGACGACGACCCTGATGGCCGTCGTCTATGCCGCCTTCGGGATCTGACGCTGGACGTTCCTCGCGGCCTACCCCGTGGCGCTGGCGGCGCTCCCCCTGCTGTTCTACGGCCTGGCTCGCCAGTCGTTCGTCTGGGGCGGGAGACGCTACCGGTGGCGCGGCAAGTTCGACGTCGCGGTCGAGACAGATGGTCAGTAACCTGACGCCAATGCGCGACGTTTTCGGCGCGACACTCACGGAGGCTCTCGGCCGAACGGTAGCTGTCGCTCGGCCTTTGAACCGACCGTTCCGTCCGACGACCGCGACCCGACAAATTTAGTTTCCATACATCAAACAGAATTGTTTTAGTGGCCTCGGCGGTCATCCACGGGTGATGCCACCTATCGCGCTGTCATACGATCCGAGACCCGGCCCGACGACGGCTCGAGCCGTCGCCGGACGGGCGTCCGTGTTCGCGTCCGAGGATTGCCTCGCCAAGTACGACCTCACGCACGGCCGACCGCTCGAGGGACGTGCCGTCGGACGAGCAACCTGCGACTCGTGTCACGGGACGGTCCCTGTACCGGAGTGAGTATGACGGAGGCTGACGCAGAATCCGATGGGAGAGACGACAACGGACAGGAGTCGACGCTTCGACGCCGCCCGCTCGGCGAGATCGAGAGTGCCCGCAGCCGACAGATGCGGACTCGATCGGCGGTTCACGCGATCGACGGGGTCGTCGTCGCCGGGCAGTGGGACGGCACCGTTACGGCCTTCGAGGTCGACTCGCTCGAGGCCCGGTGGTCCGTCGAGCACCCCGACCGCGCGGTCGGTATCGCGACGCTCGAGGGTAGCGACGGGGGAGGCGACAGCGACGGCGACCGCGCGGACTCGGTCGTCGTCGCCGGACGCGGGGAGACGGGAACGATCGCGGCCTATGACCTGGAGACGGGCGAGTGCCGCTGGCGGTACGAAACCGCCGACGACGTCGGCGAGCCGGTTCGGGAGAGCGTTTTCGCCCAGCCGTACGTCGTCGCCCTCGAGACCGACGGCGACAGACTGTATGCGGCGACCCGCCGCTACGAGCGCGGCGGCGAGACCCGACGGTGGGAGAGTACGGTTCTCGCGTTCGATTCCGAGGGAACGGTCCGCTGGCGGTACGACACTGACGCCTCGCCGATCGCGCTCGAGTTAGACGAGTCGGGGGAGCGCCTGGCCGTCGGCTACAATCGCTGTATGGGGGCGCACGACAACGGGCTGGTCGTCCTCGAGACCTGCGTGACGACGGAGTCGTCGCGAAACGGAGGCGGTGAAACCGCCGAAGGGGGCGGCGACCTCGTCTGGACCTGGGATCCCGGCACCGAGGGCGACCGCCGCGTCGGCGACGTTTCCTTCGACGGCGAACACCTCGCGGTCGCGAGCCACGGCGACAAGCGCGGTTACCTGCTCGAGTCGGGCGGCGCCGAGCGCTGGCAGGTCGATCTCGCGACCGAGACCGAGACCGACGGCGAACGGCTGTACGCCTATCCGAACCACGCCTACGCGAACGGTGGGCGGGTGGCGTTTCTCACGGGGAACACCTACGCCGCGGAGAGTCACGAGACGGCGGGCCGTCACCCGAACGAACACCGGATCGACGTCTTCGGCGAGGACGGTCGGTCGCTGTGGGACGACTCCGTGCGCGGGTTCGTCCACGGCCTCGCGACCGACGGCTCGCGAATCGTCGTCCCCTGCGCGCAGAACTTCCGGGATCGGGATCCCGACGCCCACGCCGTTCGTCGATTCGATCTCGAGTCCGGGCCGCTCGAGCACGAGCGACTCGAGGGGATCGCTACCGCTGCCGCGATCGAGGACGGAACGGTTGCCGCGATCGAAGAACCGGTGACCTACCACGACGACGGACGGACACGCGGCGAGTACGCTCTTGCCGTCGGATCGGTCGCTCCTCGAGAGTGAATCCACTGTAGGAACACGAGGACTGCCGCACACATTTCGTTTCATTGTAACTGAGGCAGAAATCGCATACGCAAGGCAAACCACCACAACGGGCACTCTCGTCTGTGTTTCCAGATAATGACAGAGACGAGAGAGCACGACGACTCGGAAGACCGTTCGGACTCCGGACTCGAGGACGCCGGTTTCCGTTCGATGCTGGCCGACGACGAGGGCGAACCGCGACGAGTGATGACCGACGGTGGCGAGGACGAACTGCCGGACGAAGAGGACGAGGAAGACGAGGAAGACGAGGAGGAAGCTGAAGAGGACGAAGAAGACGAGGAAGACGAGGAGGAAGCTGAAGAGGACGAAGAAGACGAGGAAGACGAGGAGGAAGCCGAAGAGGACGAAGAAGACGAAGAACAGCCAGTTGGCCACGAACAGGGCGCCGAGGACTCCTACGAGGACGACGACGCGACGAACGTCCTCCACCTCGACCTCGACGGACTGTTCCTCGATCTGCTCGGTCTCGAGGTCAACCTCGATCCCGTCGTACTCAACCTCTCGGCTCGGCCGGGAGAGGGGAACCTGGTCGGCAACCTGCTGTCCGCCGTCTCCGGGCTCCTCGACGGCTCGCAGGACCTGCTCGGCGGCGTTCAGGACCTGCTCTCGAGCCCGGCAGAGGCGCTTTCGTCGATCGTCGACCGCTCGCAGGAGGCGCTGACGTCGCTCGTGAGTAGACCGCGAGAGTTCGTCAGCGAACTGCTGGGCGGCGACGAAGACGACGAGGATGCTGACGGTGACGAGGACGACGAAGGCGAGGACGAGGACGCACAGGGTCGGATCTCGTCGGCCATCGAGACGATGACCGACAGCCTGCGTGGACTGATTCCGGACCTGCCCGTCGAGGAGTTCATCGCCACGGTCGTCCGTGAAATCCTTCAGGCGCTGATCGACCAGCTCGAGGGCGAGGAGGAATCGAACGAACAGGAAGGCGAGGCGGAGGCGAGCGCATAACAATGAGTGAGGAATCCCAGTCACTGACGGAACAGATCGACTACGACAAGATAAGCGAGAACCTCGAGCTCGAGGGGCTCGTCGAGGGCACCGAGTGGGAAGACGAGATCAGCGAGGACGAGCCCATCGGCGAGACGCTGGGCGGGCTGATCGGCGCGATCATTGGTCGCAAGATCGGCGAGCAGGTCGGGCGCACGATCGGCGATCTCGTCGTCGAGGAGCTGCTCAGTGCGGGCGATGAGGACGAGGAGGACGACGAGGCGTCCGAAGGCGACGAAGAGGAAGAGGCGGAAGACGAGGACGAAGGCGAAGAGGACGAAGAGGCGGAAGACGAGGGCGAAAGCGACGAGGATGAAGAGGATGACGACGACGAAAGTGAAAGCGACGAGGACGAAGAGGATGACGACGACGAGAGCGAGGACGGAGGAGAGTAGCCGTGAGACCGAGTTCTCCACTACGAGCGACTCGAGGTGAGCGCGATGAGTGAGGACTCCGGGCTGAAGCAGATGGTCACCGACGAGGTAACCGAACAGGTCGACGTCGCCGATCTGCTCGGCGACGGCAGCCTCGAGGACAACGTCGACGGCGGCGAGGTCGGTGCGGCCGTCGGCAGACAGTTCGGCGAACAGCTCGGTCGCGAACTCGGCGCGACGATCGGTCGTGATATCCAGGAAACCCTTCGAAAGGGGATCGAGAACGGAAAGAGCCTCCGCGAGCTCCTTTCGGATCTGGTTGCCGCGCTCCGGACGGCGATCCGCGATGCGATCGCCAGCGTCGTCGGTCAGGACGCCCTCTCGTCGGCGGCCGGTGCACTCACGGGTGACGAGGCGGAAGACGAGGAAACGACGGAGGACGAGGAGTCCGAGGCTGACGAGGACGAGGATGAAACCGCCGAGGACGACGCGTCCGAAGCCGACGAAACTGAGGACGACGAAGCCGAAGCTGACGAAACCGAGGACGACGAAACCGACAAGGACGCTGCCGACGAAGCGGAAGACGAAGCGGAGACCTCGGAGGAGCCGTCGGTCGCGGAACTCGAGAACCTGCGACGCGAGACGCTCGAGGACTTCCTCGGCGTGATGTCGTACCAGGATCTGCAGTCGGTCGCCAAGGACGTCGGCGTCAAGGCGAACCTCAGCCGCGAGGAGATGACCGACGAGATCATCGAAGCGGTCGCGGACGAGGGAGCCGACGACGACGAGGAATCCGACGCGGACGACGACTCGTCGTAATCCCCTCGGCACCGAGTCCGGACTCTCACCCAACCCCGATCCAGAACCATGACTGACGAACTCTACGACCGTATTACGGAGATTCTCGACGAGGCCAGCACCGAGAGCGGAGCGCTCGCCGTTCCGGATGACGACGGCGACGGCGCCGACGACGACCTGCTCGAGCTCTCCGAGGAGGCGGCCGACATCCTCGAGTCGACCGACCCCCGCGAGCTGCTCGAGGCGGTCGGACTGGGCACGCTCGAAGACGGAACCGAACCCGAGACCGTCCCCGAGGCGATCACCAAGGGCGAGCCCGAACGCGTCGAGGAGCTCCGACGGCTGGTCCGGCTCGCGAAGCTCGGCGACCGCGAGGAGGAGGGCGAGCTCGAGACCGCGATCGACGGGCTCCGCGAGGCGACCGAGGAGGGGGACGGCGACGACGAAACGGAGGGACAAAGCGACACCGAAGTCGACGAGGATGACGGTGCCGAGGAGGAGTCGGCAGATGAAGACGACGACGAGTCGGAAGACGGTGACGACGAGCCGGCTGATGACGACGAGGCGGAGGACGACGAGAGTACGACCGACGAACTCGAGGACCGCCTCCGAGACGCCGTAGACTCGTCGGTCGAGGAGTTCGGCGCCGACCTCGAGTCGGTTCGGGAGCAGCTGGCGGCGGCAGCGGGGGCTGACGACGAGGATGACGAAGACGAGGACGGACTCCTCGACTCCGCCGGTGATCTTCTGGACTCCGAGGACGATGCCGACGGAGACGAGGACGATGAAGACGACGGTGGCCTCCTGGACGACGAAGATGACGAAGATGACGAAGACGACGAGGAGGACGACGACGGTCTGCTGGGCTCCGGCGACGACGGACTCGGCTCGAGCGAGTCGTCGCGGTACTCGACGATGGCGCCGCCGCCGAACGAGCGGGCGGATATGAACGCGGTCAAGCGCCACTCGACGATGCCGAAGCGAAACCGGTAGCCGATCGCAGCCGTAGCTCTTTGTCGCTCGCTCGCGTAGATCCAATATGTACGACTCAATACTCGTCGCGACCGACGGCAGCGAGACGGCGTCGGTAGCCGTCGAGCACGCGATCGATCTCGCAGACCGGCTCGAGGCGACGCTGTACGGCGTCGCCGTCCTCGAGACCCGGACCGAGTACGACAACGCCATCGTCGATCCAAACGAGGTTGAGCGCCACCTCCGGGGGCGGGCCGAGGCGTCGCTTGCAACTCTCGAGGAGCGAGCCGAGGCGGCCGGTGTTCCGGTCGAGGCGGCCGTTCGGGTCGGGATCCCACACGAGGAGATCGTCACCTACGCCGACGACTGCGGGGTCGACGCGATCGTCGTCGGCAGCCGCGGACGGTCGGATTTCAAGGGTGCCCTGCTCGGGAGCACCGTCGACGCGGTCGTCAGGCTCGCGACCCGACCGGTGCTCGTCGTCGGCGGGTGAGGAGTTTTATTCCTCCTCCGAGTACCTTTTCCATAGATGCACGACTGGATCGACGGCTACGACGAGCGGGACTGGCAGACGACCGAGGAGGGTATCGTCCGGTACGCACTGATCGGGCTCGGCTGGTGGACGGTCGACGTCGCGATCCCGGCGATCGAGAACTCCGACCTCGGCGAGGTCTCGGTACTCGTGAGCAGTTCGACCGAGAAGGCCGAACGGCTCGCCGAGGAGAACGGCGTCGAGCACGGCATCAGCTACGACCAGTACCACGAGGGGAAAGGCGGCGACGCCTACGACGCCGTCTACGTCGGCACGCCAAACGCCTACCACCTCGAGTACGCCGAGACGGCGGCCGACCTCGGGAAGGCGGTTCTCTGTGAGAAGCCCATGGAGGCGACCGTCGAGCGGGCCGAACGGATGGTCGACGCCTGCGAGGACGGCGACGTTCCCCTGATGATCGCCTACCGAATGCAGACCGAGCCCGCCGTCCGCCGAGCGAGAGAGCTCGTCGAATCGGGTTTCATCGGCGAGCCGGTCTCGGTCTACGGCGCGAACGGCCAGCCGCTGCTCGAGATGAACTCCGATCACGATCAGTGGCGCCTCGATCCGGAGCTCACGGGGTACGGCAGTTCCGTAATGGATCTGGGCATCTACTCGATCAACACGACGCGATACCTGCTCCGGCGTGAGCCCGTGGCAGTCTCTTCGCGGATGACTGCCCATCATGAGGCGTTCGACGACGTGCCCGACGAACGCGCCTCCTCCGCGCTGTTGCTCGAGGACGACGTTCACGTGATCACGACCTCGAGCCAGCGCGCCCACGAGGACACCCACTTGAAACTCACCGGAACCGAGGGAACGATCGAACTCGACCCGGCATTTCACGGTGAGGCGACCCTGCAACTCTCTCGCGGTGATGTCTCCATCGAAATCGAACACGAGGGGTTCGACGCCCAGCGGGAGGTTCGGGAGGTGTTCGACTACTTCGCGGACCGTGTGCTGACCGACGGCGAGATCTACCCCGACGGCCGCCACGGGCTCGCCGATATGCGTATCATCGAGGCGATACACCGGGCGGCTGAGGAGAAGCGATCGGTGGAGCTCTGAGCGCGCCGGCACCACCGATCGGTCGCCTGGACCCCGTAGGACGACGCTGCCGGTTCGATAATTGGTTAATCACCAATTGATTGACTTGGATTTCGAGGACAGAAGATGCACATCTGGCGCAACACTACTGCGCCTTTTCGATTATGTCTTTGCAGCTTTCATACAAGTACTCTATGCTATTCCAGAAGCTGATAGCGAAAATAAAGCGATTTAGAACGGTTTGTTGATTCGGCTCTCTCTGCATATATTCCGGAAAAGCGTACATAAAACGGATAGAATGGACGGTCTGGGAAGAATGATCGCTTCGGTAACTACCCAGTCGACCCACTTCTTGGTCGGTGGTAATTCGAGCAGTAGAGCTATCTCACCGGTTAATACTGTGCTATAGTGATGCTTTATATTGGCAACACTAGTAATGTATAGCATCAGATGTTTCGAACAGTGACAATTGTCAGAACTGATGTACACCGCTCGAGGTGGCGTCACTCCCTTTGCGTTCGAATCATTGAAACAACGAGGAAGGAGATGATTTCGTGCTGTCTCTTCCACTCATCCGCCGGCGGGATATTACAGAGGTATGTTCGTAATGTCTCGCGACACTCGACGGCGTGATCGGTCGCTCGAGCGTAATTCGTTCGAGTAGTTCGAACGCCACACTGCGACGAGTCAGGAGTGAGCGAGGTTGACCTCGATCTCGTTCGTCGCGCCGAGCAGGAGCGCCGGTAGCTCCTCGGTCAACACTTCCCCGCGGAGCCGATTGGCAGGGCCGGCGACGCTGATCGCCGCGACGGCGTCGCCGGAGGCGGATCTGATCGGCGCACCGACCGCGTGGACCCCGCGAACCGACTCCTCGCGGTTGATCGCGTACCCCCGCTCGCGGATCGTCTCGAGACGGTCCCGGAGCGCCGATCGGTCGGTGATTGTCTCGTCGGTCGCCGCCTCGAGCCCGCGTTCCTCGAGGATCGTCCCGATTCGCACTTCGGGCAGGTGCGCGAGGATCGCCTTTCCCGCGGCGAACTGGTGCAGCGGGGTTCGCCTGCCGACTCGAGCGTGGGTCCGCACCGAGTGGCGACCCTCGGCGCCGTAGATGTGGACGCCGACGCCGTGTTCTTCGATCACGCACCAGACCTTCTCGTCGGTCGCCGCGGCGAGCTCGTCGACCTTCGGCTTCGCCGCCTCGAAGACGGGGCACCGGTTCCGGACGTAGGTCCCGTAGTCGAGAAACCACGTTCCGAGGCGATACGCCCCCTTCTCTCGGACGAGGACGCCCCGATCCTCGAGCGTTCGGGCGTGGCGGGATGCGGTGCTCTTCGCGATCCCGAGTTCGTCCGCGATCACCGTCACGCCCGCTTGGTCCCGGCGTTTGAGCAGGGCGACGATCTCGAGGGCGGTCTCGACGGTCTCGACCGGTCTGTGTCCCGGTTCGCTTCCCATACCGGTAGTGGTGAGCGCGCCGACAAAAGTCTGTTCCCGCTATTCGAACGCACCACTCGCTTACGCGGTCTGGGAGTACTCTTCGACCCACTCCTGAAGCGTGATCCCCAACGTCGCCTGCGTGATCGCGTTCGACGACGCCGAGTTCGCGCTCTTGACGAGTTCGGCCTCGAGCGTGCGCGTCGGCACCTCTCCCAGGAAGTGGGGGATCGCCCGCTGAACGGCCAGCGGACAGCCGACCTCGTGGGCCAGCGCGTACCCCGAGATGGAGTGGGGAATCTCCTCGCTGACGTACCGCGGGTCGGGCTCCTCGAGGAGCGCGTCGTCGACGTGGTCCGGGTACTCGTAACACTTCCCGACGTCGTGAAGCAGACAGGCCGCGACGACCGTGTCGATGTCGGTGTCGGCGCCGTGGAACTCCCGCTGTTCGCGAGCACTCTCGAGCGCAATACGAGTGACCCCGCAGACGTGCTCGGCGTTCGTCACTTCGTGGATGTTCCAGGCGTAGGGAATATCGTCGACGTCGCGCCAGCCGCCGCGCTCCAGGCCAAGGGTCCAGGCCTCGACGACCCGCTCCCGAAGGTCGTCGCTCCCGATGCGCTCGAGTTCGGGGAACGCCTCGCGGACCTGTCGCTCGAAGTCGGCGTCCGCCATTTCGATCAGCGCTCTCCCTCGCGTTTGACGAGTCGCTCCCGACCGATGAGACGGGGTCGCTCGTCGATCGCGAGGAAGTTGTCGACGTCCTCGCGGGCCTCCTTCGCGTTCCCCTTCTCGGGGTCGTAGTCACGCGATCCCTCGCTCCCGAGTGCGTCGTACAGTTTCTCGAGATCCTCGAAGTAGAGTTCGGCGACACCGTCGAATTCGGCGTTGTCGGGATCGGTCGGGACGACGGTATTGTACTTCACGACACCGTCGATCTCGCGGGCGATCGGGGTGTGCTCGGTCTGCCAGTAGTCGACGAACGCCTCGTGGCTCATCCCTTCCTTGCGGACGAGGAAGGCGGAGTGTTTGTAGAGGTCGTCCGTGTCGCCGTCGACCTCGTCCTTCTGGACGATCTCCTCGCCGATGAAGCGGGGACGTTCCTCGATCGCGAGGAAGTTGTCGACGTCCTCGCGGGCCTCCTTCGCGTTCCCCTTCTCGGGGTCGTAGTCACGCGACCCCTCGCTCCCGAGTGCGTCGTACAGTTTCTCGAGATCCTCGAAGTAAAGTTCGGCGATCCCATCGAACTCGGCGTGGTCGGGCTCGGTGGGGAGGACCTGCTGGTAGCGCACGACGCCGTCGATCTCGCGGGCGATCGGGGTGTGTTCGGTCTGCCAGTAGTCGACGAACTCCTCGTGGCTCATCCCCTCCTTGCGGACGAGGAGAGCGGCGTGTTTGTACATCGGGTCGGTGGGTTTTTGCTATGGAGTAATAAAGGATGAGGCTCGTGACCGATTGGCAGCCTCAAAGCGGCTTTCCGTCGACGAACAGTGTCTCTCCCGCCGCCCGTGTCTCGGCGTAGCCGTCGTGGTACTCCATCAACTGAAACAGCGCGCCCGTCGGGTTGCTCGGCGGGAGGAACGCCTCCGTCCAGTGGTCGAACTCGGCGCGGTCGACGACCGCGACGTCCCGCTCCCCGAGTGCGGTGACTGCTCGATCGAGGTCGCCGACCTCGAGCGTAACGTGGTGGAGGCCGGGCCCGTTTCGCTCGAGGAACTCGGTCAGAAAGGAGTCGGAGCCGGGTTCGGGGGCGATGAGTTCGAGCCGTGAAGCACCACCTAACACGTACGTCGCCCAGGTGAACGACCCGTACTCGCTTCGCTCCTCGTGGATCTTCTCGCAGCCGAGCGCGAACAGCAGCCCCTCGGCCTCCTCGATCGACTCGACGGCGATCCCGACGTGGTCGACGCGTACCGCTGGCATCTCGGACATACAGGCGACAGTGCGGTCGTCACACATAGCTGTTCGGGCCGCGGAAACGATCGTCACGCCGATCGGGAACGCGTCGCACCGACAGAACGAAGAGAAGGGCTCGCAACAGTACGACTGCATGATCAAACAGGTCGAGTTTCTGGTCCGCGGAGACGAGTACAGCCACGAGGAGTTCGTCGAGTGGTGGCAGGGCGACCACGCCGACCTCGCGCGCGACCTGCCCGGGCTGAAGCGTTACACCACGTCGGTCCCGACGAACCCCGACGCCGTCGAGTACGACGGCGTGCTCGAGCTCGCCTTCGAGGATATGTCGGCGCTCGAGGACGCCTTCGACTCCGAAACGGGCCAAGAGGTGGTGGCCGACGCCGCCGACTACGTCGACTTCGACGCCGGCGAGCGCATGATCGTCGAGGAGACGGTCCACGTCGACGAGGAATGACGACGACCACCACCGCTGCGCTCGTCGAAACCCTCGAGGAACTGGGCGTCGAGTACGTCTTCGGTTACCCCGGCGGGCGCGCGATCGAGCTGCTCGAGCACCTGCCGGAGTCGGAGATCGACCTCGTCCGACCCCGCGACGAGCGCGAGGCGAGCGTGATGGCAGAGATGCACGGCCGACTCACCGGAAACCCGGGGGTGCTCACCGGCCAGGGACCCTGGATCGGCAGTTTGGGGCTGATGGGGCAGCTCGAGGCACGGCTGGGCTCCTCACCAATGGTCGTACTCACCGAGGCCTCCGAACGGGGCGAGTACTCCACGCTCGCACCCTACCAGCAGGCCCGGGGCGATTACGGCGGATTCAGCCTGCCGAGCATTCTGGACGGCGTGAGCAAGGAATGGTGGTTTCCTCGGACGCCGACCGAGACGCTCCGGAGCACGCAACTGGCGTTCAAACACGCCGTCGCGGGCCGTCCCGGTCCCACCGCGGTCATCCTGGACGGGGGTGCGATCACCGACGACGTTCCCCACGACCCGACGCCGGCCGTCTGGGACGCGAGCGCACAGGTCCGGACCTGGGACGCTGCGCCGACTGCGACAGACGTGGCCTCGGCGGCCGAAGCGCTCGAGAACGCGGCCAAGCCCGTAATTGTCGCGGGCAACGGGATCCATGCAGCCCGAGCGTACGACGAGCTCGCTGCGGTCGCCGACGCCTACGACTGCGCCGTCGTCACCTCCTACCTGGGGAAGTCGACGTACCCCGAAACCGACGACCGCGCCGCGGGCGTCATGGGCTCGTTCGGCCACGAGGGTGCCAACCGGGTTGTCAGCGAGGCCGACACGGTGCTCGTCGTCGGCTGTCGACTGAACCCGATGGACACCAACTGGCAGTCGCCCGACTTCGTTCGTCCGGAGGAGCAGACGATCGTCCACGCCGACGTCGACGCCCGCAACGCCGGCTGGGTCTACCCCGCCGACGTGGGACTGATCGGCGATGCGAAAGCGAGCCTCGAGGCGCTCGCCGACGCCGGGAGCGGGGAGAACGACTGGGCGCTCGAGCGCGCCGCCGAGGCTCGGGAGTGGTTCACCGCCCCCGAGTTCGAGGACGACTCGGCCCCGATCAAACCCCAGCGCGCGGCCAAGGAGATCCAGGCCGTCGTCGACGAGGACACCATCGTCACTGCCGATTCCGGTAACAACCGGTTCTGGCTGCTGTACTACCTCCAGACCCCGGCCGTCCGCACCTACTTCGGCAGCGGCGGCGTCGGCGGAATGGGGTGGGCGAACCCAGCCGCGGTGTCGGCGGCGCTGACGACCGACAAAGACGTCATCGCCGTTGCGGGTGACGGCGGCTTCTCGATGACGATGAACAGCGTGGAGACGGCCGTCGAGTACGGCGTCGCGCCGACGTTCGTCGTGCTGAACGACACCAGCCTCGGGATGGTCCGCCAGATGCAACACGAGGACGGCGACATCGCGGGCGTCGAGTTCCACGACACCGACTTCGTGAAGATCGCGGAGGCGTTCGGCGCGATCGGTTGTCGGGTAACTGAACCCGACGAGTTCGCCGACGCGCTGGCCGAGGGGAAAGCCGCCGATACCCCTCACGTCATCGACGTCCGGATCGACCGCGAGGAGGACATGGCGGAGACGCTCTCGTCCTCGTTCTACGACTCGGTCGGGGGGCTCCACGAGTAGCAACGTATCGGACGACCACCAACCTATACGTGAACGATCGACATACTACGGACACATGACCGACGACAACGCGACCGTACTGGTAACCGGCGGAACCGGCTTCATCGGTTCCTACGTGGTACAGGACCTGCTCGAGCACGGCCACGACGTCGTGGCCTACGACCTCTCGACGGACACGGAGATCCTCGAGAATCTCGGCGTCGCCGACGACGTCGCGGTGCGACGGGGTGACGTCTCCGAATCGACCGACGTAATCCGTGCAGTCAAGGAGACCGGAACGACCCACATCGTTCACCTCGCCGCGCTGCTGACGACGACCGCCCGCGAGAACCCCCGGGCGGCGGCCGACGTGAACATTTTGGGGACGAACAACGTCTTCGAGGCGGCCCGCACGCTCGACGATCAAGTCGAGCGCGTCGCCTGGGCCTCCTCGGCGGCGGCCTACGCCCCGCCCCACAACTACGACGCCGAGTGGGTCGACGAGGACGAACTCCTGTATCCGGACACGCTCTACGGCGCGACCAAGGAGTACAACGAACACCAGGCCCGGGTCTACCACGAGGACTACGGACTGGACCACGTCGCCTTGCGGCCGACGGTCGCCTACGGCCCCTACCGCGAGACCGGCGGCTCGGCCTTTCTCGCCAACATCATCGAAAAACCCGCACTCGGCGAGCCCTACAGCGTCGACTACGGCGACCAGGCGATCGACTGGCAACACGTCGAGGACATCGCCCAGGCGTTCCGGAAGGCGGCCTTCACCCCCGAAGCCGAACTCACCCAGCGCGTCTACAACGTCCGCGGCGTACTGGCGACGGTCCGGGAGGCCGCCGAAACCGTCGAATCGATCGTGCCCGACGCCGAGATCAAGGTCTCCGAGGACGGCGAACTCCCCTGGACGCAGAACCTCGACATGACCAAGGCGCAGGCGGATCTGGGCTACGAACCCGCCTACGACCTCGAGTCGGGCTTCCGGAAGTATATCGACGTGTTGCGCGAGGAACACGGACTCGAGCCGGTGTAGCTCCACGCGCGGCCACACCGCGTCCGGTCGGCGACGGCGTCAGGTGCCGGCAACCTATTTATCGGTAGTCGTGCTCCCCACCTCATGGCACTTGAACACACGCCAGCGGCGGATCACCCGCTCGACCCGCTCTCGCCGGAAGAGATAGAGTCGGCGTACGAGATTCTGACCAACGAACGGGAGCTCGGCGACTCGAGTCTCTGTATCAAGATCGAACTGGCCGAACCGGCGAAGGACGAGCTCGCGGCGTACGACGACGACGGCGGCGACGTTCCGGACCGCCGAGCGCGGATCGTCATTAGGGACGGCGCGGAACGGAAGACCATCGAGGCCGTCGTCTCGCCGGACGACGACGCCGTGGTCTCCTGGGAGCACGTCGAGGGCGCCCAGCCCTCGATCGCGATCGAGGAGTTCATCGCCTGCGAGGAGACGGTCAAAGAAAACGAAGAGTGGCAGGCGGCCCTCGAGCGCCGCGGGATCGAGCACACCGAGCGGGCAATGGTCGATCCGTGGTCAGTCGGCCACGAGTTTGTCCCCGAGGGCGTCGATCGGTCGAAGCGGCTAGCCCACGGACTCACGTTTCTCCGGCCGAGCGAGGACGACGGCGACGAGGGGTACGCGAAACCGGTGACCGGCGTCCACACCTTCGTAGACCTGGATCGGATGGAGGTCGTCGAGGTCGTCGACTACGGCCCGCCCAACGACGAGGAGCCGCTGCCGCCGGAGGGGATGGCCTACCGCGAGGACGACGTCGACCTCCGTGACGACCTGACCGCCTACAACGTCGACCAGCCGAACGGACCGAGCTGGAGCGTCGAGGGACAGAAGCTCGAGTGGCAGGGGTGGCACATGCGCGTCGGCTGGACCCAGCGCGAGGGGCTCGTGCTGTACAATATCGGCTACGAGGACGACGGCGAGGTGCGCTCGATCATCGACCGCGCGTCGTGTGCCGAGATGTCCGTGCCCTACGGCACGGCCGACATCAACGACCGGTTCAAGAACGCGATGGACGTCGGCGAGTACAACATCGGCCGGCTTGCGAAGTCGCTGACCAACGGCTGTGACTGTCTTGGCCACATGCACTACTGGGACGCCGTGATGAACACCGCCGGCGGCGACGCGAACGTCCTCGAGAACGCGATCTGTCTCCACGAGGAGGACAACGGCACCCTCTGGGAGCGAAGCGACTGGCGCACCGGCAGCGACGAGGTCCGCAGGCGCCGACGACTGGTCGTCTCGTTCGTCGCCGCGGTCGGCAACTACGACTACATCTTCAACTGGTACTTTTACCAGGACGCCTCGATGGAGGTCGAGGTTCGGCTGACGGGGATCGACAGCGTCTCCGCCGTCGGTCCGGACGACGATCCCTCGGGGTACGGCGAACTCGTCGCGCCGCAGCTCAGCGGCCCGATCCACCAGCACTTCTTCAACTTCCGGCTGGACGTGAACGTCGACGACGGCCCGAACACGCTCTACCGCGTCGAGAACCAGCAGGTCCCGGCCGGGCCGGACGGCCTCGATCCGATGGGCGACGCCGATGACCGCACCCACAACCCCGGCGGGAACGCCTTCTACGCAACACGCGAGAAGCTGGCGAGCGAGACGGCGGCGAAGGAGCTTATCGATCCGCTGAAGGGTCGATACTGGCAGGTCGTCAACCTCGAGGAGACGAACCGGCTCGGGAAGCCGACCGGCTACCGACTGATGCCCGGTGGCAACGTCGAGGCGGCCGTACAGAACGACTCGAGCGTGATGAAACGCTCCGGCTTCATCAAGTACCACCTGTGGGCGACGCCGTTCCGCGAGGACGAACGGTATCCGTCGGGTCGGTACCCGAACCAACACCCCGGCGGCGCGGGGCTCCCGGCCTGGACCGCGGCTGACCGCGACCTCGAGGCGGAGGACCTGGTTCTCTGGTACACGCTCGGCGTGAACCACGTCACCCGTCCGGAGGACTGGCCGATCCTCCCGGTACAGGTCTACAGCTTCAAGCTCCAGCCGGTCAACTTCTTCGAGGAAAGTCCGGCGATCGACGTCCCACCGCAGCACGCGATCGAGGGCCAAGACGTCCCGGGCCACGGCGAGGGTTGCTCGGCTGACGCGGACGACGACTAATCTCGTCGCGACTCAGTCGGGAGCGTCGATCGACGCGTCCTTCCGATCCAGGATGCGGCGGATCTCGTCGCCCTCCAGTAGGTCTACTAGGTCATCGCCGCCGTTTCGGTACGACTCGAGCTGTTCGTCGTCCAGATACTCTTCGATCTCATCGGGTTCGAGGAGCGTCTCGAGCGTGTCGTCGATGTCTTCCGGATCGTATCCTGGTACTGGCATGTGCTACCGCACGACGCCACGGCTCTTATAGTGTGGCCTCCGTGCGCCGCCGGCCGCCCGACAGCGGTACGATTTAGTAGGTTCCCCTGATACGTCAGGCCATGACGTTCCACGAGCGCGACTACATGGAAGGGACGCTGGGAACCCAGGCCGTCGACTGGGAGGAACGGATCGACACCCAGCGGCTGCGCGGGGAGCGCAGGGAGCGGGCTCTCGAGCGCCTCCGAGAGACTGACCTCGGCGCGATGTTGCTCGTCTCCGATCCGAATATTCGATACGTGACCGGGCTGGCGATGACCGGCGGCAGCGGCGCGGATCACTACACGCTGCTCACCGAGGACGGTGATATCGTTCACTGGGACACCGCCGACCACGCGAGCAACCAGCGGGCGAACTGCCCGTGGCTCCACGACATCCGCTACGCCTGTCCCGGGCTGGGCAACGTTCCGCGGGCCTCGGGCAGTCCGTCGGCCCGTCGGTTCCTGCTGTCGACGATGGCCGAAACCGTCTACGAAGCCATGGAGGAGTACGGCGTCGCCGACGAGAAACTCGGCGTCGACGTCGGCAACCGGGGGCTGCTCGAGGCTCTCGAAGAGCACGGCGTCGAGACCGATCCCGAAACGGCGCAGTCGGTGATGGAAGACGCCCGGAAGGTCAAGACCGCCGAGGAGATCGAGTGCCTGCGCCAGGTCGCGGCGATATGTGAGGCCGGCTTCCAGCGGATCAAAGAGTCCGCGAGACCCGGAAAGCGCGAAAACGAGGTCTGGGGCGACGCCGTACAAGAGCTCTGGCGCCACGGCGCGTTCGTCGGCGGGGGGTATCTCACCTCGGGACCGAACACCTGGCCGAAACACCAGGCGAACACCACCGATCGGGCGATCCGACCCGGCGACCTCGTCTACGCCGATTTCTACAATATCGGCTACCTGGGCTACCGATCCTGTTACTACCGCACGTTCTCGATGGGCGAGCCCACCCAGGAACAGCGGGAGGCCTACGAGACCGCTCGAGACAACCTCTACGCCGTCCTCGAGCGGATCGAGCCAGGCGCGACGACCGACGAGATCGCGCAGGGCTTTCCCGACATGGAGGGCGAACATGCCGACTACTACGACGCCGACGAACACTGGCAGCTGACGACCAACCACTGGGCCCACGGGCTCGGCCTCCAGCTGTACGAGGTGCCCCTGATCTGGCGCGGCCTCTCGCCGGACCACCCCATCGAGATCGAGGAGGGGATGACGATGGCCGTCGAGACCCAGGAGCCCGCGGGTCGCCAGGGCGTCCGCGTCGAGGAGATGGTCGTCGTTCGCGAGAACGGTGTCGAGATTCTGAGCCAGTGGCCCGTCGAGGAGATCACCACTATCGACTACTGATCGTTCGAACCGTTCGAGATGAGACTGGTGATCGGTACCGCTCGAGCAGTACGGAGACCATCGAAAACACCACGACAGCCCCTTTCGTGGTGTTCACAGCGACGATAGAAGGTTTCAAACCGAAGTAGCACACGACCACTAGCTGGTTCGCCAACCATTAAGCCGGTTCCCGGTGATGCCGAGAGTATGAAACTCGGGACTGGCCTCTTTACCGCCCAGCAGCGGCCCGACGACGACCGCGAACCGAGCGAACTGTACGACGAGATTCTCGAGTTGACCCGCGAGATCGAGAGCGCGGGCCTGGACAGCGCGTGGGTCTCGGAACACCACTTCGCCGAGGACGGCTACCTTTCGGGAACGATGCCGGCGCTCGGAGCGATGGCCGCCGAGAGCGACGACCTCGAGATCGGCAGCTGCGTCGCGCTCGGACCGCTGTACGACCCGATCCGGCTCGTCGAGGACGCGGCGACGGTCGATCTCCTCTCTGACGGCCGGCTCACGCTCGGACTCGCTATCGGCTCGAACCCCCGCGAGTTCGACGTTTTCGGCGTCCCGCGCGAGGAACGTGCCGAACGGCTCGCGGATCTCGTCCCGTTTCTGCGAGGCGCCTGGAGCGAGGGTGATCTCGAGTACGACGCCGAGTTCCACGACGTTCCGACCGACGTCTCGATCACGCCGAAACCCGCCAGAGGGGACGTCCCGGTCATGCTCGGCGGCGCGGCCAAACCCGCCGTCAGGCGCGCAGCCAGAGTCGGTGACGGCTGGTGTGCGCCGTCCGCACTGTCACTCGAGGGCGTACGAAAGCGCGTCGAGGACATCCGAACCGTTCGAGAGACAGAGGGGCTCGAGGGAGAGTTCACGATCTACGTCCTCCAGCACGGCTGGGTCGGCGACTCCCGCGAGGCGGCCTGGGAGGCGATACGCGACGGCTATTTTTACCTCCAGCGCCGCTACGCGGAGATCTTTTCGGGCGAGTCGGTCGAGGAACTCGACGAGGACCGAAAGCAGGAACTGAAAGAACAGGCGATCTTCGGCACGCCAGAGCAGGTCCGTGAGGAACTCGAGAGCTACCGCGAGGCGCTCGGCGACGATATCCACTTTATCTTCCGGACGTACTACCCCGGCGTCAAGACCGAGGCGACGATCGACTGCGTCCAGCGCCTCGGCGACGAAGTCGCGCCCGAACTCCGGTAGTTGAGTCGACTCCGAACCCTTCAACCAGTAAGAATCTCCGCCATCGGGACGTATATGTCAGCTACCGTGGTTCAAGAGCCATGGTAGCACCACTCAATAGGCGCAGCCTACTGAAAGCGAGCGCCGTGGCTACCGCGGGACAGTTCGTGGGGTCGACGGCGCTGGCCTACGAGGAGGAAGACGGGGTCGAGACCGCCGTTCGGATCAGACGGGACGAGTACGGCGTCCCGCACGTCTACGCGCGCGACGGCCGCGGACCGGAGCCGGTCTTCTACGGCTACGGGTACGCGACGGCTCGGGATCGCCTCTACCAGCTCGAGCTCTATCGGCGATACTACCACGGCACCGTCGCCGCGGTGCTGGGCGAGGAGTGGATCGAGTTCGATCGAGAGGCCCGAATCAACCACGACAGCGCGATTCCGCTGGCCGAACAGATCGAGACGCAACTCGAGGACGAACACCGCGCCGTCTTGCGGGCCTACGCCGACGGGATCAACCGTCACATCGAGGACGTACGCTCTGGCGAGAGCGACCGACCGGGGTTCCACCGCGGGTTCGTCGAACACGACTTCGAACCGGAGCCGTGGGACCCGGTCGACGTTGCGGGGGTCTTCGTCGCGACGATGGCGTTCTTTTCGGGGGTGAACCTCGAGGGGCTGAACGCGGCCGTGCTGGCCGGGCTTGAGGCCGAGTACGACGAGGAGACGGCGTGGGCGCTGTTCGAGGACCTCCAGTGGGGCGACGACCCGGACGCGCCGACGTCCGGCGACGTCCCGAACCCCGGATTCACGCCGCCGACGGCGGCGGCGGGGATCTACGCCGATCGGATCTCGGACGGCGAGACGAACGACGTTAGCAACCGGGTCACCGGGGGCGAGTATCGCCTCTCGAGCGATCCCGCCGGGACGTTCGAGCGCCAGCAGGAGCGACTGGGGACGCTCGTCGACGGTGCGCACGAACTCGGGATTCCGACGACGGTCGGCTCGAACGCGCTCGTGGTCCACGGCGACGTCACCGAGAGCGGGGACCACCTCCTGATGGGTGGTCCACAGATGGAGTTCTCTACGCCCTCGGTCATGTACGAGGTTGGTCTCCACGGCCCCGACTTCGACGTCGCCGGGATCACGGTGACGGGCTACCCGGCCATCATGTTCGGTCACAACGGCGACGGTTCGTTCACGTCGACGGCAGGCATCGACAAGAGCATCCAGACGTTCGTCGAGTCGATCCGAACGGCCGAGGACGGGCCCGCAAAGTACGAGTTCGGCGGCGAGTGGTACGAGATGGACGAGGACGAACAGTGCATCGAGGTCGCCGATGCCGAGGACGTGACTCACACCGTTCGCCGGACCCGCCACGGCGTCGTCACCGACTACGATCCCGACGCCGGCGAAGCGATCGCCCAGACCAGAGCGTTCGACGGCCGGGACATGCGCTGCTTCCGTGCGTTCTACGACGCACAGTTCGCCGACGACGTCGAGAGCTACGGCGAGGCCGCCAGGCAGTGTGACTACGCGCTCAACTTCATGTGGGCCGGCGAGGGCGGCATCGGCTTCTTCCACCTCGGTCGCTACCCCGACTTCGAGTCCGTTCCGTGGGACACCCGGCTGCCGGCCGACGGCACCGAACACGAACTGACCGACGACGACTTCCTGCGAGCAGCCGACGGCGAGGTACCCTACAGCATCAACCCGCCGGTGGGCTACTCCGCCCAGTGGAACAACAAGCCCGCGCCCGACTGGGACAACGGCGACCGCAGCTACTCGTGGGGCGTCGACCACCGCGTCCAGCGCTTCATCAACCTCGTCGAACACGAACTCGAGACGACCGGGTCGGTCAGCTACGACAACCTGAAGCAGATGGTGTACGACACCTCCTTCGTCGACCTGCGGGCGATCCGGTACAAGCCGTTCCTGCTCGAGGCGCTCGACGGTGCGGACCTCTCCGAGACCGAGAGCGAGGCGAAGGCGGCCCTCGAGGCGTGGGACGACTACGGGCAGGCCGACGGCGAGGACTACATGGGAACGTACCCGCCCGGATACACCGTCTTCGACGCGTTCTTCCCGCGGCTGATGGAGCGGACCTTCGCGCCGACGTTCGGCGAGCAGTTCGAGTCCGCGATGACGTTCCTGGACTTCCGGTACGGCCGCGCCACGCTCATGCGAGCGCTCTACCCCGAGGAGACGGCACTCGAGACGGCGGTCGACTACTTCGACGGCGACCGTGACGCCGTGTTCCGCGAGGCGTTCCAGGAGGCCGTCGCCGAACTCGAGGAGGAGTACGGCCTCGACGTCGACGACTGGCGCGCCGACGTCGCGGTCGACGACCTCGAGAACGTCGTCCTGTTCGGGATGCCCGTCGGCGTCGGCGACGCGGGTGAGCTGCCGTTCATGAACCGCGGCACGGAGAACCACTTCGTCCGAATCGGCGACGAGGTCGTCTGTGCCGAGAACGTGTTGCCGCCGGGCAACTCCGGGTACGTCTCGCCCGACGGGGAGCCCGCCCCCCACTACGACGACCAACTCGATCTCTTCCTCGCGTTCGAGTACAAGGAGCTGCTGTTCGAGGACGGTGAGGTCGCCGCCGCGACGGTCGACCAGCGGGTGTTGCGACCCGACGCCGACGGCTGCGATCGCGCGGCCGACCCGAGCGAGTCGGCCTCGGGGACCGACTGACCTGCTCCCCGACTACCCGGTTTTGTAGACGCCGCGGGCGTCCGCGATCAGCGTGTCATCTTTCGCCGCGTAGACCTCGACGTCGACCGTCCCGACGTCGCTGCCACAGCGCACCACGTCGGCCTCGGCGTAGAGGTCGCCCGTCCCCGCGCTGAGGTAGTCGATGCGCATATCGATCGTCGGAACGGGCTGGTCGACCAGCGAGACCAGCGCCGCGCCGCCGACGGTGTCGGCCAGCGTAAACGTGACGCCGCCGTGGGCCATCAGCTCGTCCTCGTTCCAGGAGAGCTCCTCGCGCATCTCGAGGCGACCCTCGGCGTGTCCGTCGGCACACTCGGTAACCTCGATTCCCAGCAGGGACGCGAAGGGCATCCCTTCGAAGAACGCTTCGGTGTCCATGCAACACGGTGCCGAACGAATCGTAATAAAGGTAGCAGGTCAGCCGCAGGATCCGTCTCAACCGTGCGTCAGCGGTGGTCGTAGACGCGTTTGACCTTTCCTACTTCCGTCCGCTCGAGCGTTCCGTACTCGACCACGTCGAGCGAATCGGGCCGGACCGAGAGGGCGTTCTCCAGGCGCTCGAGGACCGCCTCCCGGAGCCGTTCGCGGTCGCCGTCGAACCCCTCCGCAAGCTCGACGGTCAGCGCCAGCCGATCCAGTTCGTCCTCGCGGGAGAGGTCGATCCGGTAGTGGGGCGCCACCGCGTCGAACTCGAGGACGACGTCCTCGATCTGGCTCGGATACAGGTTGACCCCCCGGACGATGAGCAGGTCGTCGGCTCGGCCCGTGACGCTGTCCATTCGCGCCGTCGTCCGGCCACAGGCACATTCCCCGTAGGTGAGCGACGTGAGGTCCCCCGTCCGGTACCGGAGAACGGGGAGTGCCTCCTTCGACAGCGAGGTCAGCACCAGCTCTCCCTCCTCGCCCTCGGGAAGGGTCTCGTCCGTCTGTGGGTCGATTACCTCGGGATAGAAGTGTTCCTCCCAGATATGCATCCCGTCCTGGGCCTCGCGACACTCGACGGCGACGCCGGGACCGATCAGCTCCGAGAGCCCGTAGTTCTCGATTCCGGCCGCGCCGAGGCGGTCCTCGAGTTCCGCTCGCATCGGCTCGGTACAGGGTTCGGCACCGTACAGCACCGTCGACACCGGGAGCTCGCGTGGATCGACGCCCATCTCGTGGGCGGTCTCGGCGAAGTACAGCGCGTACGACGGCGTACAGGCGAGGACGTCGCTCTCGAGGTCGCGGGCGAGTTCGACCTGTCGCTGGGTGTTCCCGCTGCCCGTTGGGATCACCGTCGTGCCGAGTTCTTCAGCACCGCCGTGAAACCCCAGTCCGCCCGTAAAGAGGCCATATCCGTAGGCGTTCTGGACGGTATCTCCCGGTTCGATCCCCGCGGCTTCCATCGACCGAGCCATCACCTCGTCCCACAGCTCGAGGTCGCGCTCGGTGTAGCCGACGATCTTGGGTTTGCCCGTCGTGCCCGACGAGGCGTGGATACGCAGGAGCTCGTCGGCGTCGACGGCGAAGAGGCCGTCGGGATACTCATCGCGGAAGTCCTCTTTCGTCGTGAACGGCAACCGCTCGAGGTCGTCGACTGACTGTATGTCCTCGGGCGAAACTCCAGTCTCGTCCAGTCGATCGCGATAGAACCGGACGTTCTCGTAGGCGTGAGCGACGGTGTCGCGAAGCCGCTCGGACTGCAGCTCCTGGCGCTCCTCGAGGGCGGTTCGCTCGGTAGTGCCTGCCATGGCTCGTCTCGAGTCCACGACACCGAATACCAAAGCTTTGATCCCCGGTCGTCGACGGGCGCGTTCGCTCGCGCTGGGAAAAACGTACGTCGGCTCGACTACTCGAACTTCTCGAAGGGTTGCTCGCAGGCGTTGCAGTAGTGCATCGACCGACAGAGCGACGGCCCTTTCGGGTGTTCACGGACGGTGTCGGTCGACTCGCAGTACGGGCACTCCGCGCCCGCGTCCTCGCCGCTGGTCGTGACGCTCGGGTCTCGGCTCCGTCTCATATGCTTAGTCCGAACTCCCGGAGGTCCGTTTTCCCCTGCTCGGTCACCATCTCGATCGTCCACTCGGGGCTCCAGACGAGGCGCACCTCGGCGTCGTCGACGCCCTCGACGTCGGCCGCCGCCTCCTGGACCTGCTCGGTGAGCATGTCTCTGGCCGGACAGCCCGAGTAGGTCAGCGTCATGTCGACGACCGCGTGTCCGTCCTCGATAGTCACGCCGTAGATCAGCCCGAGGTCGACGATGCTGATCGGCATCTCGGGGTCCTCGATCCCGTAGAGGGCTTCCCAGACGTCGGCCTCGACGCCCGTAGCGTCCTCGCCGGTCGCGGGGAGGTCCTCGACCCCGTCACCCTCTCGGTACTCCGTGTACGCACACGGGGTCGCGTCTCTATCCGGATCCGGCATCTCGCTGCTCATTCTGGTTTGTCCATAATTTTGGTGGTCTCGCTGCGCCCGAGGTCGCGGTACGTGTGGGTGAGGTCGTCGTGAAGGTCGACCCACGCGTCGGTGTGACTCCCGTCCCGGCCGCGCTCCTCGGGGAGCATCTCCTCGGTGATCTCGAAGGTGTCGTCGTCGACCTGCGCGCTGACCGGCAGTTCGAGTTCGAGGGACTCGAGGTAGGGTACCACGATCGAGAGCCACTCCTCGCCCAGTTCCTCGAGGCTCGCGTCCCGCAGTC
>NZ_JARUKW010000017.1 GCF_029688845.1 Natronococcus sp. A-GB1 | reverse complement strand
TCTCATCGGGTTCGCTGGTATGGTTCTCATCTCACTGTTTGTCCAATTGTTCATCGCCGGAGAAGAAATTGCCATAAGGACGTTTGCCCGAGCGATTGCAACAGGTATTGGACTTGGAGTGGGATTTTACTTCATATCCCCTATAAGAAGGCCCGAGGCTGACTCAAAGCATCAGTGACTGAATTACCTGTACTGAACGATCTCCGCCTTCGTACATCAAGCCGAGTCTTGTGCGACATTCGCGCTTGAATTCAGCAGAGGCTGAACGCTCTACTCAGATTCTGTTAGTAACTGCGTGCTGTATGCAGAGGTTGGATACAGCACTCCAACAGTTGTCCCCGTAGTTGGAGAATCACCACCTCGGTATATGTTGTCTAATAACCACGTATGCGTATGAGCAGCGCTTCAGAACCCAAAGTCGGTATGACGTGGTCTCTGCAAATCCACTCACATGGGTCGATGCGGTCTTCGGTACCGCCAGAGGGCATAAAGAGGATGAAGGTTGACGATGGGAACCATCCGTAATGCGATCCGGAGCCGACCGGTACTCTCGTTTTTCCTCCTCACCCTCGGATACAGCTGGCTGATCTGGGCACCGATGTTGATGCTCCCGGGGCCGGGAGAGATTGGGCCTGGCGAATCAGACACGATAATCTGGGTCGGCGTCTTCCTCATGTACCTCGGAGGGTTCGGTCCACTCGTCGCGGCGGCTATCGTCGTCAAATTCGGCGGGGGAGACCTCCGCACCTGGGCCAGCCAAATCCTGACCTGGCGGGTTAATCTCCGGTGGTGGCTCGCGGCTCTGGGCCTTCCCATCGTCGCTGTGGGTGCGGTCTCCATACTGTACATCGCATTCGGTGGTCCGTATGATTTCGGAGCGCTGACGGTTCCGATCCTGTCTTACGCCCCCCTACTGTTGTTCACGTTGGTTTTTAGTGGTGGCCTCAATGAGGAACCTGGGTGGCGTGGCCTGGCGCAGCCGTTGCTGCAGGAGCGATATTCGGCGCTGACGGCGAGTCTCGTGGTCGGTGTCGTCTTTGCCTTCTGGCACCTGCCGTTGTTTTTCGCCCCGGTGGCACCCCACTCGGACTACCCGTTAGTCAATACGTTGCTGTACTTCCCGACAGTCGTCGTCTGGTCCGTAATCCTCGGCTGGCTGTACAACAACTCTGCAAGCGTCCTCCTGGCGATGTTCTTCCACGCCGGGTTGAATGCGTCGGCAGGCTTGATTCCATTTGATCCCGATGCTATCATCATCGACGACGTGATCCAAGAAGAGTACGTGGAACTGATCGCGGGGCTCAACTTTGGCGTCTATCTCCTCATCGGTCTCGTGATAATTGCACTGTACGGCCGGAAACAGCTCGCACGAGGTGACATTCCGACAGGAGAAGTCGCGGGCTTCAACCCCCAAGCGAACCCAGTACAAGAAGTAACGATAAACGACAAGTGAAAGACGCATCTCGGGAAGACGTATTCTCGCCGAGCTTCTCTTGTTCGCGTTCGGGATCACGTGGTTGAGTGCTCTTGGCAGGTTTGTCTTTGACGTAGAACTCCGGAGCCTCATTGGTCTCGTGATCTTGCTACGAGATCACTGATGTATTCGTGCCTTGAGTTCAGCACGTCTCCCTCAATCTATCCAGTAGCTGGCAGAAAGCGCCTGCAACATCCAGAGGATGAGTACAGCACGGCGATTGCGTTTATTCTGTCGTAGGTGTGCTGAATCGGCTACAAGGACGTGCTTGCGATCCGAGCGATTTCTGGTTCTTCGGGTTCATCCTGATATTCTACCTCTGATCTCCGCGAGGAGGCCCAGGAGAATCCCGAACCCTATTATGAATACGAGAAACTCCGTTGTGTCGATTTCGCCTCTGATTCCGAATCCAGCACCAATGTAGGCGGCTGTAGCGGTTGCAAGGGCGAGAAGCCAGAACCCCATATCGTACCCTGTGTCCTCTACCGCGTCCCTTCCAACGGTGAGGAGGAATACAGCGCTTATCAGGAGGTTAAGACCTGCGACAGCTCCAATTAGCATAGGTTCCCATGGCCGGGTTACCAGGACTCCGAGCGCTATGATGAGGAATAACAGGCCTGCTCCAAGCCTCTGGTCCACGTCCATATTCGAAAATAGAGCCACAATTCTAGTAAGATCTAACCATTAAAATCGATTAGGGTGTCATAGAACTCCTGCACTGACCGAGCCAAACACCTCACGTCCGGCGGGACCTTCGTGTCACATTCGCGCCGTCCATCTTGTGTGACCGAATTTGTTTAGATAATTGTTGCCATAGCAGCCGTGTAAGATTTAACAGACTTATGAAAGGGATGATAGAATAAGACTGAGTATAGCAACAACAGTCCCGACTCCATTAATGAAGACGTGCCCAATGATTGGGATGAGGATGTTCCGTCGCCAGACGTACGCGGCTGTCAATATTATCGTCAGCGGAGTGATGACGAGGAGTCCGCCGATGTCATGTGAGCCATAGTGTATAATGATAAATATGAATGCGGTGACTCCCCCCGCGAACCAGACAGAGTTGGTAAGGGACTCGATGTGCTCCAGGGCGTATCCACGATAGGTTATCTCCTCGGTAATCCCGGCAGTTATACCGATGAACAGTGAGAACAGGAGCGCCTCGATTCCCAGCTCCTGGCTCCCGTTGGTTGCCCACCCCGGTTCAAGACCAACCCATCCGACAACTGCGATCATAACCGGGATTGTGAAGAAACAAATCACGCCAACGACAAACCCGATCCAGACATCCCAACCCTCCGGTCTGCGAACACCAATCGATGACAGGGGTTGTCGCTCGACGGCAACGACCAGTATTAAGAGCGCACCGGCGAGCAACCACTTATACACCTGAAAGAAGCTCTGGGAACTCAACAGCCCGGGTAGGTTATTCAACAGAATACGACCGAGCGGGAACCCGAATAATGCAAGCACCAACCCGACCAGAACCGGGAACGTGAGCCGTTGCGTCGGGGTCTCTGTCATTAATCGTCCACATGAAACCGTTTCTTGGAAATCGTATAAACTCTACCGGGCAAGGATCGGCTGCATATATGGCTGCATTTCCGAACCGCCGTTCACATGTGACTGGCTGAATTATCAGAGCCAGTCGAGTTGTGATGTAAGATATGCGTTATGTATTCAGCACGGCTCTTCAAACATATCCATTAGTTGATGGAAGTGAGGACGAACCGCGAGACCGACCCCCGATTTTCGCGCTCGGTCGCCGAGCCGAACGCTTAGGAGCCCGCGAGCCAACGGGCTCCGTATGGATCACGAACAGCTCCGGGCGGACATTCCGGCCCTCGAGCGCGCCAGCTACTTCAACACGGGCGCGGGCGGTCCCAGCCCGCGGCGGGTCGTCGAGGCCGCCGAGTCGGCACTCGAGTCTCACGAGTACGAGGCGCCCGTCGAGGAGGGGATGTACGTCGCTGCGGGCGAGAGCCACGACGCGACGAAGCCCGCGGTCGCCGACCTGCTGGGGGCGAGCGAGGCCGAGGTCGCGCTCACCCAGAGCACAACGGATGGGATCAACCGCGTCGCCGGCGCCCTCGACTGGGACGCCGACGACGTCGTCGTCCGCACGGACCTCGAGCACGCCGCCGGAATCCTCCCCTGGCGCCGGCTCGAACGCGAGTGTGGCGTCGAGGTACGCGTCCTCGAGACCGAGAACGGACGGGTCGACCTCGAGGACGTCAAGACCGCCCTCGAGGGCGCGACGCTGTTCGAGTTCAGCTCGATCACCTGGACCCACGGGACCCGGCTCCCGGTCCGCGAACTGGTCGACATCGCCCACGACGCCGGTGCCGCGGTGTTGCTCGACGCCGTCCAGTCGCCCGGCCAGACCCCCGTCGACGTCAGCGAGTGGGGTGCCGACTTCGTCGTCGGTGCGGGCCACAAGTGGCTGCTGGGCCCGTTCGGGGCCGGCTTCCTCTACGTCCGGGAGGGTGTCGAGACCGACTACGCGCCGAGCGCGATCGGCTACCGCAGCGTCGTCGACCCGAACTCGCCCGACTACGAGTACGCGCCCGGTGCGGGCCGGTTCGAGGTCGGGACGACCAGTCCCGCGACCGACGCCGGACTCCGGCAGGCGATCGAACTCCACCAGGAGCTCGGAGCCGAAGCCATCGAGTCGCGCATCGAGACGCTGACCGATCGCCTCAAGCATGGGCTCTCCAACGAGCGTCTGCTAAGTCCGCGTTCGTTCGAGTCTGGGCTCGTCACCGTCGACGTCGACGACCCCGAGGCGACCGTCGAACGGCTCGCCGACGCGGATATCGTCGTCCGCTCGCTGCCGTACCCCGACGCGATCCGGATCTCGGTTCACGCGTTCAACACGCGAGACGAGATCGATCAGCTGCTCGAGACGCTGTAGCGCTCACTTGACGTCGGGGTCGCGAGCGACGACGACCGGGGTCGGCGATCGACGGACGACGTTCTCTGCGACGCTGCCGAGCAGCACTCTCGAGATTCCCTCGCGGCCGTGACTGCCCACGACGATGGCGTCGTACCCCTCCTTCTCCGCGTACTCGACGATTTGATCGTCGGGCTTTCCGGAACGGATCTCGGTCTCGAGATCCCGACCCCGGTCGGCCGCGAGTTCACGTGCGGGTTCGAGGAGTTCCTCGGCGTACTCGCGGGCCTTCTCGGTGACGGGCGGACTGATGTCGGGACCCTCGAAGGCGCCCCAGTATCCCTCCGGGACCTGGATGACGTGGAGCGCGGTGACGTCGGCGTCGGCGAACGTCTCGAAGGCGAACTCGAGGGCGTATCTTGCTGGCTCGGAGCCGTCGTACGGGACGAGAATACGATCGCTCATATCGGAGGTATTCCAACGATCCGTATAATTGTATCTCCTGTCCTCAGGATCACAGATCCGGCTACGGTGCGAGTCGCCGATCGTCGGTCAGCGTCCGAGACGCGACCCGAGCCGGCGCAGCCGGGAGGGGACGGGATCGTGACGCTTCGCGAGTACGACGGTGCCGGCCGCGTGGCGACCGACCGCCTCCGAGATCGTTCCCAGGAGCTTGCGCTGGACGATCCCGCCGCGGGAGACGCCGAGTACGGTAAGATCGTGCTCGGTCGTCCGATCGGTGATCGCCCCCGCGACGTCGTCGGCCTCGAGCAGTTCGCGTTCGACCGACGACACGCCCTCGAAGATCCCCGCGGTTTCGGCGAGGACGGCTCGAGCCGACTCCCGAGTGAGTTCGGGTTCGTCGGACTCGAGGACGTGTAACAGCGTCGCGTCAGCGTCGTTCGCGCGGGCGACCGAAGCAGCGGCCTCGGCCGCGAACTCGTCGTGGGGACCGCCGGCGATCGGGACGAGCACAGACTCGACGTCGTCGGTCGGCGTCTTGATCCGCTTGACGAGGACGTCACAGTCGACGTCCCGGAGGACTCTGTCGAGGTGAGAACCCAGGATGACGTCCTGTCGGGGCGGCCGACCGCGCCACCCCAGCAAGACCGCGTCGGCGTCGTGTTCGTCGGCCGCGCCGACGATCCCCGTAGCCACGCCGCGGGCCATCCGGATGCGCCTGTCGACGGGGATGCCCCGAGAGGCAACGGACGCTGCGGCCTCCTCGAGCATCGCTTCGGTCTCGTCCTCGAGGAGGTATCGGCGTCCGTCCTGTAGCGACAGCTGCGGGGGGACCTCGAGGACGTACACTAGCAGGATGCGAGCGGAGTGGTCGGTAGCGATGTCGATCGCGGTGTCGAGCTGGCGGTCCGCAGCTTCGGCGTTCGCGACCGGGACGAGCAGGGTTTCGCCGACGTCCGTGGTGTGGTCAGGCATCGTCACGAGTGACTCACCGAACGATCGTTACGGGGACGGGTGCCCGACGTGTCACTGTCTCGGCGACGCTGCCGATGAGGATCCGCGAGATGCCCGAGCGGCCGTGGCTGCCGATGACGACGTGGTCGACGTCCTCGGCCTCCGTGTACTCGAGGATCGTTCGGGAGGCGCCGCCGGTCTCGACGGCGGTTTCGAGGTCGGTCGTCTCCAGGATGCCCGCTTCGCGGAGCCGCTCGCGGGCCTCCTCGCAGATCTCCTCGCCGCGTTCGCGTGCGCGGTCGAACGCCACGGGATCGTAGTAGCCGCCCTCGGCGCCCGCGTACGATCCCGCCGAGGGATCGACGACGTGCAGGGCGGTGATCCGGCCGCCCTCGTAGTTCTCGGCGGCGTGCTCGAGTGCGGCCCACGACGGCTCCGACCCGTCCAGCGGGACCAGGATGTGTCGTACCATGCGGGGGGCAATGCGATCCGGATATAAAGCGTTCCGTGATCGTTCTCGGCGACGCGAAACGTCCGACGACGGTTCCCCGAGTCGCGGCCGGAAAGCGCTTCGTTCGCCTGTTCCTAAATGTTCGATGTCGAGACTCTCTTCCGCTGACGAATTACCATTATATGTCTTTTCGGCGTAGATGCGACGATGTTCGACAGGATCCTTGTTCCAGTGGACGGCTCCGAACACTCTCGGCACGCGCTACAGGTTGCGGCGACCGCGTTCGAGACGAACGAGATCGTCGTTTTGCACGTACTCGATCCGTTCCGAGCCGCCTCGACGACCGAGGAGGCGGTCTGGAACCGCGAGTACATGGACGATCGCGAACGCGAGGCCGAGGAGTTACTCGAGGAGTACGCCGAGTTCGCGGCCGAGTTCGACGTCCCCGTCAGGACGGAACTCGCCCGCGGCTCACCTGCACGGGCGATCGTCGGCGCCGTCGACGACCTCGGCGTCGACCACGTCGTCATCGGGAGCCAGGGTCGTTCCGGGATCGGCCGTGTGCTGCTCGGGAGCGTCGCCGAAACCGTCTCGAGGCGGGCGCCCGTCTCGGTAACGATCGTCCGTCCCGAGAAGTAACGGCGAGCGGTTCGTTTCGGTTCATCCTAGCCCCGGACAGTTACGGCTCCGACGGGACCTCCGTGCGCCCCGACAGCGTCTCGGGTGCGAGCTGGAAGTCCCGAAACGTCAGCTCCTCGCGGGGTTGCTCGAAAACGTCGACCTCGGGGATCTCGATCCCCCACATCCCCTGGACGGTCGGCGAGTCGTACGACGCCTCCTCGACGGCCTCGAGCCGCCCTGTCGCGACGGCGCTTTTCCAGCCGTCGTCGGTTTCCCCGTAGGTGACGAACGACACTGGGCGGTCGACGAGCTCCGTCTTCCGACTTTCGGGCGGCAGCGAAAGCCGGAAGTAGAACGCCTCGACGTCCGGGCTGTACCCGTAGGAGACGGGTATCGAGGGCGGTGCGGTGCCGGTGTCGGTAGCGAAGGAGATGACGCCCGTTCCGCCCTGTCCGAGGAACGCCTCGAGTTCCGACCCGCTCAGCTGGTGCCAGCGTGAGTCGCGCATACTCCGACGAACGGCTCGAGACCGCAAAACACCTCGTTCCGGAAATCTTGACTGTGTTGGCAACGAGAGCGAGCCCTCGAGGATTAAGACCCGTGCGGTGGTGTGACGGGTATGACGTTCGTCGTCCCGTTCGACGGTTCCGAGCTCGCGGCGGCCGCGCTCGTTCGTGCACTCGAGTACGGACGCGCCCTGGAGGAAGACGTCGTCGCGGTCAGCGTCGTCCCCGAGCGAAACCGCTACGCCAGAGAGAAGGGGTGGATCGCCGACGAGGAACCGTTCGATCCCGAGCGGATCGTCGCGACCCTGCGAGACCACGTCCGCGAGCTGGCCCCGGAGGCGTCGTTCGACGCCGAGCGAATTCGGGAGTTCCCGCCCGAGGATCGGCTGGCCACCCATATCGAGCAGCTGGTCCTCGAGCACGACCCGAGCGTCGTCTTCCTCGGCAGCGACAACGTCGGCCGCGTCGTGACGCCGCTGACGAGCGTCGGCGTCCACCTCGCGGCCGAGGACGCCTACGACGTGTTCGTCGTACGTCACCCCTCGCCGCCGACGGTCGCGGGGATCGATCCCCACGAGTCGTTCTACGAGGAGACCTGATCGTCGACCGTTCGCACGGTCAACACCGGCACGTCCGCGGACGGAACCACGCGCTGGGAGACGCTGCCGACGACCAGTCGCTCGAGGTTCGATTTGCTCTCGGTTCCCATCACGAGCAGGTCGACGCTGTCGGTGCCCGCGTGCTCGAGGACGACCTCGTGGGCAGGTCCGTGGACGACCGTTCGGGTCGCCTCGACGCCGCGTTCTGTGGCTCGTTCCGCGACGGCTGCCGTCGTCTTCTCGCCGTGCTCCTCGAACCCCTGGCGGAGCTCCGGCACGTCTGCATCGAGGTCGACGGCGTACAGTGCGTGGAGCCTGGCGTCGCAGGCCTCGGCCAGCGCGAGAGCGTGTTCGGTTGCAGCCGTCGACCCCGACCAGCCATCGGTCGCCAGCAGCACGTCCTCGATCGACTCCGAGTTCCCGTTCCACGACGCCGTCGACCCGACCGAGAGGACGGGCCGTTGGACCTCGCGGATCACCTCGAGTGCGACGCTCCCGAGAACTACCTGACGGACGCCCGTCCGTCCGTGGGTCCCGACGACGACCAGATCTGCGTCGATCTCGTCGGCGTACGTCGAGATCTCGCTCGCCGGACGGCCGGTTCGGACGACGGGCTCGACCTCACAACCGACCCCGCGCGCTTTGCCTGCGAGCGCCTCCACATCCGCTTCGCGGCGATCGCGCTCGGCCGTGCCGCCGCGTTTCCGTTCGGCCACCGCCAGCACGTGGACCGACGCCTCGAGCGCGCGGGCGAGCGAGATACCGACCGTTCCTGCCGTCGTCGCCACGTCGCTGCCGTCGGTCGCGATGAGGACGTCGTCGTACATGGGTTGTGGTACCACGACCGGCGTCTTGAAACTCCCCCCACGTCAGCGAACGGTCAACACCGGACAGTGGGCACGTCGCAGAACGCGATCGGTGGTGCTTCCCAGCAGGTCGCCGGTGGCCCCGCCTCGCCCCCGCGTTCCCATCGCGATCAGGTCGCCCTCGAGCCCGGCGGCGTACTCGAGGAGTTCCGCGTCTGGAACCCCCCGGAGGACGTCGGTCTTCACCGACAGGCCGCGCCCGCGGGCGTCCTCGGCGACGGCCTCGACGGCGTTTTGCCCGCCCTGTTTCAGCAGGCCGACCATGCTCCGGGAGGTCTCCTCGAGGTCGTAGCTCGTCGTGTCGACCACGTAGGGGACGTACACGGACGCGCCGTAAGTCTCGGCGAACTCGAGGCCGCGCTCGGCGGCGCGTTCGGCGGCGTCGCTGCCGTCGGTGGGGATCACGACGCGGTCGTACGAGATCTCGTCGACGGCCGATGTGTCGCCCTCGAGTCGAACCGCAATCACGGGACGATCGGCCCGGGCGACCACGCGCTCGGTCGTGCTCCCGAGCCCGACGGACGGACCGTCTCGGGTGCGGGTTCTCATCACGATCAGGTCGACGTCCTCGTGCTCGGCGTACTCGAGGACGAGTTCGTGGGGAGTTCCCTCCCGGACGGCCCGCGTCGTCTCGACGTCGAGCTCCGCCGCGCGTTCCTGGACGCGGGCGGTCGCCTGCCGCCCGCGCTTTTCGGCCCGCCCCCGGAGTTCGTCGCGCGCTTGCTGGTCGAGCCCGACGGGTTCGGCGCCGGTTTCGACGACCGAGAGGACGTGGACCGTCGCGTCGAACCGTCGAGCGAACTCGAGCGTGCGGTCGATTACACCGTCGGCGTCGCCACCGTCGTCGATCGGGAGGAGTATCGTCGAGTACATCTGGATCGTCGCAGAGTACGCGATCGACCCACAAGAAAGGTTGCCGAGCGATCGACGGGCGTTCCGCCCCGGACTATTTGCTTCGCGGCCGCGTCAGTACCTGCAGGCATGACCGCTCCCAGGTTCGGCCACGTCGTCCCTCGAGACCTCGCGCTGTTTACCGACCGGTACGAGCTGACCATGATGCAGGGGTACCACGACGCGAACCACGATCGGCTCGCGACGTTCTCGGTGTACTTCCGATCGCTGCCGCCGGACCGCGGCTACGCCGTCGCCGCGGGACTCGAGCAGGTGCTGGCGGCCCTCGAGTCGCTCGAGTTCGACGCCGACGCGCTGGCGTTTCTCGCCGATCAGGGGTTCGACGACGCGTTCCTCGCCGAACTGGAGTCGTTCTCGTTCAGCGGCGAGCTCCGCGCGGTTCCGGAGGGGACGCTCGTCTTCCCGAACGAACCCCTTCTCGAGGTGACGGCACCGATCCTCGAGGCACAACTGCTCGAGACGCTGGTGCTCAACCAGGTCGGCTACCAGACGCTCGTAGCGACGAAGGCCGCGCGGATGGTCGACGTCGTCGCCCGTCACGGCGACGATCAGGACCTGATCGACTTCGGCTCCCGGCGAGCCCACGGCGTCGACGCGGGGCTCAAAGCCGCCAGGGCCGCGTCCGTCGGCGGGTTCGACGGCAGCTCAAACCTGCTGGCCGGGGAGCGGTTCGGGGTGCCAACTTACGGAACGATGGCGCACTCGTGGGTCCAGAGCTTCGAGACCGAACGGGCGTCGTTCGAGGCGTTCGCCGACAGCTACGGCGACGACGGGATCTACCTCGTCGACACCTACGACACGGTTCGGGGGGCTGAACGCGCGGTTACCATCACCGACGAGCGCGGTGTCCGGCTAGGCGGCGTCCGCCTCGACTCGGGAAATCTGATCGAGCTCTCGAAGGCGGTCGACGACGTTGTCGGCGACGCCGGCATCGTCATCTCCTCGAGCGTCGACGAGGACTTCCTCCGGGAGTTTTTCGACGCGGGCGGCGTCGCGACCGCGTTCGGTCCCGGAACGGCGCTGACGACGAGCGTGGACGCCCCCAGCAGCGGCGTCGTCTACAAGCTCACTGCCGTCGAGCGCGACGGCGAACTCGAGCCGAGCATGAAGCTCTCGCCGGGGAAGGTGACCTACCCCGGACAGAAACAGATCTACCGCGTCGAACGGGACGGCTCGTTCGTTCGGGACGTTCTCGCGACACGCGGAGAGTCGGTCGACGGTCGGCCGCTGCTCGAGACGGTCGTCGAGGATGGCTTACTCGTCGCCAACCCGCCCGCCCTCTCCGCCGTCCGCGAGCGAACCCGGAGTCAGCTCGAGCGTCTTCCCGAGCGCCACTGTCGGGTCTCCGAACCCGACGCCTACGAGGTCCGGATCAGCGACGGGCTCGAGCGTCTCAGGCAGGAGACGGAACGAGAGATTGCGGACCGCGAAGGATGAGGTAAACGTGCGAGGAAACTCCGACTCGGCCGTCGATAATCGGTCAATTCAGTACGGAATATATTACACACAGATGTATGTGAGGATCGCCTATCGGATTCCGGTTAGTCGCCGCGGGTCGGTCTCGGGAACCGGCGGGTGAACGAAGAGCGCGTCGCAGACGAACGCCATCGCGGTCAGCGCCCCGAGCAACACTCCAAAATGGAACGCAACCGGGGTGAACAGACCGGCCAGTACGCCGCCCAGCAGACAGACGACGATGCTGCCGAGGAGTTCGTCGTAGTAGTCCGCCATCGGTGCTCACTTCATCTAGGGAAACGGGACGTCGGGAGATAACAGCCATCACAGATTCTCACCGACCGGGAACGGGAGGTCGAGTTTCGCTCTCCCCGAGAACGCCGTCGATCGCCTCGAGGCGACGTCGGCTACTCCGTTTCGATCTCGATGTCGCCGACCTGCGTCGATTCGTGGTACGCACAGATGTACGTCGTCATCTCCTCGGTTGCAGTGACGCCCTCGAGCGTCGTCTCCTCGCCCTCTTCTTCGACGTCGTCGCTCTGGTAGTCGTCGACGATCTCGTCGTCCTCGTCTCGAATCTCCAGGTTATGGAGGATCCCGTCGGCGTTGACCCACCTGAAGTCGTACTCCTGGCCCTCGATGAGGGTGATCGTCGGGTTGTCCTCGCCGTCGATAAACTCCGGCTCGAGCCCGGTCCAGGCCTCGACCCGTCCGTCGAAGGCGAACTCGTCGACGTCCGCCCAGTCCTCGTCGGCCGTCTCCTCCTCCGGTTCTGCGTCCTCATCATCGGTCGGTTCCTCCTCGTCGTCGTCGTTTCCACAGCCTGCGAGGAACACGACGGTCGACGCACCCGCGAGCCGTAACAGGTCCCTCCGTGCAGTCTCGGTCATCGGATCGTCGCTACACCGAAGGATGTAGTAAACACCGTTCACGGCGACGATGACAGTCGTGAGCGATCGGTAGTCACCGGTCCTGTCGTGTGCGAATCGTCGCCGAGCGGCGCGTTTCCCGACGGGACCGAACTACGAAAGGGTCCGTCCGCCCGTCTTGCGACCGGTGAGCTCCGCGATCTCGAGTTCGTACACCGACCACTCGAGGGCATCCAGATCCTCGTCGAAGATCCGTGGCTTTCCGAACCGCTCGATCATCGTCGCCTCGTCGAACGCCTCGCTCTCCCGGTCGGTCAGCTCGCGGATCGGCCCGAGCGCGACGATGCTCCAGGAGCCGTCGGGCGGGTCGACGGCGTACAGCAGGATACAGGCCTCGGTGGTCGCCTCGAGATAGGACAGCTTCGTACTCGCGCCGTCGTCGGTGAGTCGGACGTACAGCGCCCCGTCGTCGTAGTAACAGCCGACTGGGATCGCGTAGGCCGATCCCTGGCTCGCCAGCGCGAGCACGCCGGTGTCGGTCGTCTCGAGGGTCTCGAGGAGCTCGGTCTCGTCCATCCCGAACGTGTACACGTATCCGATCCGATCGAGGGACATATCCGATCCTACGCGCGGACGGGGTATGAATCGCTACCCTTCACCATCGGGGCTTTTCGACCGGCTGTGGCGCGTCGTCCGGACGTTCCGCCGACGGCCGATCAACCGTCCCTCCAGCCGAGCGAACCGCGCCGACGTTGAGCGCCGTGATCAGGTCGGTTCGCGTAACCAGCCCCGCGAGTCGCTCGCGGTCGTCGAGAACGACGAGACGGCCGATGTCGTTTCGCTGCAGCGAGACGAGCGCCTCCCAGGCCTCCTCGGTCGGCGAGAGCGTCTCGAGGTCGGTCGCCATCACCGCTCGAACCGTCCGCGAGTCGCGCTCGCTCGGCGGGACCGCCCGGACGTCCTCGAGGGTGACGACGCCAGCGATCGAACCGTTCTCGACGACCGGAAACCCCGTGTGGCGGTGCTCCATCATTGCGTCGAGCAGTTCGGTTATCGTCGTCTCCGGGGATACGGTGTCGAGCTCGTCGACCGGCGTCATCACGTCTGCGACGGTGATCCCCTCGATGGCGGCCTGAATCGCGGTCTGACGGGCCTCTCCGGTCGCCGCGATGTAGATGAAGAAGGCGATCGCGATCAGGAGGATGTTGAACGCGAGCAGGCCGAACAGCCCGAGCAGGAGGGCGAACGTCTTTCCGACCTGTGCGGCCTGGGCCGTCGCAACGGCGAACGGACGATTCCGTCCGAGTATCGCCCTGAGGACGCGCCCGCCGTCCATCGGAAACCCCGGCAGCATGTTGAACGCCGCGAGGACGACGTTGATCACCGCCAGATACGCGAAGACGAACTGCACGGTCTCGAGGGTCGCCGGAACGACGAGGACGAGCGCGTAGAACCCGACACCGAGGCCGACGCTGACGATCGGTCCGGCGATGGCGATCGCCAGCTCCTGGCGCCAGTTCGTCGGCTGCTCGGAGAGCTGTGCGACGCCGCCGAGCAGCCAGAGCGTGATCGAATCGATCGGGAACCCGTAGCGGATCGCGACGACCGAGTGACCCAGCTCGTGTGCCAGGACACTCGCGAACAGGCCGATCGCGGCGGCCGCGCCGAGCAGCCACGGCGTCGAACCCCTTGTGACCGCCTCGCCGTCGATCGCCGTGCCGAGTAGCCCGTTGAGCAGGGGGACGAGATCGCCGATCTGGATCGCGATGAGCCACGCGAACGCCGGCAGGATCAACAGGAAGGTGACGTCCAGCTTGATCGGGATCCCCAGCAGCGAGCCGATCCTGAAGCTCCTGAACATAGGCTCGGTACGGCTCGAGCGACCTTAGCTCACCACCTCACTCGAGCAGTCCGACCCGAACGATCGGTCGATGCCCTACAGATCCGAGCGCCGGAACACCAGCTGGCTGACTCCGACCAACACGACGGTCATCGCGACGAGGACGACGACGCCGACGAGGTCGTACGTGCTCTCGAGCAGGATCTCGTTGGGGTCGTAGTACCGCATCGGCGCGATCGCGCCGAGCTCTTCGTAGTCGGTCCCGGCCAGCAGCGACTCGAGGAGAAACAGCGCGAACGTGACGCCCAGCGCGACACGCTGGGCGATCCCGACGCGGTCGAAGGCAACCGAGCACAGCAGTCCGATCCCGGCGCAGGCAAAGAGGAACGGGATCGACAGCAGATGCGCCGCAAGGACGTCGGCGACCGACAGCGGCTCGTCGATCAGCCGGGCGCCGAGGAGGATGGCGGGCGGCGTGAGGAGGTTGACCACGAGGATCGGAACCGAGAGGGCGGCGAACTTCTCGGCGACGAGCCGAGCGCGGGAGATCGGCATCGCCAACAGGGTGTCCATCCGTCCTCGATCGACGTCGTCGGCGATCGCGCCCGCGGCCGCGTACGCGAGATACAATCCGAGCAGGATGATCCAGCCGAACGTGTAGAGTTCGAAGGCGAGAAACCCCTCGAGGGAGGCCATCGTCTCGATGCGGAACAGCTGGAGCATCTCCTGGGGATAGGCCTCGAGGAGTTCGTCCCCGCCGAGGGCGTCGCTGAACGAGGGGTAGACCCAGATTACCAGCGCCGCCAGCAGCGCCATCCCGACCGAGAGGTAGACGCTGCCCTTGAGCCGGTTTCGGCCCTCGTAACGCGCGATCTCAAACATCGTCCTCACCGCCGTAGAACCGCATGAAGACGTCCTCGAGGGGCGCCTCCTCGATCGCGAGGTCGATCAGCTCGTCGTCGGCGAGCCGGGGGAGCAGGGCGTTGATGTCGCCGGTGAAGGTGAAGACGCACTCGGTGAACGCCGTCGACGGATCGGCCCCCTCGTGGCCGTCGGAGACGCTCGTCTCGAGGTCGTGGACGCCCTCGAGGTCGAGGACGTCGATCGGGATCGGGTCGGCGCTGCGGATCCGGATCACCTTTCCGCTGCGCCGCAACAGCGCGTCGACGGGTTCGATGGTGACGAGTTTGCCGTCGCGGATGATGCCGACTCGATCACAGAGCCGCCGGACCTCGCTCAGGTTGTGCGAGGAGAAAAACACCGTCACGCCCCGCTGGCGTTCTGCCCGGAGGAAGTCGGCGAAGCGCTGGCGCATCAGTGGATCCAGGCCGTTGGTCGGCTCGTCTAAGATCACCAGGTCGGGGTCATGCATAAACGCCGTCACGATCCCGAGCTTCCGGGCGTTTCCCTGCGAGTACTCCCGAATCCGGCGCTCGACCGGCGGATCGAACAGCTCGAGCAGCTCCTCCCGTCTGCTGTCGCCCTTGATCGAGGCGTGGAGGTCGAGGACGTCGGTACCGGTCTGTTGTTCGTCGAATCCGGGTTCGTCCGAGAGGTAGCCGATCCGCCGTTTGGCCTCGAGCAGCGAGCGCTCCTCTCGAACGTCCTCGCCGAGCACGCGGGCCGTTCCCGACGTCGGCGAGATGAATCCGAGAAGCATCCTGATCGTCGTCGTCTTCCCCGCGCCGTTCGGTCCGAGAAAGCCGAATATCTCGCCGCGCTCGACGGCGAACTCAAGCGAGTCGTTCGCGACGACCTCGCCGTAGTCCTTGGTGAGCCCCTCGAGTTCGATTGCGGCCATACCGAACGGTACAGCAACCGTGGATATATGGCTGGCTGAACGGTTCGTGAGAACGAGACGCACGACCGTCGTCGGTCGCGAGCACAGAGAGGCGGCGTCGATCGGCTCCTACTCGAGGGAGACGGTACCGTCGGATCGTACCGTCACGTCGTAGCCTCGATACCGGAAGTGAAGTCGGCCGTTTCGCGCGGCGTTCGGCGCCGTCGTCGGGTCGAAGAGCTCGTCGATCGCGTTCGGGTCCACGGCGTCGTACAGCGGGGGCTCGAGCTCGACGGGGTCGACCCCTTCTGCGTTCGCGACGGCCTTGACGACGCGCAGGCTGGGACTTCCCAGTGAGGAGTGTGTCGATCCGGACACGTCAGATCAACAGCTGGACGTCCGACTCGGCCATGTGTTGCAGCGCCGTCGCCGCGCCGACGCCGGTCGTCACGCCCTCGTAGAAGTCGTCCTCGTCGTACTCCATCAGCTCGACGGTCATCTGGCAGGCCTGCAGTTCGACGCCGCTTTCGAGGGAGACGTCGATCAGCTCCTCGATCGTCGCCGTTCCGTTGTCGTCGATTCGCTTTTGCATCATTCGGGTGGCCATCGAGTCCATTCCCGGCAGCGCGGCCAGCGCGTTCGGCATCGGCATGTTGGGGTTGCCGAGCGCGCTCAGCTTGAGCTTCTTCGATTTCTCCTCGTGGAGGATGTCGAGTCCCCAGAACGTGTGGAAGACGATGACCTCCCAGCCGAAGGCGGCCGCCGTGCTCGCGAGGATCAGCGGCGGGTATGCCATATCGAGCGAACCCTTCGTCGCGACGATCGTCATCTTCTTGCGATCGTCACCGAGTTCGGTCTCGAGACCCGCGATTTTCTCCTCGAGCTCCGCGATCCGGGCCTCGAGTTCGGCCTCGCTCATTGGTTCGCCGTCCTCGGTCGGCGTGTGTGTCTCCGTGCTCATCTCAGGCCGTCTTCTCCACGTAGTGGATGTACAGCTCGTCCTCCTCGACCTGCTCGAGGAGTTCGACGCCGTCGGTGCCGTCGGCCCAGCCCCGGATATCGCTCATGCTGCCTGAGTCGGTCGCGACGACTTCGAGGACGTCGCCCGCCTCGAGGTCGTCGATCGCCTGTTTGGTCTTCACGATGGGCATCGGGCAGGACTGGCCTTTCACGTCGAGGGTCTCGGTTGCGGTGGGTTTGGAACTCATAGTGATCTTTGTGCTCTATATTGGAGCTATCACACAATATCCGCTACGAGCATAAAAGTGTATCGGTGATTGTACAACTCTCGAACAGCCCGACGCTCGGAACGGGTCGGGCCTGTCGTCGATTTCGATCCTTCGTGCGCGTATCCAACAGTGAACCGTCTATATCTAATCTACTTGTATTGTGTATTGTGGGAAATACTGTGCAAACTCTTATGTGGATACGGCTGGTACTCCGGAGTGTACAACATGGACGACATGGACTTTCCCACACCGGACGCGTCGGTCGAGTCGGTCACGGCGAGCGAGCTGAAGGCTCGCGTCGACGCCGGCGAGGCGGTGACGCTTCTCGATACCCGCATGGGCAGTGACTACGAGGAGTGGCGCATCGACGGCGAGAACGTCGAGTCGGTCAACGTCCCCTACTTCGAGTTCCTCGACGAGGAGATCGACGAGGACGTCCTCGCGAAGATTCCCGACGACCACGAGGTGACGGTTCTCTGCGCGAAAGGCGGCGCCAGCGAGTTCGTCGCGGGCGCGCTGAAGGACCGCGGCTACGACGTGAACCACCTCGAGGAGGGAATGAACGGCTGGGCGCGGATCTACGAGGCCGTCGAGGTCGGGCGCTACGAGGGAAGCGGGACGCTCCTGCAGTATCAGCGTCCCTCCTCGGGCTGTCTCGGTTACCTCGTCTACGACGACGACGAGGCGGCCGTCATCGATCCGCTGCGCGCGTTCACCGACCGCTACCTCGAGGACGCCGACGAACTCGGCGTCGACCTGACGTACGCCATCGACACGCACGTCCACGCCGATCACATCTCGGGCGTCCGCAACCTCGCCGAGGAGGGCGTCGAGGGCGTCGTTCCCGAGGCCGCCGTCGACCGCGGGGTCGCCTACGCCGACGAGCTGACGCTGGCCGAGGACGGCGATGAGTTCCAGGTCGGTGACGTGACGATCGAGACGATTTACACGCCCGGCCACACCTCCGGGATGACCTCCTACCTGATCGACGGCGAGCTGCTCGCGACGGGTGACACGCTCTTCGTCGAGAGCGTCGCCCGCCCCGACTTAGAGGAGGGTGCCGAGGGTGCCGAGGACGCCGCCCGCCAGCTCCACGAGACGCTCCAGGAGCGCATCCTCTCGCTCCCCGACGAAACCCTGATCGGCGGCGCCCACTTCAGCGACGCGGCGGTTCCCGCAGCCGACGGCACCTACACCGCGCCGATCGGCGAGCTTCGCGAGAAGATGGCCGCGCTGACGATGGACGAGGACGAGTTCGTCGAGCTGATCCTCTCGGACATGCCGCCTCGCCCCGCGAACCACGAGGCGATCATCGCGACGAACCTCGGTCAGCAGGAGACCGACGACGAGGAGGCGTTCGAACTCGAGCTCGGCCCGAACAACTGCGCCGCCAGCAAGGACTCGCTGGCGGATGATTAACCCCATCGAGTAGCCGAATGGGACCTGAACTCATCGCACCCGCGCTGTACGAGACCCTGTTTCCAGCCGGGATCAGTCGCTACGCCGTCGGGGGGCTGCTCGTCGGCCTCGGTGCCGTCGTCATCTATCTGGGCACCGGGATCGCCGCCGGCGCGAGCACGTTCCTCGAGTCGACGCTGTCGTACGTCTCCGACCAGTCGCGATTCCAGCGCTATCGCGCTTCGCGGGACTGGCGGGTCGTCTTCACCCTGGGGATCGTCGCTGGCGCGGCGATCTACGCGCTGACGTTCCAGTCCGGGCTCGTCTCGAGCGGGCTCTACCAGTCCGGGACGACCGGCGAGCTCCGTGAGGTCGGCGGATTCACGATCTGGCTCACCGACGTCCAGCCCTGGCGGCTGTTCCTGGGCGGGATCCTCGTCGGGATCGGCACCCGGATCGGCAAGGGCTGTACCTCGGGCCACGGCGTCTGTGGCGTCGGCTCGGCCTCGAAGACCTCGATCGTGGGCGTGATCACGTTCCTGGCGGTCGCGATCGGGACGGCACAGGTCGTGATGGCACTGGGGGTGACACCATAGTATGAGTCAGCAAAGACACCCCCTGTTCATGCCGCTGATCTTCGTCGGCGGCCTGATCTTCGGCTTTGGGCTCGGCTTCAGCCACATGGCCCGCCCCGAGGTCGTCCTGAACTTCCTGCAGTTCGAGGACTTCGGGCTGCTGTTCGTGATGGGCGGCGCGGCGGTCGTCACCGGCCTGGCGTTCGCGCTCGTGCCGCGACTGCGCGAGCGGGCGCCGCTGACCGGAGCGGCCTACGGCCGTCGCCTGAAGTCGTTCGACCGCAACGTCCTCATCGGCGGCGGCATCTTCGGCGTCGGCTGGGGGCTCTCGGGAATCTGCCCCGGTGCGGCCTACGCCAGCCTCGGCGTCGGCAACGTCACGATCCTGTGGGCGATCGCCGGCATGTTCGTCGGCGCCTACGCCCAGGGGTACTGGCGCAGCCAGCGAACGGCTGCCGAAACGATCTCCGCGGGCGCAGACTGACCCGATTCTCACGCTCCCAGCTACACGATGGATCCAACGACGATCCTGCTGTTCGCCGTCGCCGCGGTCTCGAGTCTATTCATGGCCTGGGTTATCGGTGCCGGCTCGAGCGGCGCGACCCCCTTCGCGCCCGCGGTCGGCGCCAACGCGATCGGGACGATGCGGGCCGCCTTCGTCGTCGGCCTCCTCGGCTTCGCCGGGGCCGTCACGCAGGGGGCGAGCGTCTCCGAGGCCGTCGGACGTGATCTGATCCACGGCGTCTCGCTGCCCGCCTCGAGCGTCATCGTCGTCCTGCTGATCGGCGCGGGGCTGATGGCGATCGGGATCCACACCGGCTACCCCATCGCGACGGCGTTTACCGTCACCGGTGCGGTGATCGGCGTCGGCATCGCGCTGGGCGGCGATCTCGCGTGGGCGAAGTACGCCGAGATCGGCGTCGTGTGGCTGTTAACCCCTTTCGTCGGCGGCGGGCTCGCCTACGCCATCGCCAGCGTCCTCCCGCGTTCCGACGTCGCCGAACGCGACAGCGTCCCGGTGCTCGCCGGCTTCGTCGGGGCCGTCGTCGCCAACCTCGAGTTCGCGTTCTTCGAGCGGGGAACCCTCGTCGCGACGGGCGTCGACGCCCTGCCGCTCGAGGGTCCCGTCGTCGCGGGCGCGCTCACGCTCGGCGCCGGCGTCCTCGCGGCGCTCGCCGTTCGGTGGGACGTCACCCGGGACGAGGCGGGCGGGCTGCGACGGTTCCTGCTCGTCCTCGGGGGGCTCGTCGCGTTCTCTGCCGGGGCGAGCCAGGTCGGACTCGCCGTCGGCCCGCTGCTCCCGCTACTCGACGATGTCTCGATGGTCTCGCCTATCGTCGTCTTGCTCGGCGGCGGGGTCGGAATCCTCGTCGGCTCCTGGACGGGCGCGCCGCGGATGATCAAGGCCGTCTCCCGGGAGTACGCCTCGCTGGGTCCGCGCCGATCGATCGCGACGCTCGTTCCCTCCTTTCTCATCGCCCAGACGGCGGTCCTGCTCGGCGTTCCCGTCTCGTTCAACGAGATCATCGTCAGCGCCGTCATCGGCGCCGGGCTGGCCGTTGGCGGGGGTGCCGGCGTTAGCCCCCGGAAGCTGGGCGTCACAGTGTTGGCCTGGATCGGCTCGTTCGTCCTCGCGTTCGGCCTCGGCTACGGGACGATGACCCTGCTGGCTCGCTGAGGCCCGTCCCGAAGGGGAGCCATCGCCCGGTTTCGCAACTATTAGGCGCTCGAGCAGCCAACCATCGGCCATGGAAGAGCTATTCCTCCGGGCGGCACGTGGCGAGCGGACCGAACGCCCGCCGGTGTGGATGATGCGACAGGCGGGCCGATACCTCCCGGAGTATCGCGAACTGCGCGAGGACTACTTGTTTCTCGAGGCGATCTCGACGCCCGAGATCGCGACCGAGATCACCCTCCAGCCCTGGGAGCGGTTCCGGCCCGACGGCATCGTCATGTACTCGGACATTCTCACCGTGCTCGAGCCCCTGGGTTTCTCCTATCATCTCGAGTCCGGCGTCGGCCCGGTCGTCGAGAACCCCGTCGAGTCCCCGGACGACACCCACAGAGAGCGGGGCGACGTCGAGGAGGAACTGTGGTACGTCGGCGAACTGCTCGAGCGGCTGAGCGACGAACTCGGCGAGCAAGCCGCGGTTCTGGGCTTTACTGGAGGGCCGTTCACGCTCGCGGCCTACGTCTGCGAGGGAACCCCCTCGCGGTCGTTCATGGACGTCCGCCGATTGCGCGCCGAGCACCCGGAGGCGTTCGAGCGCCTGCTCCGGGCGTTTACCGACATCATCGTCGACTACGTCCGCTTCCAGGTCGAGTCGGGCGCCGACGCGATCCAGCTGTTCGACACCTACGGCGGCCTGCTCTCGCCCGCGGACTACCGACGATTCCTCCTGCCGCTCCACCAGGAGATCGTCGACGCGGTCGACGTCCCCACGATCGCCTTCGTCCGCAACGTCAGCGGTAACCTCGAACTGCTCGAGGATACCGGCGCGGACGTGGTCAGCCTCGACTGGACGGTCGAACTCGAGGAGGCCCGCGAGGAACTCGGCGACGTGGCGATCCAGGGGAACCTCGATCCCGCCCTGTTGTACGGCGATCCCGACACCGTTCGGGAGCGGACTCGAGACGTTATCGCGGCCGCGGGCGATGCGGGGCACATTCTGAACCTGGGCCACGGCGTCGACCGTAACGTCCCCGTCGAGAACGTCGAGGCGTTCTTCGAAGCGGCGAAATCGGTCTCGCGCGAGGTGTAGAGCGACCGATCCGGGATCCAGGGTGCCTGCGGGAGCCACCTTCGAGATCGACACTCACGGATCGGCAAGCGAACCGTCGTCCGTCCGCAAACCCTCGATCGATCACTCCAGCTTGAGGACCGCTGGGACGTCTCCGAACCCACCACCCTCGTATTGGTGTGCGATCCACCCGACGTTTTCGGCGCCGCTGACGTCCGTCTCGTCATCTCCGATCATTGCGTAGGAGTCGGCCGAGAGACGCCGTTCGGCGGTCCGATACGGGGCCGGGTTCGGTTTGTGCGCGCCTGTTTCGTAGGACGCCACGACCGCGTCGAAGTAGCGCTCGAGGTCGTGCTCGCGGAGTTTGTACCGCTGCCACTCGGGGACGCCGTTCGTGAGCACGCCAAGCGAGTAGTCCGTCGACAGTCTCTCGAGGTCGCGGTACGCGCCCTCCGGAGGGCAACAGGCTTGAGACTCCTGCCGACGAAGTTCTTCGGCGAGTTGATCCGGCCTCGAACAGCCGGTGACGCTGGCGAACGCTCGCCTCACCGGATTCGGCTCGTGGGCCTCGAACGACTCGAAGAAGGCGTCGTTGTACTGTTCGATCCACTCCGCTCGCAGTTCGTTTACTACCGATTCGAACGTCTCGGTCAGAATTTCGCGATAGCCGCGACGCCACTCGAGCAGCGTTCCGTCCAGATCGAAGAGTATCGCCCTCGTCGTGGTCATCTCGTCGAGCTACAACGGCATGGTTGATCTGCGTTCTCCTGTACTCGCCGACTGCCATTCAAAAGAAGGATGCTACTACTCCCGGATGCGAGGGATCTTGCACGTCTCCTGGCCCGCTTGGGCAACGAGCGACTGTGGGCTCGATCGCATGTTCCAATCGGACTCCTCGAAGTCGACGACTCCCGGACTCCTCGGAGCCGACGACTCTCGGACTCGGTAGCAGTACTCGAGCGAGTCCTACAGAGAACGCAGGAGAGATCCCACGACTTTAGTCGTGGGGTGAATCCGTCACTGCTGAATCAAACCACGGTATCCGCCTGCGGGATGTCCCACGCTACAGATCATCTTCTTCGATCCGCTTCATACCCTGTACCAGCAATCCCTTCCACGTCAGTCCGTGCTTGTCCTTGAGCCGCTGCATTTTCTCATACTGCTCGTCGTCGTCGACCTCGATGTGGATGTTGTTGGTCATAGCGTAATAGATAAAACATAGATATTTATATCTGTAGGGTGAAAGGGAGACAGCGATGAAGCGCACCAACACGTTCGCCGTACGCCCGCTCTCACCTACTGGAGAGCAACTGCTACGGGACCTGTTGGATGCGTCTGCCGCACTCTGGAACGAAACCAACTACGAACGCCTCATCCGATACGAAGACGAAGACGGATACGAGAATGAAGACGTGTGGGACGCTGACACCGGCAGTCTCGAAGGGAAATACAAAGATATTCTCGGCGCGTCCACCGCCCAACAAGTGATCCGCAAAAACAGCGAAGCGTGGCGCGGCTTCTTCGAAAACAAGAAGAAATACCACGACGACTCCGATACCTCGATCACGGATAACCCCACTCCACCGGGGTTCTGGGGCAACAAAGATGATGGTCGAAAACTCCACACTGTCATCCGCAACACGTCGTACACTGTCGAATGGGGCGAGCGATCCCGGCTCGAAATACTGGTCGGGTCCAAGTTGAAAGACCGGTACGATCACACTGGGCGTCTCCGACTGGAACTCGCTGGCGAGCCGAACTGGCCCGAGTACGAAAAACAGGGCCGGTTGGACCTGTGGTACGACGAGACCGACAGCACCTTCAGAGCTTCGCAGCCCGTGACTGTTTCTGATGATGCACGGGCAACTCCACTGGCTGATGAAACAGCCGCTCTGGACATCGGTGCCAACAACCTCGTCGCCTGCACCACGGCAACCGGTTCACAATACCTGTACTGCGGCTCCCATCCGTTCGAACGGTTCCGTGAAACGACCGAACGAATCGCAGAGTTGCAGGCGAAAATCGACGACCAGCGGCGAACAAGTGAGCGGATTGACCACTTGTACGATACGATGTACGGGCGTCGTGACCACGCCCAAGACGCACTCGTCCGCGACCTCGTCGAGCGCCTGTACGACGAGGGCGTTTCAACCGTGTATATCGGCGACATCAAAGATGTGTTGAAGACGCACTGGATGCCTGAGGTAAACGCAAAGACGCACAATTTCTGGGCGTACCGTCGGTTCATCGACCGCCTCGACTGTGTCTGTGAAGAGTATGGGATCGAGGTTGTCGAAGAATCCGAGTCGTGGACGACCCAAGAGTGTCCAGAGTGTGGCGAACGTGAAGAGACGGAGCGGAACGGCGACTTGTTCCGCTGTGTTTGTGGGTTTGAGGGACACGCCGATCTAAAGGCGAGTCAACTGTTCCTCGAACGCGAGACTGGTATGAAAGCCGGGCTGATGGCCCAGCCCGTGTGCTTCGAGTGGGACGACCACGACTGGTCAGAGAGATCATACTCTCCCGCGAGGGCAAGTCCCAAAGAAGATCCCACAGACCGGAGTACCCGCCGTACGGTGGGAAAAGTTGCCTCCGTGGAGTCGGCATAATCCGACATCCCGACGGAGGAATCCCACGACTGAAGTCGTGGGAGGAGGTCAATGCGGTGGCAGTCCGGCGTTGTAACAGTACGTGCCCGGCTCGGGCCGACACTCACACTGGCGGAGTTGGTAGTACGACGGCTCGAAGCCCGAGAGGAACGGCTCGACGGTGTCGGCGAGCAGCGTCGCGAACCGCGGATCGTCGTGGGGAACCGGAACCCGGTGAAGCTCGAGCCCGACGTCGGCAGCGTCCTCGCGCAGGTCGATATCGAGTTCGACCAGTGTCTCGGACTGTTCGTGCATGAAGCTCATCGGCTCGACGACGACGCGTTCGGCTTCGCCCTCCAGGCCCTCGACGACGTCTTCGGTCTCTGGCTCGGTCCACTCGATCCCGCGGTTGGCGTGGTTCTGGTAGCCGATCTCGTAGTCGTCGATCCCGAGGATGCTGGCGATCGCCGACGCGTGTTCCTCGACGTACTGGTCGTACCGACTGCCTTCCGCGAGGTACTTCTTCGGCGTTCCGTGTGCGGAGAAGACGAACGCGGTGTCGGGACCCCGGAGGTCGACGCCCTCCTCGTCGACGAACTCGCGGATCCCCTCGGCTCTGAGCCGGTTGTAGGCGGGCACCCGGTGCCAGCCGGTGATCGCCGTAAACTCCGGCTCGTACCCCTCGCGGTCCTCGATCGCGGTCTCGAGTGAGTCGATCGCCGAGACCGTCGTCGAGGGGCCACACAGTGGGTAGATCGGGACGGCGACGACCGAGTCGATCCCGTCGTCGGCCAGCGTTGCCGGGAGGTCGGTGATCAGCGGCTCCATGAACTGCATCGCGTGGTAGAGCTCGACCTCGTGGCCGCGCTCGGTCAGGGCGTCCTCGAGGGCGTCGGCCTGGGCGCCCGCCTGCTCCTGAAGCGGCGAGCCGCCGATCTCCTCGTACTCCTCCATCAGGCTCGGCAGCCGCCGCTCGGCCAGCTCCCGCGAGCGCTCCCAGGCGGCCTCCTCGGAGTCGGCCTCCTCGAGATCGGCGTTGTCGAAGAAGATCCGGGTGAGGTACTCGAGTACCGTATCGCGGTCCGGTACGGCCGGTTCGCCGAAGTTCAACAGGACGACGCCGGTTGTCATAGCCGGCCGTTAGGACGGTGCCGGTATAGGTACTTCGAAGGCGGAACCCGACTCCGTTCCCGCTGGTACCCATCACGCCCGGCTCGCCCCCTCATTTGGCGGGTGTCGCCTCGCCGGCGAGTTCGTCGGCGATCGCCGTGGCGGTTCGAATACGTCCTGGGATCCCGGGTCGGTCGACGAAGTTCGTACAGAGATGGATTCCGTCGGGAAGCTCGAGGTCGTCCGTCGCCGTCCACGAGCGGTCGTACGCGGGCATCCCCGGCTCCCAGCGATGCACGTGGATCGGCGTCGCCGGAGCACCGGTGATCCGCTCGAACTCGGCGGCGCCGACCCGTCCCAGCTCCTCGTCGTCTGCCTCGGCGAGCGCCGGGTAGCTCAGCGGGTCGATGTAGCACGTAAAGAGCCCGTCCCGGTCGAGGAAACTCGAGTTCCAGGTCAGGCCGCTGATCCGGACGTCCGATCCCGGCGGGACGAGTGTTCCGATCCCGGTGCCGTCGAACGTCGACTCGAGAAAGACCATCCCGATCGGGTTGTAGTTGAACCGGCGCAGCGTCGCCTCCAGTTCGGAATCGACCGGCGCGAGCAACTCGGCGCAGATCTCGGCGGGCGCCGTCAGGACGATCTCGTCGACGCGCTCGCTCCCGTCGGCGGTGTGGAGCTCGTACCCGTTCGCCCGCTCGCGGATCGACTCGACGGGCGTCTCGAGGTGGATCGAGTCGGCGTGGGCCTCGTACAGCCCGTTCGTCAGCTCTCCCAGCCCGTCCTCGAAGGTACACATCGGCGGCGTCTCGCGATCCTCGAGCAGCTTCCTGGCGATCCACAGGAGGACGCTTCGCTCGATGCCGGCCTTCTCGAGGACGCGTCCGAGCGAGTACTCCACGAGCATATCTCGAGGATCGGTCCCGTAGAGGCCGCTGTACAGCGGCCCGAGGTATCGACGTGCCGCCTGCGTCCCGAACGCTCGAACCAGGTAGTCGTCGACGGTCTCGTCCGGCCGTGGCGGTCCCATCAGGGGCTCGAGGAGCATTCGGAGCTTTCCCGCAGGAGAGAGGAGGTCGGTCGTCAGCACCTCCCGGACCGACAGCGGCGCCACCTTCAGCGCGCCGTCGTGGTAGACGTAGATCGGCTGGTCGTCGTCGCCGAACTCCAGCCGATCGCGGAGCCCGAGGTCGTCGACCATCGACTCGAGCCCCGGCGTCAGCCGGAGCCGCTGTGGCCCCAGCTCGACGACGTGGTCACCCACGTGTCGGCTTCGTACGACCCCGCCGGGCTCCTCGCGCGCCTCGAACGCCGTCACGTCGATGTCTCGCTTCTCGAGCGCGTGAACGAGCGAGAGACCCGAGATCCCAGCTCCGACGATACCGACCTTCATTATTCGTCCTTTCGAGCGGAGCCTTTTCGGTGTATCGTCACGCGGCCGACGCTGTCACGCGGTCGCTCGCTCCGGTACTATAGTAGCAACTGAAACTGTTTGCACACCGACCACACAGCCATCGTGCGATCGGGCGCGCACTGACGTTCAGTGCCTACTATAGCTAACCGTGTCGCTCGATCAGCGATTCGAGCGTCGCCCGGTCTTGCGCCCCGAGCAGTCGCTCGACCGGTTCGCCGTCGACGTACAGCACCAGGGTCGGGATGCTCCGAGCGCCGAGTTGTTGGGCCAGCCGCTGGTGGGCGTCGACGTCGACTTTCGCGACGGCGGCGTCGGTTTCGGCGGCCAGCCACTCGATCGTCGGCTCGAGCATCTTGCAGGGGCCACACCAGTCGGCGTAGCAGTCGACGAGGACGACGTCGTGGCTGTCGACGACGTCCTGGAGGTGTCCCTGCCCCTCGATCGCGATCGGCTCGGCCGGCGTCTCCACTCCGTCTTCGCTCGGGTCGCCGCCGTTCTCGAGGCGACGCTGCAGTTCCCGTTTCTTCCGTTCGCGGATCTGCGCTCGCTCGTCGTCGGCAGTGTCGCTCATCGTCGAACGACGGTACGCGCTTGTCAGATATAACAGCTATGTATATATGGGACAATACATAGGCTTCGTAACCGACTTTTGGCCGGCAATGACTTGTCGAGCCGCGGTAAGAAGCACTCCTCAAGACGCTTCCTTCGATACTTCCGGCTCGCTGGGAACTTACGTCTATTCCTATATGCCACAATATCGTATGTTCGAACGTGATCAAGTCATGACGACCGCACGCGAACGGTTCGGACGGGACGTATCAGCGCTCGTGGCGACCGTCACCGTCCTCGTCGGCATGACGGGAACCGCCGTCGCGCAGGGCCACGGCGGAACGATGGGCGGCTGGGGAAGCTGGGGCTGGCTGTTCTGGCCGCTGCTGGCGGTCGGTCTGCTCGCGATCGCGGCCGCCTGGGCCGCGAGCCGCGACGGGGGCTCGACCGCACGCGACCGAACGGGGACCTCCGGCCGGGCGCTCGAGGACCTCCGCGAACGCTACGCTCGCGGGGAAATCGCCGAGGAGGAGTTCGAGCGACGGCGACGGACGCTCCGGAGGGACGGGGAGTGACGACGATCGAAGCCACCACCGTCCCGTCCCGAGGACGTCGCGGTGCGTCGTCCACTGACGAATACTTATTCGATCGACGGTACGAGTAGTAGTATGGAGACGTTCTCGAGCGCGGTTTCAGCCGCGTCAGACCGGTCGACGGAACCGGCGGAGCGACCGGTCGTCCGACGGCAAGCGGCGTTCGTCGTGCTCACCTTTTTCGGGATGGTGACCGGGCTGCTCGGCGGGTGGTTCGGCGCTCCGGAGTCGCTCGTGTGGAGCAGCTACGCGGTCGCTTACGTTTTCGGCGGCTGGTACGGACTCAAAGAGAGCGTCAGGGCTCTCCAGGAGCCCGCAGTGGAGATCGACCTCCTGATGATCCTCGCGGCGCTCGGCGCGCTGTTTATCGGCGCCCCGTTCGAGGGCGCGATGTTGCTGTTTCTGTTCTCGCTGTCGGGCGTCTTGGAGGAGTATGCGATCGGCCGATCGAGAACCGCGATCAGGTCGCTCATCGAGATGCGCCCGGAGTCGGCCCGGATCCTCAGCGACGGTCAGGAAACGACGACGCCGATCGACGACGTCGAGGTCGGCGACGTGTTCGTCGTTCGCCCCGGCGATCGGCTGCCGTTAGACGGCGTCGTCGAGGCCGGCGAGAGCACAGTCGATCAGTCCTCGCTCACCGGCGAGTCCGTTCCCGTGACGAAAGCACCTGGCGACGAGGTGTTCAGCGGGACGATCAACGAGACGGGGAGTCTCGAGGTGCAGGTCACCCGCAAAGCGGAGGAGTCGGCGATCTCCCGGCTCATCAACATGGTCGAGCGGGCCCAGGAGAAGCGGGCGCCGACCCAGCAGCTCATCGACCGCTTCGAGCAGCCCTACGTGATGAGCGTCCTCGCGATGACGGCGGTCGCGGTCGCGCTCCCGATAACGGTGCTGAACCACTCGTTCGAACCGACGTTCTACCGCGCGATGACGCTCATGGTCGCGGCGTCGCCCTGTGCGGTCATCATCTCGACGCCGGCGGCGGTGCTCTCGGCGATCTCGGCCGGCGGCCGACAGGGTGTCTTGTTCAAGGGCGGCGAACACATCGAGACGGCGGGCAACGTCGACGCCGTCGCCTTCGACAAGACCGGGACTCTGACGGAGGGCAACACCCGGCTGACCGACGTGAGCGCTCGAGGCGCCGTCTCCGGCGACGGTGGATCAATTCGCGGCGAACTGGTCGCTGGGGAGTCGCTGACCGACGAGCAACTGCTCGCCATCGCGGCCGCGGTGCAGTCCCGGTCCGAGCACCACCTCGCCGAGGCGACCGTCGAGGCCGCCCGAGAGCGGGGCCTCGAAATCCCCGCGGCGACCGGGTTCGAGGCGGTCGTCGGCAAGGGCGTTCACGCGACCGTCGAGGGGAGAACGATTCACATCGGCAACCCCCGGTACGTCCGGACCGAACTCGAGGGACGATCGGTCGACGGGCTCGAGGCCGGTCTCGACGCCGTCCGCGACCTCGAGCACGGCGGAAAGACGAGCGTCCTCGTCGTCGAGGAAACCGACGATCGCCTGCGGGTGCTCGGCTGGCTCGCCTTTAGCGATACGATCCGGGCCGACGCGGCCGAGACCATCGAACGGCTTCGCGAGCGCGGCGTCGAGCAGATCGTCATGCTCACGGGCGACAACGAACGGGTCGCCCAGTACATCGCCGAGGAGCTCGGGATCGACGAGGTGTACGCGGAGCTCCTTCCCGAGGAAAAAGTCGACCACATCGAGGCGCTCCAGGAGCGCCACGAGGCCGTCGCGATGGTCGGCGACGGGGTGAACGACGCCCCCGCGCTCGCGACGGCGGACATCAGTATCGGGATGGGCGGCGCGGGAACCGACGTCGCCCTCGAGACGGCCGACATCGTGCTCATGTCCGATAGACTCGACCGATTACCGTATGCGTTCGCACTCAGCAAGGAGACGCGGCGAACGCTGTACATCAACTTCGCCATCGCGTTCGGCGCGATCGCGATCATGATCGTGGCGATCCTCACGGCTGGAATCCCGCTGCCGGTCGCGGTGGTCGGCCACGAAGGTTCGACCGTGCTGGTCAGCCTGATCGGGCTGCGGCTGCTCCGGTTCGACGGCTGATGTGTGGCTGTCGATGCGCTACGGCCGCTTCAGGCCGACTCGACGGCGACCTCGAGCGACGTCTCGTTTTCCACGTTATCGGTGACCGGACAGCGGTCCTCGACGGCCTCGAGCCACGACTCGAGCGTCTCGTCGTCCGCGTCCGCCTCCACCGCGATCGTCACCTCCAGATCCTGCAGTCCGGAACGAGCGTCGGAGGGCTCACCGCGGTAGCTGGCGTAGTCGACGTCGCCCTCGACCCGTAGGTTCATCTCCTCGATGGACAGATCCATGTCGCGGGCGACCATCGTCGCCGTCGAGTTCAGACAGCCCAGGACCGCACCCAGGAAGTACTCGACGGGGTTGACGTCCTTGCCGACGACGAACTCGGCGTCGCCGGTGTCGATTCGCGTCCGTCTCGGACTGAGCCGCTCGCCCGTCAGTTCGTACGTCGTCGGTTCGTTCGATCGTGTCATGAGTATGGCCTCTGCTAGCAGGTCGTCCGTCTCGCCGAATAAGTCTTGGTCAAATTCTACAATTCCAAGAATCGGTCTCTCGGGACGTCGTCGCGTCGGTCGGCGAGGGTGGCGGTATCCAAACGAGAACACTGGTACGCTGTCGACGGTCGCTCTTCGGTCATCTTGTCTGAAACTGAATACGTCAATCCCGCTCGCTTCCGCAGCCGGATCTCGTAGGTAACACGACCACGCCTTCGACGACGATCGGCCCGAGCACGGCGTTTTGGCCGGCGCTCGACGGGACACGAAACGGTTCCTCGACTTTGTACAATATTCGCACAACCCTTATACCGGCGGGGCTCCTACTTCGATTCAGTAATGGCAAACTCGATGGCGGAACAACTCCAGCAGGACATGCAGTGCGAGGGGCTGCTCGAGTGTATCCACGGTCTCAAACAGCTCGACAAGGACTGCTTCCGGGCGCTCGTCGAGAGCGAGGAGCCGCTGACGATCGACGAGGTCGCCGAGCGGGTCGACCGCGAGCGCTCGACGGCGTACCGAGCGATCCAGCGGCTGCTCCAGAGCGGGTTCATCCAGAAGGAGCAGGTCAACTACGACCAGGGCGGCTACTACCACGTCTACTACCCGACCGACCCGACCCAGATCGCAAACGACATGCAGCGGATGTTGAACGACTGGTACGCGAAAATGGGCCAGCTCATCCAGGAGTTCGAGGACAAGTACGAGGGCGTCGAGGACGGAACACCGGCGGTCGAGGACACGCGAGCCTAAGCCTCACCGACCCGTATCGTACTTGTACGTCGCCGTCTCCGGGTCGATACCGAAGTCCTCGGCGCTTTCGTCGTCGTCCTCCTCTTCGGGTTGTTCCGTCGCTTGCTTGAACGCCTCCCGAAGCCGCTCCGGCATCCGGAACCGCTCGACCTCGATCGCTAACGGCACCGCGTCCGGGTCGATCTGCTCGCGCTTTTCCGTGTGGCGCTTCTCGAGCGGTGCCGGAAGCTGCTCGGTGTCGATCCGGCGGAAGCCGAACCGGGCGAGGTAGGCGCTCTCGCTCGTCAGCGCGTAGACGGTGTCGAACCCCTCGTCGCCGGCATACTCGAGCAGCCGTTCGACGACGTGGGCGCCGACGCCCTGGTCGCGCCATCCCTCGAGGACGCCGATGCTGGTCAGCTCACAGACTTCGGTCGGCCCCTCCTCCTCGGGGTCGGTCCTGTGGATCCGAATCCGTCCGAACCCTGCCTTCTGGCCGGAGACCTCGTCGACGGCGACCACGTAGTCGCGGGAGCGAAACGCCGTATCGTCGAGCCCCATCGACTCGATGTGGTCGAGCAGCCAGACCTCCTCCCTGTTTTTGGCGTCTCGGACGTACATGATCGGACCTAGGCCATCTGCTACCAAAAGAGTTTGCGGGTCTCCGATGAAGCGACGAGATCGACACGTCGGAGACGGCTCGAGTCAGCGATCCATGGTACAATAGGTAGCTTAGCTACTGTACCTATTGGAGCTATGTAAGCTATTGTATCGAAGTCGGCAGGGTTATGTGCCTCTCATCAGCTGTGTCCAGTATCCGCTGAGAGTGACGTTCACGGACGAGTAGGGAGCTCTCAATCAGTGGATGGGAATACACCATGACAGACGAGCCACGCGCGGTAAGCGTAGTCATCTTGAAAGGCGGTGTCGGAAAGTCGACGACCTCGATCAACCTCGCACGGCAGCTCGCGGAGCGCGGATCGACGCTGTTCGTCGATCTGGACCCGAACGGACACGCGACGAACGGCCTCGGGTTCGAGGAGGCCTACCACAGCGAGACGGATCTCGGAAACGTCATCCTGGAGGGCGATGCCACGCCCCACGATATCATCCAACAGACGGAGTACGGGTTCGACCTGCTGCCCTCTTCGGACTCCCTCGAGGACGTCGAGACCGAACTGGCGGGCGCGATGCAGGGATCGGCCCGCGTCAAGTCCAAGATCGTCGACCCTCTGCTGGGCGAGGCCTACGACTACGTCGTCTTCGACTGCCCGGCCTACCCCGGAATGCTCAACAACAACGCCCTGGTCGCGACGGGCAACGTCGTGATTCCGATCGAGCCCGGCTCGAGCGCCATCGGCGGCTACAAGCGGACGATGGAGCGGCTGATCGAGCCCGCCCGCGAGTACATCGACGTCGAGGTGCTCGCGATCGTCCCCAACAAACTCGAGGACCGCATCGACCAGCGCACCGAGGCCCGGGAGCTGCTCGAGAGCCTGAACACGGCCGAACACGAGGTCAATCCCGGCCAGCCGCTGCCGGAGGTCGTCCCCGAGTTCGCCCGGATCACCGCCGACGAGTTCGAACGCATCGACGCCGGCGAGCTCGAGCCCCCGAAGCCGGGCATTCGCCACCGGGCGGCGCTCTCCCGATCGCTGAGCCACGAACAACCCCTCCAGGACTACGCGCCCGACTCCGACCAGATCGCCGCCTACGAGGAACTCGCCGGGATCGTCGCGAACGGAGGTGTCGACCGATGAGCAACCCGTTCGACGACCTCGAGGCCGAGACAGCCGAATCGCCGAACGTCGAGGACGACGAGGGGACGGCCGAGGCCGCGTCCGCCGGCGAGTTGCTCGAGTCCTCGACGGAAGAATCCGCGAGCGCGGCCGAATCGACGACCGACTCGCCCGCCGAGAGCGGCCCCGCCTTCGAGTACGACGCGGTCCGCCAGCGCCCGCTGTACGCCCGCGGCGAGACCTGGGACGCCTTCGAGAAGAAGCTGCGGACGACGATCACGCCGACGCTGGCTCGCGAGGACGTCGTCGACGAGGAGACCCGCGAGATCCACGACGCGGTGCTCCGGCTGGCAACCGAGGAGCCCGACCGGATCGCCGAGCTGGTGCTCGAGGCGCGCCGCGAGGAGTAGCGTCGGAGCGGTCCGTCTCGACAGCGCGGATCCCGGTCGGTATTTTTGAGAGCGAGGGTGCTGTGAACGCGGGCTCTGATACGGATTGCTGTACCGATGTCCCGGCGCAACCGCCGCACGGGTCGCGGTTACGCCGGGACTGACGTACAGTAAACCGTATGAGAGGTGGGGGGCAGCCACCCTCGTCCCTCTTCGGCGGGCTGCCTTGCAACGTCCACGCCCAGCGATTTTTTCGACCCTCCTGTACGCTCGGTATGAGTCGGCTTGACAGTATCCGAACGATCGCCGCGCGAGCGAGCGACGAACACATCACGTTCTACGCTTCCAGCATCGCGTACTATGCGTTCTTTTCGATCATCCCGTTGCTACTGCTAACGCTGGCGATTGGATCATTCGTCGGCGAGGAAGCGTTCGCCGAGCGAATCATCGCTGCGGTCGAAGGACATCTCTCGGCGTCCGGCCGCGAGATCGTAAATCAGACGCTCGAGAACCAATCGGGGCAAGTCGGCGCGTCGATCCTCGGCGTTCTCGGCTTGGCGTGGTCGGCGGTCAAAGTCGTTCGAGCGATCGATATGGCGTTCGACGAGGTCTACGCGGCGGACGTGGAAACGCCGTTCACACGCCAAATCCTCGACGGAGTCGTAGTGTTAGGGCTGGTCGGCGTCGGCGTCAGTCTCATGGTCGGCGTTGGAACGTTCATTAGTCGTCCGACCATCGTCGAGCTTCCGTACGTCGATCTCGTCGGCTGGACCGTCCTGGTGGTTGGGCTCACGATCGTGTTTCTCCCCATGTATTACGTCATGCCACCGCAGCAGATGAGTCTCGGCGCGGCGCTGCCGGGAACGCTCGTCGTTTCCGTCGGGTGGCTGTTTCTCCAGGCCGGGTTCCAGCTGTACAGCAGATATGCAGCCGGGTTTGAGGCGTACGGAGTCATCGGCGGTGTCTTGCTGTTTCTCACGTGGCTGTACTTCGCCAGTACCCTCCTTCTCCTCGGAGCGGTCGTCAATGCGGTCCTCGAACAGGACCTCGAGCGAACGTCTCCGGTCTGAGACCGGGATGCGCGGGCGTGACGTACGGAACTCCGGCACTGCAGGTTGTTCGATCGGTGGTCAAGCGGTGTAACCTGCACCGCTGTTCCGAGGAGGTGTTCGAAAGTCTCATCCGAAGCGCCGAGCTACTCGTCCTCGAGCGTCGGCGCCGGCCTCGAGCGCCCGTCCCGAACACCGCCGGCCTCGTCGGTGTAAGCCCCGTGTTCTCGCGGGTAGTCGGCGTGAAGGTCCTCGCTGTAGACGTGGACCTTCTCGGTGTCGGGACCCTCGTCCATCGACTGGCTGGTCGGAGGCGTCGTCTCGCCCGGCTCGGGTCTGCCCTCGGGTTTCGGGATCTCGATACGCTCGCGGAGGTCGGCCTCGACGTCCATCGCCAGCGTCGTCCCGAGTCGCAGGCTCTCGAGCAGCCGTCGCGAGGTGTCCTCGGTGAGGTACTCGCAGGCCGCCCGATCCTCGCCGGCCTCGAACAGTTCGCGAGCGTTGGTCTCGACGGCGTCGCGCTCCGCGAGCACCTCTCGTTCGAACCCCTCGATGGCACCGACGACGTCGGCGTAGAACGCCTCGGGATCGGCAGAAGTGAAGTACAGCAGGCGCTTGAACTCCCGTGTGGCGTACCGGGTGGCCTCCTGGAGCTTCCACTCCTCGTCGAGGAAGTTCGCGGCCGAGTTCGTGGTGAGATACCGGTGCTGGCGGAACTCGGGCGGGACCGACTCGACGCCGACGGGAATCGGGACGTACGGCGTCGTCGCGGCGCTCGTGACGGCGGTCCACAGCGTATGGAGTTCCTCGCGGGTATCGGGCCGCAGGTGGGCGACCTGACCGTAGCCCGCGTGGTCGGTCGACCAGCGTGGGTCTCGCACCAGCGCGAGCATGTCCTCGAGGCTGACCGGCGCCAGCTCCCGGAGCTCCGCTTCCCGTTCGGGCGGATAGCGTGCATCCTGGTAGAACTCGGGGGCGTCGTACTCGTCGGCCTCGGCGGGGAACTCTCCCAGGCCGTAGACCTCGAACAGGTCGAGGGTATCGCCCCCGCCGTCCCACCACCCCTGTTCCTCTGCGAAGTCGACTAGCCGATCCGAGCCGATGAAGTCCGGATCGTCCTCGTGATCGACGGGAAACTCGCGGATATAACCGAAGTACGACACCCGGACCTCGTCGGCGCCGAGCCGTTCGGCCGCCCAGAGATCGCCGTCCGGGTGGGCGAAGTTGATGAACACCCACCCCTCGTCCTCGTCGGCGAACAGGTGGGAGTTCCCGCCGTAGGTCGAGTAGCCGTGTTCGTCCATCAGCCCGCCGACGACCTCGACGGCCTCCCGGGCGCTTGAGGCCCGCTCCATCGCCGCCTTCGCGAGGTCGGAGTACTGGGGGCCAGTCTGAGGTGCCTCCTCCTCAGCCAGCTCGACGAGTTCGGCCCGCGAGGGCGACCAGATATCGCGGGCGGCGACGCCGTGTTCGTTGAGCCCGCCGTTGGTCAGCGGCGGCGGGAACCCCGCCCACTCCGAGTACATCGAGGCGACGTACTTGTTCGTCGTCTCTGCCTGGGGAATCTCGGTCAGCTCGCCGGGGATGTCGGCGTCCTCGGTGACACCGACGGTCACGGTCGCGTCCTCGCCGTGGTCCTGACGGGGCACGACTTCAAGCCAGTGGCTCGAGGGCTCGTGGCCGAATCCCCCAAGCAGCGTCGATCCGTCCTCGGTGAGCTCGCTGCCGACGTAGAAGCCGATACTCTTCCCGTCGAGCGAGTGAGGGTCGCTCGGATCCTCGAGGCCCGCGTCGACGTCGAACCCGCCTTCGCCCCGCCCGGCACCGGCGAACAGCGCCGCGCTCACGCCCAGTGCTCCGAACCCGCGTCTCGAAAGTCGTCTCTTAGTCACGTACTATCACTCCGTCGAGTACGTTCGGCGAACCTCTCGATAATAGTTAGCAATGATAAAAAAAGGAGAACATACTGGTCCGAACTGACGGACGAGCCCCGGGAAAGCTGACGGCCGGACGGATCCGTCGCGATCGTTTCGGTTTTCGACTCGAGTCGCGAGCAAAATCTAAAACTCCATACATCAATAGATCTACGATCAGATACTGGGCTGGTCGTCCGCTGAAGCAAATATTTCGGTTTCCGGGTAATCATTACGATAGTTAATTTCAATTTAACGATAATCCTTATGCGCGGCGACCCGCTCGCCCGAGACAGAATGGCACGAGAGAGTTGGGCGAGCCGGGCCGGGTTCATCCTGGCCGCGGTCGGGAGCGCGATCGGACTGGGGAACATCTGGCGGTTCCCGTGGATGACCGCCGAGAACGGAGGGAGCGCCTTTCTGCTGTTGTACCTGCTCATCGTCCTTTTCGTCGGCGTTCCCGGGCTACTGGCTGCGTTCGTGATCGGCCGGCGCTCGAACCGGAACCCGGTCGGGGCGTTCAGCTCGCTCGCGGGATCGCGGGCCTGGACGGCGCTCGGCATGCTCTGTGTCGTCACCGCGATCCTGCTGATGTCGTTCTACAGCGTTGTCGGCGGGTGGATCCTCCGGTACTTTCTCGAGAGCGCGACGGGCGCGTACTTCGCGGATCCGGAGGCCCACTTCGTGGCGATCAGCTACGGGCCCGAGGCGTTCGGCTACCAGCTGGTGGTGCTGGCGGCCACTGCGGTGATCGTCACCGCGGGGATCAGACGCGGTATCGAGGCGACGACGAAGATAATGCTGCCCGGGATCGTCTTCCTCCTCGCCGCGCTTGCGATCTGGGCAGCCCAGCAACCCGCAGCCACGGAAGGGTACGAGTTCTACCTCGGATTCGACGGCGCCTACCTCACGGAGAACTTCCTGTCGGTGCTCGGATCGGCCGCCGGCCAGGCGCTGTTTACCCTCTCGATCGGCGGCGGGACGATGATCACCTATGCATCCTACGTCGACGACGACCGCTCGCTTCCCCTCGACGCCTCGGCCATCGCCGTACTCAACCTCGGTGTCGGAATTCTGGCCGGGCTCGTGTTGTTCCCGTTGCTGTTCTCGTTCGCTGCGGGGCCGACGGAGGGCGGCCCCGGCGCCCTGTTCGTCGGGATCGCCGGCGCGTTCGCGAACCTGCCCGGCGGTCGCATCCTCGGAACCGTCTTCTTCCTGGTCGTCCTGCTCGCGGCCCTCACGAGTCTGATCAGCATGCTCGAGATCCCAGTCTCGTTCCTGGTCGACGAGTTCGACCTCGAGCGCTCGACCGCGACTCGCGGACTGTTCGCCCTGGTCGCGGTCACCGGCGGCGTAAACGCGTTCAGTCCCGCCGTGTTTACCCTGTTCGCTGACCACCTCGTCGATCTGCTCCTGGTGCTCGGGCTAACCGGGTTCATGATCTACACCGCCTGGGTCCTCGGACCGGAAGCGGTTGAGGAGCTCCGTAACGGTGCGGGACCGATCTCGAGCCCGCTCGTGGTTCCCTGGCGGTACACGATCGGGACCGTCTTCCCGGCGTTTCTGCTCTTTACGTTCTACGCCGACGTCTCGGTCCTGGTCGGGCTCTCCGTGGGGACGGAGCTACTGCTGGTCGTGACGCTGGCGACGGTAGTTCCGTTCGTCCTCCTGGCCCGCCGTTCTCACTACGGGAGCCACAGCCGACCGACTGAAAGCGCGGACTGACGATTAGTCAGTCGCTTCCGCGACCTGTTTCTCGCGTGGCGGTTCGACGACGTGTCGGTCGGGCAGATCCGGTTCGGGTTCCCGGCCGACCGTAAAGAACCGCTCGGTGCGAGTCAGCTCCTCGGAAGCCGGGCTGGGCTTTGCCATCCGTTCGTACTCGACGGCGACGCCCTCCGAGTCCGCCGAGATGCGGACGGCCGGCAGCTGGTAGGACGGGTAAAACACCGGCGGGAGGAGCCCAATGATTCCGTCCCGGCGGTGGAGCCGCTTGAGCCAGGTTCCGGTGTTGACCAGCAGCCCGCCGTCGACCTCGCGGACGCCCGGTCGGTGGGTGTGGCCGTAGCAGAAGATCGTCGTTCCCGGCTGCTCGGAGAAGATTTCGCGGGCAGCGCTCTCGTAGGGCTGCTGGGGATCGACGGTGAGTTCGGTCTCGAAGACGCCGAAGCGGTCGACGGTCTTCCGGATATCCCGGCGGATGAAGTACAGCGGGATCCCGACGAGCGTCAGCAGCCCGCCGACGGTGACGTTCAGCGCGAGGAAGAACCAGGCCGCCGTCCCGGCCGCACCGAACTGGCCGAGGAAGGCTTCGGTTCGGTCGACGGGCATCGACCAGATCCCCGCGAGATCGAGCCCCGCGAGCACCGCGAGGATGACGCTGATGTTGAACAGCAACAGGAACGGGAACATCGAGTACCGCAACAGCGGGTTCATCTCCCGGTAGAAGTACTTCGAGAGGAGCCAGACGGGCATCCGTTCGGTTGGGGTCACCGCCTGGACGTCTTTCATCCAGTTGTACCGTCCCCGATCGGAGAGCTGGCCCGCTCGGCTCGTCACGAGGGTGTTGTAGTAGTAGCCGAGCGGCGTCGCGTGGGGGTTGCCCCAGTCCTCGATCCGGTTGTTGGCGTCGTGCTGGTGGCCGTGCTCGAAGTGGATCGCCTGATCGCCGATCTCCCGGCTGATCCATCGGTCCTGGACCAGCTCGACGTTGTACTCGGCGAAACGCTCGACGTACTCGTCGTAGGCTGCCAGCTCGTGGTCGTGGTTGCCCGGCAATAGCGTGATCGGCACGTTCTCGCCGGTCGCCCGAAACTGTTCAAACAGCGTCGGATAGGTGCGCTCGAGCACCTCGAACTTCTCGATTCCTTCGACGGTCGTAAACTCCCAGAGCCCGAACGCGTCGCCGTTGATGATCAGCTCGGCGTTCTCGTCGGTCTCCTCGAGTCGCTCGAGGAACTCGAGCAGTTCGTCGAGGAACTCGACGTCCTCGAGTTGCTCGTCGCCGCCGATGTGGAGGTCGCTGATCACGTAGTAGACCCGATCATCGGTCTCGGTGGCCATCATCCTCACACCTCGTCGCCGTCCCAAAAGTTTTGTCGTCTGTCGCCCTTTCCGCGACAGCTTTCGAGTCTCCCTCGAGCGAGCGGTGTAACGATCGCGAAACCGACTCCGTCTGCGTTCGACGGCACTCGTCGATTCGTTCCGTTTCGGACGCTAACCGAGACTACGGCTTTGTGATGGCCTGTCGCGCATGTACAGGGCCACCGCGATGCCTCCGTTGCTGAACCACGAGAAGTGCCACTCCAGCGTCTCCTTGAGCCAGTTCTGTAGTGGGAGATCGTTGTTGTAGGACCCGGGTGCGGTGAGACGGGAGTACTCCGTCGTAACGAGCCGGATGGCCCGCTGTTGTATCATGTACTGCGCTGCCAGACACGAGGAGAAATCTACAGCACCCCACTCAAACAACTTATTTATATGTTCGTATTAATTCGAAAGATAGACTAGCATTAATATACGGTGGGTGGAGGAAAGTGATACGATGCCGGTCGATATTGAATCAGACTGTTGGGACAAAAGTAAACGGGCCGACTGTATAGAGGTAGAGATTGAGAGGTACCTCCAAGAGAATGCAGAGAAGGCCTATAGACCAGCAGAAGTGACGGGCTATCTCACAGATGAAAAACCGGAGGTGTTTCCGCAAACGTTGCTCGGTGGAAAGGATTCTGCCAGAGCATCTCGGATCGCGCTGGTTACGTCACGACTGGAAAAATTAGCCTGGCACGAGCGTGTTGAGGCCCACGTTCTTGACGACAAACTATACTACACCAACCGCGAAGGTGGGCAGTTCCCGGTAGCCGAAGTGGAGCGGAACATCCCCAATCGACTCATCGATCTCGAGCAGAAGATAGAAGAGATCGATACGGAGATAACTGACGTACTTATGATAGTTCAACACCTCGAAGCGCAACTCCACGAGGAGTTCGATTTACGGTAGACGGAAGACGTCGTGAGGAGCGAGTGCCACCGCTCACAGCAGCGGCTTTCACACCTCCGTCCATTCTCGTCTCTATCCGGAGGGCGGCCCGAAGTGGACTCCACTTCTCTACCCGTGTTCTCCGAGAAAAACGAGATAGCAAGCCCAACATCTACCTGACAACGTGGAATACTACGGGTATGGTCAGAATCTCGACAATCGTCATCGTACTCGCGATCGTGCTCGGCATCGGTCTCCTGCCGATCCCCGTCATCCCCGGCGTGGGGATCCTCGTCGGCCTCACGGGGATCGTGTTGGGAATCATCCTGCGGCTGCTCGGCTACTAGCGCCGAACGTCGGTCCGTTTCCGCGTCCCCGACCTTTTCCTGCCGACCGGTTCGAAATAGCTGTCGGCTCGAGCGCTCAGCGCTGCTCTCGGCGGTGCCGAACGATGGGGCGACTCATATGGATTGCTGTAACGATGTCCCGGCGCAACCGCCGCACGGGTCGCGGTTACGCCGGGACTGACGTACAGTAAACCGTGTCAGTGCTCGACAAACTCGAGCAGGATCCCGCCCGTGTCCTTCGGGTGCAAGAACGCGACCGTGTGGCCCCACGCGCCGGGACGGGGCTGCTCGTCGACGAGGGCGACGTCGTGCTCGCGGGCACGCTCGAGGGCGGCCTCGATGTCGTCGGTCGCGAGCGCGAGGTGGTGGATCCCCGGTCCGTTCGCCTCGAGGTAGCTGGCGATCGTGCCGTCCTCGACGGGCTCGAGCAGCTCGAGGTAGCCGTTCTCGCAGTCGAGGAAGACGACCGTCATCCCATCGAACGTCTCCTCGTGGACAGTTTCGAGGCCGAACAGCTCGCCGTACAGCGCCGCAAGCTCCGCGGCGTCGTCGGTCGCGATCCCCGCGTGGTCGATATGCATCGGGAGGCGGGTTCGAGCCCGCGGGGCCTGAGTGTTGTCCTTCCGGCGACGATCTCATACGATTTACTGTACGTCGTTTCCGGCGCAACCGCGAGCCGAACGGTGGTTGCGTCAGTAAACCGCCACAGCAATCCGTATCACCCACCGACGGCCGGAAGGGTGAACGAAAACGTCGACCCCTCACCGGGTTCGGATTCGACCCAGATCTCGCCGCCGTGGCGTTCGACGATCCGCTCGCACAGCGCGAGGCCGATCCCGGTGCCGTCGTGGTCGCCGCGGCCGTGCAGACGCTGGAACATCTCGAAGATCTGCCCGCGCTCGTCGGCCGGAATGCCGATCCCCTCGTCGCGAACCGAGATTTCCCACCTCGGGCCGCGTCGTTCCGCCGAGACGTGGATCCGGGGCGGGCCGTGGCTGTACTCGATCGCGTTGTCCAGCAGGTTCTGAAACACCTGCCGGAGCTGGCTCTCGTCGCCCTCGACGGTGGGCAGGGGATCGGCGGTGACGTCGGCGTTCGTCGCTGCAATTCGCATCCCGAGATCCGATCGGACCTCCTCGAGGATGGCGTCGAGATCCACCGGCTCCAGCGGATCGCCCCGCGTCTTCACCCGGGCGTAGGCGAGCAGGCCGTCGATCATGTTCCGCATCCGCTCGGCGCCCTCGAGTGCGAACGCGAGGAACTCCCGGCCGTCCTGGTCGAGTTCGTCGGCGTACCGCCGCTCGATGAGCTGGAGGTAGCTCGAGACCATCCGCAACGGCTCCTGGAGGTCGTGACTGGCGGCGTAGGCAAACTGCTCCAGGCGTCGGGTTTCGGCCCGGAGCTCGTCGATGTACTCCCGGCGCTCGAAGTGAAACTTCGCGAGCGTCGCGAGCGTGTCGATCAGCTCCTGTTCCTCGTCGATGAACGCGTTCGTCTCCTCCTCGGACGGTGGGGCCGTGAACCCGACGTCGATCGTGATCGGCGTTCCGTTAGCCGTGCTCGCACGGGAGGTGATCATCCGTTCGAACGATTCGTTCGTTCCGGTTACGGCCTCCCGGTTTCCGAACGAGATCCGCGCGGCGGTTCGCTCGGGGAACCGGAACGACTGCGGGAGTTGCGCGACGAACTCCTCGAGCAGCTCCTCGACCGATCGGTCGCCGGTCTCGAGCAAGCTCGTCGCGAGTTTGACCGCCGCCAGCTCCTTTTCACGCTCCTCGAGCTCGTGCTTTCGGCGCTCCGCAAGCTCTTTGAGGTCGGTGATCTCCGTCGCGGTGACGACGACCTGCTCCGGGGACCCTCCGCCGACGCCGATGGGAGCGGCGTTTATCGACAGCCACGTCGGTTGGCCGTCGGGTCGGTCCAGGCGAATCTCCAGATCGTACAGCGGTTCTCCCGTCTCGAAGACGCGGCCCGCGGGCCGCTCCTCGACCGGGAGCAGCCACCCGTCCCCGTCGTACATGTCATGTTGGCCCGCAGCGTACTCCTCGCTCTCGTCCGGCGACACGTCGAGCAGGGTCGCCATCCGCTCGTTCGCTCGACTGGTCGACCCGTCGGGGTTGACGACCGCGATGCCGACCGGGCTCGTCTCGAGGATCCGTTCGACTAGGTCGCGCTCGTGCTGGAGCTGCTGCTCTCGCTCCCGTCGCTCGGTCATGTCGCGGGTGACCTTCGCGTACCCCTGGAGTTCACCATCCTCCCTGATCGCCGTGAGCGTCACGCTCGCCCAGAACGTCGAGCCGTCCGCGCGGACGCGCCAGCCCTCGTTCTCGCTCGTCCCCTCCGTCCTGGCTTCTTTCAATATTCGTGCCGGAACGTCGGCTGCCCGATCGGCGTCGGTGTAGAATACCGAGAAGTGCTCGCCGCGGATCTCCGACGCGTCGTACCCCTTGATCCGTTTCGCCCCCTCGTTCCAGCTCCGTACCCGTCCCTCGGGATCGAGCATGAAGATGGCGTACTCGTCGACCGCGGTGACCAGCGACTCGAACCGCCGCTCGCTCTCGCGGCGTGCCCGCTGTGACTCCTTTCGGTCGGTGATATCGTAGTACAGCTCGACGCGACCGCCGGCGTACCGACCGGACTCGATCGGCTTGCTCCGGTGTTCGAGCCAGCGCCCCTCGCGGCCGGGGCCGGCCGTCACTCGGCACTCGAACTGCTCGACGGAGCTGTTGTCGTCGTACGTGGCCAGGACGGTTTCCGCGAACCCCTCCGGATCGGCGAGTCGGTCGCGGATCGTCTCCCCGATGACCGCTCGCTTGTTCCGCCCGATGACGTCGTTTCGCTTGATGCCGAAGTACGTCTCGACGGTTTCGTCCGCCCAGACGACGTCGAACGACTCGTCGAGGACGAACACGCCGACGTCGGCCTCGTCGATAACCGACGAGATCGAGTCGTCCGTCTCCCAGACGGAGGTCGGCCGATCGCGTTCGCGGTCGGGTGTCTCGCGGACGACGCCGGCGACGCCCTCGAACTCGCCGCCCTCCTCAAGGACGCTGAACCGGGCCTCGCAGGGGAGGCTGTCACCGTCGACGGTCTCGATCGCGAGATCGAGCGTCGCGTCCGCGTTCTCGTTGGTCTCGAGGCGCTCGTGGAGTTCCCGCTCGAAACGAGTGGTATCGTACTCGTCGAAAACGACCGAGACGTGCTCACCGAGCAGCTCTTGCCGATCGTACCCCGTCCACTCGAGAACGGTGTCGTTGACCGCGACGAACCGGTTGTCGGCGTCGAGCTGATAGATGCCGTCGCCGATCGCGTTCACTACCGTTCGATACTGCTCCGGCGGGACTCCTCCGGTCGCGCTCTCCCGGTCAGCCTCGTCAGGTGCCCCCACACCGTCGCACATATTCGTTCAGTAACGGGTGAGCCGGATAAGTTCTTGCACGAGCCTCAGTTGAAGCCGAGCTTGGAAGCGATCCTCGCGGTGAGACGCGGATCCGTCAGTTCGAACACCGTTCGCATCTCCTCGCTCGAGAGCTCGAAGTCGAAGATCTCGGCGTTCGCCTCGAGGTGGTCGCGACTCGAAGCCTTCGGGATCGCCGCCACGGCGGGCTGCTGGACGAGCCACCGCAGTGCGACCTGGGAGGCCGACTTGCCGTAGCGCTCGCCGATCTCCGCGAGGCGGTCGTCGCCGACGACGGCACCCTCGGCCAGCGGGCTGTAGGCGGTCAGGCAGACGTCGCTGTCGACGCAGTACGAGAGCAGTTCGTCCTGTCGGTGGTAGGGGTGGTACTTCACCTGGTTGGCGACGATCGGCGTCGTCGAAAGCTCCCGGGCGCGCTCGAGTTGCTCGACCGAGAAGTTGCTGACGCCGATATGGTCGACCTGTCCCTCCTCCTGTAATTCGTTCATCGCACCGAGCGTCTCTTCGAGAGGCGTGTGATCGCGAGGCGCGTGGATCAGGAGGCAGTCGACCGTCTCGACACCAAGACGCTCGAGGCTCCCGCGGGTCGACTTGAGAACGTCGTCGGACGCGAGGTTGCCCGTATCGACCTTGGTTACGACGAAGACGTCCTCGCGGGGGACGTCGCTCGCCGCGAGCGCGTCGCCAACCGCATCCTCGTTGTCGTACATCTGGGCGGTGTCGAGGTGGCGGTAGCCGGCCTCGAGGGCGGCCGCGACCGCCTGTCGACACTCGTCGCCGGTCATCCTGGCGGTGCCGAATCCGAGCGCCGGGATCGCCGCGTTTCCGGCGTCGGTAGTGTAGCTGTCGGTCACGTCGGTTCGTTCGACGCCGACGGGCTTCAGTCCTCCCCGCAGGGGCGGAGTCGTCGTCTCGTCGGCCGTGTCGACCTCGATACGAGAGTTTCGTCTTCCATCCTAGTTGCCTAGTTTCGAGCCTAGTCGTCATCCTTTAGGAATATATAGTTGGCTAGCTTCAACCCTCGAAAGGGTTTTATGGACGGTCGTAAAGGTTCGTTCTATGGTTGGAACCGAGGTGCCGTGCGTCCCCAAGGTCTGTGCGTACATCACCCGCAACGATCGCGAACTGCTCACGTTCGAGGCGACCGGCCACGACGGGCTCCAGGTCCCCAAGGGGACGATCGAACCCGGCGAGTCACCCCTCGAGGCGCTCCGCCGGGAGGTCGCAGAGGAGAGCGGGCTCACCGAGCTGGAATCGATCAGCCGCCTGGCCGAAGACGTCTGGGTGCGCCGGCTCTCGCCGCCGAAGCTCTACCGCCGCCACTTCTTTCACGTCTCCGTCGAGGAAGACCGCGACGCCTGGACCCACGTCGTCACCGGCGAGGGCGAGGAGCGAGGAATGGAGTTCGAGTACGCCTGGCGGGAGCTCCCGCCGGCCCGCGAGTTCGCCCTCTCGCTCGACGACTACCTCGATCGGCTCGAGTCGGTTGCGCCCGTCGGTCGTCCATCGGTCGATCCAGTCTCGTTCGCGTACGGCGAAACTGGCCGATCGGATTGATTCGTCCAAGCGTTCAGACGCGTCGCGTTCGTCCCCTCCCCTCGAGTCGCCCCGTCTCAGGCACCTATATTCATTAAATACGGATCGGATCGGAAGAGCCTCGTTTCTAACTACATACAACGTTTAAGGGAACTGTTACCGTACCCCGCATTCCAACGAGCGCGACTCTCGGTGCGTCGGTTTCACGGTCGCAGGATTTCGGTAGCGACGCGTTCGGTGTCGGCTCGAACACCGGTGGTTTCCAGTGAAGGCAATCGTACTCGCGGGGGGATACGCGACCCGCATGTGGCCGATCACGAGGCACAGACCGAAGATGCTCCTGCCGCTGGGCGAGGGGACGGTTATCGGACGGATCCTGTCCCAGCTCGAGGTGGACGAGCGGATCGACGAGACCTACGTCAGCGTCAACCGACGGTTCGCCGGGGAGTTCGAGACGTTCCTCGCGGCGAGCGAGTTCGAACGACCGCGCGTGAGCGTCGAGGAGACCGAAAGCGAACTCGAGAAGCTCGGGGTTGTCGGCGCACTCGGACAGCTCGTCGAACGGGAGGGGATCGACGACGACCTGCTGATCGTCGCCGGCGATAATCTGCTGGGGTTTCCGATGCGCGAGTTCGTCGACGCGTTTCGGAAGCGCGAGGCACCGACGATCGCGACCTACGACGTCGGCGACCTCGAGAAGGCCAGCTCGTACGGGCTCGTCGAGGTGACGGACGGCCGGGTGACGAGCTTTCAGGAGAAGCCGGAAAATCCCGGGAGCACACTCGTCTCGATCGCCTGCTATGCGCTGCCGCGCGATGCGATCGCCTTCGACGAGTACCTGACCCACGGCAACAACCCGGACGAGATCGGTTGGTTCGTGCAGTGGTTACAGGCGCGCCAGTCCGTGTACACCTACTCGTTCGACGACGTCTGGTACGACATCGGCTCCGCCGAGAGCTACCTCGACGCCGTCGGCTGGACGCTTGAGGGCGAGTCGGTAGTCGCCGAGAGCGCAACCGTCGAGGACTCGACGCTCGAGGAGAACGTCCACGTGATGGGCGGTGCGACGGTCACGGACTCGAGGCTACGGGACACCGTCGTCTTCCCGGAGACGGAGATCGAAAACAGCGAGATCGGTCGGTCGATCGTCGATCAGTACGCCTCGATTTCGGATATCGAACTGAACGACGCGCTCGTCGGCCCCTACACCTCGCTCAACCGATAGTGGTGGGGAAACCCGCTGCTGCGACCGCGTCGTCGGTCGAGAGCGCGAGTCGATGTGTCGTCGAGATGCCTACCGGTGGTTGTCCACGCACTGTTATCGGTGACCCCCAGGACGGAAACGGACTCCAATAATGGAGCGAGCCCGAGCGTACGTCCTCGTCTGGCACGCTGCGATAGTCGCGGCGCTCGTCGGCGTCGTCGGTCTGGGTCTAGATCTGGGGCAACACCTGGGAAGCGTAGTACTGGCGACCGCTGGCAGCGGTGTGCTCGCCGCGTTCGTCCTCGCTGCCGCGTGGCGGAAGAGTCGCCGAACGGTCGATCGACGCTGGGACGGTATCGTTCCCGTCGCGGTCGGCGGAGTGGCACTCGTCGCGGCTGCGACGACCGGTCTGGGTCTGTACTCGCTTCCACTCAGCGAGCGCGTGGTCGTCCTCGCCACGAGCGCGCAGGTGTTCCTGCTCGCCGTCGACCGGTACTCGGCCGATACCGCTCACAACACGCGATGGCGGATGCTCGCCGTCGGCCACGGCGCGATAGTGGCAGGGTCCGCACTGGAGTTGGGGCTGCTCGGGTTCAGGCCCGGGGCGGCGCTCCTGCTGTACGCGACCGGATTCTCGCTGCTCTTGCTCCACGCGTTCTGGATGTTTCAGCTCGACAGCAGCGTCGTTCCGCCACAGCCGAACACCGGTCCTCGCCACTCGGAGGCGATACTGCTCTCGGCCCTCATCGCAGGCAACATCGGCGTCATCGCGGCGAGCTTCTCCATCGCGGTCGTGTTGGCGGTCCCGACCACTCGCCTCGCGCAGGTGGCGTCGATCGTCGCGGGCATCGCAGCGGTGGTGGCCTTCGGAATGCTCGTCGCGCCGCCGTCACCGCCCAGTCGACTGGACCCCCTCACCGGCGTTATCGCGACGGTGTTCCAGCACGCCGGAATCGCAATCGTCATGCTGAACCTGATCGTGATCGCAGTGTTTTTCGCGTTCCCGGGGGCGTTCTTCCTGATGCTCGGTCTGTATCTCCTCCTGCTCGCCGTCGGAGTCGGCATCGAGTACCTCCAGGTCGCGTACGCACACCGCCACTCCCGATCGAACGAGGACGCTCCTTCGCTCCCGGAGGACCTACCCGTGACCGTCGTGGTCACCGCCGCCTTCGAGGCCGACGTGTTACCGGAGAGCCTGGAACACAACCTCGAGGCGCTTGATGGAATGCAGTTTATCCTCGTTCCCGCGGCGAAGTCGACCGACGGAACCGTCGAGATCGCTCGCGAGTTCCGGGACCGGTACCCCGATCGGGTTCGCGTCGTGGAGGGAACGACGGGTTCGAAGGCTGGCGACCTCACGCACGCGTGGAAGTCCATCGATACGCCGTACGGACTGATCCTCGACGCCGACGAGAGGATCGAGGCCGAGTTCGTGGCTCGAGGGTTGCGGATGCTCCGCGAGAATCCGCAGCTGGGAGCGGTACAGGGTCGAAAGGCCGCGGCCAACCCCGACGCGGACGCGCTCGCGCGATTCGTGAGCGCGGAACGTCGGTACAGCACGTGGGTCGATCACCCGTTCATGGACGAGATCCTCGGTGCGGGACACTTCGGCGGCTCCTCGGCGATCTTTCGCCGGGAGGTACCGCCGGAGGTGGACGGTTGGCGATCGGAGGTGCTCACCGAGGACATCGATCTCACGCTCCGGCTCTACCTGGAGACCGAGTGGCTGGTAGGGTACGACGCGCGAATGGTGTCACGAGAATCCAATCCCGCCAGCTTCCGCGCGTTGGTCCGCCAGCGGATACGGTGGGCGCGGGGCTGGATCCAGGTCGCGAGTTACCACGGCGGAGCGATTCTGCGGTCCCGAGAGCGGTTCGGACTCGGTCGAACCCTCGGGTTGAGCTGGCTGCTTTTCACCGCGGTGAGCGCGCCGGCGTCCGTGGTTTTCCCGGCGTTCATGCTGCTCTGGTTCGCCGGTCTCGCCCCCGCGTTGCCGGTCGGGTTGTCGCTCCTGTTCGCGCTGTATCTCCTGCCTGCGCGGGCCGTCTCCTTCGGGTACGCGTCGCTGCGCGATCCCGCTCTCGCGGAAACCGTCGGCCGTGGCCGAGGGGTTACTCCACGCCTACCTTTGGATCCTGTTCGCCTGGTTCGTCCAGCTCCACGCGCTTTACCTGCAGTTTGTCGACGCGCCGCAGGTGTGGCACATAACCCCAAAGAAGAGCGCGAAATCCCGCACGGTTCCCCCCGAATCCGGTGACTCCGTCGCTGGATCCGAGCACAGTTCGACCTCGAGTCCCGAATAACGCGGGACCCGAGCTGTCCCGTCGTTCCGCCGCTTCGAGCGAGGGCGATCGGCGTCTCCGCGAGCCCTCGAGACGGGAAGCATTCGACGACGCCGTTCGGTGAAGTTCGGCGGTACGGCTTGCCCTAGACCGCGCTGCCGGGCTGGTACTCGCCGAACTCCTCGCGCAGGACGTTACAGACCTCGCCGACCGTCGCGTACGCCTTCACCGCGTCGACGATGTGCGGCATGACGTTCTGGTCGCCGCGTGCAGCGTCCCGAAGCGACTCGAGCGCGGCGTCGACGGCTTCGTCGTCCCGGTCCTCGCGGACCGACTCGAGTCGGTCGACCTGTCGTCGTTCGTCCTCCTCGGTGACCTCCTCGACGTCCATCTCGGGGTCCTCGTCGACCTCGAACTCGTTGACGCCGACGATGACGCGCTCTTTCTCCTCGATCTCCTTCTGGCGGTCGAAGGCCGTATCCTGAATCTGGCGCTGGACCCACTGCTGATCGACGGCCTCGAGCATGCCGCCCCGGTCGTCGACCTCCTCGAGGATCTCGTAGGCGTCGTCCTCGACCTCGTCGGTCAGCGACTCGACGTAGTAGCTGCCCGCGAGGGGGTCGATCGTGTCGGCCGCGCCGGACTCGTGGGCGAGGATCTGCTGGGTGCGCAGCGCGGTCCGAACGGACTCCTCCGTCGGCAGGGCGAGCGCCTCGTCCTTCCCGTTAGTGTGCAGCGACTGAGTGCCACCGAGGACCGCCGCGAGCGCCTGGTAGGCCACCCGGACGACGTTGTTCTCGATCTGCTGGGCGGTGAGCATCGAGCCCGCGGTCTGGGTGTGGAACTTCAGCTGCTTCGATTTCGGATCGTCGGCGTCGAAGCGCTCCTCCATGATGTCGTGCCACATCCGTCGTGCGGCCCGGAACTTCGCGACCTCCTCGAAGATGTTGTTGTGCCCGTTGAAAAAGAAGGAGAGCCGCGGGGCGAACTCGTCGACGTCGAGCCCGGCCTCGATGGCGGCTTCGACGTACTGAATGCCGTTGCCGAGAGTGAAGGCGAGCTCCTGGGCCGCCGTGGAACCGGCCTCGCGGATGTGATAGCCCGAGATCGAGATCGTGTTGAACTTCGGGGTCTCTGCGGCACAGAACTCGAAGATGTCGGTGATGATCCGCATCGACGGCTCTGGCGGGTAGATGTAGGTGTTACGCGCAATGTACTCCTTCAGGAGGTCGTTCTGAATCGTCCCCCGAAGCTCCGCGCGGTCGACGCCCTGCTGGTCGCCCACCGCGATGTACATCGCCAACAACACGGACGCGGGCGCGTTGATCGTCATCGAGGTCGAAACCTCGTCTAAGGGGATGCCGTCGAAGACGGTCTCCATGTCCGCCAGCGAGTCGATCGCGACGCCGGCCTTGCCGACCTCGCCGGCGGCCATCGCGTCGTCGGAGTCGTACCCCATCTGGGTCGGCAGGTCGAACGCCATCGAGAGCCCGGTCTGGCCCTGATCGAGCAGGTAGTGGTAGCGCTCGTTGGTGTCCTCGGGCGTCGAAAAGCCGGCGTACTGGCGCATCGTCCACAGCCGCCCTCTGTACCCGGTCGAGTACACCCCGCGCGTGTACGGCGGCTCGCCGGGGTTTCCGAGATCGGCCTGGTAGTCGAGGTCGTCGACGTCCGCGGGGGTGTAGAGGCGGTCGACATCCTGGCCGCCAGTGTCGGTCGTAAACCGATCCTTGCGCTCGCCGAAGCGCTCGAGCACCGGCTCGACCTCCTCCTCGTGCCACTGCTCTCGATCCTCGCGGATCTCCTCGAGTTCATCGGGATCGAACATTATCGTTACCGTCGGGCGGTGACGGCTTCAACCTTTTCGAGTCGCGACCGAGAAGAGATCGTCCGAAGGTGGAGAGTGAAGCGATTACAGCGTCGAATACGCGGCCGGCTCAGCTCATATCGACATCGTCGACGTCCGGATTGCCGTGTCCGGTAAGCGCCGTCCGGTAGGACGCGTCGATCACGCCGTTTCTGAGCGTGACGTCGGAGCGCCGAACGCTAACGCAGCCGCCGCCGGCGGTGGTGATGTCTTCGACGTCGAAGTCCTCGATCGTCAGCCCGCGGTTGTTCGTGCTGCTGGTCTCCGTACAGCGGATCGCGGGCGCCGCGACGTCGGGGCCGCAGAACAGCTCGAGTCCCTTGATGTGGCCGCCGTCGGCGTCGCTGTTGATTCTGACGATGTCGTTCTGGGCGTCGGTGCCGTCGATCTCGATCCGTTCGGCGATCGCCTCGCCGCCGTTGAGCCAGAGGCCGGCTCCGGGGTAGGTCTGATCCGAGCCGCCGTCGAGGAGGATCTTGCAGTCCCGAGCCTCGTCGGCGGCACCGATCCGAATGTTTCCGTTCCCGCAGTTGACCGCCATGCTGTGCTCGACGAAGTTCTCACCGACGCTGTTTCGCACGTAGAGTCCGTTGTCGACGTAGTCCTCGACGTAACAGCGATCCCAGATGTTGATCCCCTCGTGTGGCGGATCGGCGCTGCAGCCGATCGAGTGGCCGACCGACGGCTCGTTCGGGTCGGTGACCTCGCCGTCGGGAAGCGTCACGTTGCGCATCAACGAGAGCGCGTTCGGGTCGCGAGTGTTGATCATACAGGTGTACCGATCCCCGCCCTGTGGACCGTGTCGCCAGCGCTCGCCGACGAGTTCGACGTTGTCGAGCAGACAGCGACCGACGTGGGCGCTGATCAGCCCGGCGTCTCGCTCCCGCTCGTCGTCGATATCGACGTCGAGATTTTGGAGGATGACGTGTTTCGGCGGGTTGTCGGTCGCCCATCGACCGAACAGGAACGCGATGTCGACGCCGTGGTTGCGGACCTCGAGCGTCGCCCGCGGTTCGCCCCGGATCTCGAGGAACTCGACCGGATCCAGGACCGCGAACTCGGTGTTCCAGGTGTAGCGTCCCATCGGCAGCACGAACTCGTGGTTGACCGTGTTCCGGGAGTCGATGTACGAGAGGATCTCCGCCGCCAGATCACCGCTCTCGTCGATCGAGGACTCGTCGACGACGTTGACCGTCGTCACGTCGTCCGGACGGGTCATCAGTTCCGCCATGAGTCCGTTGGTCGCCGGCGTCGGAGCTGACTCCGGCTTCGGTTCGGGCTCGTGTTCCTGCGGCTCGGTCGGTTCGATCCGCTCGAGACAGTACCGGTAGCTATCGGACTCGTAGTCGCCGCCGTAGATCCCGTGTGTCGCCTCGAGGAAGTCGCTCTCGATCGGATACTCGATCGCGGCTCGGCCCCGGACGTAGCTCTCGCCGTCGGCGTCGAGGAGGACTCTGTAGGCTTCGCCGGCCTCGAGGTCGCCGTTGAGCACGAACGCGTCGCCGGCCTCGAGGGCGGCGATAGAGCGCTCGTCGAGGACGTCGCCGCCGTCGTCGGTCAGGTACGCCGTCGTGACGCCGTCGGTCTCCGCCGAGAGCCGACACTCGAGTGCGTCGGCGCTCTCGGTCGCGACCAGGCGGACGCCGGACGGCTGATCCAGCGATCCCCAGGACTGGGCCTCCTCGTCGTCGCCGAGTTCGAGTGCGGGTACCTCCGGCTCGGTCGGCTCGCTCTCGGCCTCGTCGGACGACGTCGAACCGCCCTCGACGACGATCCGGTCGAGACAGTACCGGTAGTTCTCGGACTGGAGGTAGCCGCCGTAGATCCCGTCGGTGATCTCGAGGAGGTCGCCGTCGACGCCGAGAGTCGACCCGCTACCGTCGAGAGGTCCTCCTCGACCCGGAACCGAACGCCGGAGCGACGGTCCAGCGTACTCCAGGACTGACCCTCCTCGTCGTTTCCGAGGTCGAGTTCGGTCTCCTCGGTTTCCGTCTCGTAGCCGCCCGAGCCCGAACCCGAGCCGGCGCTCTCGACGGAGAGCTGATCGAGACAGTAGCGGTAGCTGTCGGTCTCGAGATAGCCGCCGTAGATCCCGTGGGTGACCGAAAGCAGGTCGTCCTCGAGTGGGTAGTCGGCCGCGGCTCGGCCGCGGGCGTAGCTCTCGCCGTCGGCGTCGCAGACGACCCAGTACGTCTCGCCCGCCTCGAGATCGGTCTCGAAAGAAAACGTCTCACCGGCTTCGAGGTCGGCGATCGATCGTTCCTCGAGAGTCTCGCCGTCGTCATCGGTGAGGGACGCCGTCGTGACGCCGTCGGTCTCCGCCGAGAGCTGGCCCGTCACCCTCGAGAGATCCTCGTCGGCTCGGAACCGAACGCCGGACGGCTGGTCCAGCGATCCCCAAGACTGTGCCTCCTCGTCGTCGCCGAGATCGATCGTACTCTCCGCCGAATCGGACTCCTCGGGTTCGGACTCCTCGGGCTCGCTCGGTTCGGAATCGGCGATCGAAACGGTGATCCGATCGACGCAGTAGCGGTAGCTCTCGGACTCGTAGTCGCCGCTGTAGATTCCGTGGGTCGCCTCGATAACGGCGCTCTCGAGGGGGTAGTCGGCCGCAGTTCGGCCGCGGACGTAGCTCTCGCCGTCGGCATCGAGGAGAATCCCGTAGGTCTCGCCGGCCTCGAGGTCGGCGTCGAAAGCGAACGTGTCGCCCGCCTCGAGGTCGTCGACCGACTGCTCCTCGAGAACGTCGCCGTCGCCGTCGGTCAGGACCGCCGTCGTGACGCCGACGGTCTCCGAGGACAGTCGACACGTGACGTCGTCGACGGCCTCGTCGACTCGGAACCGGACGCCGGAGGGCTCGTCGAGCGAGCTCCAGGCCTGGCCCACCTCGTCGCTCCCGAGTTCCAGGGTGTCGGTATCCGAGTCCTCGTCCGTCGATTCCGTCTCGCTTTCGAAGCTGGTCTCCGGAACCGTTCCGGCGTCGGCAGGCCCGATCCGGTCGATACAGTAGCGGTAGCTGTCAGAGAGCTGGCCGCTGCCGTAGATTCCGTCGGTGACCGCAAGCGATCCCGACTCGAGGGGGTAGTCGACTGCGGCCCGTCCACGAACGTAGCTCCGCCCCCGGGCGTCGAAGACGACCCGGTAGGTCTCGTCGGCCTCGAGTTCCGTTTCGAAGGTCACGGTGTCGCCCGCCTCGAGGACCGCAATCGTCTGTCGCTCGATGACGTCCCCCGAGTCGGTTGTCAGATACCCGGTAACGAGCCCTTCCGACCGCTCCGAGAGTCGGCACTCGAGGCCGTCGACGCGCTCGGTCGTCCGCAGTCGAACGCCCGAGCGGTCGTTCAGTGACCCCCAGGACTGTCCCTCGTCATCGCTCTCGAGGTCGATCGCGCCCTCACGTTCTGCGCTTTGCACCGGTCCGATTCGATCGATACAGTATCGGTAGCTGGTCGACTCCGCACCGGATCCGCTGAATATCCCGTTCGTGACCGTCAACAGGTCGTTCTCGATGGGATAGTCGACCTCGGCTCGTCCACGGACGAAGTTCCGTCCGCGAGCGTCGCAGACGATCCAGTAGGTTGCGTTAGCTTCGAGTCGAGCGTCGAAGGCGAACGTCTCTCCCGGGTCGAGCGACGCGATCGTTCGTCGCTCGAGAACTGTTCCGGAATCCGTGGTCAGATAAGCCGTGACGAGTCCCTCGCTCTTTTCGGAGATCCGGCACTCGAGGCCGTCGAGACTCTCCGCGGGAACGAACGTGAACCCGGATCGGTTGCTCTGGCTATGCTGTGCTTCGTCATCGCTGTCGAGATCGAGCGTCTCTGCGGCGCTGTCGATCCCGTCCCCATCGACGTCGGCGGTTCGGTTGTGTACTTGTGGTGTCATCGTTTCGCGTTTTCGCTTCCGTTGATCGTGTGTGGTAATTTCGAGCTGCTATCCTTCTTTGATCTTAGTCTGCTCAGTTTGATTTCAGATTTTGTTGGCCGTTTTAGATATAGTATAACTGCAGCAATATAAATATTCAGGAATTGTTTAAAATCAGGCTAGGGAAACTATCGTCTACGGAGACAAGGTGGATCCGTGATAGGTATAAGTCTTCTAGAAGTGTCGTCGGCGCAGGGCGGGTACGGCCGAGTTGCCGGTTCGGTCGTTTCGAAAGACCCGCTGGTTCAGACGAACGCGAGCCGAACCATGACGAGCACGTCGACGGCGGCACCGGCTGCCAGTTTGGCCTTTCCACCTCGTGGCAACTCCCCGCCGATCGCCAGCGCCTCCGTGAGAACGAGGGAGATTATCGCTCCGTCGGCGACGCCGAATCCGAACGGAAGGACAACGCTGATCGGCTGCAAAAGACTCGAAAATGTCGATTTCGAGCGGTGTCTCCGCCGTGAGCCCCTCCTCGAGGAGGCCGAAGACCGACGCCGAGACCATGGTCCGGACGAGACGCTCCAGAGAACGACCTCCTGTGGTGCTAATTTCGTCGAAGAGAAAGGGGAACCGCGCCAGGACGGTACGCAGTTCGACGACGAACACGAGCGCGAGGCTCTCGAGGGGGACCGTCGAGACCAATCCCGCTTCGGGATCGGCTATCGGTCGATGGTCCGGACCGACAGCACCGGAACCGATGCAGTGCCGATCACCCGTTGGGAGACGCTCCCGGCGACGACGCGATCGAGTCCCGAGCGACTCTCCGTTCCCACGACGACGAGGTCGACGTCGCGCTCGTCGGCGTAGGCGACGATCTCCCGATTGGGAACGCCCCGTTCGATCGCGCGCTCGGTCTCGAGGCCGCGCTCGCTCGCGCGGTCGGCGATCGCGCTCGTCGAACGTTCGCCGACCTCCTCGAGGGCCTCGAGAACGATGCTCGTGTGCGAGTGCACGTCGTTGACGACGGACAGCGCGTGGACGCGCGAGCCGTAGGCCGCCGCGAGTTCGAGCCCTCGATCGACGGCCGCCTCCACTCCCGGTCGGCCGTCGGTCGCGATGAGTACGTCGTCGATCTTCCGAGGCGGGTCCGCGACGTTCGCGTTGACGGTGAGCACCGGACACCGCGCCTCGCGAACGACCGCGATCGCGACGCTGCCCATGAGCCAGCGCGCCAGACCCGTTCGTCCGTGAGTACCCATGACGATCAGCTCGACGTCGTACTCGTCGGCGTACGCGAGCAGCTCCCGGCTGGGCCGACCGGAGCGAACGCTCGTCTCGACGGTGAGACCCCGGTCGTGACAGTCGCGTTCGACGCGCTCGACGTACTCCCGGTGGCGTTCGTGGGCCGACTCGTCGTCGGCGTCCGCCCGGTCGACGACCGAGACGACGTGAACGGTCGCCTCGAGCCGATCGGCGATCTCAAGTCCGCGGTCGGCTGCGGTCGTCGCGATATCGCTGCCGTCCGTTGCGACGAGAATTTCCCCGTACATCGAAGGGGAGTACGGCAGCAACCCCTATGAACGTGGGGTAGCGTCCCACGGGCCCTGTCGTTTATTTGGTGATCGGTCGATGTCTCGAGTTCGACAGCGACCCGAGCACCAACGAAACGCTCGGGACACGTCGCTCGTGGGGCAGCTGTCGTCGAAAGATCGTCGTCGAAACCGCGGCCGTCAGTAGAACTCGCGGACGAGATCCATCGCATCCTCGGGGGCGCCGTCGGGAATCTCGGACATGTCCTCGGTGACGCCGTGTTGTTCGTTGTACGGCACCGAGTTCTCGGCCTGGTACATCACGCCCTGGTACTCCTTCTCGCTGTCGAGGATGACTTCCTTCGCGGCCTCGTAATCGTTCGGATCGTGGTCCTCCTCTTCCTGGAGGTCCACCAGCGAGTCGCGGAAGTAGTCGTAGGTGTCGACGTCGTTGAACGTCACGCAGGGGCTGAAGACGTTGACGAAGCCGAAGCCGTCGTGTTCGATCGCCTTCTGGACGATCTCCTGGTGGCGCAGGGCGTCGGAGGCAAAGGACTGCGCGATAAAGGAGGCGCCGGAGGCCAGCGCGAGCGCGAGCGGGTTGACCGGCGGCTGTTTGGGACCTTCGGGGGTCGTCGAGGTCTCGAAGTCCGACCGCGAGGTCGGCGAGGCCTGGCCCTTCGTGAGCCCGTAGATGCGGTTGTCCATGACGACGTAGGTCATGTCGACGTTCCGGCGGACGGCGTGGACGAAGTGGCCGGCACCGATCGAGTAGCCGTCGCCGTCCCCGCCGGCGACCATCACTTCGATGTCGGGTCGGGACATCTTGACCCCCTGACCGACCGGAAGCGCACGGCCGTGGACGCCGTGGAGGGCGTAGCTGTGCATGTAGGTCCCGATCTTGCCGGAACAGCCGATCCCGGCGACGACGAACGTGTTGTCGGGGTCGTTGCCGGTCTCGGCGAGGGCTTTCATCATGCCGTTCATCGTCCCGAAGTCGCCGCATCCGGGACACCAGGTCGGCTGCTTGTCGGACTTGAAGTCTGTGAATCTAACGTCGGAGCTCATTGTGCGGGCACCTCCTCGGTGAGTTTGGTCGTAATCTCTTCAGCCAGCTCGTCCGCCTTGAATCGGACGCCGGTGTACTTGTTGATGCGTTTCACGCGGGTGAGGGCGTCGTGTTCGATCACGTCCGCGAACTGTCCCGTCGCGTTACACTCGACGACGATCGTCTCCTCGGCGGCCTCGATCTCGTCTTCGAGGTCGGGTCGCGGGAAGATGTACGGCACCGAGATGACGCGGACGTCGACGTCTTCGTCCTCGAGGTACTCGAGGGCTTCGACCAGCGCACCCTCGTTCGACCCCCAGGAGATGACGAGATTCTCCGCGTCCTCGTTCCCGAACTCGCGGTAGTCCCACTCCTCCTCGTTCTTCGCGGTCTCGACCTTTCGGTTTCGCTTGTCGACCTGCTGAACGCGAACCTCGGTTTCCTCGGTTCGGCGCCCGAGTTCGTCGTGCTCGAGCCCCGTGCTCATGTGGGCGCCGTCGGTCGTGCCGGGGATCGATCGCGGGCTGACGCCGTCCTCGGTCGCGGCGTGGGCACGGAAGCGGCCCTGGCTGTCGAGCCACTCCTGGACCTCCTCGTCGTCGACGAGCTTGCCGCGGTCGATCTCGACGGCGTCCATGTCGAACGCCTCGGGCGGGAACGTCTGTTCGGTGACCGACATCGCCAGGTCGGAGACGAGGAACACGGGCGTGTTGTACTTCTCGGCGAGGTTGAACGCCTCGACGGTCTTCCAGAAACACTCCGTGATCGAGGTGGGCGCGACGACGAAGCGCGGAATCTCGCCGTGGCCGCCGTATAGGGCCATGTTCAGATCGCCCTGCTCCTGTTTGGTCGGCATCCCCGTCGAGGGACCCGATCGCATGACGTCGCAGATGACCATCGGCGTCTCGCTGGTCGCGACCAGGCCGAACGTCTCGGTCATCAGGTCGATTCCGGCGCCGGAGGTCGCAGTCATCGATCGCGCACCCGCTCGGGCGGCGCCGAGCGTCATGTTGATCGCGGAGAGCTCGTCTTCGGCCTGAACGACGTGACCGCCATACTCCTCGAGTCGGCCCGTCAGGTACTCCATGATCGAGGTCGCGGGCGTGATCGGATACCCCGCGTAGAACCGGCAGCCCGCGGCGATCGCACCCATGCCGATCGCCTCGTTGCCGTTGAGCAGGACGTAGTCCTCGTCGGTCGTCTCCATGTCGTAGCCGAGGTCATCGACGTCGTAGTTGTCCTGGACGTACTCCTGGCCCAGGCGGGCCGCCTCCTTGTTGTTCTCGACGATCTGGGTCCCCTTGCCGCCGAAGCGCTTCTCGAGGGACTCGTCTAAGTACTCGACGTCGAAGCCGGTGATCTCGCAGGCGGCGCCGAGCGCGACGATGTTGCGCATGATCGCGCCGCCGGCGTCCTCGGCCAGCGACTTCAGCGGGACGTCGATCCCCCTCATCTCCTCGGGAATTTCGGCGTCCCAGGATCGTTCGCCGTCGTAGATGATCGCGCTGCCGTCGTGGAGTTCGTCCAGATTCTCGTCGATCGTTCGCTGTGTAAGCGCGACGAGGATGTCGAGTCGGTCGACGACGCTCTGGACCTCGTCGACGGACGTTCGGATCTTGTAGGCCGTGTAGCCGCCACGGATCCGAGACGCGAAGTCCTTCGAGGTGAATACGTGTCGCCCGGCACGCGAGAGCGCTTGAGCGAAGATTTTACCCGTGGAGTCGATGCCGTCGCCAGCCTCGCCTCCGATCGCCCAGTTGAGGTCCGCTGCCATGTTATGAAGAACCTTGCTCCCAGTAAATGAAAAGGCTTCTGAAAGCCCCCACGGAGGCTTACTCGGGCGTGAGTATATCAGTGAGTCGCCTCCGCTCGTTTCGGCCTGAACGGAACTGCTTTTCACGCTCCTCCCGAACTGGTGAGATATGAACGGGACGCCAGTCGCCGTCGACGCCGTACGCGAGGTCGGCCCCGAAACCGTCGCGCTCGAACTCGAGACTCCCGACGGGTTCGACGCGCTCCCGGGGCAGTTCGTGTTGCTCCGGGCCGTGCCGGGAGCCGACGACCAGCAGGCGGACCACGACGAGGACGACGTCGTCGCGCGTCACTACACGCTCTCGTCGGCCTCGGTCGAGGACACGTTCGAACTCACCGTCGGCGTCGACCCCGACGGCGACCTCTCGCCGTGGCTCGCCGACCTCGAGCCCGGCGCGGTCGTCCACGTCGAGGGGCCCTTCGGCGAGATCACCTACGAACAGGACCGAGATATCGTCGCCGTCGCGGGCGGCCCCGGCGTCGGTCCCGCGGTCTCGATCGCCGAGGCCGCCCACGACGCGGGCCACGATGCCGTCGTGGTCTATCAGGACGACGAACCGGCCCACGTCGACCGCCTCGAGGCCCTCGAGGACGCCGGCGCGGCGGTCGTCTTCGTCGACGAGGACGACGAGGAGCGCCTGCGCGAGGCGATCGAAGCCCACCTCGAGGAGGGACAGCTCTACGCCTTCGGTTTCCACGACTTCGTTACCTTCGTCGCCGAGACGATCGACGACGCGGGCGGCGATTCCGACGAGGCGCTGATCGAGAACTTCGGATAAGTCGCTTCTCGCAAATCCGTCCTTCTGAACCGAGCCATCTCCCGCTTACCGATCGCGAAGCCGCTCGAGCCGTCCCACGCTGTCTGCGTCGCCGGGATCTTTGTCCGAGCGCACGCCGACGAACCGCGGGAATCGCAGGGCGTAGCCCGACGAGTACGTCGGCGAGGTCTGGATCTCCTCGTAGCCGACCTCGAAGACGACCGCGGGCTCGAGCTCGACCGTCTGGCCGTCCTCGCTCGCGATATGGGGCTCGAGCAGTTCGGTCAGCTCCGCGAGCTTCTCGTCGGTGATCCCGGTCGCGACCTTTCCGACCGTCTCGAGCGCGTCACCGTCTCGCACCGACAGCTCGAACGTGCCCAGGAACGTCGCCCGCCGTCCCTCGCCCCACTCCGCGCCCGTGACGACACAATCCAGCGTTTCGACGTCGGGTTTCCGCTTGCGCCAGTGCTTCCCGCGACGCCCCGGCGAGTACGTCGACTCGAGGTTCTTGAGCATGATCCCCTCGTGACCCGCCTCGAGCGCGTCGGTATCGATCCGTTCGATCTCGTCGGGGTCGTCGGTGTGCCACAGCAGTGAGAGCCCCTCGACCTCGTCGGGCTCTTGGCCGGGCTCCTCGCGGAGGACGGCCTCGAGGCGGTCGTGGCGGGTCGTCAGGGGCTCCTCGAGCAGATCCTCGCCGTCGGCGTGGAGACAGTCGAAGAAGACGGACCGAACGGAGACGTCCTCGCGAGCTTTCGCGACGTCGTGTTTGCGCCGGAAGCGCTTGAGTACCTCCTGGAACGGCAGCGGGGTGCCGTCGTCGTCGATGGCGACGACCTCGCCGTCGAGAATGACCGGCTCCTCGAGGTGGTCGTCGGCGAACTCGACGACCTCGGGGAGGGCGTCGGTGACATCCTCCATGTTCCTCGAGAAGGCCCGCGTTTCGCCCACCGGTCCGTTCGGGGAAGTCGCGTCCGCGTCGTCGACCGCCACGCCGGCCGGATCGTGGTGCAGTTGCACCCTAGCACCGTCGTACTTCCATTCGACGCCGGCTTCGTCCCAATCCTCGAGCGCCTCCGTGACGGTGCCAGCCTGGGCGAGCATCGCCTGGACCGGGCGGCCGACCTCGAGGGTCATCGCCTCGAGGCCCTCGGAGCCATCCTCGAGGGCGACGCGAGCGACCTCGCCGTAGTCGTTCGAGACCTGCAGCGCGCGCTCGACGTCCTCGACGGGGACGTCGAACGCCTCACCGATCGCGTCCCTGACCGTTCCCTCGCCGACGCCGATGCGCATCTCCGAGAGCACGAGGCGGGCGAGGTACCGAGCCTCGTCGCTCGAGCACCGGTTGAACAGACCGAACAGCAGGTCGACCTTTCGGTCCTGGCTGCCCGACCCCTCCGCGGCCGCGAGGTCGCGCAGGGTCTCGTCGACTTCCAGGACCGTGAGGTCACTGCCACCGTTTGTGTCGTCGCCGCTACCGCCGTTCCCGAAGGCGCCCAGCCCCCGCTGGCCGCCGAAGTCGTAGCTCGCCGCTACGTCGCCGATCTCGCCGACCTCGGCGAGCCGATCCTCGACGTCGTCGGGGGAGACGTTCGTCCCGGCTGCGCGAGCGATCGCCTCGTCGCAGGCGCTGGGTCCGATATCGAGCGTTCTCGAGGTCCAGGCCGGGAAGATCCGTCCCTGGACGTAGCGGGCGACAATCTCGACGGTCCGCGAGCCGTCGCCGTCGGCCGCGTCCTCGAGCAGGGTCGCGACGCGGGCGACGATCTCGAGGTCCGCGGACTCGGCTTCGATCGCGGCGGCTCGGTCGGCGAACGTGGCGAACTCCATCGGTAGCGTGTAGCCGTCGGCGGGTGTAAAACCGTTCGGAGACGGGGCGATCCTCGAGAGCGTGCTTTCAAGACAGTCGGGCTCGGACAGGGGTGTATGTCATCAGGAGAGGCGGAGCTCGCGGGGCGGGTCGCGGACGTGCTGTCCGTCGACGCCGACGAGTTTCGCGACCGGGCCGAGGCCGACGCCGAGGTGATCAAGGAGGCCGTCGAGGAGGGTGTCTTTGACAACCCGCAGGCGATCGTCGGCTTCGAGTACGAGTTCTACGCCGCCAAATCCGACGACTGCACGCTTCGCCGAGTGCCGCGACGGCTGCTCGAGCTGATCGGCTTCGAGAAGGAGCTCGGCTTGCACAACGCCGAGATGACGACCAGCCCCCAGCCGCTGAGCACGTACGGGCTGGTCGCCCAGGAGTCCGAAATCAAGGCCCGGCTCCAGACCGCGCTGCGGGTGACCCGATCCGAGGGGATGCGACTGGTGAGCGACTCGCTGTGGACGATCCCGCCAGAGGGCGAGGACGCGGCGACCTACCTCACCGACAGCATCGAGCAGACGATCACGGCCGAGGACGGGACCGAACGGACGATCCGCGTCGCGACGAACATGAGCGACTCGGGACGCTACCACGCGATGGCGAACACGAGCGGGGCCGACACCGCGGGAATGCGCATCGAGGCGCCCCACGTCTCCCTGCAGGCCGACACCGTCATGCCCGAGAGCCTGATCACCTCGATCCAGCCCCACTACCAGGTCGCCCACGCGCCCGACCTGCCGCTGTACTTCAACTACGCGCTTCGCGTCGCCGGCCCGCTGCTCGCGCTCGGCGTCAACTCGCCCTTCTTCCCGCCGGATCTGTACGACGAGTCGGCGTCGGCCGAGGACGTCCTCGAAGATGCCTGGATGGAACACCGGATCAGCGTCTTCGAGACGGTGCTCAACGACCCCTCGACGGGCGAGGGGAAGGTTCGGTTCCCGAAGGATCTCGGGAGCGTCGACGAGGCGATCGATCGAATCGCCGCTGACGACACCATCGTCCCGATGCCCGTCGACGACGGCGAGCGCTTCGACGACAGCTTCTCGCACTTCCGGCGCAAGCACGGCACCTACTGGCGGTGGGTCCGCCCGGTGTTCGGCGGGCCGACCCGCTCGGCCGCCAACGCCCGCATCGAGTTCCGCCCCGTCGCCGCCCAGCCCACAGTCAGAGATTCGATCGCCTTCCTCGCGGCCTTCGCCGGCCTGCTCGAGAGCCTGACTCGCCTCGAGCATCCGATCGTCGAACTCGACTGGGAGGTCGCCCGCGAGAACTTTTACGCCGCGATGCGCGAGGGGTTCGACGCCGAACTGACCTGGATCACCAACGACGGACGGGAAACCACCGACCGGCTCGAGCTCTACGAGGACCTGTTGGCCCACGCCGAGGACGGGCTCACGAACCGCGGGCTCACCGAGGAGGAGGCCGCGAAGTACCTCTACCCGCTCCGTCGGCGGGTTCGCCAGAAGATGACCCCCGCCCGCTGGAAACACGACCGGGTCCGGGAGGCCGTCGACGACGGCGCCGACCTCGAGGCGGCGATCGAATCGATGCAACAGCGCTACGTCGAGAACCAGTCCGAGACGCTGCTCGAGGGGAGCTTCGCCGACTGGTTCGTCGACCGGTAGCGTTCTCGAGCGGTCCTCCGTACGTGTCTCTTCGAGTGACTCTCGGCTGCAATGTTTTTATCACCTCGCGAGTATCCTCGAGTGTGAACCGACGACGCTACCTCGCGGGAACCGGATCGGTGGTCGCGGTCGGAACGGCCGGCGGCTACGCGGTCGGACGCGCGGGCGGAGACGACGAAGACGACGCCGAGCCGACCGAGACGGAGAGCGACGGAGAGCAGACTCCGGACGAGTCCGAGGAACCCGCCACGGACGACGAGGAGCCACCTATCAGGACGATCCTCCACCTGACCAGCGGCGACGAGGGGGACCACGACCGGGCGCTGACCAACCTGGAGAACCTGCTGGCTGACGAGACGACCGACACCGACGCGGTCGAGTTCGTCGTAAACGGGCCGGCGATCACGATCTACGTCGCAGACGAGACCGACCACGCCGAGCGGATCAGCTCGCTCGCCGACGACGGCGTCACGTTCAAAGGCTGTGCGAACTCCCTCGAGGGGTTCGGGATCGACGAGTCGGAACTGCTCGAGGCAGCGACGATCGTTCCCGCCTCTGTCGGCGAGATCGCGAAACTCCAGGCGGAGGGGTACGGCTACATCAAAGTGCCCTGAGTCGCGGTTCGGCTCCGTAGCTCGAGCGCGACGTCGCCGTCGGACAGTCACGCCTTGCCGCTTTCCGCACCCCCGAGTGACGTGTCGGCGTAGCACTCCCCATGCCACCGACGGAGATCCCACAGCCCGGCCTGGGCACCTCGGGCCACGAGGGCGAGTCCTGCACCGAAGCCGTTTTGACCGCACTCGAGGCCGGCTATCGCCACATCGATACGGCACAGATGTACGACAACGAGGCCGCTGTCGGGCGGGCGCTCGAGGAGAGCGACGTCGACCGCGACGAGGTGTTTCTGGCGACGAAGGTCCACCCCTCGAACCTCGCCCGCGAGGACGTGCTCGAGACGGCCGAGGAGAGCCTCGAGCGATTGGGCGTCGAGTCGGTCGACCTGCTGTACGTCCACTGGCCGACGAGCGCGTACGACCCCGAGGAGACGCTGCCGGCGTTCGACGAGGTTCGCGACCGCGGCTGGACCGACCACGTCGGCGTCAGCAACTTCACGACCGAGCTGCTCGAGGAGGCGATCGAGATCCTCGAGGCGCCCGTCCTCGCCAACCAGGTCGAACTCCATCCGCGGCTCCAGCAGGACGACATCGTCTCTTTCGCGCGCGAGCGGGACGTGACGACGGTCGCGTACTGTCCCATCGCGAAGGCCGAGGTGAACGAGATCGACGAACTGCAGGAGATCGCCGACGCCCACGACGCGACGCCCATCCAGGTTGCGCTGGCCTGGCACTACGGGCGGGAAGGGGTCGTCCCGATCCCGAAGGGAACCGGCGACCACATCCGGGAGAACTATTCCGCCCTCGAGCTCGAGCTGACCGACGACGAACTCGAGCGTATCGCCGACCTCGAGCGCGGCGAGCGGCTGGTCGACCCCGACGAGGCGGCCTGGAACCGGTAGCAACGCTGTCGATTTCGATGAGTCAGCCGGTCAGTACACACGAACCTAGCGCTGGTGCTTCTATTGGGTATAAGAACGGTAATGGGTGGGCCGTCAGCATTCGCGCGGCTCGACCCACTCCGTCGCCGGCTCTCCCTCGGGAATGCCGAGGAACATGATGTAGGCGAACGCTCCGTCCTCGCTGTTCGCCGTGTGGACGTGGCCGGGATCGACCCATGCGTCGCCCGCCGAGTAGGTCCGGGAAACGCAGTCGTCTTCCATCGTGTGCTCGATCTCGCCCTCAACCATACTGATGACGGACATTCCGGGATGGCGGTGCCAGCCCGAGCGCGCCCCTTCCTCCTACGTTACCTCGCCGAAAAGCACGGACGATGCGTCATCCAGTTCGACGAAGAGGGGTCCTCGGCGTCATCGTAGGTGACCTCGAAGGTAGACGCCACGTCGTCGGCGAACGGAGCATGGTCCGAGACGATCTCGACGTCGAAGCCCTCGGGTTCATCAACCTCCTCGTCGTCTTCGTCGGCGACCGTTGTTCCGCTCAGGGCGAGCGCCCCCGCCACTGCCGCGCTTGCTCTCAGCACTGTTCGGCGTACTATCCCGTCTGTTGCCGTGATCTCGTTGTCCATGCCATCTCACTCTCTACCACCACCGATTGGACAATCGGTAGCAGCACCTCACACGGTAACATACCACATAGCAGTGTCATATCCACCAGCATTTAACATTCATAAAACACTGCATTTTGGAGTCGCTATCGTTCCGTTCGCACGTGCAGTGAGCGAGGGACACAGCTTTCGCCGTAAAACAAACGGAGCCGTCGTGCAGCACTCTTTCTCTAAATCGGCCATGTCGTTTCCGACAGGAGTTAGGAGGTTTGTTCGGGGGCTGCTGAACTCGAGGCACGTATCGCTCACGTCTTCTCTCGAATTACGTCCCTCCTGTTCACGGGCTGCAGGTTTTTCAGCAGATGACCCTATGTTGGCAGATCACAAAAAGGAATGAGGGAGATCCAGTCTATGGCAGAATCCTCGAGACATCAAACGAACAAAAAGATCGTCTCACGCTGGTGGTCCGAGTACTGGGGCAAGCTGAACCCCGACATCGTCGACGAACTCGCCGCAGCTGACATCCGGTGGTACTACCCGCTGGTGGGTGAAGTGCAAGGACGTGAAGAAGTCAAGAAACGCATTAGTGGATACAAGGAGCGCTTCCCGGAAGGGGGGTTCGAGCTTACCGACGAGCTGATCGCCGAGGGTGACCGCGTGGTCGCCCTGTGGGAGGGAGGTGGAACGCACACCGGCCGCTCTTGGGAGCTTCCACTAGGCAGCCTCCCGGAGGCTTCCGGCGCGGAGGCACAGTATGCCGGTACAACCGTATTCACTGTCCAAGACGGCAAAATCACCGAAGAGTACGGGCAGGCTGACTATCTCGGGGTGATGCAACAGCTCGGCCTCATTGAACCATAGACCGACTGGTGCTGTCCACCTTCGTTTGCTTCAATGATGGTGAATTAGAAAACGACAAGACACGAATACGTTCTCTGTATGCAGCAGGCTTCTTCTAACGAAATCCGGGTAGAACGTTCATCCTCTGCTGATTGCATAGTGTTCACCTAACGCGATTGTTTCCATCACCTAATATATATGTTCAGAGAACCGTGCTGAATAGAGCGCGCATCTCTTGCATCGATCGGTTTCCGTTCACACTGTGTAGGTTCTTCAGGAGGTGACGCTATCGGCCTGTATCACATAGTGAGGCAAAATGGAGTACTTCGTCACAGGAGCGACTGGCCTTATCGGAACTCATGTGGTGGGGCAATTAGTCGACGACGGGCACGATGTTATCGCGTTGACGCGTTCGCGCTCGAACGCGAGCCACTTACCGGAGAAGGTGAGGGTTGTCGAGGGTGATATCACAGACAAGGAGAGTATGCGTGAACCGATGACCGGCGTCGACGGCGTGTTCCATATCGCCGCATGGTTCTACATGGGCCCCGGGCCCCGAGAGAAACAGACGGCCGAGCGGATCAACGTCGCGGGGACTCGCAATATGCTCGAGTTGATGAAGGAACTCGAAATTCCGAAAGGCGTGTACACCAGCACGCTCGGTGTCTACCCGCTCAGGGATTGGGACCGGATCGATGAAACGGTCGAGCCGGAGTGTCCGGACGATGCTGTGTATTTGTGGACGAAATGGGAGGCTCACTACGAAGTCGCAAAACCGATGGCTGATGATGGTCTCCCGCTCGTCATCGTGCAACCGGGCATCGTCTACGGTCCCGGGGACAAATCGCATGGGTCGATTAGAGCTGCGTTCCAAGACTACCTGAAGGGCGATCTCCCGATGATCCCGCGCGGCCACTACGCACCTTGGGATCATGTCGGGGATATCGCCGACGGCCACCTCCGGGCGATGGACCATGGGGAATCCGGGGAGACGTACATTATTGCGGGCGAGCCTCGAGACGCCGTCGACGTATACGAGTGTGCCGAAGAGATTACGGGTGTCCCGACCCCCCGCGTCGTCTCCCCGAAGGTATTCGGGGCGTTGGGAAAGGTGATGAGCGTCGTGGAAAAGGTGGTCACGCCGCCGGAGGGATTCGAAGCCGAGGGCCTACGGTTTTTCGCCGGAGGGCGATGGCCGGCGGATAATAGCAAGGCGACCGAGGAGTTGGGAATCGCCCACCGGCCTCTTGAGGAAGGGCTCCGCGACTACTTTGAGTGGGAGATGGAACAACAGGGGATGGATTCGGAGACCGTTTCACAAACTGCGACGTCGGATTAACGTGGTGCGACCGGTCTACCCTTCCATTGTCGCGGAGCTGCGTGAAACTGACCGTTGGCGTTCGAGGTGGCTGAATATGACCACAATCATAGTGACCAGCTATCCGATGGTTTGACAGAAACGTCCCTGTATGCAAGCGCTTTCCGACCGATTCTCCTCCTTCACGTTTCCTACGGCCGAATTCTCGGCACCCACCGGGGAACGTCGTCGCAGTATTGCTCGTACGCTTCGCCGTGTTTCTTCCGGAGGTGGGGCTCTTCCCAGTCAACGACCCGGTGGTGGAACCCGAGCCAACAGCCGACGGCCCACCAGAGGACGTGTGCCGACCGATACAGGAGCGCCTGTCCAAGGACGATCAGAATCACGCCGAGGTACATCGGATTGCGGCTGTACGCGTACACTCCACCACCCACGAGTTCATTCGGTTCGTCCCACGGGGCGGGCGTCCCCCCACCTTCGTCGGCGAACCGCCACACCGTGTGGAGGTAGAGCCCCACCCCTGTGATGAGCGATAGCCACCCGGCTCGCTTCGAGAGACGGCGATTGATCGGCAACTCGGGACTCTCCCGTCGCGCTAACCACTGCGGGATCACCCAGGCGACGAGACCCGGAACGAAGACTGTGAAGAGGGCAGATTTCAGGAGAACGTATGGTGATGCCATACCTTAGCCTACAGGTGAACCGATAATAGTGTTCACCTCTCGATTGGTGGCGCACGTTCTGGTCTCGGGTGATGGCCCCCAGCGCAACGGTGGATGACTCTTTGATAGTAACGCCGCTCGTGACAGTAACTGGATAGAAGTATCCGACGTCGCTGAATGTAGCGCCGTAACCTAACTGGGGACGACGGAGGCGCAACCTTGGGCGTGCGCTTGAATAGCGCGGGACCTTCGGTCCCGCGAGCCCCGCGAACGGGCGCACAGCGCCCGTGAGCGGACAGCGGGACGGTGAACATGAATGGGGTTACTCTCCTGCCGACGATTTGGCCAAAACGGGAGTCCACGCTGAATCCCACTCGTGAACTGGTGGGTAGCTCAACGGCGAGCGGTAACCACGTACAACTCGTGGGGGAACACGAGTCCTTCGTCGTCCGCGTACTCCCGCAACCCATCCTTGACGGCTTGGATGAGGTCCGTTCGAATCGCCCGATCGCTGGATTCGAAACGGGTCGCCAGCGGGGTAATGACGACCTCCCGCCGAACGAATTCTTCGATCGAAGGGAAGCGTTCCGACCCGATTCCGATGGTGATCGTCACCTCGTCGAACTCTGCTTCTCGGACGAGCGTACGAAGTTCTGCTGTGCCCCATGTGTCGAACGGGGACCGCATCATCTCTCCGGCTCCCTCCTCCAAGTGCCGATCCAGCGCGTCGGCCAACACGACGTACCCGGGGCTGTACTCCAGCGACCGCCAGACACTGATGACGACGATTCCATCCGGTGAAAGGACGCGACGCATCTCTCGGAGTGCGGCGACGGGATCGTCGATAAGCTGCAACGCCTGCTGACAGAAGACGGCATCGAACCGTTCGTCCGAGAACGGGAGGTCGGCTGCATCCTCCTGTCGCCACTCGATCGTCGGTCCGAGGTCTGCGGTTAGTTCCTCCGCTACCCCGAGCATTCCCTCGTCGATGTCGACCCCGACGACAGCTCCGCTGTCGCCTACGTGAGCGGCGGCGAGTCGTGCCACGATGCCAGTCCCAGTGCCGACGTCGAGCACCTGTTCTCCCGCTTGCAGATCGCCCTGGTCGACGAGTCGTTCTCCCCACGGCGCAAAGATGATCGGCACGAAGTACTCTTCATACAATTCGGCGGCATCGTCATCTACTTCCCACCCACTCGATCTGGATTCCTGATCACTCATGCGTGTTCACCTCGAAAACGGCGACGCCGTGAGCGGGTGTATAACCGTTACTTGAAACGCCCTCAGGACCCTGTTCACCCTCTGTGGTGGCTTCTTCCATGGACCGTGTCACCCATATGATCTTTGTGGGCTACTCGCATAGAGTCACCGAGTGAAAAATCTGCAGCCGGTGAACGGGGACGTACTCCGAGAGAAGCGGGAGCGAGTCACGTTCTGCGTCAGTCGCCTCGTTTCTGCGAAGAATCGGACAGCTAGATCGGTGTCTGCTGAGCTCCCAGCGCGAATGCAGCACGAATTGGGTTCGATCTACAAAGAGCGGGAATTTACCCGCTTGGCCTGTACTTACCGTTCTCGCAGCAGGAATCTGTGAGGTGTTTGATGGCACCTGTACGCCTCTGACCACGGCGGGGTCGCAACGCATTAGGCGCCCTCGCTCGAGACTCCCGCGTATGGTCACGTTTCTCTCCGGGGGGACCGGGACGCCGAAGCTGCTCGACGGCCTCGAGGCCGCGTTCTCGCCGTCGGAGGCGACCGTCGTCGCCAACACCGGCGACGACGTCGAGCTCGGGGGACTGTTCGTCTCGCCGGACGTCGACACCGTCCTCTTCCAGGGCGGGGACGTCCTCGATCGCGAGACGTGGTGGGGGATCGAAAACGACAGCCACGAGACGAACGCCGAACTGATGGCGCTCGCCGACGCCGCGGGACTGCCGACGGGGCCGCAGTACCTCGCCGACGACCGACAGACCGCGGGCCGCGAGCTCGCGAACTGGCGGCGGTTCTCGGGAGTCGCCGAGTTTATGACGATCGGCGACCGCGATCGCGCGGTCCACATCACGCGAACGAGCCTCCTCGATCAGGGACACTCGCTGAGCGAGGCGACCGAAACGCTCGCCGACGCGTTCGATCTGGAGTTCGACCTCCTGCCGATGAGCGACGACCCCGTCGCGAGCATCGTTCACACCCCTGACAGCCAAATACACTTCCAGGAGTACTGGGTCGCCGAGCGTGGCGAGCCGACCGTCGAGACGGTGGAGTTCCGCGGCGCCGAGAGCGCCGAGCCCGCTCCCGGCGTGCTCGAGGCGCTGTCCGACCCCGTTGTCCTCGGCCCCTCCAACCCCGTCACCAGCATCGGCCCGATGCTCGCGGTACCGGGGATCGCCGACGCGCTCGCGGAGACGACGGTCGTCGCCGTCTCCCCGTTCCTCGGCGACGAGGCGTTCTCGGGGCCCGCCGCGGAGCTGATGGACGCCGTGGGCTACGAGCCCGGCACCGCGGGGCTGGCCGAGGCCTACCCCTTCGCCGACGCGTTCGTGCTCGACGAGGACGACGCGACGACCCTCGAGGCACCGACCGTCAGAACCGACATTCGGATCGACGACTCGAGCGACGCCGAGCGCGTGATCGGCGCGGTCGAGGACGCCCTCGAGCGGGTGCGCTGAGATGTTCGGGCCACCGCTCGCGCTGGCGAGTCTCAGCGGCGAGGCCGACGCCGACTGGGCCCGCGCCGGCGCCGACTACGCGGGCGCCGCCTTTCTCGGCGGAATCGCGCTCGAACCGGAGTCGAGAGCCGCGGCCCGCGAGATGGTCCGCGACCGCGATCGGACCGAGTTCCTGCCCGAAGACCCACTCGCGTTCGTCGACCGCGAACTGGCCGCCCTCGAGGACGTCCCGATCCGGCCGGGATTCAACGTCCGCAGCGCGACTCCGGAACCGGTCGTCGACGCGGCCCGAATCTGTCGGGATCGAGGGGCCGTCCTCGAGGTCAACGCCCACTGTCGCCAGGACGAACTCTGTGCCGTCGGCTGCGGCGAGACGCTGCTGCGGGACGCCGACCGACTGGCGGACTACGTTACCCGCGCGGCCGAGACGGGCGCGGTCGTCGGGGTCAAGGTCCGCGCGGAGGTCCCGGGCGCCGACCTGCCCGCGCTCGCCCGCCGGCTCGAGGAGGCGGGCGCGTCGTTCGTCCACGTCGACGCGATGGACACGGAGTCGGCGGTTGCGGATATCGTCGCGGCGACCGACCTGTACGTAGTCGCGAACAACGGCGTCCGCGACGACGAGACGGTTCGAGAGTACGCTGCCTACGGTGCCGACGCGGTCAGCGTCGGCCGACCGAGCACGGATCCGGTCGTCCTCGAGCGCGTCCGCGGGGCCGTCGACCGACACCTCGGCGGCTGATGCGGCGTCGGTATCGGTGATAGCACCTCCGAATCAGCGGTCGCGATTCACGCTTTCTTCCACCCGGTTAGCCAGTGGTTACTACGTCGATTCGGGGCGAGAGAGCCTCCGCCTATCCGGATGGTTCGATCCACGATTATTTGAGGTGTATTAAATAACTTACTTAGAATGCAATTTTATACAACTGTTTTGCATAGAACAATCTCTCCTGTAGTAACCAGATAGCAATGGTGGCTTCGAGGGAAGGGTGAGTATGGCAAACTGGCGTCGTCGATCGGTGCTGTCGACCGGTGTAGCGCTCGCGGCGGGAAGCGTGCTGGCCTCCGCCGGAACGGCGGAGACGGAGTCCGAGGGAACGACGGACTCTGAAGGGGACGGGTGGTCGTCCTACCGTGGGAACGCGGGCAACACCGCACACGTACCCACGGACGATGCGTTTCCCGAGCCCGAGACGGTAGCGTGGACGTACGATCGGGCGGGCGACCTCGCGGCCGTCGACGGAACAGTCTACCTCCGGACCGGGACGGACGTCCACGCGCTCGAGGACGGTGACGGATCGGTACTCTGGGCCGTGGAGGGACTCGGTGCCGCCGGAACGCCGGCCGTCACCGACGACACCGTCTACGTCGGCGGCGAGGCGCTCACGGCCCTGGACGTCACCAGCGGCGAGGTGCGGTGGACGACCGACCTCGAGGGCGGCGAATCGACATCTCCGACGGTCGCCGACGGCACCGTCTACCTCGTCGCCGACGGAGAGCTACTGGCGTTCGATGCCGGTGATGGCGACGTCGAGTGGCGCCGCGAGTCGGTCGATCTCGAGCGGGAGGGCGAGTCCGGAACGCCCGAGGTCGACGACGCGACGGTTTCGTTCGCGGCCGTCCCCCTCGCGGTCGCGAGCGGGTCCGTCTACGCGGCCGTCGGCGACGGAATCGGCGCCGACGGCACCGCTGGCTTCGCCGCGTTCGACGCGGAAACCGGCGAGACTCGGTGGACCTACTGGGAGCAGTGGCGATGGGATCCCCACGGCTACGTGATAGCGACCGCCGACAGGGTCTACACCGGCTCGATCGCCGACGGCGACACCTACCCCGTGCTGGACGCCGAAACCGGCGCGGAGCTCGAGCGACTCTCGTTCAGATTCCCGCCCGCGATGACCGACGAGACGCGTGTAACGGCGGACCGACACGGTTTCGAGAGCGCCGACCACGGAACGGGCGAGAACTGGAGCGAGGGCGGCGGAACGGACGCCTGGCGGCTTCCGGTGATTGTCGGCGAAACGCTCATTATCCCCTACTATCCGGGGGACGACCACGTGAACGCGCTGTACGGCTTCGACTTCGAGGACGGCACCGAGCAGTGGACGTTCACCCACGACGATCTCGATATCGGCGATCTCTCGGACTGGTACGCCGCCAGCGAGGACACCGTCTACGTCGCCGCGAGCGGTGACGCAGGTGGCGAACGGCTGGTAGCCGTCCGCTCCGGATCCGACGGCGAGGACGAGGAATCCGAGACGGAAGAAGACGAGGAGACGCAGGAAAGTGACGACGAGGAGAACGAAGACGATGGGAACGACTCGAGCGACGACGGCAGGAACGAGGGAGGCGATGAAGACGAGGGAAGCGACGACAGCTCGAGCACCGATAGCGAGAACGAGGGGTCCGCTAGCGACGACGAAAACGATACCGACGACGACTCCGAGAGCGACGACGCTGACGGCGACGACGGCTCCGACGAGGACGAAAGCGACGGTTCGGACGGCGACGATGGAGCGACCGACTCGGGCGGCGACGACCCCGAGGAGACGCTCGACGATGACGAAAGCGCCGGGACCGACGACGGCTACACCGGTGAGGAGACGGACGGCGATGCCGATGGGAACGCCACTGGTAACTCCAGCGACACCGACGACGACGGGACGACGGGCGACGGCGAGACCGATACCGGAACGACGGAGGAGACGACCACCGATGGTGACGACACGACGGCCGATGACTCGGATAGCGGAACTCGAGAAACCGAAGAGAACAGCTCCGCGAGCAGCCGGGACGGCGACGAAGTCGACGAGCCGGACGACGGTGACCCCGTCGACGAGGACGACGACATCGAGGAGATGCCCGGCTTTACTACCGGCGCCGGGATCGCCGGCGGCGCGCTCGGTCTCGAGTGGCTGCGCCGACGCGCGAGCGTCGACGAGGACGACCTCGAGTAGCTCGAGTTCTTATTCGACGGTACCTCACTCGACGGTAATGCTGATGATCAGTGTCCCCTTGTCGATCAGTACGGTTTCGATATCGTACTCGCTCGCAAGAAAGCGGTCGCACGAACGCCGCGCTCTTTGAATACTGGGAGACCGGAGCGGGATCGGTGAGCGAGACAAAATAAAGCATGAGCAGGGATAAGCGAATGAAACAGCCCTACCAAAGTCACTGAATCGACATCTCTGAATTTGTTGTTACGTGACCCTCTGAAGATATTCAAGTCCTGGGTATCCATCAACATACCATACTAGAAGCGCTACTACGAATAGTGCTAATTCAAATAAAAAGAAGAGCAGCGGATCCGTGAGCGGAGTCACGATCAGTTCAACAACTTCGGGCGGCTCGAAAATTCGTATAGTATAATCTAGCTCTTGGAAAGAAAGGAACGGCCAGAACAAATACTCAGAGCCGAACGAATACCCGAGAAAGAACCGTGGTGGAAGATCAGCTAGGAGGTGGGAGAGATGCGCAATAATGAACGCAGTGGCCGTCTCGACCCGATCGAGTGCGAGTGCACCGGCGTAGATAATAACAATCAGCGCTACCGCGAACAACAGCGAGTGAGCGAGGGATCGACCACTCGGAAGGAGACCGAGTCCCCAAGCAAGCGGTTTATCGATCAAATCCGCGAACTATGAGCCGAATACCACCGCTAGTGCTGGTTCAGCGCGTGGTGGCCGTCGGAACCGTCCGTGAGAGTAGAGAGAATACAGTAAATATGCGACTGCGAGGTGTCCCCAGGGCCACATAGCTCGATTCAGTAGTTAACCGCGCGTAATTGGTGGCATGGCGTGATTTCAGCAGATCCTTTCAAGACTTGCTGAAGCGATTCTTTTTCAATCAACAACTGGGTGATGTAGCAACGGGAAATACGGATCCGAGAAACCTGTACTAGTAAATCTCGATTGAAGTAGGGTCGCTTGTACATAATCAGTCGGATCGTGTATTTGCTACCGTACGACGGTCTCTCTACTCCACCGTCACGCTCTTCGCGAGGTTGCGCGGCTTGTCGATGGATCGACCGAGCCGGTTGGCGACCCAGTAGGCGAGCAGTTGCAACTGGACGTTCGCCAGGATCGGGAAGAATCGCCAGTGGGTGTCGGGGACCGACAGGACGTGGTCGGCGTGGGTTTCGACGAAACCTGGATCGTCGGTAACGGCGACCACCGGCGCCCCTCGAGCTTCGACCTCCGTGACGTTGCCGAGCATCTTCTCGGCGTTCGAATCGCCGTTGACCAGGGCGAACACCGGCGTCCGCTCGGTGACGAGCGCGAGCGGGCCGTGCTTGAGTTCGCCGGCAGCGAACCCCTCGGCGTGTCTGTACGTGATCTCTTTCATCTTCAGCGCGCCCTCGAGCGCGACCGGCGCACTGTACCCGCGGCCGATGAAGAAGTACGCGTCCGCGTGGACGTACTCCTCGGCGATCTCCTCCGCTCGGGAGTCGTCGAGGATCGACTGAATCTGATCGGGTAACGCTCGAAGCGATTCCACGAACTCCCGGGAGCACTCCCCGGTGAGCGCGCTCGAGAGCATCGCCAGGGCGGCCTGCTGGGTCGCGAAGGTCTTGGTCGCGGCGACACCGATCTCCGGGCCGGCCCGGATGTACATCGTGTGGTCGGTTTCCCGCGCGGCCGAACTTCCGACGACGTTCGTTACGGCGAGGGTTCGTGCGCCGACGCCGTTGGCGGTCCGGAGCGCACGCAGTGTGTCCGCCGTCTCCCCGCTCTGGGTGACGCCGACGACTAGCGTCTCCTCGTCGACCGGCACGGTCTCGACGTCGTACTCGCTGGCGAGGAAGGCGGTTGCGCGAACGCCGCGCTCGCGGAACAACCGGGTGGCGTACAGCGACGCGTGGTACGACGTTCCGCAGGCGACGAAGTGCATCTCCGCCGGTCGCGGGAGGTCCTCGAGTTCCTCGATCGAGACCGACTCCTCGAACGGTTGGGGACGGCCCCGGAGACACTCCCGGATCGAACGGGGCTGTTCGTAGATCTCCTTCAACATATAGTGGTCGTAGCCGCTCTTGCCCGCATCCTCGGGATCCCAGTCGACCGTTTCGACCGAGACGTCGACGAGCGCGCCTAGTTGGTCGCGAACCTCGATCCCGCTCGGCCTGATCGTCGCGAACTGTCCGTCCTCGAGGTAGACGACCTCGTCAGTGTACTCGAGGAACGCAGGGACGTCGCTCGCCAGCAGGGCACCGTCCTCGTCGAGGCCGAGGACGAGCGGCGACTGATAGCGCGTCGCGTACACTTCCTCCCGGCCGCGAAACACTGCCGCGACGGCGTAGCTCCCCTCGAGTCGCTCGATCGCCTGGCGAAACGCGGAGCCGGGGTCGGCGCCCTGCTCGAGGGCAGCCTCGATCAGGTGGGGAACGACCTCGGTGTCGGTCTCGCTGTCGAAGATGTGGCCAACCTCCTCGAGTTCGTCGCGAAGCTCGCGGTAGTTCTCGATGATCCCGTTGTGAACGACCGCAACGCGGTCCTCGCAGTCGGTGTGTGGGTGGGCGTTCTCGTCGGACGGCGGGCCGTGTGTACTCCAGCGGGTGTGGCCGATCCCTGCCAGCGCGTCGACGGGCGCGTCGGGGAGTGTCTCCTCGAGATCCTCGAGTTCACCCTTGCGCTTGTAGACCGATACCTCCGGAGCGACCGCGATTCCGGCCGAATCGTAGCCACGGTACTCGAGCCGTGAGAGCCCGTTCGAGAGCACCTCGAGAACTGGTCGGTTGGCCTGGGTACCCGCGTAGCCGATGATACCGCACATCAGGAACGCACCTCCGTTCCCCCGGCGAGCGTTCCGCGGACTGTCGTCCCGGTCTGGATGTCCGTTTCGGGCCCGACGAGTGCCCCGGGGACGTAGTCGACGCCGCCGCGGTCGACAACGCGGTCGGCCAGTAGCGCGCCGAGGGCTTCGTCCTCGTAGACGGTGTCTCCGACGCGGACGTCGCCCGGGCCGCCCGGAATCGTCGATCCCGGACCGATCTCGACGCCGGTTCCGGTGACGCAGTCGACGACGGTCGCGTTGGCGCCGATCGTCGTGTCGTTGTCGACGACACTGCGCTCGAGGACGGCGTTCGAGCCGATAGTGGTGTTCTCGCCGAGACAGACGTACGGTCCGACGACGGCACCCGGACCGACCACGCAGTCTCGATCGATCAGTACGGGCTCGCTAATTACCGCCGTGTCGTGGACCGTGGTCGTTTCGTGACCGACGATCTTCGAGTTCCCGTTGACGACTCCGGTGTCGAACAGTGCGGACGAGACGTCGAGCAGATCCCAGGGATACGTCGCATCGACCCACAGTCCCTCGGAGACTGCTCCGTGGACGATTTCGCCCTCGTCGACGAGCTTCGACAGGCCGTCGAGGAGACTGTGTTCGCCGATCTGCGATTCCACCGCTCGAACGGCGTCAAATGCTGCGGGCTCGAGGACATATACGCCGGCGTTGAGGTGATAGTCGTGGCCGTCGCGCGGGTTCTCCGTAATCTTCGTCACGATTCCGTCCTCGTCGATGAGGACGCCACCGTAGGGTTCGACGTTCGACCGCTGTAACAGTGCCATCGTCGCGGTGGCAGCGCTATCGTGTTCGCCCACGGCATCGCTAATGATTCGACTGTCGACGAGCTGATCGCCGTTAATCACTACGCTGGTCCCGTCCACTTCCGATTCTGCCAGCAACAGCGCGTGACCGGTTCCGAGTTGCTTCTCCTGAAAGACGTAGGTGACCGGTACGTTTCGGTAGGTGGAGCCGAAGTGCGATTGGACTCTTTCGTGGCGGTAGCCGACGACGACGACAAGTTCCGAGATACCGGCGTCGATGAGCTGGTCGAAAACGTGCTCGAGGATTGGCTTCGTCGCTGCGGGGAGCATCGGCTTCGGTCGGTATTTCGTCAATGGCCGGAGTCGCTTCCCCTCCCCAGCTGCTAGTATGACTGCACTCGAGACACTCATATCCGTATCCATCAGGGTAACCCGGTTTATCTGCCTTCGATAGTCTTCGACGGGAAATATCACGTAATCGCTGATGATATTGTATCGATGAAATTACTGTCAGAGAAACAGTGGTTCGTGCGGCGATAAATACAACTCTCCGGTTCCACCGGAACCGGAACTTCTGGTGGTCTTGGTCGAGCGCGAAAGCACCAACTGAAACGGCGCAAGCGACCTCCGTCAAAGGCGGCTTACGTCGATCGGTGTGCAAGCGCTCCTTACTCTAGGGTGATAAGCTCGATTGGGATGTAGAACGTAGTGATCGGATTCGGATTCCACTCTCCACCGCTTCCCATGCCTACCTAGTACTAGTGATCATCATTTGAACCGCTACTATAACCTGAAAGTCCGGCTAATCACGGGAGGAGATTTTACCATCCTTCGATGTCGTCCGTATCGATGAACGCTCCCACTATCGCCGGTAAAAACATCCTCGTGACAGGAGGCGCCGGATTTATCGGTTCTCATATCGCACGAACGCTAGTCGATAGGAACGACGTGACCGTTCTGGATGACTGTTCTAACGGAGATCCGGATCGACTTTCCGACGAGGTGGAGCTGCTACGCGGCGACGTTCGGAGTTCGAGCACCGTCGTTGAGGGTATGGAAAACGTTGATATCGTTTTCCACGAAGCGGCACTAGTCAGCGTTACTCGGTCCGTCAACGACCCCCGTACCAGTCACACGCGAAACGCTCGCGGAACGCTCGAGGTTCTCGAGGCTGCCCGAAAACACGATTCCCGCGTCGTCCTGGCATCGAGTGCGGCGATTTACGGCCGGCCACAACGACTACCGATCAGCGAGGAGCATCCGAAGCGGCCGATCTCACCGTACGGGCTCGACAAACTCGCGCTCGACCACTACGGTCGGCTGTACCACGAACTGTACGGGCTCGAGACCGTCTGTCTCCGATACTTCAACGTCTACGGGCCGGGTCAGCCGGCGAACGATTACAGCGGAGTGATCAGTACCTTCCACGACCGTGCGCGAAACGACGACGAGCTGCCAATTTTTGGGGACGGTGAACAAACGCGGGACTTCGTTCACGTCAGCGACGTCGTTGCCGCGAACCTTCTCGCGTCGACGACCGACCACGTCGGTGAGGCGTATAATGTCGGCTCCGAACGACGTGTCTCGATTACCGAACTTGCCGAATTGATCGCCGAATACACCGATTCGAACGGAGAGATCGTCCATGAATCGGCTCGTGAGGGAGACGTCCGCCACAGCGGGGCTGACATCGCGAAGGCCAGAACCGAACTCGGGTTCGAACCGTCCGTATCGCTCGAGCGAGGGATCCGCGACCTCGTCACTCGGACGAAAGAGGCGTGAGCCAGTCCCGAGGCGATAGAGAGTGCTGTTAGCTTCCGATCTTGCTCTCATGAACCGAGCGATCATCCATCCGCACGTTCGGTCTCGTCGTCGGCCTCGGCTTCAGCGACGTCCACCCAGAGATGGACGTGGTAGGCTGTGTTCTCTATCGACGGGTCGGCGGGGACGTCGTTCTCGGGATACAGTAGCCAGACGATGCGAACGTTCTCTCCGGTCATCGTCGGCTCAAGATCGTGTGTGTGCGTCCACGTCTCGTTGTGCTCGAGATGGGTTTCGAACCGATCGAGCTCTCGTTGGTCGGTGACGACCGTGTCGTTTTCGACTACCTCGGTGTCCTGCTCGACGACGACGACAGTATAGTCCGTCGGCTGGTGCTCGTGGTTATCGATCCCGACGATTACTTCGTGGTTCTCTCCGAGTTCGAACTCGGTCGGATAGTCATCCGCGACCAGTTCGCCGTCATTGTCTTCGTTCAGAAGGTAAATCGCCGAGAACGATTCGCCCTGTGGTGGGAGCATGACCGCGTACCCGACGCTGAGGCCGGCTATCAGGATCGAGACGACGAGAAGAACGTTTAGCACTGCATCGGCTCGCGAATCGGGTTCGAGTAGTTCGGCACGGCCCCTTTCGACCCACTCGTGATAGGGAACGGAGAACCGCTCGTCCTCGGGCAGGTTCCACCGTCGTACGGCTGCAACGACCGTTGCGACGAGCGTAAAGCCACTGACAGCGATCATGATCGGGATGAGACGAATGCCCCATGGAGTAAAGTTCAGAACGAGTCCGATCAGCGGGGCGATCGCAACGCTCAGTCCGAATGACAGCGCGAGACGCTCGATCCTGTCAATCTGTGATCGGCAAGGAGTGTTCCAGTCCGCCGCCTCATCGTCCGTCTCGAATTGCCCGGCATCGGACTCGAGTGAATCTCCTTTGGCATCTTCAGGTCCCGCTTCCGGAAACAGCGCGGCGACGAAGACGTAGCCAGGAACGAAGAGGACGAGCGCGATCCCGAGCGGAACGCGAAGCGGCGTCTCGCGGACGATGGGCATAAAAACCGCTACATTGATCAGCGCCGTGACTACGACAACCGCAGTGAGGTCAGCCGGAGGCCCCCAGAACGACTGTGGGAACACTAATCTGAACGAACGGTTCTCGGCCATTTGGCCCGGCTACCGCTACGACCAATAAAAAGCCGGATCATTACTGGCGTTGACACTCTCTATTCACGGAAGATTGGGATTGTGAGATGTCAGTTCACTTGGTATCGTACTAGCGAGATTGGGACCGAAACTGCACTAGTGCAAACAATGTTACAATATTTCAAAGGGTTTGAATGCACCTTCTTTCTGTATTATTCATACAGTTATATGGAAGTAAATGGGTGGCGGCAGTCTGTAACGGTAGGATCCGTTTTAGAACATAGTCGCCCTTCTACTGGCCCCATGAAAGACGAATCGAGTACCTGGATGGATTTGTGTGAATACAAACGAACAACCACCCCACATCGAAGTCATATAGTGAATCCGAACTGTGATATGATCTCTCTCGAAGAGGGACTAACCCGATTAGCCGAATATCTCGAGAATAAGCAAACCAATTCTCCGACTGTCAAAAACCAATGACGACTTCTGCAGCCGTTCTTCCCGCGTACAACGAGGCGACACACGCTACGGGGGTCATTGAACAAATCGAGGCAACGGGACTCGTCGATCATGTAATCGTCGTAGACGACTGTTCGACCGATGACACAGCCGCGCGTGTAGCCGAGACGGGTGCCATTTTGCTCTCAAACGATTCGACCCGTAACTACGGCGGTGCGATAAAACGGGGCTATAATCACGCTCTCGAGTTGGGGGTTGATTACATTTATCGACTTGACGCCGACGGCCAACATGACCCGGGCGAACTGCCCCGGTTCTGGAAGGAATTACGACAACCGGACTGTCAATACGTTCTCGGCGATCGGTTTGGCGACCGGTCCGTTAACCAGTCGATGCCGCTCGATCGATTGATCGGCAATAGAGTCGTGGCTCTCGCGACGAGCCTTCGAGTGGGTAACCGAGTCAACGACCCCCCATGTGGATACCGGGCGATGGACGCCAACTATCTCGCACGCATCCCATACGAGCAGTTCTCAAACGACTTCCAGATCAGCGTCGAAGAGATACTGGCGTTTGATGAACTTGACGCTGGGTTCGAAGAAGTTCCGGTCAGTTGTATTTACGAGAACGAAGCGTCAACGCTCACGTACTATGATGGCGTCAAATTCCTCCTTCCGAACCTCCGCTGGTGATCGTCATTCGTTCGATTAAGGATTGATCTCGAAATTCACCTTGGTTCCCGTTGAGACAAGCAGTGTCGGTTGATCCGAAAGAGTCATGTCAAAATAATTTAGACACAGCAGATTGGTTAATGACATACAATCCATCAGGATAGACGTACCATCACGTCTATGGTTTCACTAGTAAATATTGCGCTGTTCATATTACAGCCTATCACATATATCGGTGTCGATATCGAGGAGTGTATCGATGTCGAACAACGAAGAGAACCACGATACGAACCTGTTCCAGCAGACAATTGCCTGCGATCGAAGACGGATTCTTCGTACGGTCGGAACTTGTGCCGTAAGTGCCGGTATCGCTGGGGGTTTTGGGCCAGCGACAGCAACTTCTGCCCCAAATACCGATACCGAAGACGAACCAACTGATGCCATTATTCCGTTGGGACCGACGATCGGTCTCGAAACCATTGCGGAGGGGCTCACGTATCCAACCGATTTTGCCATCGCCGATGGCGATGACCGATACTTCGTCACCGATCAAGTTGGCTACGTTTATACGATTGAAGACGAGGAACTTTCGGACGAACCGTTTGTCGACGTCAGCGAGCAACTGGTGACTCTTAACGAGGGATACGACGAACGAGGGCTGTTAGGAATCACGTTTCACCCTGATTTCGAGGAGAACAATCGCTTTTATCTTCGATATAGTGCCCCACCGGACGACGATTTACTCGAAGAACCGGAAATAGAAGGTGTCGAAGTCGAACATGTTGAGGTATTATCCGTCTTTGAAACGGAGGATAATCAAGCCAGCGGTGATCTCGACTCAGAAGAAATATTACTAACAGTTCCACAAACACATTTCGTTCATAACTCCGGTGAAATTACGTTCGGGCCGGACGGATACCTCTACGTCGCGTTCGGTGACGGTGGGTGGTATCCGATCCACGATTGGTACGAAGAAAATGAGGATAACGCCGCACAAGATACGATCGAGAGTCTTCACGGTGGCATTCTCCGTATCGACGTGGATACGGAGGACGAACCGTACGAAATCCCGTCCGACAACCCACTGGCGGATACCGACGATCATCGTGGCGAGTACTATGCATGGGGATTGCGAAACCCGTGGGGAATGTCCTTCGATGGTGATGACCTCTATGCAGCCGATGTTGGCGAAGTGCTTTATGAGTCTGTCTATCGAATTGAGGAAGGGGGCAATTACGGATGGAACGTCAAGGAGGGCACTCATTGTTTCAATTCAGACGATTATGCGGAGCCACTAGAGGATTGTCCGGACGAAACACCCGAAGACGTCCGGGGTGGTGAACCACTCCTCGATCCGATACTGGAATACCCCCACTATTACAATGACGAACATATCGGTAGTGCGGTGATCGGCGGGTTCGTGTATCAAGGTGATACTGTTTCGACATTGGCAGATACCTACGTCTTCGGCGATTGGACCGCGGAAGCACACGGTGATCCTGACGGATCATTGTTTATTGCCTCGCCGCCCACGAACGACGAGGAGAGACATCCGTACAACGAGGAACGTAATTTGTGGCAAATTTACGAACTCGAGATCGATGCAGACGATTTGACGGAGGACGGGCGGTTCGCACGATACGTGTCTGCGTTCGGTCGAGACGGCGATAGCGAACTGTACGTGATGACGACTGAATCAAGTGGTATGGATAGTGATAGCGGTGAAGTTCACCGCATCATTCCAGCGGACGATTGAACCGCCTTTACATCGGATTGTAAATATGAT
>NZ_JARUKW010000016.1 GCF_029688845.1 Natronococcus sp. A-GB1 | reverse complement strand
GTGTATTCAGCACAACTACTGAAACTTATCATCAGCCAAGGGTTTCAACAGAGCTCGCTCAGTATATACTAGGAGAATCCAACCCAACACTCAATTTTCTGTGTGATGTACTTGGAGACATGAGTCGATCCCTTCTTAATCGCCGAGCGGCCATTAGTTCCCTATCCGTTGTGTTAGTGGGTGCTTCCGGGTGTCTTGACAGTCCGGCTGGTACAAATGATGAGGGGACTGAAGATGAAAATCCAAACTTGACGAACGAAAGAAACGAAAACGATGAATCAAGTTTCCTAATCGGGATGCCGGTTAGCGACGAAGAGAAAGAACCTGTTCTGAGTATCGAGGATGATGCTCCAGATTTTACGGTTCTTCATCACGTCTCCCAAGAAGTAATCGAAACAGAGGGAACGGTCTCAAGAGGAATTGATGAAGAGGAAGTAGATCAATTCGATGAACTCACTACCGATGTTGAATACTACGAAGATGCCTCTCAACCAGGCTACTACATGGAATTTGAAGACGAAGTGATCTCACTCCATACTGAAACAGAGGTAGAAGCAACGGGCTGAGCGACGCTTTCTCTCCGGTTAATCTATCTCAGAACACTACTGCATTTACTGATTACGACGCCAAAGATGAACACCTCAACAGTAGCTCGTTCAGTGAACAGCAACTCACCCCAACCGGCAATCGGAATAAGGTTCTTATGCTGGAATCACCTTAGCTAGGATAGACTCTACTGGAGGCCCCCATGATGACGTTTCAGGAACGACTTCGTTCAATAGAAGAGCAGTACGACGTAAGCGAGAGCGAACATTCCCGGGAGCTCGGACGCACTGTCGCGCACCTTCAGGACTAACGCTGTCATTCTGCCTCTTCAAGGAACGAGACGAACTCTGCCTTTCCAATCCCATCAGCACTGATGAGTTCATTGTGTCCAGCGCGGGTGAATTTGAGAACGATTTCGATACCGTTCTTCCGCGGAACAATGTCACAGCCCCACTCAGCGAGTAACTATCGGCAGGAGGTGTTTTAGGCACGAGACCCCACAGTTTCCTACCCTCAGAGACCAATCGTTGAGTGCGATATTCGGTTCTGCACTCACAACGAGGGGGGTGTGATATCAGAATCTGCACTCACAACGAGGGGGGTGTGATATCAGAATCTGCACTCACAACGAGGGGGGTGTGATATCAGAATCTGCACTCACAACGAGGGGGGGTGCTTGGCCTTCGTTTCAGCAGCCACATGGAAATTACTACCCGTATGAGGTGCCTTTAATGGGCTCTCTCTTTTGGATCTCCGAATGGATGCGGTCGAATTCCTCTTCGTTTTCTGTTGTTATGAACTCGAATCTCTCTTCTGGTGTTTCGATTCTCAGGACGTGTGCCTCACCGACCTCCATTTTGTAGAACATCAGCGCAGTTGGGTATGCCAGAACCGTCGAGAAGTACGTCCCTATAGTAACGACGTCGAGCAGTGGTGCGCCTGATACGATTAATTGGACTGAGAGTGCGGTCAATAGTAAGGCGATGAAGAGAAACAGATGGCCAAGCAAAGAGAATCCTGTGAGTGACTGATCAGTGAATCTCCGTGTCTCTGTAACGTCCTCGCGTGAGATCTCTATTGGTGTAGGTGAGTCGATTGCATATCGAATCGCCTCCTCTGTACAGATGAGTTGCTTTTCTGCTTCACTCAGAATGAGATCCCCCTCTTGTGCCTGGGTCTCAATGTGGAGCTCTTTTGGCCCTTCTGACGTGGTCTGTCGCTGTGTCATGGTGAGTTGAGTTTTCAAAAAAGCTACTTACTCTTTGTGGGCTCCAGCTTGCCCGTTATCACCTGTTACGTCCTGAATTTGGATGTCCTCGCGTGTGATCCTGATTTTGTACCCACAGTACCAGAACTCGATTCGTTCGATCGAGTTACTGGTTGCCAATTCATCTACTGCTTCAACGCTGATCGTGTCTTCCAGAGGTGGGAGATCTGTGATATCGCAGTCTTCCCTCTCGGCTATCTGATCAAGGATCACTAGAGAGGCATCATATTCCTCACCGGCCGACCGGGACTGAGAGTCGTCGGTCTCTCCCCCGGATACTGCGAAGGGATCTCCTCTCTTCCCGGACCACTCCCACTCGTCGGATGACTTTTCCCCGAGTTCCTCGAACGGGTCGTCGCTGGGGTCGTGGTCTTTAGTCATCGTTTGCGAGTTGCGTAACCGTCACTATGTAGCGCGCTCCACAGTCGCAATCGGTGATGACTCTCCCCGAGTCGTTCTTGATCATCTGTTCGCAGTCTTCGCATTCGATGTTGAGTCTCATGGCTGGTAGTCTGATGATCCCCGGGAAGCAACCAGTCCAGTCACTCGTCGCCAGACCTATATTGAGTCAGACGCAATCCTGATTTGCTCCCTTAGGGAGCCGCACGAGAGGGAGTGAAGCTTCCAGGCAACCGCTCCCTCTCTACGCGCTTTCGCGCGCGGTTAATGCTGTGTTCTTGGCAGTATTTATAGTTCGGATTTTTAATCAGTGAGTTTCGCCGATTGATTAGTGGCGATATCAATTCTCACAGCATGTCGGATACGATGGCGTTCGATGGCGGAGAACTCAGCTTCACGTTTGTTGATCGCCTTCTCAACTGCTTCATCGGGCTCGATATCCATGTGTCGGGTGCATGCAATCGCATCTAGTCCGGTCGATAGTAGGTAATCGTCCATAGATTGAGATTCGTTCCAAATAACATGAAAGATTGGATTTTGAGGGAGTTCTGGAGTGTTATGCGGCCAGAAATGCCACTATTAGGTATCTTTGAAGCGTAGTGTTCTAGATGTGTGATGGAGTATCCGTGTTGGACATGAAATGATTGGCTGTAGATCCATAGGTTGCGAGTCGTGATTATCGATGTTCGTCGCAAAACATGTTAGGCTGGAAGTCGAACTCTCGATTATGCCTCAGGACAATTCCTCATCTGCGACGCACCTCGGCGGTGAAGACGCGTCAGGACAGATGGTGAAACATGGCGTGGATCCTGACCGTCTTGCTAACCTGCGGGCGATCCTGATCGAGCCGAAAGTTCGCCTCCTACAGCAGATCCTTGCAAGCCCGACGGGGGCACTGAGCGCTGTTGAGTTAGCGGCGCGCAACGAGATTACCGAGAGTACGATTCGTGACCACTTGCGCAATCTCCAGAGTCGGGACCCGGAGATTGTGACGGCTCTTGAGGCTGATGCCTCACCCGTCCCGAACGGGATCCCGAGGAAATACTACGCGGTTACTGAGTACGGAATCGACCTGCTGCAACAGGTAAATCTCTATGATCAGATTGGTGTTCTCTATGAAGTGTATGAAGCCGCCGAGTTGGAGCTTCCTGACAGCGATGAGCGCTCAGTCACGATCACAGATGTAGAGGAGTACGAACATCGCCCGTTGCCCGGCTGGCTCTGACATCCACGAGATCTTAGTTTCATTGAAACCTTCTATCAGTGATATATTCCGGTGGCCGTGATGCATTCATCGCACGGGTCTTGCATAGAGAGTCGGATAGAGTGAGATGAACGAATATGTCAAAAATCACGATTCAGCAACTCAAAGTAACACTGTTAGTCACTAGGGTAAACGCAATCCTCGATTTACACGTGACGACGACACGAAAACACGATAGCCAGATCGTTCCATCATTGATCAAACGCAACCCCGAAGCTATCGACATCCTGCTCGGGGACAAAGGCTACGACAACCAGAAAATCAGACGGCTTGCCCGTCAACACGAGATTCGCTCACTAATCAAGCATCGTGAGTTCACATCACTTCACAAGACATGGAATGCACGCTTGGACGCTGACCTCTACTGCCAACGGAGTCAATCAGAGACAGTTAAATTAGCAAAATCGACAGATGGCGCATGACTCTTATTTGGAATCTGCGCACCCCCATCTACACACCAGAGCAGATTCCCAAAACACTAATTCGGCAAAACCCGGACATAGAGAACCTGTGGAGGTATTTTGGAGCGGAACTGAGGGGTATTACGTGTCTAACGTATTCGTCGCTGAAGCGAAATGGGTTAACCAAGACGTTATACCGTCAGTGTGCGAAGGGGTTGAAGGTGAGGAGGGACCGGTGTTGATGCGGTCTCTTGACGAGTTCTTTTCTGCTTCTCGGCGGCGTGAATCTTGTCAACGACTGTTCCTACATATCGAACACGTCGCGCCGCAGCTCTCGCTTTTGCGATTCGGTACGAATATCGTAGTGCTTAGCCATCGTCGAGCTCGACACATCGAACCGTTGGGCAAGCAAATCAGGGTTATGTCCATCATCTAACCACGCGGAAATAGATGAACGCCGTATATCATGTGGACTCACAGATCGGTCACACTTCGATGAACGGGCGCAATCACACCCACCGTCAATCCCCCCGCAATCAGTCAGGGAGTACACGGTACGCCGAATCGATGTCCTCGAATACCTCCCGTGATGGGACGACAACAGCGGTTCACGCCCGTAATTGTCGAGTGAATCGATACGGCGATTGGATACATAGTCTTCAATGAGTTGCGCGACCCACCCGTGTAGGTTAATTTCCCGCTCGGATCCGAGCCCGTTCTTTAGAGGAGTCTCGTACTCGGGGCGATTGTGAAGCTCGATGTACCTCTCTCGCGGGTAGACGTCACCGACGTCGAGTGAGCGGAGTGCACCGATCCGAAGTCCCGCGGTCCATATCAAGGCGAGCAGGACGTGTGTCCGCGACGCGTACGCGTATTCATCGAGTGTTTCAAGCAGGTTGGTGACCCGGTCCGGGTCTATCGATCGGTCCCGTGCTGTCCCATCTCTCTTCGGAAGGACGATCGATTCCGGTGTTTCCTCGTCGATCCACCCCATTCGGTGGGCGAACCGGAGGTGAAGTCGAAGGACTGAGAGTTGGTTATACATCGTGTTTGAGTTCAAGTCGTTCGACCGTGCTCTCCGGAACTGCATAACGTCGATCGGGGTAATGGATTCGATCGATTCGAGCCCCTCCTGTTCGCACCACTCACGGAATTGTTTGAGTTGGTACCGGTGGTTCTGGATGCTTGATGCACTGAGTTCGCTTTCTCGCGCCGTCAGGTATGCTGTGACGGATTCTTCGATTGATGGCATGATTGGTCCGCCCGCGGCGAGGGGAGCGGTCACGACCGCCGTGCGGGTTGAGCTCGGTCCCACTACCATATACCTCCGTGAAGGAAGTCGGCAGTGAGACGTGCAGCGAGCGACCGAAGGGAGTGAGCGAACGTCGATCTATAGAAGAATGACACGCGCAGCGCAGCGAGCATGTCATTCTTCTTAGCAGTTCAAATCTGCCCCAACCCATTTCTGCCGAAACAAACTGACGAGCGAAGCAAGTCATCGTTCCGTCAGAGATCGTTACGGCAATCTCGAACTGGACCGATACTCTGTGAGCAACGCGAGCAGGTTCTCGAGCATCGTTCAACTCTGCCCAAGCCCTTCGGCGACCTGACGACGATGATCGAGGCGTGGCGCGCTGGTTCCACGGGAACGCGAGGGACGAAGTCGTAGGTCGAGCGGGGAGTCCGTCGCACCAGGATCGGTGTCAAGGGGTCGGTGTCGGACACCCGATCGGCCGCTGTGCGCGAGAATGCAGGCCGGTTCGAGTGGACGTCTCGTCAGAACGGGAACGACCGGTCGCCGGTAGTAGTTGTAAATTCAAATACGAGGGCGAAAAACTGACTGTTCGTAACTGTTTAGACGGAGTGGAGAGATCGTACTACGTAGTGGCCTACGAACATCTCGATACGGAGCTAGTAAACGAACTGCTCGAGGACGGACGTGCCAGCCTTCGGAGCCTCGCCGAGGAGCTCGACGTTTCCGTCACGACCGTCTCGAACCACCTCTCGGATCTCGAATCGGAGGGTATCATCCAGGGGTACACACCGGTCGTTAACTACGACGCCGCGGGATACGACGTTACCGCCGTCATGCAGTTCAAGGTGGAAGGAAGCGCCCTGTCGGAGATCACCGCCACGCTCCGGGACCACGCTCAGATCGTCTCCGTCTACGAGGTCACCGGCGACTACGATATCATCGCGATCGGGAAGTTCGAGGATACGGACGATATGAACGACCAGATCAAGGCCCTGATCACCGATCCCGACCTTACCCGATCGAACACCAGTATCGTCCTCGAGACCATCTCCGAAAACGAGCAGTTCCGACTCGGGGCCAACGCCGACGACTGATCGGCCCCGCTGCGGCAGTATCCTTCGCTCGAGGACCGAAGCGTCCGGCATCCCGAGAGACCGATTCCGAGGCCGCAGTGGAACGGCTTCTCCCTCGTCGCTCCAGCTCGGAGACCGATCCGACACGGTGTCGACGCCGAGTCTTCGTGACAGGATTCAAATAGATGTCCACAGCAGCCACGAGACGGGAAGCGTTCGGCCGCAAAACGGCTGTACGATCGGATTCGAATCGTCTCGGTCGCCGTTACAACGAGAGATGTAACACAGCCGTACATTCTCCATCGACAGTGCTAACAAATTTGGAGCCGCCCCTATGGAACTGGGCCGTCTCGTTCGAATCGAACATATGACCTCGATCGTCAATCTCGAAATCTCGAGCGGGGGGACCGGACTGGCGGAACTGTTCGAATCCGTGCCGTCGCTCACGTGCGAAGCGGAGGCCGGGGTCGTCTCGAGTGGGTACGACCTGTGGCTCTCCGGTGCACCGAAAGCGGAGATCGAGACGGGCCTGGCGGAAGCCTCGGCGATCGAGGAGTACGCGCTGGTCAGCGGGGACGACGAACAGTGGCTGTACAACGTCGAGTTCGCGCCGAAAACGATCGATCTCTTCGAGCTGGTGCTCGAGGAGGGTGGAACCATCCTCGACGCCTCGGCCACGGGGCGCTCCTGGGTTCTCGATATCCGAGTGCAAGAGCGAAGCGACGCGAGCTCGATTCACACCCGGCTCGAGGAACACGACCTCGAGCCGACGGTGATCCGCCTCTACGATACGAACGGCGAAACCGGTTCGCAGTCCGACCTCACGCAGAACCAGTACGAAACGCTCGTCGCAGCTATCAACCACGGCTACTTCGAGATCCCGCGGGACGTTTCGATGCAGGAACTGTCCGAGGAGCTCGACGTCTCCCACCAGGCCCTCTCCGAGCGGCTTCGTCGCGCGTACCGGTCGCTGGTCGCGTCGGAGCTCGACGTCTCGGCCGAGGAGGCGGAACCGACGCCCTCCTCAGGGCTCTCCGACTAACCGTCGTTCGGGCTCCGAGGAACGGGAGCCAGCGAAGAGAACATACTCCTGAACACCAACGACGCGTGTTGCATCGTCCGTGCCGAGCTCCGAACGCGCAGAACGGATTTGCTTACGGGGCCGCTAGCGTCGGTAATGGACGAGTCCGGATCGGTACGCTCGAGTTCCCAGATCCACGGCCCCGCGGACGGCGGTTTCACAGGATCAGGGCAACTTCAGGACGCACTTCAACTTTCCCGGCCGAGCGGTTCCCGGTCACGACGATCACGGTCACGGGCCGCTGGCGACCGTCGTCGAGTCGTTCATGGAGCCAGGAACGGTGATCCGAATGCTCGGACATCGCAACGAGGAGACCATCTCGTGGGTTCCCGACGGCGTGATACGCCACGACGGCCAGCAGGGAAACGAGCTGATCACGGATCCGGACCACCTGCTGGTAATGAACGCCGGCAGCGGTTTCTGGCACGCCGAGGAAACCGCTGCCGACGATCCGCCGCTGCGGATGCTCCAGATATTCGTCCGACCCCACAGCCTCGAGCTCGAGCCGGGCATCCAGCACGAGCGGATCCCCGACGCGGTTCGAAACGAGTGGCGTCACCTGTTCGGTCCCGAAGGCGGCGAAGCCCCGCTTTCGTCCGCAACGACGTCCACTGCTACGACTGCCGTCTCGACGCCAGGGCGGCCGTTACGCTCCCATCTCGGCCGGGTGGGCACCTACCTGTACGTGTTCGAGGGTGAGGTCACGGTGGACGGCGTGCCGGTCGAGTACACGGAGAGCTCGCTCGTGACCGGAGAGACCGACGCGTCCGTCGCCGCAGTCGAAGAATCGACGGTGATCGCGTTTCGTCTCGATCCCGACGCCCCGGTCACCCGCAGCGGAACGATCGGCCGCTGAGATCGAGCCGCTGACACCGGGAGAGCCACCTCTTCGCCGGAAAACGCGACCGTTCGGACGAATCTCACTCCTCGCAACCGCTCCGGGGTGAGTCCGCACGGCACGGTAGCGGAACGGTCGACCGTCGCCGAAACCACCTCCGGCCGAGCGATTTCGCTGCAGATTTTGGTAGTCTATACGACAGGAGTCTCCGCTCGAGAGGCAATACAGTTCCGGAGCGTGGTCGATACTGATAGTTGTTACCACGATATTCGATCTCTATATAACAGTCAGCAAAATAGAAGTTAGGATAGTCGGAAACGCCTGCTGTACTTACATCATTTCGAAGACCGAAACTCGAGTTGGGGTGCGAGTAATCGTTCGCTCTCGCAAACGACGCCGCCTGCTTGCGATTTACTGATTGCAGTGCCGACGGCTCGAGTCGAATTGAAACAGTGTTGCGATCAGTTGTGGTTCCGAGAGATGTCTGGAACGGGTGGAAGTTTGGTAAAGTTCGGGGAAGCGTACAGAACGGCTGAGTCCGTTTATACTCCCTCCCTGATGAGGAGCAGTCGATGTCACGGAAGCCGCAGATGACACGTCGAAGTGTACTGACAACTACTGGGGCCGTCTCGCTGCTCGGACTCGCTGGGGTCGCGTCCGGAAGCGCACCGTCCGATGGGGTACCGATTCCGGACGACGCAGGCGAGCGCACGTATCCGACGATCGGGACGAACAGCGATGCGCCGACCGCAACCTTCTACGGGAACTTCAAGTGTCCGTCGAGCCAGGACTTCGTCTCCGGAAACCTCCAGGAGATCATCTCCGAGTTCGTCACTGAGGGACTGCTCAACGTCGAGTTCTGCAACCTCGCGTACGAGCCGGGCGACACCTCACAAGCGTTCATCTCGGGCACCGATTCGCGGCTCGCGGCCGTCGGACTGGCCGTCTGGGACGAGGACCCGAACAGCTACTGGCAGTACGTGACCGAGACCTACACCGACATGCCGTCGGGGTACATCAGCTACGACGAGCTCGAGAACCGAGCGCGCGCCGCTGATGTATCGAACGTCGACGCCGTTATCGAGCGCGCGGAAGCTGGCGAGTACGACGCGGACGTCGAGGAGGTCGCTACCCTGGCCAGCAACGACGGGATCACCTACACGCCACAGCTCGAGCTGGCCGGTGACACGACCGCGCCACACCACGGCACTCAGGCAATCATCGACTGGCTCGACAGCCGTCTCGACGACGCGCCCGAGGGAGAGAAATCGGAGGAGAAACTCGAGGACGACTCCGAATCGGACGACGACTCCGACGTGGACGACGACTCCGAATCGGACGACGGCGACGAGGACGCCGAGGAACCACAGGAGGAGTCCGAGGTTGAGGACGCCGAGGACGAGGAAGCTGCCGAGTCTGACGAGACCGAGGAGTCTCAGGAAGGCGACGACGACTCCGACGACTACGCTGACGACGACTCCGACGACTACGCTGACGACGACTCCGACGACTACGCTGACGACGACTCCGACGACTACGCCGACGACGACTCCGACGACTACGCCGACGACGACTCCGACGACTACGCCGACGACGACTCAGACGACTACGCCGACGACGACTCCGACGACTACGCTGATGACGACACTAGCGGCGGGAGCTCGGACGGCAGCATCGGCGCCGGCGAGGACTACGACCTCAGCGACGACCGCACCGTCGACGACCTTCCGGTCGACTGCTAACCTGCGATCCGTCGAGACGAGTTGCCGTCCGTCACCCGGATTCGACTGACGAACGCCGTGCTGTCGCCCGCGGTATCGATCGCGACCGTTATCTCGTTCTTCGAACGGCCTCGAGCTGGACGCTGCCGTACCGTTGCGTAGCTGCAGGACGGCATCGACCGCCTCGAAACCGACGACGGGAGCTGTATCAGTCGGCCGGCAGCCGATCGGCCTCGAGGGCGTTCGTAACGTGCTCGAGTAGCGACTCGAGTGTGCCGCGCTCGAGTTCCCACCAGTCTGTCGACCGCTGGTAGCTGGCGAGCGTCGTCTGGATCGCCTCGAGCTGGGGGTCGGTGAACCGAACCGCTCCGCCGTCGATCGCTTCGAACGCCTGAAACAGCTCGAGGGGAGGCGAGTCGACGTCGGTCGGGTCGGTGGCGGTTTCTTCCTGTTCGATTCGGTGGAGCAACACGTGATGAAGCGTCCAGTGCTCGTCGTGTGACAGCGAGAGGGTGGTCGATCGGGGCGGTCGGGACCTGGATGGCATATCGGTGTGTACGCGAGGCTATGGCTCCACCCATCATAAGCCTTGCTAGCAGTTCGCATGCAGAGAACGAAAGTTCGGCGTGAGGAGTCGGTGAAGATGGGACAGCGAGAACGAAGGTCGTCAGAGCGACTCGAACCGATCGACCACAAGCTCGACTGTGTAGCCGAACGTTACAGCGATGCCGTAACAACCCGCCAGGAACGGAATCCAGTAGACCCAGAGGTCGAACCGCGGCGCGAGGAGATTGCCGATCGCCGATCCGACCGTATAGATTAGATATCCCGGCAGCGCCAGCGGCGACAGCAGGGACGTTCTGAGCCAGCCCAGCGCCAGTGGGACGACCAGCAAGAGAAACGTTGCGACCGTGACGGGGGCGGTCAGCGCCCGTCGAAGCGACGGCGCCATTACCGACCCTCCTCGAGCAGTCCGTGTCGATCGAGCACCGCTGCGGTCGCGATTCGCGTCATCTCGTTTCTGGTCTCGCGATCGAGGAGGAAACTGGTCGTCTCGAAGAGGTACGATGCGGTATCGAGTTCCCGAGCGGTCTCGTGGAACAGTAGCGGTCCGGCGAGGTGACTCTCGTGGGCGACGAACCGGTGCATCGGAAGATACCACGGGACGGCCTCGTCGTTGAGTGTCGCCGCGATCGACGCTCCGTCCGCACCCGGCGAGTAGAACAGCGCCTGACCGACGTATTGCTGGTGGACGCCGTAGAGGCCGAGCGATCGGTGGAGATCCAGTACGACGTCGGGATCGTGACGTTCGATCGCATCCCAGATGCCGGCTGCGAGGTCGCTCGTCGGTCCCTCCTCGGCCGGAAACTGACGGTTCAGGTCACCGTCGACACCCTCCCGTTCGTCGTTTTCGACCGCGACGCGGTCGGTTTCGGGAACGACGACGAGCGTTCCCGCGTCGGGAGCCCAGTCGACTACCTCATGTGCGATGTCGATCCCGTTGTACTCGTCACCGTGAACACCGCCGAAGATCATCGCCGTCGGGCCGTCCCTCGGCGCGTCGATCTCGTACAGCGTCGTCTCGTGAACCGTTTCGGGCAGCAGCGTCTCGGTGTTCGTCTCGAGCCCGCTCTCGTCGCTCGAGTCGCGGGCTTTCGCTACCAGCTCCGTGCTGTCGGTCGGTCGGCTCACCGCGCCGGCGACGGCCGTTCCGACGAACGCTCCGCAGGCGGCCAGGGTTCGACGTCGCCTCATTCGGCTAATCGAAGTGGATCCACCCTAAAGCACCTTCCCATCTTCGAATTCAGCGGTAGAACGATGGTAGCCGTTACCGCACTTTTCGTCTAGTCACAGCGGCACCTCGGCGGTTAGTCCCGTCGAGCGTCGAGCGGCGGGAGCGTAAACGAAAACGTCGCACCCGAACTCGAGCCGGAGTCAACCCAGATCCGTCCGTCGTGGCGTTCGACGATCCGTTTGCAGAGAGCGAGCCCGATTCCGCTTCCCGCGTGTTCCTTGTGGCTGTGTAGCCGCTGGAACAGCTCGAAGATCCGGTCCTGATCCTCGGGCTCGATCCCGACGCCGTCGTCGGAGACGTCGATCCGCCACTTCCTCCCCTGTCGCCGTGCGGTGACCCGTATCCGAGGGGGCTCGTCGCCGCTGTACTCGATCGCGTTGTTCAGCAGGTTCTGGAACACCTGTCGGAGCTGATCGTCGTCGCCCAGCACGGTCGGGAGCGGTTCGGCTTCGATCTCGGCGTCGTGCTCGCCGATTTTCATCCTGAGATCCGCGAGCGCCTCGTTGAGGACGGCCTCGAGATCCGTCGGCTCGAGCGGACTGCCGCGGGTGTCGACCCGGGAGTACTCGAGCAGTCCCTCGATCATATCCCGCATCCGGTTGGCGCCGTCGATAGCGTAGCTGAGAAACTCCTGGCCCTCCTCGTCGAGTTCGTCCTCGTAGCGCTGGTCGATGAGCTGGAGGTAGCTCGAGACCATCCGCAACGGCTCCTGGAGGTCGTGGCTGGCGGCGTAGGCGAACTGCTCGAGCGATCGGTTCGACTCCTCGAGCTTCGAGATGTAGTGCATCAGCTCCTGAGACTGGCTACGTCGGACGAGCAGCGTGTTCAGTCGCCGAAAGAGCAACGTTCGGTCGATCGGTGCCTCGACGATGTCGTCGACGAGCAGCGGTGGGTCGCGTTCGTCAGGGTTCGGTAGCGGAACCCTGTGGTGGTCGTCGTCGCGGCGGACGAGGACGACGGGACAGAAGACCGGGTCGCTCTCGTCGACGTGCTCGCGGAGCGCGCCGTGGTAGTCGTGAAACGAGTAGTCGTCGACGAGATAGAGGTCGGCCTCGACGAGCGACGAGTCGGTCTCGACCTCGTAGTCGTCGGTGAGCAGTTCCCGAACCGCAGCGCGATTCCCCTCCTCGTTGATGAGCAGTTGGATCGTGTTCCGCTGGTCGTTCCTACTCATACGCGGACTCGGGGTCTCGTCGTACTGCGGTGTAGTGTGATCATTCGTTCTGTGCAGGATCGACCGTTCGTCCCATTGGTGAGCCCTGCAAGATACCGTGAAGGCCGGTTAGCGGCTCGCCGACGTGGATACCGTCGCCGGTAATTTCGAACTCCCGAAGCGTCTTCTCGAAGCTGCCGGTGCGTTTCTTGAGCACGCCGATGACTTTCCGCAGGCTTCCGTCCATCTCGACGTAGCTGACGAACGCGATGTTGTCCGCGATGTAGCTGAGCTGATTGTCGGTCGCCTCCGTGATGCCGGTGATCTCGGAGATCTCGTTCGTGATCAACACTGTAACGCCCTTGTTCTTCAGATAGCGTGCCAGTGCGTGGAGCTCCCGAACGAGTTCGGACTCCCGTCCCTGGATCGAGATCGTGTAGCCGTCGATCCCGTCGATCATCACGATGTCGGTGCCCTCCGCTTCGACCTGCTCGATGACCATATGGGCGAACTCCTCGCTCGAGAGCGCGAGCGGTTCGACCTCGTTTACCGAGAGCGTCCCCTCCTCACGCAGTTCCGTAATGGGTGTGCCGATCGATTCCGAGCGATGGGTGAACGTCTCCATATTCTCTTCGAACAGGTAGATCGAGGAGTTGAGCCCGTCCTTGGCCGCCTGCGCTAGCAACTGCGTTCCCGTCGAGGTCTTGCCGGCACCCGTCGGTCCGCTGATGAACGTGACGGTGCGCTGGTCGAACCCGCCGCCGAGCAGCTCGTCGAGTTCGTCGATCCCCGAGTGGATCCGTTTGGGCTCGAGCGTGTGGTGGTGTGATTCGGGGATAATCCGCGGGAAGATCTCGAGTCCGTTCTCTCGGATCGCCATCCCGTGATCGCCGCCCATCTGTCCGAGCGCGCGGTGTTTCGTCGCCTCGACTCGCCGTCCCTCCTTGTCGCGGGTGAGCTTGATGATTCCGTCGCTGAGCGAGCGCAACTCGGTGTCGTACTCCGGTTTGGAGTTGAGCGTCGCCGTGACGAGGACGGTTATCTCGTGTTGCTTGAGAAACCGCATAAACGAGAGGATCCGCTTGCGGAACTGGTACTCGTTGGCCTCAACGTACCTGAGCTGTGAGATCGGGTCGACGACGACGCGGGAGGGGTTGATCTCCCTGATCGCCTCGTGGATTCGCTTGGTGTAGCGATCGCGCTCGATGTCGCTCGGCTCGACTAAGTCGTACGAGTCGTCGTCGGTGAAGAAGTCCGACTCCGGACCCAGATCGAGAAATTCGGCGTCGCTGACATCGATGTTGACTGCATTGCCGTTGGCCAGAATCTCCTCTCTGGACTCCTCTCCGTGGATGAACAGCACCGTCTCGCTGTTTTGCAAACCTCGTTCCAGAAAGTGCATTCCGAGCAGCGTCTTTCCGGTACCGGGTTGGCCGTGGACGAGATACATCCGTCCCTTCGCGAGCCCTCCGTGAAGGATCTCGTCCAAGCCGTTGATCCCGCTGTTCATCAGCGTAATATCGGATGCCACAGCCAAACCAAACGAAATTGAGAGGTATTAATCAATTGATTCCCAGTGGGGTGGTCTGTATGAATGTCTCCGGAATCGACGTAATCCCGAACGACACCGGGCCGGGACGTACCCGGTAACGCAGTGGCGTGCGATCGGTCGGTTCGCGCACAGTTTTGTACGCGGTGTGTGTACTCCCTGCATATGAGAGCTGCAGTGCTCGCGGAGTACGGCGAACCGCTCGAGATCGAGACTGTCGACTACCCGGAGCCCGAACCCGATCAGGTCGTCGTCGAGACCAAAGCCTGCGGGGTCTGCCGGAGCGACTGGCACGCCTGGCAGGGCGACTGGGGATGGGTCGGCGCACAGGCCCAGCCGGGACAGGTTCTGGGTCACGAGCCGGCCGGCGTCGTGGCGGCAGTCGGCGAAGACGTCGAGACCCTCGCGGAAGGCGACCGCATCACCGTCCCGTTCCACCTCGCCGACGGAAGCTGCCGCCACTGTCAGGCCGGACGAGCGAACGTCTGCGAGACGGTCGTTCCGCTCGGGTTTACGAGCATCGCCCCCGGCGCGTTCGCGGAGGCGTTCCCGGTCCGGAAGGCGGATTTTAACTGCGTAAAACTCCCCGATGACGTCGAGTTCGCCGAGATGGCGGGGCTCGGCTGTCGGTTCATGACCGCCTACCACGCGCTGGCCGATCGCGCCGATCTGCGGCCGGGCGATCGGGTCGCCGTCCACGGCTGTGGCGGCGTCGGACTCTCCGCGATCCACATCGCGAGTGCACTCGGTGCACACCCGATCGCCGTCGACGTTCGCGAGGACAAACTCGAGCGCGCCCGCGAGCTCGGCGCGACCGAGACGGTCAACGCCGCCGAGGCCGACAACCCCGCCAGTGAGGTGAAGGCGCTCGCCGACGGCGGCGCCGACGTCTCGATCGACGCGCTCGGAATCGCCGAGACCTGCCGCAACTCGATCGGCAGCCTGGGCAAACGCGGCCACCACGTCCAGGTCGGGCTCACCACCGGCGAGGAGGGCGGCGAGGTCTCCCTGCCAGTTGACGCGATGACCATGCAGGAGATCGACTTCTACGGCTCCTTCGGCATGCCGCTGGTTCGCTACGAGGAACTGTTCCGGCTGATCGCGGCGGGAACGCTCGATCCGAGCAAGATCATCGGCGAGCGACTCTCGCTCAAGGAGTTGCCCGAGACCCTGGCCGCGATGAACGACTACGGCACGATCGGCATTCCGGTCGTTACCGAGTTCTGACGCGGTTTGCCGTACCTGTTCACCGGAGCGACCGGATACCGCCTCACAGTCGCTTCGGCAGTGACGTACGCCGGACCGTATGAGCCCGGGGCTCGCAAGTGTGTTGGAACCGGGTGGGGGCGGGAAACCCACCCTGGCGTGAGAGACATGAGCGTACTCGAAGCGGGGGCGAGTCCACATCCGAGCGTTCCGGGTACGACCGCACGTAGTCGGCCGGTCAGCGCGTCGGCGTCCGGGCCGAGCGCGCACCCGGCGGGGGGTATCCCCGCGGACGAAGACTCGCTCGAGAGCGACATTGTTATGCGGCGGCTTGTCACGCACTAGTACGGCCGAACTCTCGACAGGGAGCGTATACCGCAGACGTAGCACCCGGCTACGGGAGCGAACGTCCGGTCGGTGGCGATCCGCCGCCAGCGGCGTGCGAACTGACGGGCGAACCGTCCCTCGGACGGGGGCTGACTCCGGTGCGGAAACGCGCTCCATCCGCCGCGTCGTCGACCGATTCGATCCGCAGTCAGCCGGGTTCGCTCCGGTCGGTGGTTTGGGATCGGAGTCGCCGGCCGATCGTTCGGTCCGACGTCAGTACCTCGTCGTTCGCGTCCACCATACCGACGGTTGTTCGGTCACTAATTCGGCTCTCGATACCCGAACGATCCCGCTCCAGTCTTGCGATTATGGCTTGTTTACTCCGAGTTTGCGCCGCTTCGCAATCGCTCGAGAGGAAGGGTGTCCAGCCGGGCCCTTTGCCCGTCGACGCCTGACAGGTAAGACGTCCATAGGGGGTCTCGAGCCATTGGTTACAAGCCGGATAACTACAACCGATCACGGCTACCTCACCGATATGATCAGCTGTGCCAACTGCGAGACGCCGCAGTTCCTGCAGATCGTCCAGAGCCGCGTCTACTTCGAGGACGGCGAGATGATCAACGAGATTTCCGAGAACTACGAGTGTACGCTCTGTGGTGGCTCCGGACAGTACGTCTACGACGAGGACCGCGACGAGGAAACCGTCTCCGGGGAGGTCAAACTCACGACCGAGCGACCGACGTTCGCCTGACCGTTCCATTCCTCCACCGGGTCGGGTTCCGTCACTCGAGTTCGTCTCGCTCGCGGCCGTTGACGGTGATCGACTCGCGATCGTCGTCGCGGCCCCGGCCGTACTGCCGGCGTTCGACGGCTCTGGCCCGGCGGTCGACGTCCCACTTCTGGAACAGTCCGTACTCGGTCATCGTCTCCATCCCGGCGATCGCCGCCGAGAGCTTGATCCCGACCAGCGGCACGTCCGCGACCGAGATGATCACGTCGGCCCGGAGGATCGCCCCGTCCCTGAGCACGACGTCGAGTACGTCCACTAGCGCGTCCTCGTCCTTTCGCGGTCTCATGGCTGTCGTCCCCCGTCGGTTGTTTGCTCGCCGCTGCCGAGTTCCGGCGCGAACGTGTACGGCGGCCACGGCCCCGTAAATCGGACCTCGAGCCCGTCGGTCGCCGCCACGTCGTCGAGTATCGAGCCGATGGCCCCCTCGTCGTCCTCGTGGGCCAGCAGCGTGAGTCGACACAGCGTCTCTCCCTCGTCGTCGTCCTGGTCGGCGACCTCGTCGGAGAGCGACGCCGAGGGTGAGCGTTCAAGCGAGTGAACTTCCCGGGCCTCGGCGGCCAGACGCTCCTCGAGGTCGTCGGTCGCCGACTCCCGACGATTGGCCCGCACCGCGGCGAGGCGCTGATCGAGTTTCTTCTCGAGCAAGAACGCCGTTCCCTCCTCGGAGTCGTCGATCTTCTCGTGGAGCTCCTGGAGTCGGTCGTCCCGCTCGATCAGCGTCTCGTCGTCGACCGGGTCGATCTCGACGACCTCGACGCGGTACTCCCAGTGGTCGGCCAGTCCGGAAAGAGCGCGCTCGAGGGTCGCTCGCTCGTCGTTGATCCACTCCCGGACGCGCTCGTCGTCGCCCCGGAGGATCGTGTCGAACTGGAACGGGATCGGCGTCCCGAACCGCTCGCTGGCCTCGTCGATGACCGTCTGGTGACGAACGAGCCAGCGTCTGACCTGGGCGAGGTCGGCCGAGTCGTAGATCCCCTCGCAGGCGTGGACGACCGCGCCGATCCCGTCCTCGACGACGATCGAAACCGGCTCGCCGTCGATCCCTGTCAGCTCGAGGTCGGCGTCCGCGTCCGCCTGCACGAGACAGTAGAGGTACCGCCCCTCGTCGATCTCGGGGACCTCGTCGGCGTCGACCCCCGGCTCCCGGTCCGTGCGCTCGGACCGGTCGTCGCGATCGTCGGAACTCACTGCTCTTCACCCCCGAACACGGAGTAGCCGGGCTTGTTCGAGGCGGTCGTTTCGCCCTGGAGCTGTTCGATCGCGTCGGTGACGAGTCCGTCCAGCTCGCCGCGGAGGTCGTCGACGCCGTCCTCGATCCCCTCGTCCTGCTTGAGCTGTTCGATCTCGGCCTCGATCGTCGCGAGCTGGCCACCGAGGCGTTCGATCTCCTCGTCGGTGAGATCGCCCGACTCCATGCGCCGGACGGCCTCGCCCTCGAGGGCCTCGATCAGGATCTCGACGACGGCGATGACGAGCGTCAACAGCCCGTCGCGCGCGTTCTCGCCGTCGCCGACGTCGATCGTCGACATGGATTACTCGTCACCCTCCGATTCGGTTCCGTCGTCCGCCGATTCCTCGTCGTCGGAGTCGTCGCTGAGCAGGTCGTACCCGCCGCTGGTCGGCCGATCGGGATCGGGACTGAACCCGGGGTGGGCGGGCGTAACGTCCTCCTCGCTGTCCTCGCCGTCCGACTCCGGATCGTTGCCGTCTCCGCCGGATTCGGCATCGGATTCGGCCGTCACGTTGACGCCTCGGGTCGGATCGATCGGGGCGGTCGACTGTCGCTCCTCGGCGAGTTCGGGGTCGTCGACGGCCTCGGCGAGGCGTTGCATGTCCGTCCCCTCGGGGAACTCGAGGCCGTACTTCGCCGCGGTCTCGAAGGAGGCAATCGCGGCCCGGAGCTGAACGCCGAGCAGCTGGGTGTCGCCGATCGAGACGGCGATGTCGGCGTTGATGACGATCCCCTTGTCGAGGAGCATCTCGACGACCTCGGCGAGGTCGGCCTTCTGTCGGCTCGGCTGGAACTCATCGACCACGACAACCACCTCGGCCGTGCGCGCCGCTGCCTCGGATCGGTCGTTCAGCCGTGATCGTGCCGACTGTGCGAGCGTTGCCGCTCGAGGATCGGCCGGCGATACTCGGTTGCTTCGGTCGGCTGTCGGATAGGGTGTTAGTCATTGTTCTGTTGGCGTCGTTTTCGCTCGAGTTCGAGTTCGAACCGACGGCCGTAGATGCGCCGTCGAGTCGGCGCCGTCGAGAGCTTGACCTGCTGTGGCACCGTCGAGTGGCGCGTATCGCTGGTGCCGATGTCCCGCCGCTCGGTCGGCAACGTCGAGGCGGCGGTCGGGTTCCGCGAGGACGGGGTCGTGTCCTCCCGTCGCATCTTCTCTCGATTGGTCTCGTAGAGCTCCTGAAACGTCTCGTGGGTCTCGAGCAGGGCGTCCCGGAAGCTGTCGATCCCGCGCATCGCCTGCTGCTGGATGAACACCTGGTAGGCCTCCGGATCCTCCTCGATGTCGGGTTTCTCGAACGCCTCCATCGCCGCCTCCCTGGCGTCGATATCGTCGAGGAGGCCGTCGCCGTCCTCGTCGCCGACCAGGTCGGTGCCCTCGTCGACGATCGTCTCGGCGGCGTCCTCGAGGGCGCCGTCGTCCTCGCCGTCACCGAGTTCGTCGGTCGCCTCGTCGAGTTCCCGTTTCTCCTCCCAGATCTCGGTCAGGTCGGCGGCGTCCCACATACTCAACAGGTCGAGCGCCGAGAACAGCTCCGTGAAGTTGACGACGTCGCTCGCGCCGGTCTCTTCGTCGGCCAGCGCATCGGGAATCTCGCCCGTCTCGATCGCCTCGAGCAGCTCGTCGCCGTCGACGGCCTCCGGCAGCTCCGTCAGGTCGAGCGACTCGAGCAGCTCGGTTGTCTCCTGGGCCACCCGAACGAGCGTGTCGACGTCGCCGAGCAGCTCCTCGAGTTCGCCGTCGCCGAGCTCGTCGGGAGTGTCGACGCCCTCGAGCGACTCCTCGAGGTTCTCGAGGCTCGACTCGGCCTCCGAGAGCAGTTCCTCGAAGGTTTCGTCGTCCTCGCTCATTGATCGTCCTCCACGGGCTCGACGGCGACGGTGAGGACGCCGTTTTTGAACGTTGCTCGTGACGTCCGATCTTCCCAGGGGACGTCGACCCGACCGAGTTCGGTCCCGGAGACGGCGACGACGAGTTCGTCCCCGTCGAACCCGACCGTAACGTCGCTCGAGTCCGTTCCGGCGACGTCGGCTGTGACGAGCAGCTCGTCGTCGTGCAGCCGGGAGGTCACGTGGCCGTCCGGGGAGGGCGAACGGCGTGAGCGCCGTGTTCGTTCCCGGATTCGGTTGCCGTCGGTCGGCGTCCGAACCCTGTCGATTGCCCGATCGAGTCCGGAGCCGACGGAAACGTCGTAGTTCAGGTTCATCGACCGTCGCCGTCTGCGACCGGTCGACGACAAGTCGCGGCGCTCGAGCGACTCGAGCGCCGACAGCAGGCTCGTCAGCCAGTGGCCGGAGCGGTCGTCGCGGTCGTCGTTCGGTTCGATCGGATCGTCGGTGTGGTCGGGCATTATCGTTTCACCTCTACGCGGCTGCTCGAGAACCGCTCGTGGACCTCGCGAGCGATCTCGATCTCCTCCTCGAGTTCTTCTTTGCGTTCGCGGTACTCCGCCTCGGGCCGTTCGCCGAGTTCGTACAGCAGCTGGTTCTCCTTGAGCTGGTCCTCGAGTTCGTTCAGGTCGTACAGTTCGTCGAGCGCGATCGAGTGTAACGCGTCGACGATACCGATGAACGGCCGGAACAGGAGATCGTCGAGCACGAACATGGTTACTGGGCCCCGATCTTGACGTCGACGAAGCTGTACGGCGCGAACGGCCCCGTATACCGGACGAGAAGCTGCCCCTCGTACTCATCTTCGAGCTCGGCGACCGCGTCGTCGAACGCCTCCCGGTCGTCCTTCTCGACCAGGTACGACCGGTTGAACACTAGCCGGTCGCTAAACAGGTCGTTCGGCACCGACTGCTCGGCGATCGGCTCGAGGTGGTCGGCGACGTCGTCCTCGACTGCTTCGCGGTCAACGTCGGCCTCTTCCTCCTCGACGAGCTTGAGGCCGAGTTCGATCTTCCCGTCGATGTCCCGCAGGGCGCGGCGAAACGCCGGCTGTGCGTTCCGGAGGACGTTTTTCAGCTCGCGGTCGCCCTCGAACGCCATCCCGAACCGCATCGGGACGATCGTCTGCCCGCCCTCGTACTCCATGATTTCCCGGAGCACGTCGTCGTGGCGCTGGGCGTCCTCGTCGGTCTCCTCGGGCTCGGTCGTGTCGATGTCCGAGACGACCGCCGCGTAACGGCGGTGGGAGATCGTGTAGACGCGGTCCGCGTCGCCGACCGCGTCCGTCTCGAACTCGACGTCGTCGCTCGCCTCGACGACGCCGTAGACGTACCTGTGACTCACGACAGCATCACCGTCCGTCGATGCGATCGGTCGAACCGTCCGAACGAGGTGTGTGTCCGTACCATAAGATAAGAGCTACTGAATCGACAACTCGTCGTGTCGATAAGGCTCCCGCGCGCGTTATGGTGGTGCTTGCAGGCGCAGTGTCGCCGAGTACACCCCTCGGCCCGAGGATTAGCTTGCATGCGCAGCGACAGTACTGTTACCGGTCGCGCGAGAACGCCGGGATACAATGGCATCCCAACGAAGACCAGACGCCTCGAGTCTCGCGGAAGTACTGGACCGTGTTCTCGACAAGGGCGTCGTCATCGACGTCTGGGCGCGCGTCTCGGTCGTCGGCATCGAGCTCCTGACGATCGAAGCCCGCGTCGTCGTCGCCTCCGTCGACACCTTCCTCCACTACGCGGAGGAGATCTCAAAAATTGAGCAAGCGACCGCAGAGGGCGATCTCGAGGACCTCGAGGAGCTCGAGATCGAAGAGCGACCGGAGTCCTCGCCACAGTCCGCCTCCGAATAATCCACATGGGGGATTCGTCTTCGCGGGACCGCAAGGTTCGTGGCCGGAAGATCAGGTCGGATCGAAGCAAGAAGAAGCGTCGGAAGGCGAAGAAGATGGCCAAGAAAGAACGCGCGTCGAACGGGACGAGCGGCGGCTCCGGCAGTTCCGGCGGTTCGGACGGATCACCGCTCTCGAGCCCCGAGGAGATCGCCCCCGATCCGTTCATCGAGACCGACGCGGTCGCGTCGGTTCGAGACCGGATCACCGGCTGGCTCGAGGCCGACCAGCCGGTCCACCTTATCGGTCCGACCGGCTGCGGGAAGACGGCGCTCGCGTTGTCGGCGGCCGCCAAGCGCGGCCGTCCGGTGGTCTGGATCAACGGTGACGAGGCCGTCGGTACCGCCGAACTCGTCGGTACCCACTCCGGCGGCGAGCGCTACGAGGAGCGCGACCAGTTCGTCAGCGGCGTCAGCAAGACCACCGAGGTCGTCCGTGAGCGGTGGGTCGACAACCCGCTCTCGGTCGCGGTCAAGGAGGGCGCGACGCTCGTCTACAACGAGTTCTCGCGGAGCGATCCCACAGCTCACAACGTCCTGCTGTCGGTGCTCGAGGAAGGGGTCCTCGAGCGACCGGGGAAACACGGCGAGGATCGGACAATCGACGTCCACCCCGAGTTCCGGCTGCTCGTGACCTCGAACGACGTCGAGTACGCGGGCGTCCACGAACAGCAGGACGCGCTGCTCGACCGGTTCGTCGGCGTCAACGTCGACTACTACGACGCCGAGACCGAACGCGAGATCGTCGCCGCCCACGTCGACGTACCCGAGGAGACGATCGAACAAGTAGTCGATGCGATCCGAGCACTCCGTGACGAACTCGACGTCGTCGTCGGGACCCGCGCGGCGATCACCGCGGCGGAGGGATTGTCGGTCTTCGCCGAGGACGGCGCCGAGGAGTTCGACGACGAGCTGCTCGTCGACGTGTTCACGGACGTCCTCGCACCGAAGATCGCCGGCGAGGGCGACGGGATCGACGAGCTCCGCGACGCAATCAGCGACGCGCTCTAAGACGATGGCCGAAGCCGAATCGAACACAGCGGACCAGTGTCGGGCGCGTACCGGGGACGGAGAGCGGTGCTCCCGCCCGGCCCAGGACGACGGGTTCTGTTATCAGCACGATGAGAGTGATCCAACCGTGAGCGACAGCCAATCAGCCGACGAACAGGAACAGGAGGACCAGGACGACGACCAAGACCAGTCAGCGGAGGCCGAGAACGAAGAGCAAGAGGACGTCCAGTCGGCCGAGATGGCCGACGAGGAGGCGACCGACCCCGAGGACGTCGACACGGGTGACGTCGACGGCAAGGATCAGATCGAGGGCGTCCTTGCGATTCGGAAGATCGTTCAGTCGACCGCCGGCAAGCTCATCGGTCACGAGTTCGACGGCGTCAGCGAGATCTCGCCGATGGACGAGGGCTGGCGGGCCGTCGTCGAGGTCATCGAACGCTCGGCCGTCCCGGACACCCAGGACATCATCGGCCGCTACGAGATCGAACTCGACGAGGACGGCGTCGTCCAGGGGTACCGACGGCTCGGTCGCTACCGCCGCGGCGACACGAAGGCCTTCGAGTAGCCCGCCGCTCTCGAGTCGGACAGCTCCCGTCGATCACATCCCAGTCTACCGTTTTTCGCCGCGACTCGTCGAAACGACGAAACCGTTCCCCGTCCTCGAGGCGACCGTGCAACTCGTCGACGACACTCCGGTGTACGGACTCGAGGTCGATCCCGAGACGCGCTGTCAGCACTACCACACCGAACGCGACGTCGTCGCGTTCCGGTTCGCCTGTTGCGAGCGGTACTACCCCTGCGTTCGCTGCCACGACGCCGTCGCCGACCACGAGGCGGCCGTCTGGCCCCGTGACCGGTTCGACGAGCCATCGGTGCTCTGTGGGGCCTGCGGGACGGCGATGACGGCACCCGAGTACCTCGAGAGTAACTCGCAGTGCCCGGAGTGCGAAGCGGCGTTCAACCCCGGCTGTACGGACCACCTCGAGTACTACCTCGAGCGGTAGCCGACGGTACTCGGCCGGGCCGGGAAGCAAGCTATTTCCCCGTCGAGCGGCCGAATGCGGGTATGGATCCGGCGCTTGGCCCGCCAGACGCGATGGCCGAGAAACGCGACGAGCTGACGCCGATGATGCGTCAGTACCACGACCTCTGTGCGCGCTACGACGACGCGCTCGTGCTCTTTCAGGTGGGGGACTTCTACGAGACGTTCTGTGGCGCCGCCGAACGCACCGCCCGCCTGCTCGAGGTGACCCTGACCAGCCGCGAGGACAGCACGGGGGAGTATCCGATGACCGGAATTCCGGTCGACAACGCCGAGTCGTACATCGAGGAGCTGCTCGAGGCCGGCTACCGGGTCGCCGTTGCCGACCAGATCGAGGAACCCGGCGAGTCCCCGGGCGTCGTCGAGCGGGCCGTCACCCGCGTTATCACGCCCGGCACGCTCACCGAGGACGAGCTGCTCGCGAGCGACGACAACAACTTCGTGGCCGCGCTCGCCCGCGACGACGGACCCGAACGGACGCTGGCGTTGGCCCTGCTCGACGTCTCGACGGGCGACTTCCTCGCAACGAGCTCGTCGTCGACGGAGGCGATCGCGGATGAGGTGAGCCGATTCGATCCCTCAGAGGCGGTCGTCGGCCCCGACACCTCCGCCGACCCCCTCCCGGAGGGCTGTATGGTGACGCCGTTCGACCCCGACGCGTTCGGTCTCGAGCGCGCGACCGAGACCGTCTCGACGTACTTCGGCGAACCCGACACCCTGCTGGCCGGCGACGCCGAGATCCGGGCCTGCGGGGCTCTGCTCGAGTACGCCGAGTACGCCCGTGGGGGCGCAGGTGACGGCGAGGGCGCGGCCGACGAGGGAGCGGAGGCGACCGACCGCGAGACGGGGCGGCTCGAGTATCTCACTCACCTCACGCGGTACGATCCTCGCGAGTACCTGCTCTTAGACGCCGTCGCCCTGCGGAGCCTCGAGCTGTTCGAACCTCGTGCGGTCCGCGCTCGGGAGGACGCGACGCTGATCGGGGTCCTCGACGAGACCGCGAGTGCGCTCGGTGGGCGAGCGCTCAGAGACTGGCTCCGCCGGCCGCTGCTCGAGCCCGATCGGATCGAGGCCCGCCTCGACGCCGTCGAGGAGCTGACGGGATCGGTCCAGACCCGCGAACACCTCCACGAGTTGTTGCGGGACGTCTACGACCTCGAGCGACTGATCGGCAGGATCTCCCGCGAGCGGGCCAACGCCCGGGACCTGCGCTCGCTCCGGGACACGCTGGCGGTCGTCCCCGAAATTCGGGAGCGACTGGCCGACGCCGACTGCGCGCGGCTTCGGGAGCTACGCGAGGAGCTCGACCCCCTCGCCGACGTCCGCGAGCTGATCGACGACGCGATCGTCTCGGATCCGCCCATCGAGATCACCGAGGGCGGGATCGTTGCGGAGGGGTACGATTCCCACCTCGACGATCTCCGCGGAACCGCACGCGACGGGAAACAGTGGATCGACGACCTCGAGGCCAACGAGCGCGAGCGGACCGGGATCGACTCGCTGAAGGTCGGCTACAACTCCGTCCACGGCTACTACATCGAGGTGACGAACCCGAACCTCGAGGCGGTACCCGAAGACTACCAGCGCCGCCAGACCCTGAAGAACTCCGAGCGGTTCGTCACGCCCGAACTCAAGGAACGCGAGGACGAGATCGTCGGCGCCGAAGAGCGAGCCGACGAGCTCGAGTACGAGCTGTTCTGCGAGGTGCGAAGCGCGGTCGCCGACGAGGTCGAGCGCGTCCAGGCGCTTGCCGACGCGCTGGCGACGGTCGACGCCCTGGTTTCGCTTGCGACCGTCGCGGCCCAGTACGACTACTGTCGACCGAAGATCGCGGAACGCGGCGAGGAGGCGAGCGACGGGCTCGAGATCGACATCGAGGGCGGGCGCCACCCCGTCGTCGAGCGCACCCAGGAGTCGTTCGTCCCCAACGGTGCCACCCTCTCGCCCGATCGACGGCTGGCGGTAATTACGGGACCGAACATGTCCGGAAAGTCGACGTACATGCGCCAGGTCGCCCAGATCGTTCTACTGGCACAGGTCGGCAGCTTCGTCCCCGCCGAGTCGGCCCGGGTTTCGCCCGTCGACCGAATCTTCACCCGGGTCGGCGCCAGCGACGACATCGCGGGCGGGCGCTCGACGTTCATGGTGGAGATGGACGAGCTGGCGACCATCCTCCGGGAGGCCGACGAGCGCTCGCTGGTCCTGTTAGACGAAGTCGGGCGCGGAACCTCGACGGCCGACGGGCTCGCGATCGCACAGGCGATCACCGAACACCTCCACGACGAGGTCGGCGCGACGACGCTGTTCGCGACCCACCACCACCCGCTGACGGAGCTGGCCGAGGCGCTCCCGGCCGCGTTCACGCTGCACTTCGAGGTCGAACAGCGCGAGGGCGAGGTCGTCTTCCACCACGAGATCGCCCCCGGTGCGGCGACGGGCTCCTACGGCGTCGAGGTCGCGACCGCCGCGGGCGTCCCCGAGGATGTCGTCGAGCGCTCCCGGGAGCTCGTCGCGGAAAACGCCGACGAACCGGGCGGGGACAGCCCCGACTCGCGGAGACGAGCGAACGATCCCCGTGTCCCGGCCTCGACCGACGGCGGGAGTCAGGGGCTTCCTGACGACGTTGCGGCCGAGCTTCGCTCGCTCGAGCTGGCTCACCTCACGCCCGTCGAGGCGCTGACCGAACTCGACCGGTTGCAGCGGCTGCTCGAGGAGTAGGCGGGCGAACGGTAGAAAAGACGGTCGGTAGGCGTTACTTCAAACCGCGAGCGACCCGTGCGAGCGCGAGCGCAGCGCCGAACAGCGCGGTATTTTTGAGGAACTGGATCCGTTCTTGCTGTTTCGATTCCTCATCGTCCTGGTTCCAGTAGTCGTGCATCACGGGTGTCGTTCCGGCCAGGAAGCCGGCGATCCCCAGCGCGGCCGCGGCCGGGAGCTTCCAGAGGACGACGCCGAGCCCGCCCAGCAGCAGGCCGACGCTCGCCGCAGGGACGGTGCGGTCGGGCTCTGGCACTCCCTTGAACTCGGCGTAGCCGATGCGCTCCTCGAGGTTGCGAAGGTTGTCGATCGCGTTGAACGCGAGGACGCCCCCGAAGAGGACGCGACCGAGCCGGAAGAGGGCGGTGTCGGTTACCGAGTCGTCGGCGGTCGGCTCCGAGACCGTCTCGGTGCGCTCGACGGGTTCGTCATCGCTATCGCTGTGGCTCATGAGTCGAGAGGCAACTGTCATCACCACTGGTAGGAGGCCGAGTGGCATAAGTCCGCGCTGACACCGACGTCACCGGGTTCCGGTGTAACCTACTTCGTGGACGACGTGGGAGAGCCGAGGTGATGGCGACGCTCACCCTCACGAGTCCCGCGTTCGACGACGGCGGACGCATCCCCGAGCGGTACGGCTACGGCGAAGCGAACGTCAACCCGCCCCTCGAGATCGAGGGCGTACCCGACGAGGCCGAGTCGCTCGCGTTGATCGTGGACGACCCCGACGCGGTCGAGCCCGCCGGGAAGATCTGGGATCACTGGGTCGTCTGGAACGTTCCGCCGGAGACCGAGACAATACCCGAGGACTGGGACGCCGACGACGCGACGGAGGGGACGAGCGATTTCGGCGACGTCGGCTACGGCGGTCCGAGTCCGCCCGATCGGGAGCACACGTATCGCTTCGCGGTCTTCGCCCTCGACACGACCCTTGAGCTCGACCCCGAGACGGACGCCGACGGCCTCAGATCGGCGATGAGCGGCCACGTCCTCGCACAGGGCCAACTCGAGGGGCGCTATCCGTCGACGTAGCAACTCGGGGAGCGGATGCCGCCGACAGCGCTCACTCCGTCGGCTCGAGCGCGACGAACTCGAGGTCGTGGCGGGCCAGCAGCCGCTCGGCCCGATCTGTCACCGAAGGCGCGACGAGGATTCCCCGAACCGCGGCGTCGGCGTGGAGATCCCGCTCCAGGGCGTCGACGTAGCGCCGGAGCTGGCTCACGGCGTCGGGGCCGACGCGGCGACGCTTGAGTTCGACGACGACCGATCGGCCCGCGGCGTCCTCGCCGTAGATGTCGACCGCTCCCGCGGGCGTGTCGCGTTCAGTCGCAAGCGGTGTAAAGCCGGCCTCGAGCAGGGTCGGCTCCTCGAGGATCCGCCGACGGAGGTCCTCCTCGGTGCCGACGACCGAGAGCTCCGTCGGATCCGAACCCGCGAACGTCGAGACCTGTAGCACTTCCTCGAAGCTGACGAGCAGTTGTTCGTCGGGCGAGGAACGCAGGCTCTCGATCACGAGCGCGCCGTCCTCGCAGCGAACCGCGTGGTCGCAGCCGGGCGGTTGCCAGTTGACGGGCTGTTGGCCCTCGTCGGTGTGGACCAGCGCCGCGCCGTCGGGTTTGAGCATGAGGTGGCGGTCGCCGGCCTCAAGCCGGCTCGAGGCGCGGCCGTCGTAGTCGACGGTGCAACGGCCGTACACCGTGATCATCGCCTCGCGCTCGATACCATCGGCGATCGCCTTCCGGGCGGCCTCGAGGGCGGGGTGCTCGAGCGTCGTCGCCTGCGGGGGCCGAATGCCGGATGTCACTGGCCCGTGGTAGCGGGCTGACGAACAAAAGGGATCCGGACCGCAGGTGTGGGGTGATCGAAAACCCTTATTTTCGTGGGGAGACGCGTTCGAACCACCAATGACCAGCGAACACGATCGACGGCGATTCCTCCAGCTCACCGGAACGGGGACTGCCGCGGCACTGGCCGGCTGCAGCGACCTCGGCCTGCTCGGCGACGACGAGGGCGAGTACGCCGACGTTCTGACGGCCGTCATCGGCCCGGACTCCGCCGAGATCGAGGAGCTCCAGGAGCAAGTCGAGAACGAAGAACTGGACATGATGGAGGCCCAGCAGCGCCAGCAGGAGCTCGTCGAGGAGGCGATCGACGACTTCGAGTCCCGGGCCGAGGAGGACGACGACATCACGATCGAGGACTCGAGCTCCGAGTACGGACTCTACCGGATCGACGGCGAGGCAGAGGCGATCGTCGACGAGCTCAAGGGAGGGCCGATCGCGTCGCTCTCCGAGGGCGCGGCCTACGACCGGATCCTCGAGGAGCAGGAACAACAGCCCGATCCGACCGATCCCGAGGAGGACATCGACGTCGAGGAGGAGCCCGAGGACGACGAAATCGAGGATGACGAACCCGAAGACGACGAAGCCGACGACGGTGACGAGGAAAACGGTGCGGACGACAGCGACGAGCCGGCTGACGACGAAGACCCGGAGGATCTCGAGACCGACGACGAGGACGAAACCGACGAGGCCGACCCCGGCGTCGATGGCGAGAACGGCGACACCGACGACTGACCGCTCCTCGAGGGACTAGCGTACGCCGAAGGGGCTCTCCCGTTCGGTCCAGTTCCAGCCCGGCAGTCGCTCCTGGAAGCCCGCGGCCAGCGCGGCCTCGCAGTCGTCGATCCCCGCGTTCTCCTCGGCGTCGCCGTGGATCTGCAGGTCGGCGTAGTGAAACGTCGCCTCACCAAGCGTTCGCAGGGGCTGGGTGCCGGCGATCGTCGCCGCCAGCTCCCGGCCGACGATCTCGTCGACGATGAAACCCGGGTAGTCTCCCTCGACATCGAGTTCGCGCAGGATCGCGACCATCGCGGCGACGTTGACCGCGAGGTCGCCGTCGGCGAAGACGGCGTCGACCTCTGTACGGTAGGCGTCCTCGGTGACCGAATCCACGTCGGTCTCGAAGATCGATCCCAGATCGTCGCGCACGTCGTTGATGACCGGAACGACGGTGTCGGCTCGTTCGCTGACCCACTCGTACTCGGCGGCGACGCGGTCCGGCGTGAGGTGCATACGGTCGCTTCGGGCCGAACCACCCTGGGTTTTGCGAAGGCTTTTATACCACGCAAAGAATAGCCACGGGTAAGCGGGTTCTCCCTGGAATCTTCCCGCACGAACCAGGATAACCGACCTGGGTACGTCTTCGTCGGACGAACCATCACACAATGACTCGGGACACCGGACGGAACGGATCCTCCGTCGTCCGATGGCACCGTCACTCGAGGTCGTCGGCAGTCTCACTGCAGCGGCCGACGGCCGCCCGGCGATCCGTCGACGGTCCCCGCGGTGGTGCGTTCGCTTCGGCGACTCCGGCGTCCCCCTGTCGGCGAGTTCACGCAATCGATAACTGGCGATTATGAGCACTGTAGAGCAGCAACTCGACGATTTGAAAGCAGAGATCACGAGCGAGTTACCGAACGATATCTCGGTTTCCTCGGTGAAGTACGAAGGCCCGGAGCTGGTCGTGTACACGCGCGACCCCAAGGAGTTCGCCCAGCAGGGCGACCTCATCCGCAAGCTCGCGAGCAAGCTCCGCAAGCGGATCACCGTCCGCCCGGACCCGAGCGTGCTCTCGCGGCCCGACGAGGCCCGCGAGCAGATCACGAACGTCATTCCGGAGGAGGCCGGCGTCACCGACCTCGACTTCCACGCCGACACCGGCGAGGTTGTCATCGAGGCCGAAAAACCCGGCATGGTCATCGGCCGTCACGGCTCGACGCTTCGGGACATTACCAAAAGCGTCGGCTGGACGCCCGAGGTCGTCCGCACGCCGCCGATCGAATCCTCGACGGTCTCGAACGTTCGGAGTTTCCTCAAACAGGAACGCGACGACCGCCGGGACATCCTCGAGCGCGTGGGCCGACAGATCCACCGCGAGGAGATGTCCGACGACGAGTACGTCCGGATCACGACGTTGGGCTGCTGTCGCGAGGTCGGGCGAGCCGCGTTCATCCTCTCGACGCCCGAAACGCGGATCCTGATCGACTGCGGCGACAAGCCCGGCGCCGAAGGTGAAGTGCCCTACCTCCACGCCCCCGAGGCGTTCGGCGCCGGCGCCCAGACGATCGACGCCGTCGTCCTCACGCACGCCCACCTCGACCACTCCGCGTTCATCCCGCTGCTCTTTAAGTACGGCTACGACGGCCCGATCTACTGTACCGAGCCCACGCGAGACCTGATGGGTCTGCTGACGCTCGACTACCTCGACGTCGCCTCCAAGGAGGGACGCGCCCCGCCCTACGAGTCCGAGATGGTTCGCGAGGCGATCAAACACTGCATCCCGCTCGAGTACGGCGACGTTACCGACATCGCTCCGGACGTCAAGCTCACCTTCCACAACGCGGGCCACATCCTCGGCTCCGCGGTGAGCCACTTCCACATCGGCGACGGCCTCTACAACGTCGCGTTCTCGGGGGACATCCATTACGACGACACACGCCTGTTCAACGGCGCGGTCAACGACTTCCCGCGCGTCGAAACCCTGGTCCTGGAATCGACCTACGGCGGTCGCAACGACTACCAGACCGACCAGGAAGACTCCGAACAAAAGCTCGTCGACGTTATCAACGAGGCCCACGATCGGGACGGGAAGGTCCTCATCCCGGCGTTCGCCGTGGGTCGCTCCCAGGAGATCATGCTCGTCCTGGAGGAGGCGATGCGGTCGGGCAAGATCCCCGAGATGCCGGTTCACCTCGACGGGATGATTTGGGAGGCGACGGCGATCCACACGACCTACCCCGAGTACCTCCGGGACGACCTGCGGGATCGGATCTTCCACGAGGACGAGAACCCGTTCCTCGCCGAGCAGTTCAACCACATCGACGCCGGGGAGGAGGAACGCCAGGACGTCGCCGACGGCGGTCCCTGCATCATCCTCTCGACGTCGGGGATGGTCACCGGCGGCCCGATTATGTCCTGGCTGAGCCACCTCGGTCCCGACCCGGACTCCTCGCTCGTGTTCGTCGGCTACCAGGCCCAGGGGACCCTCGGCCGTCGCATCCAGAACGGCTGGGACGAGATCCCGACCAGCGAGGTCGGCGCGGCGGGCAACGGCGGCGGCCGCGGTACGCTCTCGCTGAACATGAACGTCGAGACCGTCGACGGCTTCTCCGGCCACGCCGACCGGGCCGGCCTCGAGAACTTCGTCAAGACGATGAACCCCCGTCCCGAGAAGGTCCTCTGTGTCCACGGTGACGAACGCTCCACGCAGGACCTCTCCTCGGCGCTGTACCACGACTACAACATGCGGACGTTCGCGCCGAAGAACCTCGAGACGTTCCGCTTCCTCTAACCGAGCGAACGCGGTTTCAGCGCTCGAGCGAACGCGATTCGGCCGCGAAAACTGCGCCGGGACGCTCGAAAGCGGACGCGAGCAGCAAGCGGCTCCGTCTTCTCTCTCACTCGTCGGCCGAAAACAGCGTGTAATCCTTCTCCGAGGCCGCAAAGGGCATCACGGTCGCGTTTCGCTGTGCGACCCACGACAGCCGGAGAACGAACGACGCCAGGATCGAAAGCGGCGCGAAGCAGGCGACCATGGCGACGAGCGTCACCGCGACGATCCCCGCCGCCGGGAGCGCTTCGATCGCCGCGAGATCGTACACCGCCAGCGTCGCGGCGAGAAACAGCTGTGCGGGGAGTCCGACGATCAGCAGGACCCGCGAGAGAAAGGAGAGCTCCTTCGTAATGTAAACCGTCCGGAAGTACTTTCGGGCGACGTCGATGTGGAGCAGGTGCTCGCGGATCGACGTGAACAGCTCGCGCTGCTCGTCGGTCAGCTGTGCGTCGTACTTCGTCTCGATCCGAGCGAGGTCGTACAGCTGCTCGGCCTGCGTCGTTCCCAGTGTCGCCGCGATCGCGCCGAAGATCTGTTCGTCCGCGTCGGGTGTGTCGACCGTCCTCGTGACGGCTCTGACGTCACCCCGAAGCGCCCCGACGAGCTCGTCGATTTCTGCGGAGAGCTCACCGTCGAGAGGATCGGTCACCGTCTCGCGCAGCGCCTGGGCTCGCTTGCCGAGGTTCTCGTGGAGGATGAGCAGGAACGACCCCGGCATCACCGGGCTCACCGCTCGGTCCATCACATCCTGTACCTGATCGCGGTACTCGACGGCGTTTCGGGTTCGCCGCTCCAGATCTCCCGGCGAGCCGAGCTCTCGAGAGAACACGAGCTGGTTGATCGCGATGACGACCGTGATGAGGGTGAGGTTTCCGCCGAGAAAGGAGCTGAACAGGAGATACAGCGGTTCGCCGGGCGCCCGCGGAAACAGGTTCACGACGAGCAAGGCGAGCAACAACAGTGTGATCCCGCCGAGCAGCACGCCGGCGACGGTGAGCCGGTTGCCCTCGATAACTGTCCACCGAAACACCGAGTGACGTCGGCTGGTGTCGTCGGTCATAGCCCGCCTACAGGGATCACCTACCTGAAACTTCTCCCCTCGTTCGTGTACAGTCTCGACCGGTATCAGGTACGTTCGATCGGCTCATTGCGTACCGTGCGAGCGCGTGACACCAGCATCTCCGTACGTGGGACTCTTGGGACTCGAGGCATTCGATCAGAAACGATGGAACGCGACGAGGGCGGTCGCCGCCTCGAGGGGTGTAACGCCGGTCGGTCGTCCGCGGACGACGCCGTTCTGGGGGCGTCCCGTCTATGATGTCGACCTGGTTCCTCTACGCCCTTCTGACCGCGGGGATCTACGCCGTGATCGCCTTGCTGTCGAAGGTCGTCAGCGGCGTCGAGATCGACGACCCGCTGACGCTGGCGATCTACAACTGCATCCCCTTCTACGCCGTCTACGTCCTCGTCGGGCTCGCTCTCGAGTGGCCGGCGATCCGAAACAGCCTCACGGGAACGGGCGGTGGTCCGGTTCCGGGAGCCGAGCCCGCGCCGGTGGCGGTCGCGCTGGGGTTCGGCGTCGTCTCGACGATCGCCTACGGGATCTACTACTGGGGGCTGGTCAACGGCGACGTCTCGCGGTTCGTCCCGGCGCTGTCGCTCGAGACCGTCTTCGTGCTCGTTCTCGGGTTTTTGATCCTCGACGAGGCGTTCCCGTCGGGCGTCTACGCCGGGGTCGGGCTGGTCGTCTTCGGCGCGCTGTTTATCTCCTACGACCGGGAGGCCGGCTCGATCCGCGAGAGCCTGACGTTCTCGACGGTCGGGGTCGCCGTCCTCGCCGCGATCGCCTTCGCGGTGTTCAACACCGGGATGAAGGTGCTCACCGACGGGTTCGGCACCGTCGAGATCCTGTTCTGGATCAGCCTCGGCGGCCTGGCCTCGATCGCCGCGGTCGTCCCGTTTCGCAGCGGCGGGGTCGAACCGAATCCCGCCGACCTGCTGGCCGGCCGCGTGCGGCTCACGAAGGGAACGAAGCTGCTGCTGGTCGGCGGCCTGCTCAACGCCGTCGGACTCTTCACGTTCATCCGGGCGCTCGAGCACGGCCCAGTCTCGCTGGCGACCGCGATCACCAAACTCGACGTGATGATGGTGTTCGTCGGCGCGCTCGCGCTCTCGAAGCTCGCGCCCGCGTTGCTTCAGGAGCAGTTCGATCCGTTCACGCTGGCCCAGAAGGCCTCGGCGTCGATGATCGTCCTCGCCGGGTCGGCGCTGATCCAGTTCAGCTACTGAAGCGGCGGATCGCTAGCAGGAGTTGATAATAGGGTTTTGTTGTTCGGTCTGGCTGTGAATACGAGTCGTTACATAGAGCGTGTATACTGAGCGGTTAGCAACGAGTAGCATCTACCAAATTCATCAGTCGAGCGTTACTTTCATACAATTATGCATTAAAGAGTGATACGTGATTTCGATACCGTCTGGATATACCAGCTATGGCGTCTTAGCCCTTGGATTACTGATGCTTGTTGCGACTATTGTACTATCGCCACAAATGACACTGACCGCTTGTGAGTTCGATAGCACAATGTATGAGGTAATTGGAATTCATCCGACTCAAAGTTCAATCGAGGGAATCGTTCCACCTGGAATAGGAGGCCCTGGCCGAGGAGGAGTACTCGCCTGGAACGATGGGTGTAACGAACGTGGTAGCCCGCTTCTGTTTCCCGTAGTAGGAGTCGTCGGAACAACCGCAGGGCTGGGCTTTGTTGTACGGGATATTTGCAATCGCTCTAACTGACCACCGTGCTCTGTAGTTGACTTCTACTGAAGGCGAGTCTCACGCAGATTCTGAATACCGAAGCCGGGTCACTCTCCCCTGCTAGGAGAGCTGTTTCGACAGCCACTCGAGGTTCGTCGCGACCACCGCCAGGAGGATCCCGACGACCGAGATGACGATCAGGAACGTCGAGACGACGCTGACCATCGGATCCAGCGCCTGCCTGATCTCGGTCCAGGCGAGGACGGGGATCGTCTCGGTGCTTGGCGTCGAGAGGAACAGCGCCATCACGAACTCCTGGAGGCTGATGATGAACGCGAGCAGTCCGCCGACAAAGATCCCGTGTTTCACGTTCGGGAGGACGACGTGGACGAACGACTGGACCGGGCCGGCGCCGAGGTCCTGTGCGGCGTCGAGCTGTTGCCAGTCGAACCGGCTGAACACCGACCGCATCACGAAGTAGACCAGCGGCGTCGCCCACAGCGTGTGGGCCAGCACGATGCTCGCGTACGAGCCCCGGAGCCCGACCTCGTTGAAGTACATCAGCAGCGTGATGCCGAGTATCACTGGCGGGATCAGAAGTGGGATCAGGACCAGCGGCGCCAGTATCGACCCTAGCGAGCCGTCGTCGATCTCCTGGCCGAACGCGCCCATCACGCCCAGCAGCGTCGCGACCAGCGCGGTGCCGACGCCGATGACGATACTGTTCGTGAAGGCGTCGAGCCAGCGGACGCTGTCGAGGAACTCGACGTACCACATGAGCGAGTAGCTCTCCGGCGGGAACGCGAGCCGGCCCGTCCCGGAGAACGACGTCACGACGACGACCAGCAGCGGCAACAGCATGAGTGCCAGCAGAGCTAGATAGCCGGCGCGAAACGCCGCGGTCTCGAGGCGTTCTCTATGCAAGTTCGAACTCACCTCCGAGTCGGTTGAGCAGGGTGAACATGATCGCGATGCTGGCTAGCATCAACAGGAGCATCACCACGGAGAACGCGGCCGCCAGCGGGTAGCGCATGTCCGAGAGCATCAGCCCCTCGACCTGCATGGCGAACGTGATGTTGCCCGACAGCAGGTCGGGTGCGGCGTAGGCCCCGACGCTCCAGGCGAAGGAGATCACCGCCGCGACGATGATGCCGGGCATCGCCTGCGGGACGACGACCTCGAGCACCGACCGGGGTCGGCTCGCCCCGAGGTCGCGGGCGGCTTCGACGACGTGCCAGTCCATCGTCGCCAGCACGCTGTAGATCGCCAGCACGGCGTAGGGAAGCACGATGTAGAGCTGGCCGACGACGACGCCGACGGTCCCGGGGACGAACTGGATCGGACTCGAGATGAGTCCGAGCGAGAGCAGCAGCTCGTTGAGCGTCCCCGACGGCGCCAATAGGGGATTGAACGCGTACGTCCTGATGACGAGCGTCGTCAGCAGCGGGAGCACGACCGAGAACAGCAACAGCGACTTGACGAGTCCCGTCGACCGCCAGATCGCGTAGGCGTAGAACAGACCGATCAGGACCGACAGCACCGTGACGACGACTCCAAGCAGGAAGGAGAAGCCGACGATGCTCCAGAGGAGGTCGCTCGTGAGGACGCTCGAGTAGGCCTCGAGCGTCCAGGTCCCTTCGGCGTAGACGAGGTCGCTCGACTCCTCGGCGAAGCTGATCCGCAGGAGGATGAAGAAGGGGACCACGAACACCAGCAGCTCGAAGGCGAGCAACGGGGCCATGAGCAGCAGGGCCCGGTTCGAGCCGGACTGCTGGCCGAGTGACTCCCGAACGCCCTCGAGCGAGCGCGGAAACTGCGAGTTCGTCTCGGCCATCTTAGAGCGTCACCCGCGAGCCGTCGGCGCGGAACGCGAGCACGTCGGTGCCGTCCCACTCGATGCGGATTTCCTCGCCCGCGGTCAGCGCGTCGGTGCTCGCACCCGTCCGTTCGGCGAACATCGCAGTCCCGTTGACTGAGACGGAGTACCGCACCGTCGACCCACGGTAGAGGACGTTCTCGACGGTACCGACGACGGCGTTGAGCGTACTGCCGTCGGCGAGCACCGGCTGTTCGGCTCCCTCCGCGGCGTCGGCGGTCGGATTCCGCTCGATCGAGAGCACCTCTGGACGCAGCGACAGCGTCAGCTCCGTTCCCTCGGCGACGTCGGGGTCGCGGTCGGTCGGGAGCACGAGCTCGTACCCGAGTTCGGTCTCGACGCGGACGGCTCCGTCCGTGACGCCGACGACCTCGCTGCCGACGAAGTTCGTGTCACCCAGAAAGCCCTCGATGAAACGGTTCGCGGGATTCTCGTAGACTTCGGTGGGCTCGCCGACCTGGATCAGCTCCCCCTGGTCCATGATCCCGATGCGGTCGGCCAGGGTGAACGCCTCGTCCTGGTCGTGGGTGACGTGGACGAACGTCTCCTCGAGATCCTCGTGGATCTCGCGGAGTTCGATCTGCATGTCCTCGCGGAGGCGTTTGTCGAGGTTCGACAGCGGCTCGTCGAGCAACAGGACGTCGGGGTTGACCGCGAGCGAGCGGGCCAGCGCGACGCGTTGCTTCTGGCCGCCGCTGAGGGTCGTCGGATCCTCGTCGCCGTAGCCGCCCATCTGGACGCGCTCGAGCATCGCCTCGGCGCGCTCGCGGCGTTCCTCTTTGGGGACGTCGCGCATCTTCAGTCCGAACGCGACGTTCTCCAGGACTGTCTTGTGGGGAAACAGCGCCCAGTCCTGGAACACGGTCGAGGTGTTGCGTTCGTACGCCGGCTGGTCGGTGACGTCGGCGCCGGCGAGCGTGATCTCGCCGTCGGTCGGCGTCTCGAGGCCGGCGATCATTCGCAGCGTCGTCGACTTGCCGCTGCCGCTGGGGCCGAGCAGACAGAGCAACTCGCCGTCCCGGATCTCGACCGAGACGTCCTCGACGGCGGTCGTCTCGCCGTAGCGCTTCTCGAGTTCGTTCAACGTGATTTCTGACATTGGTGCGGTATGGTGTCGGTAATCGGATGTAGAACGGTAGTAGGCGGCGATCAGGAGCTCTGTTGGATACTCGAGAACGCGTCCGAGAGCTCGTCGTCGTGGTCGGCGAGGTACTCCCAGTCGGGGAACGCGATGGTCTCGGCCTCCTCGGTCGTCGTCGGGAGGTCGTCCTCGAGCTCCTCGGGGTAGTCGATCTCCTCGTTGCTGAACATCATCGGGTGGGTCTCGGCCCACTCGGACTGGACCTCGGCGTCGAGCAGGAAGTTGATGAACTCCTCGGCCTCGTCGCGCCGGTCGGTCCCCTGGACGACACACCAGTTGTTGAACCAGCCGGTGGTCTCCTCGGGCATCGTGTGAGTGAGCCCCTCGTAGTCGTCGATGTCGGCGGCCGTCTGGTCGTAGTACCACTGGGCGACGTCGATCACTTCGTTGTCGAACGCCTGCCAGATATCCTCGCCGGAGCTGGCCCAGCTCTCGACGTTCCACTCCTCGAGGGTCTCGAGAACGTCATCGTGGAGCTCCTCGTCGTGCATCTCCTCGGCGCCCTCGGCGTCGTCCATCCCGATCGCGGCGGCGTAGAGGGGGTACCACCAGAACCCGGTGTCGACGCCGATACCCTCGCTATCGGCGACGGCCTCCGAGGAGAGGTCACCCCACGTTTCGGGGTCGACGTCGGCGTCCTCGCGGTGGATGATCGTACACGGCGCGCCGTCGACCGGCAGCCCGTACTCCGTCCCCCGCATCTCCGCGTAGTAGTCGATGATCCCGTCGGCGTTGGGGACGTTCTCCTCGCGGATGGGCTCGAAGAGGTCGTCCTGGCGGCCGTAGTAGTAGAAGTTCCCCTCCGCCACCGTGACGTCGAACGGCGGCTCGTCCTCCGGGGCGTTCTGGATGTCGGTGAGGATATCGTCCCAGCCGCGGTGGACGTCGACTTCGACGTCGTGCTCGTCCTCGTACTGCGTGACGAGCCCCTCCTCGAAGCGGTCGGCGTAGTTCCCGCTCCAGACGCTGACGCGCAGCGTCTCCTCACCTCCTGCGAGTTCGGCACAGCCCGCGATCGCCGTTGCGGAGCCGACTGCCGCTGCGGACAGAAATCGCCGTCTCGAGGTCGGGTTCGCTCGAGAGTCGGTTGAAGATCCGATCGCCGATTTCGCGTCGTCGGTTTCTGCATCCCGGTGTGGGCCTGCAGCCATGAGTACCCGGTAAACCCGGATTGCGACATAAAGGCGTTATGATGTAGTAATAATAGCCGATAAAAATCGCGAAGATCGGTCGCCGCATCGAGCGTTCGCGGGCGAATCACCGCCAGACGGACGCTCCTATCCGTCCGCCAACCGTCCGAGGCCGCCCTCCTCGGAGTTGTCGCCGGGGGATCCGCCCTCGGACGCGGACCCGGTCTCGCTCTCGAGATCGAGCGCCGACGTTCGGTGGGCTCACGAGCAGGTGACAGTTGGCGGCAGCGACCGCCGGGAATCGAATCGGCGCTCCTCTCCGGTAATCAGTGGGTAACGGGCAAGCAGACGGACTGCTGTAACCGCTTACCGACACACCCGGCAGATGTCCCTGGGATGTGGATGATGAGTTACCGGAGACCGTATCAGTCCTCGCCGTCGCCGAACTCCGTCTTGAAGTTGGAGACGCCCCGATCGGTGCCCGCGACGAGGACCTCGTCGTCGGTCTCGAGCCCGAAGTCGTCGTCGAACGCCGTGACGATCTCACCGTTTCGTTTTACGGCGACGATCGTGGAGTCGGTCCGCTCTCGAACCTCGTCGGTGTCCGGGTGCTGTCCGGCGAGCTCCGGTGCCCGTGTTCTGGTGAGCTGGATCTGCTCGCGAAGCGTCATCACGTCCTCGTCGTAGAGGCCGAGCGTTGTCATCCGGCCGGCGACCTTCGGCAGCGCGAGGACGTAATCCGCACCCGCCCGGTAGAGGTCGCTCGCGCTCTCGGCGTCGTTGGCCGCGACGACGATCTCGACGTCCTCGTCGGCCTCGCGGGCGACCAGCGTCGCGAGGGTCGCATCGTCGTCGTCGGGCAGCGCGAGGATGACGGTTTCGGCCCCGTCGATCCCCGCCTCGTCGAACGTCGTCGTCTCCGTCGCATCGCCGACGACGTCGACGCCCTCTCCGGGCTCGGTGTCGATCACCGTCGTTTGCTGGTCGGCCTTCCGGAGGATTCCCTCGGCGGTCGTGCCGACGAAGCCGTGGCCAGCGATGATCACCGGACCCGCCGTCGCGGACCGCCCGCCAGACCGGGTGATCGGTTCGATCCGCTCGAGTTGCTCCTCGGTACCGGCGACAACGAGGACGGTGCTCTCGTCGGCGACCGCCTCGCTCGAGGGATCGGTGACGAACTCGCCACGTAGCCAGACGCCGACGAGCGTCGCCCCCGTCCGATTGAGGGGGTCGAGGGAGTCGAGGCGCTGACCGTAGAGTGGACTGTCGTCGGTCACCGGGAACTCGGCGATCTCGAGGTCGACATCGAAGTCCTCGATATCCTCGAGTGCGGTGCTGACGACGTTCTGGGCCTTGTCCGCGAGACTTTTGCCGAGACGGTGTTTCGGCGAGATGACGGTTGTCGCGCCAGCGAACCGGAGGTATCGTGACTGTTCGGGGTCGTCAATCAGACAGATGATCTCGAGATCCGGGTTGGTCTCCGCGAGCGAGAGGAGCGTGCCGATGACGTTCTCCTGCTGTTTCGCGCCGACGACGACCGCGACCGCGTTCTCGATGTTGACCGCTTCGAGCGTCTCTTCGTCCTCGATCGTCCCGTAGACGACGTTCCGTCCCTCCTCGAACAGCGTTTCGGCCCGCTGTTCGTCGTCCTCGACGATGACGTACTGCTCCTCGCGGGCCTCCAGATCGTCGACCAGACTCTCACAGAGCGAGGTGTATCCCCAGATAACGGCGTGGTCTTCGGCGCTCTCGACGGCGTCGGGGACCCTCGTCTCGGTGAGCTCCTCCCTGGCCCAGGGGACGACGAACTGTGGGACGGCGACGGCAATGTAGGCGATCCCCGTAAACTGCGCGACGACCATCAGCGCCTGCATCCCGATGGACGTCCACGGCGCGTCCTGTCCGTACCCCGTCGAGGTCAGCGACTGGACGATAACGTTGAGCGAGTCCTGCAGTGACCGCGGTCGCCCCTCCAGTTCGGCCATCCCCCATCGATACAGCAGCGTCTGAACGGCCACCACGACGACGAACGAGAGCAGAAAGATCACGAGACGTCTGTTCCGACCGATCCACTGGAACGGAGACGGTTTTCGAAACTCCATGTAGCCGAGCTAGATGACTCGGACGTGTAGATATTGGAGTTGTATATGCGCCGTGGTAATCGATGTCAGTCGGCAGCTTCGGCTGGATCGACGACCTCGTTCGTCTCCGGGTAGACGCCGACCTGATCGCAGACGTCGGCCATCGGACAGGCGTCGGGGTCCTCGAGACAGGCTGGCTTGCGGGCCGTACAGTACTCGCGGCCGAACTGGATCGAGGCGGTGTGGCCGAAGCCGCACTTCGCGGCAGGGATGTCCCGCTCGAGGACCGCCCGAACCGCCTCGTGGTCGGCGTCGGCGGGGGCGATCCCCAGCCGGCGGTAGATCCGGTGGACGTGCGTGTCGACCGGGAAGACGCCGCCGCGTCCGCCCGCGAACAGCAGGACGCAGTCAGCAGTTTTTGGCCCGACGCCGTGGATCTCGAGCAGCCGTTCGCGGACGGTTTCGGGCTCCGCCTCCCTGACGAAGTCGTCGAACCCCGCGGCCGAGACGAACTCCTCGAGAATCTCCTCGGCGGCACCGATGATCATCGCCGACTTCTGGTTGTACAGGCCGGCGGAGCTGATCGTCTCGGCGAGTTCGGACTGCTCGGCGTCGGCGAGCGATTCCGCGAGATCCCGATCCGGCCCCCCGTATCTGTCGACCAGCGCGTCGTGGGCCGGCTGGCTCGCCACGTCGCTCGTGTTCTGGCTCAGGATCGTCCGTACGAGGCAGGTGAAGGCATCCTGCCCGCCGTACGTTTTCTGCCAGTATAGCTCGCCGAGGCGGTCGACGACGCGCTCGGCGCGGGTATCGGCGGTCGCCGGGTCGAACTCGGCGGCGGCTCCGCCTCCGGCGTCGCCGCCGCTGATGTTGACCGACGGCTCGTTGTCATCACTCATGCGCCAGGATTCGGGCTCGAGGAGCAAAACCGCCGTGGAAGCGGTGATCCGACTCGAGCACCTATCCGTCGAGACCCCTCGCTCGGGCGGTCGTCCCTCCGTCGCTTGCGAGTTCCTCGATTACGGATTTCCGGAGGTGTACGAGACCGTTACTGTCACCGAGAGCCCCGTCGTCCCGCCGGCGACGCTGAGCTGGTAGCTCTCCGCACCCTCCTCGGCAGCCAGCGTCTCGAGTTTCTCCCGAATACCGCCGAGGAGTCGCTCGAGGCCGCCGATCACTCGCTCCTCTCGCTGGGTGTCGATCGGTTCGGTCGACGGCTCCTCCAGCTCTCGAGACGTCGCGGCGACGAACGCCTGAAGCTCGTCGAGCGAGTCGACGTGGTTCAGTCGCTGTTCGAGATGGTCGGTGGTTTGTGTATCGAGCATCGTGACTCTTGGTATCAATCGTTGGTTCGGCGGGAAAGTAGTTCGGTGCCCGAACAGTTATCCGCGACGGACAATCCGAAACCGACGCCGTCGGTCAAAGCCGTTGACCCGCCGACCGACGGTCAGCCCCGCTACTCGACCGTTAGCGTCACTGTCGCCTCGGCACCCTCAGCGAGCGCGTCGACGAGTTCTCGATCGAACCCCTCCGCCGCGAACTCGGCGCCGACCACGACCGTTCGGTCGTCCACGTAGTCGCTGGTTCGGCCGACTGCGCTGCGCTCGTTCGCGAACTCGAGGTCGGGATCGCCGCGTCCCTCGACCGACTCGCGGTGGCCGTCAGCCTCGATCTCGACGGTGATCGTCGCCGCTTCGTCCCGGCAGGCCTCGACGAACTCGGAGTCGAAGTCGGCGGGCGCCCGATCGGCGTCGATCGCCAGGATGCAGTCCCCGGCCGGCGTCAGGTAGTCGTCGGTCGTCACCTCGAACGTGCTCGCGTGTGCGGCGCTGACGTGCTCGTGTCCCCGAGCGCGGATCACTTCCTCCATACCGCAGCAGAGTCGAGCGGCTCGGAAAACGGGATCGACTCGGCGCTACGCCGTCTCCCCCCGGTAGCCGGCGCGGAACTCACGGACGACGGCCCCGCCGAAGACGCCGAAGACGACGACCGCGAGGACAGCCGTCAGGCCGACGCCGACCTCGCCGTGGAGATCGGCACCGAGAACGCCCCAGCCGAGAGCGAGAAGGGCACCGACAGCAGCCAGGACGGCTACCCCCAGCCGGAGCGGATCGTCGAGCCGCCTCGAGAGAACGTACTGCGGGCCCGCGACGCCGACGAACAGGTAGACCGCGATCCCTGACGGCGTCGCACCAAGGATGGCCAGCGAACCAGTGAGCCAACTGACCAGCCCGCTCGTAACTACTGCGAGGAGGATACCGGTGCCGACGAGTCGGCCGCTCATACGCAGCGTTGACAGCAAAGCAGCATATTCGCTTCGGCCGCCTCACTCCGAAGGGACTGCTTCGGTCGGCCCGCTCTCGACAGACTGACACTGCGCCCGTTGGTGTTCACGGCGGTGTGCCTCGAGATCGAAGGCGGTCTTTGCAAGTATCATCACGACGAGTGCCTCCATCGGTCCGCCGGCTCCTTCGATCAGGGCCGCGCCGAGGACGATCGTGACGTGCAGGACGGCGATCCGATTGAGCGGTTCGGCCAGCAGCGTCACCGGTCCATGCCGTTCGAACTCCCGATTACCGAGATAGTTGAGTCGGTAGGAGAGGGCGTGTTGAAGCGTCAGGGCGACGGCTGCGACGGCGACGACGAACGGCGACGCGACCGTCAGTTCCGGGAACATCTCGGGAAAGCCAACGAGGACGAACACGCCGTGAGCGACCCAGAACGCGCCGAAGTAGCCCGCAAAGTACCTGGCGATCGCTCGGTTCGGCTTCCCGACGAACGACTCGAGCGTCCGGGCTTCCGTATCGCCGAGCGAACTGATCTCCCACTCGGGAAGAGCCTCGGGGTCGTCCTCACCCGCTGCGCGTCGAATCTTCGCGACGTACGCCGCGCCGAGCACGCCGCTTTCGAGCCAGTAGATCACCAGCAGTGAGTGGAGCGTCCAGCCGAAGAACGCGACCCCGACCAGCGGGACGAGGTTCGCGACGACGAGACCGATAGCGGCCGTCCGAGACCCGCTCCATGATGAGTCCACGGGTCTCGGGTTCTCATCGGGAATTCAAAATACTTGTCACGCCGTCGAGCCGGTAGCCAGGGCGATACTCGAGATCTGGCGGCCGACAGCTCCTGTTTACACCAGGCTCGCGCCGTCGAAGTCGCCACGACTGTACTCGAGGTCCATCAGGTCGAGGATCGTCGGGGCGATGTCGAAGAGGTCGGCGTCGCCGATCGAGGCGTCGGGGTCGTCGATGTACAGCGACGTGTCGTCGAAGCTGTGCATCCCGTTTCGCGGGCCGGTAGTGAAGACCTCGGAGTCGGCCTTGAAGCCGGACTTGAGGTCGAAGCCCTTGTTCGGGATCGCGACCAGATCCGGCGCGATGTCGTCGTGATCGCCGCGGAAGGCCGCTTCCTTCTCGACGACGCGGTCGACGACCTCGTTGCCGTTGGGGCCCTCGAGGGCCTCGAGGTCGGCTTTGAGCTCGTCGCGGACCTCGTCGTACTCGTCCTCGGAGACGGAACCTCGCGGTTCGCGGCCCTCGAGGTTGAGATAGAACCGGCCGGGGATGAAGGAGTAGGCCTTCGTCTCCGTGGCGATGTCACCCAGCTCCTCGGGTTCGTCGTCCTCGAAGGAGAGCCACCCCTCCTCGATGAGCCACTCGTTGAAGTGGACCTCGTAGTCGAGGCTCGTGAAGCCGTGATCGGAGGCGACGATCAGCGTGACGTCCTCGGGAAGGGCCTCGCGCAGCTGTCCGATGTAGTCGTCGACCTTCTCGTAAAACTCGAGGAACTCCTCCTTGTACTGGCCGTCGTGCTCGTAGTCCTTGAACAGGAAGTGGTTGACCCGATCGGTCGTCATGAAAACGCCGAAAAAGAGGTCCCAGTCGTCCTCTTCGATGTAGTGTTCGAACGCCTCGAAGCGGGCGTCGATCGTCTCGTGGGCGTCCTCGATGAACGCCTCCTTTTCTTCCTCGTGACCGAGTTTCGGATTGACGTCGATTCGGTAGTCGAGCGTCTCAAGGTATTCACGAACGTCGTCGGGGTAGGCAGCCTTCTCGAGGTCGGGTGAGAGAAAGCCCGACACCATGCGCTGGACGTTTCGCTGTGGCGGGAACGTGACGGGGACGTTCATCACGGTCGCCTTGAGCCCCTCGTCCTGGACGCGGTCCCAGACGCGGTCGGCCTGGACCTCCCGGCCCATCGGGACGTAGGTATCGTAGGTGCCGACCTCGCGGTCCTGGAAGCCGTAGACGCCGGTCTCACCGGGGTTGACCCCGGTGGTCAGCGACGGCCAGCAGGCGCTGGACTCGGGTGGGACGATACTCGAAATCTCGCTCGCAGTACCGTCGGCCGCCAGCGACGCGAAGTTCGGGAACCGGTCTTCGTGTTCGGAGAGTAAACTGTACGGCACGCCGTCGACGCCGATAAACGCGACTCGGGGGGAGTCGTCGCCCCGCAACCGGTCGAACAAACCCATGCGGGGCCGTAGTCCGACCGCATACAAGAAGGTTCGTTTCCGGACACTGTTTTCGAGAACCGGTGACGACGGTCTCGGTTTCGCGTTCAGCGTCGCCGACTGTCGCGTCGGTGTTGCGGACCGACGCCAGCGGAGGAGGTCCTCGAGGTGCTCGCAGAAACCGGCAGGATCTCCGGTCGCTCTCGCGGCGGGCGATCGGGAACCGGGCTACTCCGTCTCCTCGTCCGCGCTCTCGGAGCGGAAGTTCGTCGGGACGACCGTCAGGTGGGCCATCCCGGTACCGGATTCGACCGACTCGGTGGTCGACGCGGACTCTCGTGGGGACGGGTTGGTTGCTGCCATGACGGACGGTAGTACGACGGCTCACCCAATAAAATTACCCATGCTCATAACACATACGGCGAACGGGTGGCGATAACTCCGACGAATCCGTTGGCAGAAAAATCGAACGCCGGCTCGGGGAGTCGGCGCTAGAAGTTCTCGTCGTAGAGATCCTGGGCGTGTTCGATCGCGTCGTAGGCGGCCTGTCGGTCCTCCCAGCCCTGGGTCTCGACTTCCTTACCCTCCTCTAAGTTCTTGTAGCTCTTGAAGAACTCGTCGATCTCGTCGAGTTGCTGCTGGGTGATGTCCTCGAGGTCCTCGATGTGGTCGTAGCGTGGGTCCTCGCTCGGGACCGCGATGACCTTGTCGTCTTGCTCGCCGTCGTCGTCCATCTTCATCAGGGCGACGGGACGGGCCTCGATGATACAGCCGGGGAACGTCTGATCCTCGACGAGGACCATCACGTCGAACGGGTCCTCGTCGTCGTAGTACGACTGCGGGATGAAGCCGTAGTCGGAGGGGTAGTGGACGTTCGAGTGGAGCACGCGGTCGAGGACGACACCGGGGACGTCCTTGTCGTACTCGTACTTGTTGCGCTCGCCCTTGAGACACTCGACGACCGCGTAGATCTCTTCGGGCGGGTTCGGTCCGGTCTCGAGGTCTTCCCAGAGATTGACCATGTATCTCGAACGTTCACGGTGGGTCAAAAAGTCCTTTCGTAATCGTATCGGACGGTATGGCCGACGACCGTCGACGGAGTGCCGAGTACGTGGCTCGTCGGGACGACGTTCGAGCCGGTATCGGCTGCTGGACGGGGTCTGCGGGACGATCGGGCAAAATAGTTGAGAAGTCTTAAATAGTCCGATGACTGTTACACAACTATGTCAGAGTCACAATCAATCAGCGGCGATCAGAGTGTCGCACGCGAGCTGACCGCGTTCCAGACCAACATCCTCACCATCCTCGCCAAGGAGCCGATGTACGGCCTGGCGATCAAGCGCGAACTCGAGGAGTACTACGGAACGGAGGTCAACCACGGCCGGCTCTACCCGAACCTCGACGAACTCGTCGAGCTCGGGCTGGTCGAGAAGAGCGAACTCGACAAGCGGACGAACCAGTACTCGCTGACCGACGAGGGCTACGAGGCCGTCCTCGACGGCGTTCAGTGGTCGCTCTCGAAGATCGTCACGGACGACGACCGTGCCGACGAGATCCGCCAGCTCGTCGACGAGAGCTACTAAACAGCAACCAGGGTGTCAGAACCTCCGTTCGCGTTCGATCGCACGCGGCCGTGATCGGCGCCGAACCGTTTCGTTTTATTCGACCGTTGACGAGCTCCGTAGCTCCGGGTGTGGCTCGTCGGCCGCCTCGAAGACCAGGTCGATCGACTCCTCGACCGCGTCCTGTTGTGCTTCGGAGGGCCAGGCGTTCCGAACGAAGTACCCCGTCAGGAACTCCTCGAGCTCCGTCGGCGTCGCCGATTCGATCGGCTTCGCGTAGTGATTCCCGAAGAAGTCCGCGAGGGCGACCGCGTTGTCGCCGTGGATGTCGCCGTGGGCCGTCCTGACCTCGGCGACCAGCTCGCGGTTGCGTTCGTCGACCGCCTGCCAGTCGTCGGGATCCTCGGTGCCCTCGAGCTGGATCTCGATCGCCCGGTCGATGTCCTCGATGCGATCGGTCCTGATGACGCCGTCGGCGTGCCACTCCTCGGGGTGGAGCACGAGCGTCGCGTCCTCCTCGTCCCGAACGCGGGCGGTGAACTCGTGTTCGGCAAGCAGGTCGTCACGACGCTCGAGCCGGGCCGCGCGCTCGTTCTCGTCGGTCGCGGTGCGGGCCAGCCGCGTCAGCCGTTCGGCCTCGTCGACGACGTCGTCGGGCAGTTCCCCGGGCGGTCTCTCTTCATCGCCTCTCTCGTCCGCGAGGTCGCTCATCACCCGTCGTTCGCGCTCGACGCCCTTTCCGTTGCCGTTTTCTGCGCTACCCCTGGTCCAGCGCCTCGTTGGCCAGCCCGTCCGCGCGGTCGTTGACCTCTCGTGGAACGTACTCGAGGGTCCAGTCGTCGAACGAGGAGAGGAGCTCGAGGGCGCGAACCCGCTGCTCGCGCAGCTCGGGATTGTTGGTGTCGTACTCGCCGCGGACCTGCTTGACGATCAGCTCGGAGTCCCCGCGGGCGTGGACCTCGCCGTAGCCGTACTCTTCGGCGGCCTCGAGGGCCGTAATCAGTGCGGTGTACTCCGCCTGGTTGTTCGTCGTTCGTCCGATCCGTTCGCCCCCCTCGGCGACGATTCCCTCGCTCGTGACGATCACCCAGCCGATCGCCGCCGGGCCGGGGTTACCGCGGCTGGCACCGTCGAAGTAGACGTGGGCTCGACCGCCGCCCTCGCGAAGCAGTGACTCGAGCGTTCGGGGCGTCTCGCCTTGGATCACGACCTTGTCCTCGTAGGCGACGGCCGTCGCACCCTCGCGACTTGCCCGCCAGCGTTCGTGTTCGGTGTTTCCGGAGTCGACGGCGACGCCCGCAGCCTCGAGGCGCTCGCGGGCGTCGTCGACATCGCACTCGATAACCGGCATTCGTGTCTCTGCTCGAGGAGAGCCGAATAAAGGCTTTCCGGTTTCAAATCGTAAACCACCCCGCTGAACGCCTACAGACGTCGTTTTCGACGGATAAGAGGAAACTGTTGGGAGAGGGACCCCAGAACTTATATATCATAGTAGTACTACTATAAAAGCGCGATGACACGGTCCACCCGCCAGCGGGAGCGAATGCGTGAAACGGACGAATCCGAGGATCAGGAGGAGGTACGTGCCTGTCCCGAATGTGAATCGGACAATCTCGTAAAGGACTCCGATCGGGGTGAGCTCATCTGCGAAGACTGTGGGCTCGTCGTCGAGGAGGAGAAGATCGACCCCGGTCCGGAGTGGCGGGCGTTCAATCACCAGGAGCGACAGGAGAAGTCCCGCGTCGGTGCGCCGACGACACAGACGATGCACGACAAGGGACTGACGACGACGATCGACTGGAAGGACAAAGACGCCTACGGTCGTTCGATCTCCTCGAAGAAGCGCAGTCAGATGCACCGCCTGCGCAAGTGGCAGGAACGCATCCGAACCAAGGACGCTGGCGAGCGCAACCTGCAGTTCGCGCTCTCGGAGATCGATCGGATGGCCTCGGCGCTGGGTGTGCCGCGGTCGGTTCGCGAGGTCGCGTCGGTCATCTACCGGCGCGCGCTCAAGGAGGACCTCATCCGCGGCCGATCGATCGAGGGCGTCGCGACCAGTGCGCTGTACGCCGCCTGTCGAAAGGAGGGCATCCCGCGAAGCTTAGAGGAGATCTCGGAAGTTTCACGCGTCGAGCGAAAGGAGATCGGTCGCACGTACCGGTACATCTCGCAGGAACTCGGCCTCGAGATGCGCCCCGTCGACCCGAAAAAGTACGTTCCCCGCTTCTGTTCCGAACTCGAACTCTCGGAGGAAGTCCAGACCAAGGCCAACGAGATCATCGAGAAGACGGCCGAGGAAGGACTGCTCTCGGGCAAATCCCCGACCGGGTACGCCGCGGCGGCGATCTACGCCGCCTCGCTGCTGTGTAACGAGAAGAAGACCCAACGCGAGGTTGCAGATGTCGCCCAGGTGACCGAAGTCACGATCCGGAACCGCTATCAGGAACAGATCGAAGCGATGGGAATCCACGGCTAACTCCGGCACCACCCCTTTTATTGACCGCTAATCCTCGAGCGGCGGTGCCGTCGCTGATCGAAGACGGTTTAGGGGAGTGGTTCCGCCGGACGCCGTGAAGACGCGTCTACGCCCGGCCAGGAACAAAATTTTGGGCTTATTCCTCGTCGTCTTCCTCGTCCTCATCGTCCATCATGTCGTCGTCTTCCTCGTCCTCATCGTCCATCATGTCGTCGTCCTCCTCGTCCTCATCGTCCATCATGTCGTCGTCTTCCTCGTCCTCATCGTCCATCATGTCGTCGTCCTCCTCGTCGTCGATGTCGTCATCAACCTCGTCGTCTTCTTCATCATCTATGTCGTCGTCCATGTCATCGTCTTCTTCGTCATCGATGTCGTCATCCACCTCGTCGTCTTCCTCGTCGTCGATGTCGTCATCCACCTCGTCGTCCACGTCGTCATCCACCTCGTCGTCTTCTTCCTCGTCGTCCACGTCGTTACAGCCCGCAATCGCGATTCCGCTAACTGTACCCGTCAGTGCGAGGACTCGGCGTCGTGTGAGATAGTCGTCCATGTTCGATCACTTCGGCAGTCAGCGGTGGGGAGACAGAACGTAAAGAGAATGCACCGCCTATGGTTAGTTGTAGCGAAAACAAACTGGAGTTATATCCAACCGGTTCGGGTGAGAAAGGGACCGCGCTCCGGGAAGCCGACGGCACCACTGTTCCCGGTGACAAATCGGAGAGAAACGGGTGGAAATCGACCGACCGGATCGAGCCGACCGCTGAGCGGAAAACGCTAATTACCGTCTCGAACGGACGAAACGGTTCCGGGAGCCGGCCCCCGCGTGCGTCCGCTACTCGTCTTTGCCGACGCTGATGACCTGTAGCAACGAGTAGACGGGGACGCCCTCGACCTCCTCGACGCCCTGTTTGTCCGCGAGAACGACACACGCCAGCGGCTCGCCACCTTCGGCCCGGATCGCCGTGATCGTCTCGCGCATCGTCGTTCCGCTGGTGATCGTGTCGTCGACGACGTAACACTCGCGGTTGCGGATACCAGCGAAGTTTCGGGAGAAGGTCCCGCCAAGCTCCTCGATGTCGCCCTCTTCCCACTGGTGTTTCGCGGGCGTGTACGTCGAGAGGTCGGTCTCGAGTTCGCTCGCGATGAGCGTCGCGATAGGGCCCCCTGCCTTCTCGATACCGACGGTCAGATCGACGTCTTCGCCGTGTTTGGCGAGCAGGTCGGCCATCGCCTCCGCGATCGCTCCCATCCGTTTGCTGTCCCGGCCGATCGCCGACCAGTCGACGTGGATGTCCTGTGGACCGCCGTTCCCGGCGGACTGCTGAGTCGACTGACTCGAGAGGTCGGTCGTCGCGTCGCCGCGCTCGACCAGCCAGCTCGCCGTCTCCCGGGAGACGTTCAGTTCGTCCGCGATCTCGCCCTTCGAGAGGCCCTGGCCCGCGAGTTCGGCGGCGCTCTCGATGAGGTCGTCAACGTTTTTCATGGCTCGGAGTTCGCACGCCGTTTTTATAGTCGTGTCGCAGCCGACGAACGTCGCCTCGTCTCCCTGGAAAGACTCTCAGTATTGGCAAGGATTATCACTCGTCTCTCCGGTATCTCGAGTATGGAACGGTACGATCTCGTCTACCAGCTCTACGACGAGTACGACACGAAGACGTTGCGAGAGTACCAGGAGTTCGTCGACGTCTTCCCGGCCGTCGACTCGCGGGTCGCCCTCGAGCACTGGCAGAAGGCAAACGACGAACTCGAGGACCGCAAGGACGAGATCCGGGCGGCGTTCGCGGCCGGCGAGACGTTCGCCGAGATCGCCGCGCGGGCGACCCGCGACCAGGCGTTTACCGCGCTCGACCTCGAGGCCAAGTACGGCCGCGGCGTGAACGTGCTCGTCCTCGACGTCGACGAGACGCTGCGCTCGGCCGGCAGTACGGACAACGAGATCCCTCGCGAGACCCTCCACGTCCTAACGGAGTTTCACGAGGCCGGCGTCCCGATCGTGATCTGTACCGGCCAGACCCTGGAGAACGTCAAGGGATTTGCCATCCAGGGGCTCGGCAGCGAGATCGTCCACTCCGGCGAGCTATCGATCGTCTACGAGGCTGGAACGGGCGTGTTCACGCCCGGTCACGGCGCCGACACCAAACAGCTCCTCTACGAGGAGCTCGACGAGGAGATCCGCGACGTGTTCGACGACCTGCGGGCTCGCGTTCTGCCCGAGGCACCGGAGTCGATTAGACGAGGATGTCACCTCCAGGGCAACGAGTTCAACGTCACGATGAAACCCAACTACGAGACGGGGTCGGCCGACGCCCGCGAGATCATCGACGACGCGCTCGTCTACCTGATCGACCTGCTGGCCGATGCCGTCAGTGAGGCGGTCGGGTTCGACGGCGAAGAGATCCGCGACCGGACCCGCACGTTTTACGCCGACCAGGACCCCGAGATCAGGACCGTCCTCGAGGAGGAGGGCGCCTACCCCGATCAGGACGACGAGTCGATCCCGGACGAGCTCGCGGCCGTTCTCGAGCGGATCGACGTCGCCTACTACGAGGCCGACGCCGCCGAGATCGGCAGCCTCGAGCTGAACAAGGTCGTCGGCGTCGAGGGCGCGCTCGAGGTGCTCGGAATCGACGACCCGTTCGCGCTAGTGATGGGCGACTCGAAGAGCGATCGCCGCGTCATGGAGTGGGTCGCGGAGAACGACGCGGGGATCGCGGCCGCGCCGGAACACGCCTCCCAGGACACCCTCGAGCACGTCCTCGGCACCGACGAGCTCGTGTTCGATCGTGGAAAGAGCGTCGACGTCCTCCAGACGGTGTACGCGCTCAACCGTCTCGCGAGCCTCGGGTGACCGATCGGGGCCGGCACTTACCGTCGGAACGGACGGGCCGTCTCGGTAGGGACGAACGGCGACGCGATGACTGCAAATCGACCGAGCGAATCGGTGCGAATCGAGCGCTCGAGTGGTGGCCATTTTTGCCACCGCGCTCGAATGGGGTCGTATGGAACTCACCGACGAGCAGGCGGCGGTTCGAGACGTCGTCCGCGAGTTCGCCCGCGAGGAGATCAGACCGACGGCGCTCGAGGCCGACCGGAGCCAGGAGTTTCCCGAAGACGTCTGGGACGGGCTCGCCGAGCTCGACCTGACGAGTCTCACCGTTCCCGAGGCGTACGGCGGCTACGACGCCGATCCCGTGACGGCCGCTGTCGTCAACGAGGAGGTTGCCTACGGCGCGCTCGCGGTCGCGACGGCGCTGTCGGTCCACTCGCTGGCGACTTCCTGTATCGCCGAGTTTGGCAGCGAGGACCTCAAGGGGCGGTGGCTCCCCGACATGGCCGACGGCCGCCCCGTCGGCGCGTTCGCGCTCTCGGAACCCCACGCGGGCTCGAATCCCGCCGAGATGTCGACCGAAGCCAGCCGTGAGGGCGACGAGTACGTCATCAACGGCGAGAAGCAGTGGATCACGAACGGGAAGCGGGCGGGCGTCTATGTCCTCTTCGCGAAGACCGACCGCGACGATCCGTCGACGGTGACCCAGTTTCTCGTCCCCGGCGACGTCGATGGGCTCTCGGTCGGCGAGAAGGAGGACAAGCTCGGGCTCCGCGCGAGCGACACGACCAGTCTCACCTTCGACGACGTTCGAATCCCCGCCGAGAACCGGCTGACGGAGGAGGGGCGGGGCCTCTCGGCCGCCTTTCACATCCTCACAGGAGGTCGGATCGCCATCGCGGCGCAGTCGGTCGGTCTCGCACAGTGTGCGATGGACGAAGCGCTCGAGTACGCCGGGGAGCGCGAGCAGTTCGATCAGCCGATCGGCGAGTTCCAGTCGATTCGCCACAAGCTCGCCGAGATGGCGACTAAGGTCAAGGCGAGCCGGCTGTTGACCCGGGAGGCGGCCCGCGAGCGCGCGGAAGGGGACGCCGGACTGACCGCAAGCATGGCGAAGTACTTCGCCAGCCAGACGGCCATGGACGTCACAAACGAGGCCGTCCAGATCCACGGCGGCTACGGCTACGTCACCGAGGGCGAGGTCGAACGGCTCTACCGGGACGCCAAGATCACCGAGATCTACGAGGGGACCACCGAGATCCAGAAGAAGGTGATCGCGCGCCACCTGCTCGAGTAAGCGGACCGAAGTCGCTATTCTGCTCCCGTCCGTATCATCAGCCGTGACCGAATACGATGCCGTCGTCTACGACCTGGACGGAACCCTCGTCGACCTCGTTGTCGACTGGAACGCCGTCGCAATCGACGTGATCGCGGTGTACGCCCGGGCCGCGACCGAGCCACCCAGCGAGAACCTCTGGGAACTGCTCGAGGCCGCGAGCAACTTCGAGATCGCGCCGGCCGTCGAGGAGACGATCGCCGACCACGAACGCGAGGGCGCGCGGCTGTCCCGCCGTCTGGCCCGCGCCGACGAGGCCCTCGAGCGGCGGGTACCCGTCGGGGTCTGCTCGCTCAACTGCGAGGCCGCCTGCCGGATCGCACTCGAGGAACACGACCTCGAACCCGCGGTCGACGCCGTCGTGGGTCGGGATACCGTCGAGACGCGAAAGCCCGACCCCGAGCCGCTGCTCGAGACCGTCCGTGGGCTCGGCTCGGAGCCGGCGACCACGCTGTTTGTCGGCGACACCGAGCGCGACGAGCGAACGGCCGATCGAGCCGGCGTCGACTTCGAGTACGTCGAGTAGCTACTCCTGCGTGCGCTTCGCGTACGCGAACACCGACAGCGCCACGAGCAGCCAGACGACGGCACCGACTCGAATCGCGAACTCGGCTCGAGCGCCCCAGGTCGGAAGCTCGGTGCCGATCGACAGCAGGGCGACGACCGGCGCGCCGACGAGGATCGTGACGACGAACGTCGTCTGCATTACCCACCCGAAGTCGACGCCGTCCGGCGAGGTCGTTTCGACGCGTTCTGGCACATACGAAGGTGTTCACCGGGTCCTCTTAAGGGTCGCGGGTGGCGGGTCGTCGGTGCGGAACGATGGCGTTTACTCGCGGGAGCCGAACCCACACGTATGCCTACCGTACGGGAGCTGCAGTCGATGGCCGGAACCGAACCGATCACGATGCTGACGGCCTACGACGCGCCGACGGCCGAAATCGTCGACGAGGCAGATGTCGACATGATCCTGGTCGGCGACAGCGTCGGCAACACCTCGCTCGGGTACGAGACGACGCTCCCGGTAACCGTCGACGACGTTGCGGCTCGCGTCGGCGCGGTTTCGCGGGCGACCGACGAGGCGCTGGTCGTCGCCGACATGCCGTTTCTCTCCTTCGGCGTCGACGAGGCCGACAGCCTCGAGAACGCCGGTCGGATGCTCAAAGAGGAGGGTGCCGCCGCAGTAAAGCTCGAGTGTGGTCCCCACACCGTCGAGTTGACCGAGACGATGGCCCAGCTCGGAATCCCCGTAATGGCCCACCTCGGGCTGACGCCCCAGCACGTCAACCGGTATGGCGGCTACCCGCGCCAGGGAACCGATCAGAAGGCCGCCGAGCGCATGCTCGAACTGGCCGTCGCTCACGAGGAAGCCGGCGCGTTCTCGCTCGTCTTAGAGCACGTCCCGTCGAACCTCGCGGCCGAGATCACCGAGGCGCTCGAGATCCCGACGATCGGGATCGGCGCCGGTCCCGACTGCGACGGCCAGGTGCTGGTCGTCGACGACGCCGTCGGCCTCAGCGACTGGTCGCCCTCCTTCTCGAAGCAGTTCGGGAACGTCCGCGAGGAGATGAGCGCGGCCGTCGAGGGCTATGTCGAGGCCGTCGAGTCCGGCGAGTTCCCGGCCGAGGAGCACAGCCACGAGGAACGGGACCTCGACGACCTGTACTGAGTCTCGAGACGGATTACTCCTCGAGGCCGCCGACGAACTCCGCGACGGCCTCGTTGAACGCCGTCGGCCGCTCGAGCATCGCCAGGTGAGCTGCGCCCTCGATCTTGACGAGGTCGCCCTCGCCGATCTCGTCCGCGAGGTACTCGTGATACTGCGGAGGCGTCAACTGGTCGTGCTCGCCGTAGACCGCGAGCGCGGGGACGTCGATCCGGTGGACGTCGTCGCGGACGTCGAATCGGTGACAGGTTCGGAAATCCCGCTGCACGACGGCCTGTCCGCACTCGCGCATCCGCTCGATCGACTGGTCGCGCAGTTCGGGGTCGGGATCGTGAAAGAGCCGATCCGGACCGTGGAGGAACTCGAGGGCCCGATCGAAGTCGGTGTCGAGCCACTCGAGCAAGTCCTGGAGCACGCCCAGTTTGGCGCCCGTTCCGGCCAGCACGATACCCTCGACGTCGGGCTCGCGCTCGAGCAGGAGGTGCATGGCGACGGCTCCGCCCAGGGAGCTTCCCCCCAGGACGCTCGCGTCAGTTTCCTCGAGGACCGCCGCAACGTCGTCGGCGTACGCCGACAACGCCGTGTAGCCGGCACTCGCGGCGACGTCCTCGGAGTCGCCGTGTCCGCTGAGATCGACGGCGACGACCGGGAACCGATCCGCGAGGCGGTGCTGTGCCTTCCAGGCTGCTCGCGAGCCCCCACTCCCATGGACGAAACAGATCGTCGGCCCCGTTCCCCCTCGATCGGCAACCTCGTAGGCCGTCTCCCGGCCGTGGTGTCGAACCGTTTCCATACCTCTCTGGACGGTGGGGACCGGTATAAAGGCTCGAGCCGGCGCCGATACAACCGGCAGGAACGGACGGATCCGATAGGGACCTGAGTTTGGAGTACGTATGTCGAACTGCGAACAAGCCTCTCCTATGGCATCCCGATTCCGTACCGTGATTTTCCGGAGAAACTTTTATATACTAGTAACGATTACCCATAGTTAGTATCACCATGACACTCGAGCAATTCACCCGTGGAGGCGAGCAGATCGCTCGTCGCTACGAGTACGAGGACGGATCGGTGCTGGCCGTCGACTTCGGCACGGCGAGTACCGACGCCGCCGCCGATATCGTCGACGGCACGGTCATCGTCGTCGACGGCGACGACCAGTACGAGTTCGAGCTGCCTGACGGCGCAACTGACGCGCACACGTTTATCAGAAACGGCGTGCTCACTGTCGAACTGGAGGGCAACCAATGAAACTCACCGTCAAACCCCTAAAACAGAAGGACGCCGGCCGCGGACTCGCCGCGATCGACCGCGTCTCGATGCGTGAGCTCGACCTCGAAAACGGCGACTACATCGTTATCGAGGGCAAGGATGACAGCCAGGCCGTCGCGCGCGTCTGGCCCGGCTACCCCGAGGACGAAGGCCGCGGCATCGTCCGTATCGACGGCCGCCTGCGCCAGGAGGCCGACGTCGGGATCGACGACAACGTCAGCGTCGAGCCGGCCGACGTCAAGCCCGCGAACTCTGTCACGGTCGCGCTCCCGCAGAACCTCCGCATCCGCGGCGACATCGGCCCGCTCGTGCGCGACAAGCTGTCCGGCCAGGCCGTCACCGAGGGGCAGACGGTGCCGTTCTCGCTGTCGTTCGGTCCGATGGCCAGCTCCGGCCAGTCGGTGCCGCTGAAGATCGCCAGCGCCGACCCCTCCGGGACGGTCGTCATCACCGACTCGACGAACATCGAGATCTCCGAGACGCCGGCCGAGCAGGTCAGCTCCGAGGCGGGTGAATCCCCCGAGGGCGTGCCGAACATCACCTACGAAGACATCGGCGGACTCGACGACGAGCTCGATCAGGTCCGTGAGATGATCGAGCTGCCGATGCGCCACCCCGAGCTGTTCCAGCAACTCGGCATCGAACCGCCGAAGGGAGTCCTGCTGCACGGCCCACCCGGCACCGGGAAGACCCTGATGGCGAAAGCCGTCGCCAACGAGATCGACGCTCACTTCGAGACGATCTCCGGTCCGGAGATCATGTCGAAGTACTACGGCGAAAGCGAGGAGCAGCTCCGGGAGGTGTTCGAGGAGGCAGAGGAGAACGCCCCCGCGATCATCTTCATCGACGAGCTCGACTCCATCGCCGCCAAACGGGAAGAAGCCGGCGGCGACGTCGAACGACGCGTCGTCGCCCAGCTCCTGAGCCTGATGGACGGGCTCGAGGAGCGGGGCCGAGTCACGGTCATCGCCGCGACGAACCGCGTCGACGCGATCGACCCCGCACTGCGCCGGGGCGGCCGATTCGACCGCGAGATCGAGATCGGCGTCCCCGACAAGGGCGGCCGCAAGGAGATTCTGCAGGTCCACACCCGCGGGATGCCCCTCAGCGAAGATATCGACCTCGATCACTACGCCGAGAACACCCACGGCTTCGTCGGCGCCGACCTCGAGAGCCTCGCTCGCGAGGGCGCGATGAACGCCCTGCGACGGATCCGTCCCGATCTCGATCTGGAGTCCGACGAGATCGACGCCGAGATCCTCGAATCGCTCGAGGTGACCGAAACTGACGTCAAGGAGGCGATGAAGGGAATCCAGCCGTCGGCGCTCCGGGAGGTCTTCGTCGAGGTGCCGGACGTCACGTGGGACGACGTCGGCGGCCTCGCCGACACCAAAGAGCGCCTTCGCGAGACGATCCAGTGGCCCCTCGACTACCCCGAGGTGTTCGAACAGATGGACATGGAGGCCGCCAAGGGCGTTCTCATGTACGGTCCGCCCGGCACGGGGAAGACCCTGCTCGCCAAGGCGGTGGCCAACGAGTCCCAGTCGAACTTCATCTCGATCAAGGGGCCCGAACTGCTGAACAAGTACGTCGGCGAGTCCGAGAAGGGCGTCCGCGAGGTCTTCGAGAAGGCCCGCTCGAACGCCCCGACCGTGATCTTCTTCGACGAAATCGACTCGATCGCGGGCGAACGCGGCCAGCGCCAGGGCGACTCCGGCGTCGGTGAGCGCGTCGTCTCCCAGCTGCTGACGGAACTCGACGGTCTCGAGGAGCTCGAGGACGTCGTCGTGATCGCGACGACCAACCGCCCGGACCTGATCGACTCGGCGCTGCTGCGTCCCGGCCGCCTCGACCGCCACGTCCACGTGCCGGTTCCCGACGAGGAGGGCCGCAAGCGGATCTTCGAGGTCCACACCCGCGACAAACCCCTGGCCGACGCGATCGACCTCGAGTGGCTCGCCGCCGAAACGGAGGGGTACGTCGGCGCCGACATCGAGGCCGTCACCCGCGAGGCCTCGATGGCCGCCAGCCGGGAGTTCATCAACTCGGTCGACCCCGACGACATGCCCGACACGATCGAGAACGTCCGCATCAGCAAGGAACACTTCGAGCAGGCGCTCGAGGAGGTCCAGCCCAGCGTGACCCCCGAGACCCGCGAGCGCTACGAGGAGATCGAACAGCAGTTCCAGGCCGCCGAACCCGAGGGCGAAGAACAGCTCGGCCGCACCTTCCAGTAACGGAAGCGTCCTCGTTTCCGCCGGATTAATCCCGACACGTCGAGGGAACGGCTTTTTTCAAAAGACGAACACGGCGACGAAGATGACGATTCCGAAAGCAGCCGTGAGCGCCATCCATACGGCGACGATGATCGCGGCCTGTCGACCGGTCAGCTCCTCGCCCTCGAGTACGTCAACGAGCCGTTGTAACTCCATACTGGTGCGTCCGGCTATCGGTGTAAAAACTCTTTGTCCCAAAATATCGAGACGTTACCGGGTTCGGAACCGCCGACCGAACCGATTCGCCCCGCGGTCGCCGCCTCCCGAGAGCGGGCCGCCGAAAGCCTACCGCTCCGGAGCGGCCTGCCCGGTCCGTCGTTCGGCGAGGTCCTCGAGCACGGCCTCGGCGTGTCCGTCGGCCGAGACGTCCTCGTAGGCCGCCTCGATCGTGCCGTCGGAATCGACGACGTACGTGGTCCGGAAGACGCCGTCGAAGGTGTTGCCGAACATCTGCTTCTCGCCGTAGGAATCGTACAGCGTTGCGACCTCTCCTTCGGGATCGGACAGCAGGTCGAACTCGAGGTCGTGGTCGGTAGCGAACGATTCGAGGTCCTCGACCGAGTCGTCGCTGATCCCGACGATCCCGACGCCGCAATTCTCGAACTCATCGCGAGCTGCCTCGAACTCCTGCGCCTCCGTCGTACAGCCGTCGGTGCCCGCCCGCGGATAGAAGTAGACGACGAGTCGGCCGTCGAAATCCGAACGGCGAACCGTCTCGCCGTGTTGGTTTTGCAGTGCGAACTCGGGTGCGTCGTCGCCGGTTTCGAGCATACCATCTCTTCGACGGAGGCGTGGTATGCCTTCCGGTTGCGTCGGACGGGTCCGGCCGTCAGTCGAGCCGTTCGGCCGCGTCGCGCTCGAGCAGCGGCGAGGCGTTCTGTTCGGGGAGCGTGACGACGTCGTCGGAGGAGAGCGTGTATTCCCGGTCGTCGACGCCGAGGATCGACCCGACGTCGCGGGTCATCCGAACGGTAACGCGATCGACAGTGTCCTCGGTAGGGGCTCCAGCGGCTGCCTTGGGGCCGGCGGACGTACCGTCCTCGAGGTCGGGATCGACGGACTCGCCGGGCGTCGCGTCGCTCGGATCCGGTTCGGCGACTCCGTCATCCGCAGCGTCGACCGGTGACGTCGGCTCTCCGTCGGGTCGCGGCGCCTCCTCGTTTGCGTCCCCGGTCGACGGGCCGGCACCACCCATGACGTCGGCGGCTGTGACCTCGCTCTCGCCTTCGCTCGCCTCCGCCGTTCGGGAGACATCGTTCGGTTCGAGGGTCGTCGGGTCGACGTCCGCGTCGCCGTCGACCGGATCCGGCTCCATCGGCGGCGTAGGCGGCGCGTCGTCGGTCGACGCGCCGGGGTCGGCGGCCGATCTCGAGGCGTCGCTCACCGAGTCGGTTAGTGGTTCGGCTTCCGGATCCGACTCGGGTTCGGACGCGGGCCCCGACTCCGGTTCGGGATCGGGTTCGGCCTCGAGGTCCTCGAGGACGTCGAGCACGCGGGTCTTGTTCGCGTCGATACGGTCGACGAGGTCGTCGAAGAGGTCGGCCTCCTCGGCGGTGAGGCCCTCGTCGTTGGCCGCCATGCCGGCTGCGGCGAGGCTGGCCTGCTTGACGAGTTTGCCCATTCGGCGCTCGTAAATGGCCTCGACGACGTCCTTGGCCGTCTCGATCTCGTCGGTGAGTCGGCTCACCTCCGGCGAGGAGAAGGGGTCGTCGGCCCGTTCGGCTGCCCGATCGCGTTCGGCCTCGAGTTCGGCGATGTACTCGCCGACCTCCTGGTAGAACGAGGGGCGCAAGTTCTGGAGGCTGTCCTTCTGGCGCTCCTTGCTCTGGACGGATCGTAGCTCGTCGAGATTCATTCTTTCTCCTTCTCGGCTCGGCCGCGGGCCATGAGGAACACGGCAACGTACTCCGGAAGTGACTGGTCACCCTCCGGAACCGTAAAGCTATCTCCTCCCAGCTCGACCTCGCCGCCGTCGGTGACGTCGACCCGGATCTCGTGGCCCGTAAACGTCTCCGGAACGGCGTCGACCAGCGGGTCGAAGGCGTCGATCTCGTCGCGCTCGAGGCGAACCGTCTCGAGCCCGCTGCCGCCGTGGAGACTCCCGGGCAGGCGGATGAGTCGATTCGTGTCGGTCGTTACGGGTTCGTCGATCGGTGCGTTGTCGGCTTCGACGGCCCGGTGAGCGAACCGTTCGGCCAGCTGGGAGACGGCGGTGTGGACCGTGACGTTGCCCGCTTCCAGTTGCCCGCGGTTGTTCCGGGCGGCGTTGAGAGTTGCCGTCGCCTTCCCCTCGCCGATCCCGTCGAACTCCCGGAGCCGCTCGAGGGCCGCCTCCTCCTCGAGGGCGAGCAGCTCGTCGACGAATGTCATAAATCGGTCGTGGGTGCGGGCGCCCCAGCCACCCTCGGTTCGCAGGGTGCGGCGCTCGGTCGGGGTCTTGCGGCCGAGGCCGGCGACGGTCTCGGTCTCGATCAGCTCCTCGAACTCGAGGCCGATCCCGCGGACGTAGTCGACGACCTCGCGGCGGTGCTCCCGGTCGAAGTGACGGATCGACTCGTCGCGGACGTGGACGTGGTACCCCCGCCCGCCCGAGAAGACGATCTCCAGCTCCTCGAACGCAAAGTCGTCCTCGAGAAAGTCGAGCAGGCGGAGCAGGGCGTCCTTACACGTCGCGAGCATCTCGGCGTAGGAGTCCTCGCCGAGGGTTACGTTCGGCAGGTGGTCGGCGTCGAGGTCGAAGACGAGATCCGCGGACTGCCAGTCCTTCTCGTGCATCGAGCTCGCGCCGGGGTCGCGAAACCGCCCCGCCGAGAAGTAGACGTGGCGGGGCCGCTTGCGGACGAGGAACTCCTCGAGGTCGCCGAGTTCGAGCAGCGAACGGTGCCGGACCATCGTCGTATCGGGTCCGTCGGTCCAGGGGATGTATCCCCACTCGCGCTCGTTGGCCGCAGGTGGGAGCGTCAGCTCCGTGCGGCGGTAGTGATCGCGGAATCGACCCCGAAGATAGGCCCTCGTTCGCTCCTCCATGCGCCTCGTGTGCTCGTCGTCGTGGCGGTATAATCCTGCCGAAAACCCCGGCCCCGTGGGGACCCCTCCCGAGCGGTCGCTCACGGGGCAGCAAGCGCGAAATAACGGCGGTCTACCGGCGAACGAACTCCGAGATCCGGTCGGCAAGTCCGGAGTCCGAGCCGAGTTTGAGGTAGTAGGCGTCGCCGCCGTCCTCGTAGTAGCCGTTGATCCGACGTTTGATCTCGAAGCCGAGGTGTTCGTAGAACTCGAGGGCGTTTTCGTTGCTGGTCCGAGCGTGGCAGGTGATCGACTCGTTGTCGTCGGCGACCCGCGCGACGAGTCGCTTGCCGATCCCCTGGCCGCGAAACGCCGTCGAGACCGCCAGAAAGAGAATGTAGCCATCGCGACGAACCGCGGCAAAACCCACAAGATCGTCCTCCTGCAGGTAGCAGTGGACCGTCGATCGCCGGTACGCGTCGGTAAAGAAGTCGTGGCGCTGCTTCAGCACCCCCTCCTGGCTGTTGATTCGCTCCTTGAGCCGCCAGGCCTCGTCGACGTACTCGTCGCTCCCCGGGGCGACGACGCGACTGTCGATATTGACGCTCACTACCACAGTGTAGCAGGCTCGCCAATATAATTCCACCGGCAGCGCGGTCGTTCGCCGGGAACCGCTCGTCGACCTGTCGTCGATACTGCCGGAGACGCGGCACCGGCGGATCGAAGCGACGGACATACCTCGCGGGCCCGAGAACGAGGGTGTATGGAGTTCCAGCTTCGCGATCACACCGCAGACATCGGGGTCGAAGCGACCGGGGGAAGCCTCGAGGCGGTCTTCGCGGCTATCGCCGACGGGCTCGCGGCCGCCTCCTGCGAGTCGATTCCGGACGGGACCGGCGAGCGCTTCTCGGTGTCGGTGACGGCCGAGAGCCGCGAGGCGCTGCTGTTCGACTTCCTGGACGAACTGATCTACCTGCGGGACGTCCGGGCGGCCCTGCCCGTCGACCACCGCGTCGAACGGATCGAGGAACTGGACGCGGAGGAGTGGCGTCTCGAGGGCAGCGCCCGCGGGGTTCCCCTCGAGGCGATCACCGCCCGCGAGATCAAGGCCGTCACCTATTCCGAGATGCGACTCGAGGAGGTCGGCGACGGCTGGGAGGCGTACGTGGTCTTCGACGTCTGAGACGGTCCACTGTACCGCTGTCCAGGGCGACCACGAGCCGCCCTAGGTCGCTCCGGAATCGATATACAGGAGTTCGCCCGAGGGAGTTCGGGTACCGCCAGGTGGATGTTTTTCAGTCGCCTCCGCGATACACTACGCGATGGACGACTATCGTCGCTCGCGACCCGTCGCGGCCGTCGCCGCGACCGTCGGCTCGCTGCTCGCGCTCGCCGCGCTCGCAACCGGGTCGGCCGGCGCCCACGAGGAGTACGTCGCCGACGAGGAGTACGACGTTCCCGTCGCGGAGTTTCTGACCGACGCGCTGACCGATCCCTTCGTCGTCGGGCCGCTCGTCGCCGGCGGCCTGGCCGCCTTGGCCTTCCTTGGTGGGTATCTGTACGTTCGGCCCGCACCACGGGACGTGGCCGCGTTCAGGGACGCGATGGGCGAGTACACCAGGTACGTCCCGTGACTGTTGCGGATCTCGTTCGGGATTCCCCTTATCGGCGCCGGCTTTGGCGGCTACTTCATCAGTCCCGCGGTCGAGGTCGAACTCCGGCTCCTGCAGGTCGGCCTGGGCTTCCTGTTGCTGTTCGGGCTCGGCACTCGAGTCGTCGCGCTGGCGGCGCTCGCGGCGTACCTCGTCGGACTGGCGTTTCGTCCGCTGTTGCTGTTACAGCTCGAGTTCGTCGGCGGGCTGCTTGCAGTCGCGCTCGTCGGGAGCGGCAAACCGAGCGCGGACCACGTCCTCCAGCGGATGGCCGGGATGCACGGTACGCTCTACGGTCGGATCGACGTCGTCTACGATCACGCCCGTCGGTTCCAGAAGTGGAACGAGCCGCACAAGCGGTACCTGCCGACGGTAGTCCGGGTCGGCCTCGGCGCGACGTTTATCTACCTCGGACTGACCCAGAAGATCCTCCGGCCGGGGATCGCGCTGGCGGTCGTCGACCAGTACGACCTGACGAGCGTGGTCCCGGTCAGTCCGGAGCTGTGGGTGATGGGCGCGGGGCTGGCCGAGATCGCCCTTGGGATTGCCCTGATCTTCGGCTTCTTTACCCGCGCGACGGCGCTGTCGGCGATCGCGATGTTTACCCTGACGCTGTTCGCGCTGCCCGACGACCCCGTGCTGGCTCACGTCGCGCTGTTCGGAATGGCCTCGGTGCTGCTGATCACCGGGAGCGGTCCCCTCGGTGTCGACGGCCGACTCACCGAGGTCGACTGACGGTATCGAGGCGAACGTTCTTTCATCGTCGCCGTCGGAGTATCGCGTATGACCACCTTCGACGCCGACGGCATCACCCTCGAGAAGGTACGCGACTACGTCTGGGAGATCCCGCAGGAAGGGGAGATGAACGTCCCCGCGCGGGTGCTCGCCAGCGAGGCCTTACTCGAGGAGATCAGCGAGGACAAGACCCTCCAGCAGCTCAAGAACACGACCCACCTGCCGGGGATCACGACGAACGCGATCTGTATGCCCGACGGCCACCAGGGATATGGCTTCCCCGTCGGGGGAGTCGGCGCGCTCGACGCCGAGAACGGCTGTATCTCCCCTGGAGCAGTTGGTTACGATATCAATTGCGGCGTAAGAATGATGCGGACAAACCTCACTTACGACGAACTCCAGGGCCGCGAGGAGGAGCTCGTCGACTCCCTCTTTGCCAACGTTCCCTCGGGGCTCGGCGGCGGTGGGATCGTCGAGGCTGACATCGACGCCGTCGACGAGATCCTCGCTCGAGGCGTCGACTGGGCGCTCGAGCACGGTCACGCCGTCGAGGACGACCTCCTGCACTGTGAGGACGAGGGGATGCGCGAGGGCGCCGACCCCGACAAGGTGAGCCAGAAGGCCAAGGACCGCGGCAAGAACCAGATCGGCTCGCTGGGCTCGGGGAATCACTTCCTCGAGGTCCAGCGCGTGACGGACGTCTTCGACGGCGACGTGGGCGAGGCGTTCGGACTCGAGGAGGATCAAATCGTCGTCCTCATCCACTGTGGTTCGCGGGGGCTGGGTCACCAGACCTGTAACGACTACCTGCGGAAGATCGAGCAACAGCACAAGGGGCTGCTCGATCGGCTGCCGGACAAGGAGCTCGCGGCCGCACCCGCGGGATCGCAGCTCGCCGAGGACTACTACGGGGCGATGAACGCGGCGATCAACTTCGCGTGGGTCAACCGCCAGCTGATCATGCACCGGACCCGGCAGGTCTTCGAGCGCGTCTTCGACCGCTCGTGGGAGGAGATGGAGATGGAGCTCCTGTACGACGTCGCCCACAACATCGCGAAGAAGGAACTCCACACCGTCGACGGGGAGGAACGCGAGCTCTACGTCCACCGCAAGGGTGCGACTCGAGCCTTCCCCGCGGGCCACCCCGAGGTGCCGAAGGCGTACCGCGACGTCGGCCAGCCGGTCATCATCCCCGGCAGCATGGGCGCCGGCAACTACGTCCTGCGTGGCGGGGAGAACTCGATGGACCTCACGTTCGGCTCGACCGCCCACGGCGCGGGTCGGCTGATGAGCCGCACCCAGGCGAAAAACGAGTACTGGGGCGGCGACGTCCAGCAGGAGCTGCAGGACCAACAGCAGATCTACGTGAAGGCACAGTCGGGCGCGACCGTCGCCGAGGAAGCACCGGGCGTCTACAAGGACGTCGACGAGGTGGTCCGCGTCTCCGACGAGCTGGGCATCGGCGACAAGGTCGCGCGAACCTTCCCCGTCTGTAACATCAAGGGTTAGTTCACCCGGAACGGGTTCTCGTCGTCGCGATCCGAATCGCTTCCGTCGTCCTCGCTCTCGTAGGGCTTTCGGGCCGTGATCGTCACGGTCGCCTCGGGATCGTCCTCGTCGGACCACGGGCTGTCGTAGGCCGAGATCTCGAGGTCGGTGACGTCCCACCCCTCCTCCTCGACGAGTTCGACGAGCCGCTGCTGATCCGCGAGCATCTCTCGGTCCATGGACACCCGTTGCCCGCCGACGGAGGTAGGTGTTCTGCCGGCGCGCTCACCGCGTCTCGTCGGTGCCGACCGCCTCCCTGACGAGCGTCAGGTGCGCCCGGCGCAGCCGTTCGGATAAGGCCTGGTGGGAGATCTCGAGTTCGTCCGACAGCGCCTCCATGTCGATCTCCCGGGGAATGTCGTAGTAGCCGTACTCGAGGGCCGCGACGAGCGTCTCGTACTGGGGGTCGGTTAGGTCGAACCGACCGTGGCGGGTCTCCTCGAGGCGGTTGATCTTCCGCAGATCGATCGGAACCCCCTGATCGGTCGCGTACTCGTAGCTCCGGGCCAGCGCCTCTCGATCTGGAAAGAGGACGCGAAACCGCCACCGATCGTCCTCGAGACCCGCCTCGAGGACTGTCGCCTCCTCTCTGGTGAGCAGGCTGACGGCGTCGACGACCGCCTCGTTCCATCGGATCCGGTAACACCGCTCACCCTCGAGGTCGAGGATCGACGTTGCGATCTCGACCGTCGGATCTCCGGCGAGCGCGTCGTCGGCGCGCTCGAGGGTCTCCTCGTCGCCGAGGAATCGGACGCAGGGTATCACTGTCCCGGGACCCGCCGCGACGATGCGCTCGACCTCGACCTCGAGGTCGGAGACGCGCTCGAGCGTCTGCCCGAGCGCGAACGCCTCGGCGGGGATCGTGAACTCGGCGATCGTGCTCATGCCGAGTCACACGACGGCCGACTGCAAGAGTCATACACCACGTGAGGTGGAACTGCACCGCCGCTGACGAAACCGAAATGGGTTACGAAGGTTGATTTCGTCCGGCGAACTTAAGCAGTTTCACCTGAAACTGGGTGGTATGTTAACCGACGAGTTCGGGCGCGAGGTCACGGGGGTTCGGATCTCGCTCACCGATCGGTGTAACTTCGACTGCATCTACTGTCACAACGAGGGGCTCGGCGACACGCGGGGACCGATGGATCCGCAGGACGACGAGATGAGCGCCGACGACGTCGTTCGCTTCCTCGAGGTCGTCGAGGAGTTCGGCGTCGACTCGGTGAAGTTCACGGGCGGAGAGCCGATGCTTCGTCAGGATCTCGAGGAGATCATCGAGCGTACGCCCGACTCGATGGAGGTCTCGCTGACGACCAACGGCACCTTCCTTCCCGGTCGGGCCGAGGACTTAGTCGACGCCGGGCTCGAGCGGGTCAACGTCTCCCAGGACGCGCTCGATCCCGAGGACTTCGCCGCAGTGACAAAAAGCGGCGCCTACGAGAAGGTCCTCGAGGGCGTCCGGGCGGCCGTCGACGCCGGCCTGGACCCGGTCAAACTCAACATGGTCGTTTTCGAACATACTGCCGGGTACGTCCCGGAGATGGTCGACCACGTCGCCGAGAACGACGGGCTCCAGCTCCAGCTGATCGAGTACATGCCCGAGCTGACGGGCCGGCCGGAGTGGAACATCGACATCCAGCGGGTCCACGACTGGCTCGCCGAACAGGCCGACGAGATCGAACACCGGGAGATGCACGACCGCAAGCGCTACTGGGTCGACGGCGGAATGGTCGAGATCGTCGACCCCGTCGAGAACCCGACCTTCTGTGCGAACTGCCACCGCGTTCGGGTGACCCACGAGGGGTACCTGAAGGGCTGTCTCAACCGCAGTGACGACCTCCGGCCGATGGGCGAGATGACCAAACCCGAGATCCGCGAGGCCTACCGCGAGGTCGTCGCGAACCGCGTTCCCTACTACGGCGAGTACATGATCAAAAACGACGACGGTGAGTGGGAGATCAACGACGAGTACGTCGAGGGGTACGCGGAGGTTTAGCTCAGTCCGTCGACGGTCGTCGAGGACGTCTCCCCGAAGACGTGGTGTTCGGTCGCGGCGACCCGCCGCAGCCCCTCGCTGACGGTCGCCTCGACGCGGTAGCCTTCCTCCACGAGGTCGTCCGTACACGCCGACGTCCACCCCGAGTCGTCGGCCGCGACGACGATGACGTCGAGTCGAGCCTGGGAGTCCTCGTAGTCAGCGTGTGCGAGCTCGAGCGCGCCGCAGCTGCTCGACCCGTACTCGATCGTGCCGCGAACGGTGACCTCCTCGCCGTCGACGGTCACGTCGGGCGGATCTTGTGGCCGAAGCTCCGGATCGGTCGTCTCCAGCGAGGCGTCGAGACCGACGCCCGGCAGTCGCTCGAGACAGCCCGCGGTGGCAACGAACCCCCCGGTCGCCGCCGTCGCGAGGAACGCACGTCGCTCCATACCGGTAGTTTCTGTTAGTACACAAAACTATTGTGGCCGACACGCTCTGCGGCTCCGCTATCAGTGGCGGGTTCGCCGTCGACGGGTCGATCCCGACCGTCCGCCGCCGAATCCGACGACGATCAGTACCGCTGCGACGAGCAACAGGACGACGGCTGCGACCGGTTGTCCGCTCCCGCCGAAGACGTACACTGCGTAACCGACAGTCCCCGATAGCAACCCCACGAGAAGGCTCGAGGACGCCCGAATCGCCTCGAGCCGGCGCGTATCGGCCTCGCGACCGAGCTGGTCGCCGAGCGCGATCGCCCCGTGTGCGAGGTCCCAGGCGACGACGGTCGCGACCGTGGCGACGATCGTCGGCTCGACCGCGGTCGCCTCGAGCCCGCCGGCGACCACCCCGAGGAAGAGCGCGAGCGCGCCGACGTCGACGGCGCGGTGACGGCCGGTCGCCAGCCCGACGGCGAAGACGAGCCCGCCGACCGCGCCGAACCCGAGGGCGCTCGCCGATTGGTTCCCCGCGGCGAGGACGGCGACGAGGACGACGGCGCCGGCGGCGACGCTCGAGCGAACGGCGGGTCGACGGGTGATCTCGCTCACCGGCGATCACCCGCGCTCGCGGCTCGCCGGGCGAAGACGGTGTCGATCGACTCGTCGGCAGGCCAGTCGACCACGGGGATCCCCGCTCGCCGGAGGTCGAACATTCGGACCGTCCTGGCGACGCGGGCCAGTCGCTCGCCGGCGGTGCCGTCGGCGGTCGGATCCGGGCTGACGATCGTGACCGGATACCCTCGGGAGTCAAGCCGGCGCGCGATGTCTTCCGAGACGCCGTCACAAAGCGGCGTCAGGAGGACGACCTGCGTCCCGGTTGCGAGCCGTCGCCTGAGTCCCCGAAGCTGCCAGAGCCACCGACCCCCGTTCGTCGGCGGGATCGTCGAGAACTGCGGGTGGCTCGCGAGGAGCTCCGCCAGCCGGACCTCGTGGTGGCGACCCGCGGCCGGCGCGAGCCAGCAGGGCTCCTCGTCCCGATTCCGGTCGATCGCTCCGAGCCCCGCCAGACCGACGGTGTCACCCTCGGCCAGCAACGAGGCGGCGATCCGGCCCGCCGCGGCGACCGACCGGTTGACGGCGTGGGTGGTCTCGGAGTCGGGCGCCAAGTAGGCGTCACGCCGGGCGTCGACCAGGACGACGACGCGGGCCGAGCGCTCCTCGTGGAACTGCAGCGTCGCCAGCTCGCCGGTCCTCGCGCGGCGGTTCCAGTCGACCCGGGCGAGGGGGTCGCCCCTTCGGTACTGCCGGACCGAGTGGAAGGTCGTCCCGGCGCCCGCCTCTTCGGTTCGAAGTCGACCCGAGACGGTGGCTCCGGCGGGACGCAGCGGAACCGGAGCCGCGACCGGTCGCAGCTCGGGCTCGCAGACGACCGTCGTCTCCGCGCCGACCAGGTACTCGCGTTCGGTCGACCGCGAGAGGTCGCCGACGACCGCGAGCACGGGGTCGAACTCGTGGCTGCCGCGCCCGACCGTGACCGCGTACTCGAGGCGAACCGACTCGCCGGGCCGGAGCGCGGTTCCGAGCCGACTCGAGCCCTCCGTGACGGCCATCCCCGCGGGGACGCCGTCGACGATCCGGAGGTCGGGGACGAACCCGTCGCGCTCGTTGATGATCGTCACCGTCACGTCGATCTCGTCGCCGGGTGCGGGCTCGTCGTCGCTCAGTTCGCGATCGATCGAGAGCTCGAGCTCGGGCGGCTCGAACGCCCGGGAGAAGCCGGCGTAGCCGACGCCGACGACGCCGGCCAGGACGACCGCGGGGGCCTCGGCGACGACCCCGACGCCGACGGCCAGCAGCGCGACGACGCCGATTCCGTGCCAGTAGTTCGTCGCGCGCTCGCGGCGCCGTTGGGTGCCGTCGATCGGGTCCGTGGCGGTCCGTGTTCCCCGATCGCGAACGGGTCGTCCCTCGTCGGGATCGTACCGGGGAAGCGAGCCGTCGCTCTCGCCGTCGCCGACCCTCGCGATGGCGGCGACCGCGCGTCGAACGCCGTCGTCGCACCGCGACCCGCGACCCGCGACGGCGGCGATTCTGTCTCGAACCGATCCCGACGGTCGCTCGAGCGAGGGCGAGAGGAAGGCGGCCGCGACGTCGTCGTCGGTCCACTCCCCGGACTCGACGCGCTCGCGTGCTCGCTCCTCGTCGTCCCCACCGAACCGCGAGCAGACCGCGATCGCCGCGGCTCGAAGCCCCTCGACGGTTCTGCGGCTCGTCACCGCGTAGCTCGTCTCGACCGACCGAAAGGCTCCAAGCGACTCCCGGAGGGTTTCGCCCGGGACGGGAACGTCAGTCGAGCGCTCGGGGTCGGGTGTGCCAACGTTCCGAGGCGGCTCGCGGGCAAACAGCGCCCGAAGGCCGATCCCGATCGCGGCGAGACCGACGACGACGATCACCGGCTGTGCGAGCCCGAACTCGAGGAGGCCGGCGAGGACGGCGATCGCGGCGACGAACGCCGCCAGACCGAACGCCAGCGCGATGGCTCGGCGGTTCACGTTCCGTCGCCTCCGTCGGCGTACTCGGACTCGATCTTTCGGAGGACCGACACGGCCCGTCGCTCCATCGCCGCCGTCGTCTCGCTGTCGCCGTACCTGACGTCCTCGAACAGCCGGGTGAGTTCCTCGACGTGGTCGCGCTCGAGTCCAGCTTCGATCGCGGCGTCGGCGAACTCCCGGGGCGTGCTCGAGTCGGGGCGGTCGACCTCGAGGGGTGCGGTCATCTCCCGCCAGGCGCGGTACACCTCGTTGTCGGCGGCGGTCCCCCCGTCGATCCGATCAGCCGCGCGACCCGCGGCGGAGCCGACGGCGGCAGCCTCGGTCTCGGTCGGCGCTCGTCCCTCATCTTCGGGTGTCGGTTCCGAGGGCGGAGACGTCGGTTCGGTCGCGTTTCGAGTTAGCAGGAGCCCACCGACGAAGACGGCCGCGAGAACGGCGAGGACACCGAGGAGCGGCCCGGTGGGAACCGATCGCTCGCCGTCACCCTCCCCGGGCTCACCCCCTTCTTCCCCGATGCCCGGCTCCTCGGCCTCTTCGACGGTCGGCTCCTCGCCGCCGAGCGGCACCGTTCCCAGGGCCGCCAGCGCGTACGCCAGCCCGAGAGCGACGAGCGCGACGACGAGGGCGATCGCGAGCAGCCGAACGGCATCCCGACGGTGGGCCAGCAGGTACCAGACCAGGATGATCGCCAGCAGGGCAACGACGGCGTAGAGGAGATACTCGAGAAACGGCGGGATCTCACCGCCGGTCTGGGGGTCGGGTTCGGGTGGCTGTCCAGTGCCTCCTCCCTCCCCCTCGCCGGTCCCCGTCCCGCCGGAGCCACCGGTCTCGAGCGGTGAGCGAACGGTCGCCGCGGCCAGCCCGATCGCGACGATCGCGGCGGCCGCGGCGACGAGGCGGACGAGGACGGTTCTTCGTGACACGCGTTGACGGCGATACGAAGGCGTCGGTAATAAGCGCCGGTCCTTCCGTTTTGCCAACGTTTGGCGCCCGCAGCCGAGGGGGATTCGTTGCGCTTAAGTACCCATCGGCGATAGGTGTGAGTGCAATACGTGCAGGGGACGCCGTCCCCGAGTCCGTACGGGCGACGATACACACACCGTGTCGTGGTAGCCAAGCGGCCCAAGGCGCATGGTTGCTAACCATGTGGCGTCAAGCCTCCGGGGTTCAAATCCCCGCCACGACGTCGGCTTACCCGATCGACGTCCAGTCGGTCGGCTCTGAAACGCGCGCACACCAGACACAGATTCACCACACATGAGCGAGGAAGAACCTCAAGAGCAAGAGGACGAAGACCTTCAGTACTTCGTCCGCATCGGTCAAACCGACCTCGACGGGACGAAATCCGTCGAACGCTCGCTCTCGGAGATGAACGGGATCGGTCGTCGGACCGCCCGACTCATCGCCGAGAAAGCGGGCGTCGACCGAACGGCGACGTTCGGCCGACTCGACGAAGACGTCATCGACGAGGTCGTGACAGTCGTAGAGAACTACGCCGACGAAGTCCCGGACTGGCTCAACAACCGCCAGAACGACTTCTACACCGGCGAAACAACCCACGAGATCGGCAACGATCTCCAGTTGACCCGACAGCACGACATCAACCGGATGAAGATGATCGACTCCTACAGGGGCGTTCGCCACAAACGCGGCCAGAAGGTCCGCGGCCAGCGAACGAAGTCCACCGGTCGTACGGAGGGCACCATCGGCGTCAACGTCGAGGAGATCCGCGAGGAACAGGAAGAGGAAGCCGCCGAGGAGGATGACGAATAATGCCGCTCGGAACCGACACCAAGCAGTACGAGACGCCGAATCATCCCTACCAGGGCGAGCGCATCGCCGACGAACACTCGCTGGTCGAGCGCTACGGGCTCTCGAACAAGGAGGAGCTCTGGCGAGCGCAGTCCGAGCTTCGTTCCTACCGACGCGAGGCGCGTGACCTGCTCGGTCAGGCACAGGACGACGAGACCGTCATGCGCCGCTCCGAGGAGTTCCTCGGACGGCTCAAGCGCGTCGGCATCCTCAACGAGGCCGACGAGCTCGGCGACGTTCTCTCCCTCGAGATCGAGGACGTCCTCGAGCGCCGTCTCCAGACGGTCGTCTACCGGAAGGGGTTCGCGAACACGACCCAGCAGGCCCGTCAGTTCATCGTCCACGGCCACATCGTGGTCGACGGCCAGCGCCACCGGGTTCCCTCCTACGTCGTCGACGTCGACGAGGAGGATCTCGTCGGCTTCGAGGAGAACAGCCCGCTGTCGGACGACCTGCACCCGGAACGCGCGGAGGAGCAATAACATGAGCCAGGACGACGAGAAGTGGGGCGTAGCCCACGTGCACGCATCGTTCAACAACACGATCATGACCGTCACCGACCTCACCGGGTCGGAGACGATCGCCAAGTCCTCCGGCGGGACCGCGGTCAAGCAGAACCGCGACGAGGCCTCGCCGTACGCGGCGATGCAGATGGCCGAGTCGATCGCCGAGGAGGTCAAGGCTGCCGGCATCACGGGACTGCACGTTCGCGTGCGCGGTCCCGGCGGCAACCTCCAGAAGTCCCCCGGTCCCGGCGCGCAGGCGACGATCCGCGCGCTGGCCCGCTCGGGCATCGAGATCGGGCGCATCGAGGACGTCACGCCGATCCCACACGACGGATCGCGCGCACCCAAAGGCAAGGGCGGCTACTAACCCATGAGTGAGGAGTACGACGTCGAGTTCGTCGAACGCGGGGATCGAGAGGGTCGATTCCTCGTCCGCGGGATCACCCCCGCGTTCGCCAACGGGATCCGTCGCGCGATGGTTGCCGACGTCCCGACGATGGCGATCGACACCGTCCGGTTCGTCGAGAACTCGTCGGTGATGTTCGACGAACAGCTCGCCCTGCGGCTCGGACTCGTTCCGCTGACGACCCCGCCGGAAGGCGAGTTCGTCGAGGACGACACCGTGACGCTCTCGATCGACGTCGAAGGACCGGCCACCGCCTACTCGGGCGATCTCGTCTCGAGCGACTCGCTCGTCGAAGCCGCCGACGAGAACGTCCCGATCATCGAGCTCAAAGAGGGCCAGCGCCTCGAGGCCGAGGCCGAGGCCCGACTCGAGCGCGGGAAGAACCACGCGAAACACCAGGGCGGGGTCGCGGTCGGCTACCGACATCTCCAGCGCGTGGAGGTCGTCGACGACCTGCCGGAGTTCCAGGAGCCCGAATCCCAGATCGTCCGGGGAGTCGTCGAGGAGAACGGCGAACTCGTCCCGACGAGCGAGTTCGACCACGACCTCTCGACCCGCCATCCCGGCAAGGAGGTCCACCTGGAGGACGTTTCGAACGCCTTCGTCTTCCACGTGGAGACGGACGGCTCCTTTAGTGTCGAGGAACTGGTCACGCGAGCCGTCGACTCGATCGAGGCGCGCGCGACCGAACTCGAAGAGGCAGTACAGCTATAACATGATCCGACGCCCCCAAACCCACGTCGCCGACGCGTTCCTCGCCAGCGCCGTCTCCAGCGAGACTGGCAGGACGTCGGCAGCTCGAACCGAAAGGGGTTTGAAGGGGCGACGGGTAGACGGAAGTGCGAGCAGGGATAGCCAAGTCAGGCCAACGGCGCAGCGTTCAGGGCGCTGTCTCGTAGGAGTCCGCAGGTTCAAATCCTGCTCCCTGCATTTTTCGGCTCGACCGAACCGAAGAGCCGTAAAAATGGACCGCACGGATTTGAGCCACGGGAGTCGCAACAGCGTCTCCCGACGGTTCAAATCCTGCTCCCTGCATCCACTTCTCAGCGATCAACTGCACCGACGAGACGAGGAACTGTCTCGTCGCGTGCCCGCAGTATTTGGAGGAAACCAATGAGTAGCAAAACCAATCCGAGGCTCAACGATCTCATCGCCGAGCTGAAGTCGACGTCCCGGGAACGGGACGCCGACGTCTGGCAAGACGTTGCGGATCGTCTCGAGAAGCCCCGGCGTACTCACGCCGAGGTCAATCTGGGCCGTATCGAGCGATACGCACGCGAGGAAGAGACCGTCGTCGTTCCCGGCAAGGTGCTGGGATCCGGCGCACTACAGAAAAACGTCACCGTCGCCGCCGTCGACTTTTCGTCCTCCGCAGAGACGAAGATCGAACAGGTCGGCGACACCGTCCCGCTCGAGCAGGTGCTCGAGAACAACCCCGAGGGAGCCAACGTCCGGGTGATTCGATGAGCATGGCAGAGTTCGAAGCAGATGTCGTCGTCGACGCTCGAGACTGCATTCTCGGCCGCGTCGCGAGCCAGGTCGCACAGCGTGCCCTCGACGGGGAGCGCGTCGCGATCGTCAACGCAGAGGACGCCGTCATCACCGGCGACGCCGAGGACGTCTTCGGGACCTACCGCAAGCGTCTGGAGCTCGGCTCCGACAGCGGTCCGTACTACCCGAAGCGACCCGACACGATCCTCAAGCGCTCCGTTCGCGGCATGCTGCCGTACAAGAAGCCCCGCGGCCGGGAGGCGCTCGACAACGTTCGGGTCTACGTCGGCAACCCCTACGAGGACGACGAGGCAGAGGTCCTCGAGGACACGTCGCTCGATCGACTCTCGAACATCCGCTTCGTGCACCTGCACGAGGTCAGCGAACAGTTAGGTGCTAACGTCACATGGTAACGAACACGAGTGGAAAGAAGAAGACCGCCGTCGCCCGCGCAACGGTTCGCGAGGGCGAGGGCCGCGTCCGTATCAACTCGAAACCGGTCGAACTGGTCGAACCGGAGATGTCGCGACTCAAGATGCTCGAGCCGTTCCGCATCGCCGGCGACGAACTCCGCGACGAGATGGACATCGAGATCCACGTCGAGGGTGGCGGCATCAGCGGACAGGCCGACGCCGTCCGCACCGCCATCGCCCGCGGGATCGTCCAGCATACGAACGACGCCGAGCTCCGCGACGCCTACATGGAGTTCGACCGCTCGCTGCTGGTCAACGACGTTCGACAGTCCGAACCGAAGAAGTGGGGCGGCCCGGGCGCTCGGGCTCGCTACCAGAAGTCCTACCGCTGAGGTGATTCACATATGATGGTACCGGTTCGGTGTTTCACCTGTGGAAACGTCGTCGGCGAACACTGGGAGGAGTTCGACGAGCGAGCCAACCAGGGCGACGAAGACCCACAGGAGGTGCTCGACGATCTCGGCGTCGACCGCTACTGCTGTCGGCGGATGCTCGTCAGCCACACCGACCTCGTCGACGTGGTCTCACCATACCAGTAACAATGCAACAGGAACGCCACAACCGATACGAGAAGGCACGCATTCTGGGCGCGCGAGCGCTGCAGATCTCCTACGGTGCGCCGGTGCTGATCGAGACGGATCGGAGCGAACCGATCCTGATCGCCGCCGAGGAGTACGACGCCGACGTGCTCCCCTTTACGGTCAACCGGGGGTCGAAGCGATGACGCTCGTCACCGACGTCCGGCTCCGCCGGATCCTCGACTCGCGTGGCAACGCCACGGTCGAGGCCGACGTCGTCACCGAGAGTGGTGGCTTCGGCCGCGCCGCGGCGCCGAGCGGGGCGAGTACCGGCGAGTTCGAGGCGATCGAACTGCCGGCTGACGAGGCGATCGCTGCAGCCCGCGAGCACGCCGTGCCGCGGCTCGTCGGCGAGACCTACGCGGGCAACCAGCGCGAGATCGACGCCGCACTGCGGGCCGCCGACGGCACCGACGACTTCTCGAAGATCGGCGCCAACAGCGCGGTCGCGATCTCGATGGCTGCCGCGAAGGCCGGCGCCGACGTGCTGGGCGCGCCGCTGTTCCAGCACCTCGGCGGCACCTTCCGGGGCGAGAACTTCCCGACACCGCTTGGCAACGTCGTCGGCGGGGGCGAACACGCCGCCGACGCGACCGACATTCAGGAGTTCCTCGCCGCACCCGTCGGCGCGCCGAGCGTCGAGGACGCCGTCTTCGCCAACGCCGCCGTCCACGGCGAGGTCGCCGACATCCTCGAGGAGCGTGACTACCCCTCCGGAAAGGGCGACGAGGGCGCGTGGGCGCCGTCGATCGACGACGAGGAAGCGTTCGAGATCGTCGAGGAGGCCGTCTCACGGGTCGAAGACGAGGTCGGCTTCACGATTGGCTTCGGACTCGACGTCGCGGCCGCGGAGATGTACGACGCCGACTCGGAAACCTACGAATACGACTCGGCGGGCGTCAGCCGCGACACCGACGAGCAGATCGAGTACATCGCCGATCTGGTCCGCGAGTACGACCTGGTCTACGTCGAGGATCCCCTCGACGAGAACGACTACGACGCCTTCGCCGACCTCACCGACGAGGTCGGCGAGCAGACGCTGGTCTGTGGCGACGACCTGTTCGTCACGAACACCGACCGACTGCGGGAGGGAATCGATCGCGACGCGGCAAACAGCATCCTGATCAAGCCGAACCAGATCGGGACGCTGACCGACGCCTTCGACGCGATCGAACTCGCGACCGAGCACGGCTACGACTCGGTCGTCTCCCACCGTTCGGGCGAGACCGAGGACGCGACTATCGCACACCTCGCCGTCGCAACCGACGCGCCCTTTATCAAGACGGGCGCCGTCGGCGGCGAGCGAACCGCCAAGCTCAACGAGCTCATCAGAATCGCAGACGACGCGACATGACAGACGAAAACGCAACCCAGGAAGGGCTCGACGCCGCCGACGAGGAGATCGACGAGGAGCCGGCCGAAGGGCCCGGCCCCGCCGCCGATCCCGACGAGGACGTCGAGCCTGCTGACGAACAGCCCGCCGAGGCCGAGGAGGCCGAGGCCGAAGAAGACGCAGGACCCTCGCTCGACGACGACGTCATGAGCGACGAGGAGGCCGACCTGCTGATCCCCGTCGAGGACTACCTCGGCGCCGGCGTCCACATCGGGACCCAGCAGAAGACCAAGGACATGGAGCGGTTCATCCACCGCGTCCGGACCGACGGCCTCTACGTGCTCGACGTCTCGAAGACCGACGGCCGCATCCGAACGGCCGCGGACTTCCTCTCGAACTACGACCCGGAGCAGATCCTGGTCACCTCGAGCCGCCAGTACGGTCGGTTCCCGGCCGAGAAGTTCGCCGAGGCCGTGGGCGCCCGCGCCCGCACCGGCCGCTTCATCCCCGGCACACTGACCAACCCGAAGTACGACGGCTACATCGAACCCGACGTCGTGGTCGTCACCGACCCGATCGGCGACGCCCAGGCCGTCAAGGAGGCGATCACCGTGGGTATCCCGGTCATCGCGATGTGTGACTCGAACAACCAGGTCAGCAACGTCGACCTGGTCGTCCCAACGAACAACAAGGGTCGCAAGGCCCTCTCCGTGGTCTACTGGCTGCTCGCCAACGAGGTTCTCGACCGCCGCGGCGCCGAGCCGTCCTACGCGCTCGAGGACTTCGAGAGCATGGTGTAGCCGACGGATTTGCTTTTCTCGTCGATCGTCGCCCCGGAGCGATAGCGTTAGGGTTCTTCCCTGTGAAACGAACTGTATGCTCGAGCACGTCTTCGAGTTCGAAGAGAAGAAAATGCCGCTGCCGGTGTTGGTGTCGACGATCGGCCTGATAGCGCTTTTTGCGGTCGGGCTCGTCTACCGGCTGATCTCGTTCGCCGTTCTGTAGGGCCGACCGGCGCGAGCGGAGCGATCCGACACGACGAGCGTCGCACCCGGACACAGTCAACTATTAACCGCCGTCGTTCGAACGGCCGGGTATGACACGCTCGAGCGCCCCCGGCAAGGTCTATCTCTTCGGGGAGCACGCGGTCGTCTACGGCGAGCCCGCGGTCCCGTGTGCGATCGAACGGCGGGCGCGCGTCGGCGTCCGGCGACGCGACGACGGGAAGCTGCGCGTTCACGCCGAGGACCTCAGTCTGGACGGCTTCACGGTCGAGTACGGCGGGAGCGCGGACGAACAGCCCGACGTCGACGTCTCCGAGTCGCTGGTGACGGCGGCGATGGGGTACGTCGACGGCGCGATCGAACAGGTACGAGACGTCACTGGTGAGGAGGCGGTCGGCTTCGACGTCACCATCGAGAGCGACATCCCGCTGGGTGCGGGACTGGGCTCCTCCGCGGCAGTGGTCGTCGCCGCTATCGACGCTGCAACCCGCGAACTGGGAGTCGAACTCGAGCCAACCGAGATCGCCGACCGCGCCTTTCGGACCGAGTACGAGGTTCAGGATGGCCAGGCCTCCCGCGCCGACACGTTCTGCTCGGCGACGGGCGGGGCGGTCCGCGTCGAGGGCGACGACTGCGGCTCGATCGAGGCGCCAGACCTCCCGCTCGTGATCGGGTTCGACGGCGGCGCGGGCGATACGGGGCAGCTCGTCGCGGGAGTTAGAGAACTCCGCGAGGAGTACCACTTCGCCGAGGATACCGTCGCGGCGATCGGCGACGTCGTTCGCAACGGCGAGGAGGCCCTCGAGGCGGGCGACCTCGAGGAACTCGGTCGACTGATGAACTTCAACCACGGGCTGCTGTCGGCGCTGGGGGTGTCCTCGCGCTCGCTGGACTCGATGGTCTGGGCGGCCAGAGACGCCGGCGCCCGCGGCGCGAAGCTGACGGGGGCCGGCGGCGGCGGCTGTATCGTCGCGCTCGATCCGACCGACGAGACCGAGACTGCCCTCTCGTACACGCCCGGCTGCGAGGAGACCTTCCGTGCCGAACTCGCCGAGACGGGGGTGGAGCGACTCGAATGATCGTCCTGAAGCTCGGCGGCAGCGTCGTCACCGACAAGGACCGCGCCGAGACCCTCGACGGCGAGGCGCTCGACCGGGCGGCAGATGCCGTCGCCGACGCCCTCGAGTCCCCCTCGGAATCGCTCGCCGAGGGGCTCGTCGTCGTCCACGGCGGCGGGAGCTTCGGTCACCACAACGCGAGCGAACACGGCGTCAGCACGACGTCCGGAACGCACGATCCAGCCGCAGTACAGGACATCCACGGGGCGATGACGACGCTGAACGCGTTCGTACGGTCGCGGCTGCTCGAGCGCAACGTCCCCGCGGTCCCGATCCACCCCTTTTCGGTGGGTCATCGCGACGCCGACGGCGAACTCCACCTGCCGACGGGACAGGTCCGGACGCTGCTCGAGGAGGGGTTCGTTCCCGTTCTCCACGGCGACGTGATCGCTCACGCGGGCGAGGGAACGACGATTGTCAGCGGCGACGAGCTCGTCGCCGAACTCGCGCGCGCCCTCGAGGCCGACCGGATCGGCCTCTGCTCGACGGTTCCGGGCGTACTCGACGACGACGATGCGGTCATCGACCGCATCGCGTCCTACGGGACCGTCGCCGACGTCCTCGGCGAGAGCGAGGCGACCGACGTCACCGGCGGGATGGCCGCGAAGGTGCGGGCGCTGCTCGCACTCGAGGCCGACGCGTCGATTTTCGGGCTCGAGGAACTCGAGGGGTTCCTCGAGGGCGAGGCGTCGGGGACGACGATCGAATAGCGCGTCGGTGACGTTCGTCGGCGTCGAACGGTCGCTCCGCAGTGAGGAAACGATTATCGAGAGCGGGGCTGTACGCTCACTATGTCTATTGGTAGCACACCAGCGGCGCCGCGAGAGGCGATCGACGACGTCGCCTACCTCGCTCGGTCGGAACACCGCGTTCCGGCGCTGGCCGCGATGGCGGCCCGTCCGCGGACTCGCGGCGAACTCCGCGGGCTAACCGGGGCGTCGCCGTCGACGATCCGACGAACACTCCGGAGCTTCGAGGACCGCGGCTGGGTTCGTCGCGACGGACATCGGTACCGGGCAACCGCACTTGGGACGGCCGTCGCCAACGGGATGGAGACGCTGCTCGCCCTGATCGAAACCGAGCGAACGCTGCGGGGCGTCTGGACCGAGCTGCCGGACGCGATCCTCGAGCTCGCCCTCGAGCAACCGGGACGGACGACCGTGACCGCCGCCGAACACGACACGCCGTATCGGCCGGTGAACAGGTTCCGCTCGCTGCTTCGCGAGACCGACCGGTTCCGGTTCGTCGGGTTCGACGTCGGGCTCTACGATCCCTGTACTGACGAGTTCGGACAGCGCGTCCTCGATGGGATGGACGCGGAGCTGATCGACTCGCCCGACGTCGCCGCGTACATGCTGTCGACGTATCCCGAACGGTGTGCCAGGCTCCTCGAGAGCGGGAACCTGACCGCGCTGGTTCACGACGAGCTACCGCCCTACGGGATCAGCAGGCTCGACGACCGGGTCGCCGTCAGCGGCTACGACCCCGACAGCGGCGGCGTGACGGTACTCGTCGATACGGACCTACCCGAAGCCCGCGAGTGGGCCGACGCGGTCTACGCGACCTACAGGAGCGAGGCCCACCCGCTCGATCCCGAACGGATCGAGGATGTAGAGATCGAAGCCTAACACGGAGCTCCGGCGGCAGGCGAAACTGGGGCCATCAGTCGAACAGCACCCGATTTAGAATCGGTCGCAGGAACGACCCTCGGCGCGTCTTTTTCGAGTGGACCAGCAGTACGGGCTGTTCGATCGCGGCGGCGAGTCGATCCGACCGTCGTTCGACGAACAGGTCCGGCAGCCGACGGTGGGTGACAGTACTCAGCATCACCAGATCGGCCGATGCGATCGCTTCGGAGAGCCCCTCGACCTCGTCGTCCGTGCGAACGATCGTCGAGTCGACGGGGACGGTACAGAGATCGTCGAGATCGTCGTGGTACGCCTCGACCGTCTCGAGCAGCTCCTCCGGTGCGTCCTCGGAGACCGCAAAGAGGAACCTGACCGACGCCCCCAGCGTGTCGGCCATCGCGTCCGCGAGCTCGACTTTGAGCGGGTCGTTGAACGGGCTGCGATCGGTGACGACCGCGATCTCGTCGATCTCACCGCGCTGTTCGTGCTGGACGAAGACGACGTCACAGGGGGCGTGTTCCATGATCCAGTCCGCGTCCCGGCCGAACAGGGTCTCGAGCCGGCTCGTCGGCCGCTGGCGAGCCAACACGAGGTCCGCCCCGGTCCGTTCCGCGAAGTTGACGACCGCGTGGCGGCTGTCGTGGCTGACGATCTCGCCGACCTCGACGGGCACCTCGAGGTACCGCACCAGGTGGTCGGTCCGGGTCTCGAACTCGACGTCCTCGGAGGTGAGCTCGTCGGCCGCGGTGTCGAGGGGAACCTGGTCGGGTACCTCGTCGAACCGAACGACGCGGATCCGCCCGCCACGGCGGCGAACGATCGGTGCGGCCATCTGGATCAGGGCGTCCTCCTGCTCGCGGGTGACGTCCCGCCGGATCGGGATGAGGACTTCGTACTGGTCGGATCGCTCGAGCTGGGCTTCCGTGTCGCGGACGAACTGTCGTCCCGCTTCGCGGCGCGCGAGGCCTTTCGCGATTCCCTCGCGCTCGACACGTTCCTGGGCGTACAGCTTGTACCAGACGAACCCGCCGATGACGATCCCGACCGAGCCGACGATCGGGAGCAGCTCCATCCGGGAGATGATGAACACGCCCGAAGCGATGCCGAACAGCTGGACCCACGGGTAGCCGGGCGTGGAGAACTCGGGGTCGTACCACTCCAGATCGCGTTCGCGAAATGCGATGAGGGCACCACAGACCAGGATGTAGACGAGGATCTGGAAGGCGCCGGCGGATTTGGCGATCTGTTCGACGTCGAGCGTGAGGATCGCGAGAATCATGATCCCGCCGGTAGAGAGGATCGCGACCGCCGGAGTCGCGAATCGCGGGTGGATATACTCGAAGATGTCCAGAAAGAGATTGTCGCGACTCAACGCGAGCGGGTACCGCGAGGCCGTCAGAATACCTGCGTTGGCGGTACTGACCAGGGCCAGCAGTGCGGCCAGAACGATCGCGTACAGGAACAGTTCGCCAAACAGCAGGTCGACCGCCTCGGCCATCGGCGCCTCCTCCCCGGCCAGCGCTTCGCCCTCGATGACGCCGACGAGGACGAACACCAACAGGGCGTAGAGGATCGAGGTCGCGACCAGCGAGACGAGGAGTCCAAGCGGAAGGTTCCGGCCCGGGTCCTCGATCTCCTCGGCGACGGCCGCGACCTTCGTGACGCCGGCGTAGGAGACGAGCACGGTCGCGGTCGCGGTGAACACGCCACCCATCCCCTCGGTGAAGAACGGATCGTAGTTCGCGCCGTCGACCCGGATGATCGATCCGGCGACGAACACCGACAGGATCACCAGCATGACGACGACCATGATCAGTTGCAGTCCGCCGGTCTGTTTGACCCCGATCAGGTTGATAGCGATGAGAACGACCGCGAACGTCACTGCCACCGCCTCGACGCTCGGCAGCGCCATCACGGCCTCGAGGTAGAACATGCCGCCGACGAGCGCGAGCGCTCCCTTCAACATCAGCATGAGCCAGGTCCCGAGCCCGGCGATCGTTCCCATCGCCGGCCCCATCCCTCGCTCGATGAAGACGTAGTCCCCGCCAGCTTCCGGCATCGCCGTCCCCAGCTCGGCGATGCTGAGTGCGGCGGGAACGACCAGGATCGCCGCGACCACGAACGCGAGGATCACGGCGGGGCCGGCTTCGGCCATCGCGATCCCGGGCAGGATGAAGATTCCGCTGCCGATCATCGCGCCCATGCTGATCGCGATTACGGCAGACAGCCCCAGGTCGCGCTCGAGATCCTTCGTCATCGGACGATGGTTTTCCGCGAGCGCTAAGAAACGTTGGTGTTTCGGAACCGATTGCGAAGCCGTCGACACCTCGACCCGCACTCGTCAACCACTTTCGGTCAAAAGCAAACGATCGGGCGGTTCGACACTCGATCGACGGCTCGGCGCGCTCGCCGGGACCCAACCCACTGCGTTTTTAACATCCGAGCGTGTAGGGAGGAACAACGTACCCGCGGGCAAGTGCGTTCGGGCCTCACGGCGTTTCCGGGAGGCCGACTGGCGGAATACCCTGCCACGAACGCATAGCGGGATGGCCGACGCGCTGCAAGACGCCGGGGCCGCACAACCGGGAGTCCGCGGACCGTTTCAGTGAGAGTCCACACGCGGCTTTCAGTGCTAGCAACTATGGAAATCGAAATTGCAACGATTGGCGGTTACGAGGAAGTCGGACGGCAGATGACTGCCGTTCGCGCCGGCGACGACGTCGTCATCTTCGACATGGGGCTGAACCTCTCGCAGGTTCTTATCCACGACAACGTCGAGACCGAGCGGATGCACAGTCTGGATCTGATCGACATGGGTGCGATTCCGGACGACCGAATCATGTCCGACCTCGAGGGCGACGTCCAGGCGATCGTCCCGACGCACGGCCACCTGGATCACATCGGCGCCATCTCGAAGCTGGCCCACCGGTACGACGCACCGATCGTCGCGACGCCGTTTACGATCGAACTGGTCAAACAGCAGATCGAGGGCGAACAGAAGTTCGGCGTCGAGAACGACCTCGTGAAGATGGACGCCGGCGAAACGATGTCGATCGGCGACTCCGGCCAGGTCGACCTCGAGTTCGTCAACGTCACCCACTCGATCATCGACGCGATCAACCCCGTGCTCCACACCCCCGAGGGCGCCGTGGTCTACGGGCTCGACAAGCGGATGGACCACACGCCGGTCATCGGCGACCCGATCGACATGGAGCGGTTCCGCGAGATCGGTCGCGAGGGCAACGGCGTGCTGTGTTACATCGAGGACTGTACGAACGCGAGCAAGAAGGGCCGGACCCCCAGCGAGAACGTCGCCCGCGAACACCTCCGTGACGTCCTCTACAGCATGGAGGACTACGACGGCGGGATCGTGGCGACGACGTTCTCGAGTCACATCTCACGGGTCACGAGCCTCGTCGAGTTCGCGAAGGACATCGGCCGCCAGCCCGTGCTGCTGGGCCGCTCGATGGAGAAGTACTCGGGCACGGCCGAGCGACTGGACTTCGTCGACTTCCCGGACGATCTCGGCATGTTCGGCCACCGCAAATCCGTCGATCGCACGTTCAAGCGGATCATGAACGAGGGCAAGGAGAACTTCCTGCCGGTCGTAACGGGCCACCAGGGCGAGCCCCGCGCGATGCTCACCCGGATGGCCCGCGGCGAGACTCCATACGAACTGGACGACGGCGACAAGGTCGTCTTCTCCGCTCGCGTGATTCCGGAGCCGACCAACGAGGGTCAGCGCTACCAGGCCGAGAAGCTGCTGGGTATGCAGGGCGCCCGCGTCTACGACGACATCCACGTTTCGGGCCACCTCAACCAGGAGGGCCACTACGAGATGCTCGACGCGCTCCAGCCCCAGCACATCATCCCCGCTCACCAGGACCTGAAAGGGTTCTCCAGCTACGTCGACCTCTGCGAGAGCGAGGGGTACAGGATGGGCCGCGACCTGCACGTGACTCGCAACGGCAACCTCATCCAGCTTGTCGACTGATATGACGATTCCCGAGGCACGCGAGGAAGCGGTGCTCGAGGCCGTCAACCAGCGCCGCAAACTGGTCAACGAGGCGATCCCCGAAGCGCTTCCGATCCAGCGGCCAGAACGGCTCTACGAGGCCTCACGGTACCTGCTGGACGCAGGCGGCAAGCGGCTCCGACCGACGGTGTTGCTGACAACCGCGGAAGCACTCGCCGACGTCGAGCCGCTCTCGACGGACTACCGGGAGTTTCCCACCCTCGACGGACGGTCGGACCCACCGGCCGCGGACGGAGAGGACGCCCAGCCGCAGACACCGGAGACGATCGACGCGATGGCCGCCGCTGTCAGCGTCGAGGTCATCCAGTCGTTTACGCTGATTCACGACGACATCATGGACGACGACGACCTCCGCCGTGGGGTTCCGTCTGTCCACCGCGAGTACGACCTCGAGACGGCGATTCTCGCGGGCGACACGCTCTACTCCAAGGCGTTCGAGATCATGCTCGAAACCGGTGCGGCGTCGGACAGAGCGGTCGACGCCCTCGACGTGCTGGCGACGACCTGCACGAAGATCTGCGAGGGCCAGGCGCTCGACGTCGACTTCGAGCAACGCGAGGACGTCTCCCCCGAGGAGTATCTCGAGATGGTCGAACAGAAGACCGCCGTCCTCTACGCCGCGTCGGCGTGTCTCCCGGCAATCTTGCAGGGAGCGGACCAGGAGACGATCGACGCGCTGTACGGCTACGGGCTCGACATCGGGCGTGCCTTCCAGATCCACGACGACGTGCTCGATCTGACCGTGCCAAGCGAGGAGCTCGGCAAACAGCGAGGAAGCGACCTCGTCGAGGAGAAACAGACGCTGATTACCGTCCACGCCCGCGATCAGGGAGTCGAAATCGAGGACCTGGTCGACACCGAGGACGTCGAACGCGTCACCGAAAGCGAGATCGACGACGCCGTCGCCGAACTCGAGCGCGTCGGCTCGATCACCTACGCGAACGACCGTGCCCGCGAACTCGTCGAGCAGGGGAAGGACCGACTCGAGGTGCTCCCGGACAACGAGGCCCGCGAACTGCTCTGTGACATCGCGGACTACCTGATCGAACGCGGATACTGATCGGGTCGGTCTCGACCCCGATTCTCGAGGAGTTCCGTCGGGAGTCCGGGAGTCGATCCGACTGGAGACCGTTCTCGTGCGAACTCCTGCCGTCGGTTCCGAAGATCGCGAGCCGTCCTCCGACCGCTCCGGGAAATCGGGACGGCAGCCGTCTCAGTCGAGACAGAACTCCTCGACGAGACTGCGACACTGCTCGGGCTCGAGGGGCTTCAGGACGTACGCGTCCGCCCGTGGCGGTTCGGACTGTACCTTCTCTAGCTCCGGTTGTGTCCCCGTCAGCACGACGACCGGAATCTCGCGGAGTTCCTCGTCGGCCCTGATAGTTTGGAGCACCTCCTCCCCGCTTTTCTTCGGAAAGTGCCAGTCGAGAAGGACGAGATCGGGACGGGGGGCGGACTCGTACTCGCCGCGTCGCTCGAGGAACTCGATCGCCTCGACGCCGTCGGTGACGACGTGGTAGTTCCCCCGGAGCCCTGCGTTCTCGAACATCTCCCTGGTGAGACGGACGTCGCCCGGGTTATCCTCCGCTAAGAGTATCTCTCCCACATGCTTCGGACCACCCATACTGGACCTACCAGAGACGGGTACATAATTGTCACTACCGATTGGCAACGGTGGGCTGCTCCGAAAGACCGAGCGGCGAACGGGGGCTATCAGATCGCGGGGTCTCAGCGTCGCTCCATTCTACCCCGCGATGGGACCGGCGTGTACGTCCGTCGAACGACGCGTTCTCTGCTAGTTCCCGAGAAGGGCATCGATCACCAAGTGTGTAGGGACGAGTCTTAGGCACGTAACATCCGTAGTAGTGTGTATGAACGACCACACGCCCGACGAGCCGGTAGACGTGCTTCTGATCGAGGACAACCCGGGTGACGTTCGCCTCACGCAAGAGGCGTTCCGCGCGACCGAGAGCGAGATCTCGTTCCGGGTCATCAGCGACGGGAAGGAGGCGGCGACGTACTTCCGACAGCCCGAGGATTCCGAGCCATGTCCCGACCTGGTGTTGCTCGATCTGAATCTCCCGCGAAAGGACGGGCTCGACATCCTCGAAATGCTCGAGGAGGAACTCGACTACCCGCCGCCGCCGGTGCTCGTGCTCTCGAGTTCGAGCGCCGAGGAGGATATCACCGCGAGCTACGCCAGCGCCGCGAACGCCTACCTCACGAAGCCCGACGCCATGCCGGAGTTCACCTCGATGGCGGAGGCGATCGAACGGTTCTGGATCGACGCGGCACAGCAGCCGCCCGCGCCGGCCTGACGCGGAATCGGCGAGACGACGCTCCTGCTCGGAACGTGGGCGGACGGGCCGACACCGCTGCGGTTTTGAGCGGGCGGCGAATACCCCACGGTAATGGACGACGACTTGCGCGAACGGATCGAGCGGGAGGCGGAGAAACACGCGCTGTTGAACGCGGTAAAACACGAGAGCGACGCCGACGTCGGCGCGATCATGGGGCCGCTGATGGGCGACAACCCGGCGTTTCGCGAACACGGCGACCAGATTCCGGGCGTCGTCGGCGGTGTCGTCGGACGGGTCAACGACCTCACATACGCCGAGAAGCGCGAACGGCTCGAGGAGCTCGCGCCCGAGGAGCTCGCCGAGATCGAGGCCGAGGACGAGGGCGACGACCACGACCTGCCCGACCTCCCCCGCGCGGAGGAGTACGACGAGGTACGGATGCGGTGTGCACCGAACCCCAACGGGCCGTGGCACGTCGGCCACGCCCGGATGCCCGCCGTCATCGGCACCTACAAGGAGCGCTACGACGGCTGGTTCTGCGTTCGCTTCGACGACACCGACCCCGAGACCAAGCGGCCCGACCTCGAGGCCTACGACGCGATCCTCGAGGATCTCGACTACCTCGGGTTCGGGCCCGACGCGACGTTCAAAGCCAGCGACCGCCTCGACATCTACTACGACCACGCCCGGAAGCTGATCGACATGGGCGGGGCCTACACCTGCTCGTGTTCGGGCGAGGAGTTCTCCGAGCTGAAAAACAGCGGCGAGGCCTGTCCCCACCGCGAGAAGGACGTCGAAACCGTTCTCGAAGAGTTCGAGGACATGATCGCGGGCGTCTACGACAGCGGCGAGATGGTCCTCCGCGTGAAGACCGACATCGAGCACAAGAACCCCGCGCTGCGGGACTGGGTCGGTTTCCGAATGATCGACACGCCCCACCCGCGCAAGGAAGCCGAGGAGTACCGCTGCTGGCCGATGCTCGACTTCCAGTCGGCGATCGACGACCACGTCGTCGACGTCACCCACATCATCCGCGGGATCGACCTGCAGGACTCGGCGAAACGGCAGGGCTTTCTGTACGACTACTTCGGCTGGGAGTACCCCGAGGTCGTCCACTGGGGCCACGTCCAGATCGACGCCTACGACGTGAAGATGAGCACGTCGACGATCGCGGAACTGATCGACGAGGGACAACTCGATGGCTGGGACGATCCGCGCGCGCCGACGCTGCAGAGCCTTCGTCGGCGCGGCATCCGTGGCGAGGCCATCGTCGACGCGATGGTTGGCCTCGGCACGTCGACCAGCGACGTCGACCTCGCGATGAGTTCGATCTACGCGAACAATCGCGACCTGATCGACGAAGAGACCGACCGCCGGTTCCTCGTCCGCGACGGGCGCGAGGTCCCGTTAGGTGGGAGCCCACCCGGCGAGGCGAACCCGCCGCTACACCCCAACCACGAGGACCGCGGCGTCCGCGAGATCCCCGCCGGCGACGCCGTCCTGCTCGAGCCCGACGACCTCCCCCAGCGCGAGGAGCGGATCTGGCTCAAGGGGCTGGGCTGTTTCCAGTACACCCGTGATACGCTCCAGTACACTGGTGAAGATATCGACGTCGTTCGCGAGGGCGACGTCGACGTCGTCCACTGGGTGCCGGCAGCCGAGAGCGTCCCCGTCCGAATGCGGACGATGGACGGCGACGTCAGTGGCCGGGCCGAACCCGAGGTCGCCGCCCTCGAGCCCGACGAGATGGTGCAGTTCGAGCGCGTCGGCTTCGCTCGGATCGACGGCTCGGACGGAGAGGACGGGACGCTCGCCTACTACGCCCACCCCTGAGCCGTCGCGACTACCGGATACCGAACCCGTCGACCGATTCGATCGCGCCTCGAGTCGAACGGCGAGGGCCCGACTCGGGACGGAGACAGCGGATGATCGGCGTTACTCGTCTTCGTCGTCGTTATCGTCCGTCTCATCCTCGCCGTTCTCTTCTTCCGCTTCACCGTTCTCGTCGTCCATCTCCTCGGCCTCGTCTTCTTTCGCTACCCGCCCTCGAGCAGGTCGTCAGCGCTGTCGGGAAGGGGATCCGCGACGACGCCGTCCTGACGCCCGAGAACGCGTGCGTGGGGAGCACAGACGGCCCTGTTTTCGTCCCACGGGATGTGGAGTTCGACACAGGCCGGGCGGTCGCAGCCGTTTTCAGCGCAGTCCATACGCCCGGAACGACGGCGAGCGACTCGGCGTTTGCGGTCACTCAGAGGACGAAGACCGCGACGAGGAAACCAAGCAGGATCGACGCCGTCAGCAGGACTTGAGCGGCCGTCGACGCGAGGATCCCGACCGTTGCGTAGAACGCCGACCGGGTGCTGTGGTCGACGTCGCCACCGCGGACGAACTCGAGGACGAACACGGTTCCGAACAGGCCGACGAGCAGCCCGATCGGGCCGGTCAGGAGCATGAGCGCGATCCCGACGACCGCGGCGGCACCCGTCGTCGTCCAGGACGCACCACCAGCACGGGCGGCGATCGAGCCCGCGAAGAACTCGACGAACAGGGTGAGCGCGCCGAGGGAAAGCAGGACGAGCAGGGAGATCGGTCCGGGTTCGGTAAACCCCGACCCCCACCAGTACAACAGGACACCCGAGACGGAGAGCAGGCCGCCGGGGACGAGCGGGACGACCGTGCCGGCGACACCGCCGACGAGCAGGGCAATCGCGAGGGCGGCGATGACGTCGACCATAGGGAGGCGAAGACGCGGCGACGGCAAAGACGTACCGCCTCCGGAACGGTTAGGGACGGGGGGACGAACCGACCGGTATGGGACGGATACGCGGAGCGATCGTCGTCGGCGCCTCCTCGGGAATCGGCGAGGCGCTCGCTCGAAAGCTCGCCGCCGACGGCTACGAGGTCGGGCTGGCGGCCAGACGAACCGATCGACTCCGGGCGATCGGCGAGGAGCTCCCAACACGATCGTACGTCGCGACGATGGACATCGCCGACCCCGAGACCGCTCGCGAGCGGTTCGACACGCTCGCCGACGCGATGGAATCGGTCGATCTCGTCGTCATCAGCGCCGGCACCGCCGATCTGAACCCCGACCTCGAGTGGGAACCCGAGCGGAAGACGATCGACGTCAACGTTCGCGGATTCGCGGCGATCGCGACCGCGGCGATCTCGCAGTTCGAGGAGCAGGGGATCGACGGCCACCTCGTCGGCATTTCGTCGGTCGCAGCCCACTTCGGCAACGGCGCCGTGCCGGCGTACAACGCCTCGAAGGCGTTCGTTACGACCTACCTCGAGGGGCTGCGGACGCGAGCGCGCGGGAGCGAGACGGACATGACGGTGACGACCGTCGAACCAGGGTTCGTCGACACTGAGCTGGCCTACGGCTCGTTCTGGATGTGTTCGCCCGAGACTGCGGCCGAAGGGATCGCTCGAGCGATCCGCAAGGAGCGAAGCCACGTCTACGTCACCCGTCGGTGGCGACTCGTCGCGTGGGCCTTCGACATCGTTCCGAACGCGATCCTGCGACGGGTGCTGTCGTAGCGCCGCCAGTCGCGTCAGGACTCCGCGAATCGCTCCCGGACCTCGAGCGCCGCCTCGGTTCCGTAGCGGTCGACCAGCGGGCAGAACGCCTCGCCGAGGGCCCGCATACACTGCCCGGTAGAGTGGTAGTCGAGTCGCTCGGCGACCGTCTTCAAGTCGCGGGCCTGCAGTACTCGGAGAACCAGCAGCCGCTCCTGTCGGGTCGTCAGTTCGACCGTCGACGGCCGCTCTATGAGGTAGCGAACGACTAGTTCACGAAACGGGCCGGGATCGACGTCGAACAGACCCGGCCCGTAGGCGGCGCCCGCGACGACGCGCCACTCGTGAGCGCTCAACTCGAGGGGTGGGGCGGCGTCGACGGGGACACTTCGCAGGACCGCCCGCGCGACGTCTGGCTCAAGGTCGGCGAGGGCGTCCGAACAGAGAGCGGCGAACCGTCGGGCGAAGCGCGCGGCGTGGCGGTCGCACAACGTCTCGCCAGTCTCGCCCGTCGGCGAGAGTAACAGCGCCGAGTACTCCCCGCTGGTGTCGTTGCGCGTCGTCGAGATGTGGACCGCCGCGTACCCGTTCGCCCGCCAGAACTCGAGGAGGCCGGGCGTCGCGCCGAACCCGGTGCCGAGCCAGTCGGCTTCGCTACCGAATTCCTCGCGGATCTCCGCGAGCAGCCGCGAGCCCAGCCCCCGCGAGCGCGCGGCGTGGTGGGTCGCGATCCGCACGACCCGTACTCCGGCGGGCTCGCCCGCACACTCGTCCCGTAGCTGGCTCGTGAGCACGTCGGGGAGCATGTTGCCGCGAATTCGGCCACCCTCGTACATCATCGCTCGCTGCTCGGCCGGAAGGTTCCCCTCGCGGGCCAGCAGGGCGACGCTGACGACGTGGCCGTCGTGGACCAGCGCGCGAGCCTCGAGGTTCGGCGCGTCGAGCAGGCGCGCGAGGTCGGTGGGCTCGGTGCGGTAGTGAGCGAGCACGAGCAGCCCGAACGCCTCCCGCAGCAGCCCCTCGTCGGCCAGCAGCTCCTCGGGCTCGAGTCGCCGATAGCGGACGGTCTCCGGCGCGGCGTCCGCGACGAGTGAGCCGACCGGGGGACGGGCGTCGAGCAACAGGGCGCGAAACGCCCAGACTTCGACCGGATCGCCGGCAGCGTATCGGATCGGTTCCGCCAACGTGCGCTCGGTGACGGTGTGTTCGCTCTCGGCGAGGCGATCCCGGAACCGGACGGAGAACCCTCTCCCCGCCCCCTCGTAGCCGTGGATCGTCGTCGCGAACGCGATCCGATCGGCCGCAAGCAGCGACTCGAGGGTCGCGACCGGGAACGCGGCGGCCTCGTCGACGATCACGACGTCGGCGGCCTCGCAGTCCTCGAGCGCCGCGGTCGGCTCGAGGTAACGGACGCGTCCGCCCGCCGCCGTTTCGAGTCGGCGTTGTTCGGCCGTCTCGACTTCCTCGAGGCTCTCACAGAGCTCCCGGGCGCGATCGAACACCTCCCGCGCGTTCCGGACGTTTGGGGCGGTCACGAGCACGTCTTCGCCGTCGGCGGCGAACGCGCCGGCCGCCAACCCCGCCGCGCTCGACTTCCCGCGGCCGCGGTCGGCCTCGAGCACGACCGCCGCCGGAGCGTCGAGCAGCGATTCGAACGCGGCGACGGCCTCGATCTGGTCGCTAGTCAGACAGGCCTCGTAGGCCGGTAGCGGGAAGCGGTGGTCCGCGGGCGGCTCCAGTTCCGCGTCCGCGTTCAGACTCGGCGGGGGACGGGTCAGCCCCTCGTCGACGGTCCAGCTCGTCTCGAGATCAACGATTCCGATTCCCCGGTGCGCTCGAAGCGTCTCGACGAGGCGGCGTCTGAACCGACCGGTGACGTCCGACAGCGAGAACGGCGGGACGGCGAGGGAGTCGTCGAACGCGTCCCGGCGGTCGGGCCAGGACTCGAGCGACGGCGTCAGCAGGATGAGGAGCCCGCCGCCGTCGACCGTTCCGACGAGCTTCCCGAGAGCGTCGGGCTGGAGCTGGTCGTGGGCGTCGAGGACGACGACGTCCCGCGTCGTGCCGAGCAGCTCGCCGACGTGGGTCTGGGAGAGCTGTTCGCAACGCAGCCGATCCTCGGGTCCGACGAGCGTGGTCCGGGTGATCGCTACCGAAAGTCGGTCGAGGATCGCCTCGAGGCGCTCGTACCCGCGTTCCCGGTCGCCGGCCAGTACCAGCGCTCGTCGTTCGTTCGTCCGCACCGCCTCCGCGCGGAGCGATCGGGCGAGGTCGACGAGGTCGTCGTCAGCGGCCATACCCTCGCGTCGTCGCCTCGGGTGTAAGAGGTCACGGTCTGGCGGTCGCGTCCCCCGCGGTCAATCGTCACAGCCGGTCACGGTCGATCGGCCCGCCTCGAGTTTCGATCCGAAACCGCCGCTACCGGCCGTGCGGACCGATCCCACTCGTCCGGTCGTTTGGACACGCTTTTAAGGGGGGCAACGCTACTGCGTAGTACACCCTACGCGGGGTTGATGATGCTCCTAGCCTCACAGGACTTCCGCCGACCGGACGTCGGCCCGGGACCCAGCCCGGACGGCAGGGGAGCGCGAGCCCGCGCGTAGGAGAGGTGAACAACCAATGTCAGTCTACGTAACCACAGACATCCCAGCCGACCTCGCAGAGGACGCCCTCGAGGCCCTCGAGGTCGCACGAGACACCGGACGCGTAAAGAAAGGAACCAACGAGACCACCAAAGCGATCGAGCGCGGCAACGCGGACCTCGTCTACGTCGCCGAGGACGTCTCCCCCGAGGAGATTGTCATGCACCTGCCCGAACTCGCAGACGAGAAGGGTATCTCCGTCGTCTTCGTCGAGACCCAGGACGACGTCGGCCACGCCGCCGGCCTCGAGGTCGGGAGCGCCGCCGCGGCGATCGTCGACGCCGGCGAGGCGTCCGACGACGTCGAAGAGATCGCCAACAAGGTCGAGGACCTCGACTGAGGTGACCTGAGATGAGCGCTGAAGAGAACGAAAGCGGATCCACGCCCGCCGAGGTCATCGAGGTCGTCGGCAAGACCGGCATGCACGGCGAAGCCATGCAGGTCAAGTGCCGCATTCAGGAGGGCGAAAACCAGGGTCGAATCATCACCCGAAACTGCCTCGGGCCGGTCCGCGAAGGAGACGTACTCCAGCTTCGCGAGACCGCCCGCGAGGCGGACTCCATCGGAGGACAATAATGGTCGAGAAACGTACCTGTGACTACACGGGCGAGGATATCGAGCCCGGAACGGGCATCATGTACGTCCAGAACGACGGTACCGTGCTTCACTTCGCCAGCGCGAAGGCGGAGAAGAACTACAAGCTCGGTCGCGAGCCGCGTGACCTCGAGTGGACCGAGGCCGGTCGCGCCGGCAAAGGTCCCGCCGAGACCGACACGCCTGCCGACGAGGACGAAACCGTCGAGGCCGGCGAGGACGAGGATCTCGAGGCCGAGACCGACGTCGACGACGAGGACGAGGACGTCCCCGCGGGCGACGAGTCGGTCGACGAGACCGAGGAACTCGAGGAGAGTGAGGCCTGATGAGTGAGGCCGAGCGCACGTTCGTGATGATCAAGCCCGACGCGTTCGCGCGCGGGCTGGTCGGCGAGGTCGTCTCCCGACTCGAGGACCGCGGGCTGAAGCTCGTCGGTATCAAGATCGAGAACATGCCCCGCGAGCGGGCCGAGGAACACTACGGCGAACACGAAGACAAGCCGTTCTACGACGACCTCGTCGAGTTCGTCACCTCCGGTCCGGTCGTCCCGATGGTCTGGGAGGGCCAGGACGCGACCCGGCAGGTCCGCCAGATGATCGGCGAGACGGACCCGCTCGAGGCCGCGCCCGGAACGATCCGGGGCGACTACGCGCTCGACCTCGGTCGGAACGTCGTCCACGCGGCCGACCACGAGGACGAGGGCGCCAACGAGCGAGAGATCTCGCTGCACTTCGACGACGCCGAACTGATCGACTACGATCAGCACGACGCCGCCTGGCTCTACGAGTAGCGCTCCGGCGGCCAACTCGTTACCGACGTTCGCGACCGAGTTTTTCTGTTTACCAACATACATTGAATTAGATGAGCCAGAAGCATACATAGACGGAACATCTAATGTATCGGCTGTAGTAGACGAGCATGGTGGTTTCGAATGGTAACTCAGGGTAGGTGGTTCGTGAATGCGTAAGCGAGAACAGGGCTCGAGATCGATCGCGAGCGCGGAGCCCCCGTCTTTGGATCTGATCTTCGATCTTCTCTCGAACCGGCGACGACGGTACGTGCTGTACTGTCTCTCCGAGCGCGCCGACGGCGTCGCCGCCGTCGACGAGCTCGTCGACGCGGTGGTTCGACTCGAGACCGAAGCCGGCGACATCGATCGGGAGTTCGACGAACACCGGAAAAACGTCCGAACGGAGCTCCGACACTCCCATCTTCCCAAGCTCACCGACACCAGTCTGCTCGAACACGACCGGCGCAGTGACACCGTCCGCTACTGGAATCAGCCCTCCCTCGAGGAGTGGCTCGAGCATGCCAAACACAAGGAGCTGTAGCCGGACGGGCCATTTCTCTGCGGTCAGTAGCGGTCGAAACCGGAGTTGTGGCGTTTGCCACCGCCTCCTCGCCCTGTGAAGTGATAGCATTCCCATCCTCAAAGCTTAACAGGCGAGCTACCGATACGGATCATAGAGGTGTCCTTATGACTGATCACGAACTTCCAGAACTTCCGTACGACTACGACGCGCTCGAACCGGCGATCTCCGAACAGGTCGTCACCTGGCATCACGACACGCACCATCAGGGGTACGTCGACGGCCTGAACAGCGCCGAGGAGACCCTCGAGGAGAACCGCGAGAGCGGCGACTTCAGCTCGTCCGGTGCCGCGATGGAGAGCGTCACCCACAACGGCTGTGGCCACTACCTCCACACGCTGTTCTGGGAGAACATGTCCCCCGACGGCGGCGGCGAACCCGAAGGCGACCTCGCGGACCGTATCGAGGAGGACTTCGGCTCCTACGACGCCTGGAAGGGCGAGTTCGAGGCCGCCGCGAGCGGCGCCGGTGGCTGGGCACTGCTCGTCTACGACCCGGTCGCCAAGCAGCTCCGCAACCTGAAGGTCGACCGCCACGACCTCCACGCGCTGTGGGGTGCCCACCCCATCCTCGCCTGCGACGTCTGGGAGCACTCGTACTACTACGACTACGGCCCGGACCGCGGCGAGTTCATCGACGGCTTCTTCGACGTCGTCAACTGGGACAAGGCTGCAGAAGAGTACGAGAAGTGCCTCGACCACTTCGAGTAAGCGACGACCTGGCAACCCACGTATTTTTATCGCACTCGTTCGCTCAGCGACGGCAGTGACGTCCTCCCCGTCGTAAACGACGGGGCTTCCCCAGCACGAGGAAACCCGGCCTGTTGCCGAGCAGGTTTCAGGACCGTCTCTTTCGACGTCGAAGGTGCGGGTTTCACACCACCACTCTTCCGAAAGCGTCCTGTGGCACCGTCACGAGTGCTCCCATCGCCAAGCGTGTCATCGCCGGTCGTTTTCAACGACCGGCTCTCACCCAGGGCGTCAACCTCACGGTCGAAGGCGGTTCGGTCACACTTAGACGGCACACAGGCCGATTTACCGTGCTTGCGAACGACGCGAACCCCGCGCCCGCCGTACCGTGGTACGGCGGGCCGTGGTGACCTTCGCCCCGGAAAACCCCGGACGTCGGTTTCAGGCGCGTCCCGTCCTTCCGCGCAAGTGCCGGAAGTCGGCGTAAACCTTGTGAATGCGTACGTTACGGTGCGTGCTAAACGTTTGGGTTTCAACAAGGCCACCGCCGGTGGGTTGCGTCGCCGAGTGACGCGATTCACGCCCGTCCCCAGAACGCGGAGCGTTCTGGTGTGCGAACGAGACGCTTTGCGTCTCGTCAACGCCGTAAACGGCAGGATTCTCTCGCTGTTTAAAGATAGCGTCGCGGATCGCGAGCCGACCGCGGACGAAGCGAGCCCTCTCGAGCCGTCGCCGGCGTCGAGACCGGTGCGGTCTTGTGGCACCGCGCCGATAGCAACGCCCATGCCAGTTCCGAAAGACGAGTTCGATCAGCTCCCGCCCTGTGACTTCTACACGCCCGCGGAGCTGTTCGAAGACGATCAGATGTACACCGTCTACGAGATCGCGCGTCTGCTCCAGGGGCTCGAGCCCGACGCGGATATCGACCGCGAGACCGAGAACATCCTGCTCGACTGGGCGATCCCGTGGGTGATGACCAACGCCGACGAACTCGTCGTCGCCGAGCCGCGCGACGAGGAGGAGCCGGGGTTCTACGGACTGAAAGACGAATGATCCTCCTCGTGGTCGGATCGGATCGCGTCGACGCCGGCAAGACGACGTTCTCGACGGGCCTGCTCGAGCGAACCGGCGCGGTCGGCGCCAAACCCCGTGCGGGAAACGACTACTGGTTCGACCACGACGACTGTCGGCGCGCGCTCGCCGACGGTCGGCTGTACGGGAAAGATGCTGCGCGACTCGCGACCGCGGAGGCCCGAGGACGCGAGCCGGAACAGCTCAACCCCGTCCACCGGCTGTGGCGGCCCAGTCCCGGCCCCAGTGCCGGACTGCTCGGACAGACCGACCGGGAGTTCGTCGTCGACCGGATCGGTGCTCCGGGTGAGGCCGGCGAACCGACGTACGTCCGCAACGCCACCGTCGACGTCCCCGACCCCGTCGCCTCGGCGCTGCCCCTCGAGGAGGCGATCCCTGTCGAAACCGTCGACGAGCTCAACGACGTCACGGCCGACCGGTACGTGCCGGCGTTCGAGTCGCTTTCGACCGAACTCGAGGCGACCGACGTCGCCGTCGTCGAATCTTACGGCGACATCGCTCGGCCGCTGAACGATCTCGATCCCGCGGCGATCGCCGCGGTCGTGGTCGTCGAGCCGGGGCGGGCCCGGATCTATCCGGGTAATCGGTACTGCCGGGCCTGCGAGATCGCCAGCACGAGTCCGAAAGACGGCAGCCTCGAGAAGCGAGTGCCGACGGTTCTCGACTACCTCGATCCACTCGAACGGGTTCGGCTGCCACCGCTGGCCGGAGAGGAACGCGAGGACCCGGAACGTGTCGCCGAGGCCTACGCCGACGCCTACGACGCTCTGCTCGAGGCCGCCGGCCGGGTTTAGGCCTGTCGGGCCATCTGCGCCGACAGTTCGACGTGGTCGTAGGGGTTCGTCGTCACGCTCGGGCCGTGGCCCGTGTGGAGCTCCGCGAGCTCCGGGGAGATCCGATCGAGGACGAGATCGATGCTCTCGATCAGGGTCTCGCGGTCGCCCTCCTCGAGGTCGGTCCGCCCGAAGCTGCCGTTCTGGAAGACGAGGTCGCCCGCGAAGAGGATCCCCGCGTCCGCCGAGTAAAAACAGAGGTGATCGTCCTTGTGGCCGGGGGTGTGGAGCGCAACGTACTCGTGGTCGCCCAGCTGAACCGTCTCCCCGTCGGCGATCCCGTGATCGACCCCGTCGATCGACGGATCGTATCCCCACGCCTCGACGCCGAACGCCGATTTGACCGCCTCGAGGTTCCCGACGTGGTCGGGGTGGGTGTGGGTGAGCACGACTGCGTCGAGGTCATCGACGTGGGACTCGACGGCGCCGACGACGTCGAAGTTCGCGCCGGGATCGACGAGCACCGTACGCTCGCCGGTGACGAGGTAGACGTTGCTGGTGAAAGCCTGCACGCCCTGCGCGAGGTTCGTGACCATACGGGGCCGTACAGGAGCGGGGGGCTTGTGCGTGTCGACCTCGGTGTGGGCGCTCGAGCGGCGATCAGCGACCGAACGCGATATTCACAAGCATTTTTAGCTCCGGCACGTAGTAGAGGACGAATGACTCGGTCGGTCCCCGTCGGGGTCGGTATCCTCGTCATTACTGTCGTGCTCGCTGGCTTCACCCTCCCGATAGCGATGGCCGGCGCCGTCGACGGGGGCCAGCAGTCGCTCACGGACCGCGAGAGCGCAGTTCCGGCTCAGCACGCAGCCGACGACTTCGACTCCCAGAGCTTCGACAGCACGACCTTCGAGATCACCGTCCACGAAAACGGGAGCGCGACCTGGACGTTCCGCCACGAGCAGCGCCTCGGAGACGACGACGAAGAGGCGACCTTTGGCGCGTTCGCCGAGGAGTTCGAGGAGGACGAGACCGGGCTCTACGAGCGGTTCACCGATCAGGCCGAGGCGCTGACTGACACCGGCGAGGAGACGACCGACCGTGAGATGGAGGCGACCGCGTTCAACCGCTCGGCGTCGACCGAGTACAGACCCGGCGCGATGGGCGTCATCGAGATGTCGTTCGTCTGGGACGGGTTCGCCGACGTCGAGGACGACCGCATCGTCGTCGGCGACGTGTTCCAGAACATGTATCTGGGCTCCGATCAGTCGCTCGTGGTCGAACCCGGTGACAACCTCGTGTTCACCGACGCCGACCCCGCGGGCGAGTACACCGCCACCACGATGGAGAACGCCAGTTCGATGACCTGGACCGGCGAGCAGGAGTTCCTCGACGGCCACCCCTCCATCGTGCTCCAGGACGCCGACGACATCGGAAGCGACGGCACCGCGGGAACAACCGGCGGCTCGGGCGAGGGTACCCTGCTCTCGTGGCCGGTGATGCTCGGCACCACCGTGGTCGTCCTCGGCGCCATCATCGCCGGCGCGTGGTATCGAACCAGGCGGGACGATGCATCACCGGATGACTCAGCGGGGGAGACCGCCGAGCCGACCGGTCCCCGAGCGGAGCCATCGGGGGCGGGTGCGGCGGCCACGGAGCCAAAGGACCGGGACGAGCCGGGGTCGCTCACCGAAGAGGAGCTCTTGACCGACGAGGACCGGGTTATCAAGCTCATCAAAGAGAACGGCGGCCGGATGAAGCAGGTCAACATCGTCGAGGAAACCGGCTGGTCGAAGTCCAAGGTCAGTATGCTCCTCTCCGAGATGGAACGTGAAGGCGACATTAGCAAGCTCCGTGTCGGCCGCGAGAACATCATCAGTCTCGAGGGGTTCGAACCCGAAGCGGCAAAGTCGCCGTTCGACGAGTAGGGCGCAATCGCCACCGAACCCCGTGTCAGGATTCGACAGAGCCGGCTCGAAACGGAACGCTTAAACGGTACACGGCGTTACGAAAGAGTGCAGGCGAAAGAAGACGGACGCTCCGATAGTGTAGTCCGGCCAATCATATTGCCCTCTCACGGCAATGACCAGGGTTCGAATCCCTGTCGGAGCATTTCTACGCCAAACTGCTCGACGAGCACCGCAAAACGTGTGTGGGTCCCGTCGTGAGCCGTGAACTCGATCACGGGATCAAAAGTCGAGAAACGTGAGCCCACGGGCGCTTCGTGTGGTTCGAACCCCTGTCGGCACACCCCGTCCCCATTTCGCAGTTTTCGACCGTCCACTACCCAGTGGCGCGTACCTTCGGTCCGTAACTGCTCGAGAGATCCGATCGGTCGCCGTGGACGAAAGGAAGACACCGGCGGCGATCCAGCTAGCAGTATGCACGATCGCATTCACGCTCGAGAACCCACCCACGATATCGAGCGCTGGTCGACCGGAACCATCGAGTCGATCGCCCAGCGGGACGGACACTGCGTGGTCACCGTCTCGTCCGAGGACGGAGAGTCGCTCGAGCTCGTCGTCACCCACGCGATTCGGGAGCTGTTTCTCAGTCGGTTGGATATCGACGACGACGAATCGCCGGTCGGGGAGCGCGTCTGGTACCGAAAACACGGCGGCTGAGACAGACGGATGTCCTGAACGGGTGCGATCTGTCGGTCGTGCTGCTGGAGGCTCACTGGCAAGTGTACGGCTGGCTCAGTGATCGCCGATACCCGACGCTTGAAGCGATTACGGACCGACTGCGTGATACAATGTCGAACACTGACCGACAGTACGATCTCGTCCTGTGGGGTGCGACCGGATTCACCGGAACGCTCGTTGCCGAGTATCTCACCGAAACGTACACGCCGGAGGAACTCTCGCTCGCCCTCGGTGGCCGAAACGAGGACCGGCTCCGAACGCTCGCAGACGACCTCGTGGCTGGCGCTCAGTGGGAGTCGCTCCCGATCGTCCGTGGCGATGCGACGGATCGAGAACGTCTTCAGGAGATCGCCGACAGTACGCGCGTCGTCTGTACGACCGTCGGGCCGTACACGACGTACGGGACGCCGCTCGTCGAGGCGTGTGTCGAGGCCGGAACCGACTACTGCGACCTCACGGGAGAACTCAACTGGATCCGGGAGATGATCGACCGGTACCACGAGGACGCCCTCGAGGCGGGGAGCCGCATCGTCCACACCTGCGGCGTGGACTCGATCCCCGCCGACATCGGGACGATGGCCGTGCAGTCGGCTGCGGTCGACGAGTTCGGGACGCCGTGTGACCTGGTTCGGCTCTACGTGGACGGGCGCGGCGGCGTCAGCGGCGGAACGCTAGCCAGCGCGGTCGCGATGTTCGACGCCGCGTCGACCGATCCGATCGCTCGGCAAGCCCTCCGGAACCCGTACTCGCTTGCGCCACCCGGGGAGCGCACCGGTGTCGACTCGGGCGAGCAGCGGCGTCCAAAGTGGGACCCGCTGCGATCGGTATGGACCGCACCGTCACCGATGGCCGCCGTGAACGAGCGCGTGATCCGACGCACCAACGCACTCCTCGAGTATCCGTGGGGTCGCGAGTTTCGCTGTACCGAGACCGTTCCGACCGGAAGCGGAATCCGAGGTGGGGCAGTCGCGACCCTCGTCGCTGGCGGGTTCGGGTTGGCGGCTGCCGGAATGGCGATCGATCCGGTTCGAGCCGGGTTACAGCGGTTCGTGTTTCCCGACCCAGGCGAAGGACCGAGCAGGGAACGAATCGAGAGCGGGCACTTCACTGTTCGGCTCCTCGGTCGCGGAACGGCCACCGACGGTCCGTTCGTCGTCGAGGGAACGATTCGTGCGGACGTCGACCCGGGGTACGGGGCGACCGCACGGATGCTCAGCGAGGCTGCGATGTGTCTCGTCCGTAACGAAACCGCAACGCCGCTCGAGGGGGGCGTGCTGACGCCGGCCTCGGGAATCGGCGAGCCGCTCGTCGATCGGCTTCGAGATGCCGGGCTAACCGTGAGCGTGTCCACCTAACCACCGAGGGCGATGGGATGGCCCCGTTTCCGTCACGCTCGAGGCTCACCGGTCGACGAGGCGACCCAGCACGCCACCCGGCAGCCCGGAACGGAGTATCCGATCGGCCAGCCAGTCCGGCAGCACGGCCGACAGCCGCGGAAGCCAGCGAGCCCGACGTCCGATCCGGTATCGGCTGCGCGGCGCCCTCGCCGTAGCGGCCTCGGTGACGGTCTCGGCGACGGTCTCCGGACGTACATCCCGCGGACTGTAACCGTCGAACGCAGCGTACTGCTCGGCGTAGGGGCTTTGTCGGTCGGACGCGAGCGTCTCGGCTGCCCGTTCGTTCAACCCCGTCCGGACGGGGCCGGGTTCGACGAGCGACACCGTGACGCCGTGAGGACCGAGCTCGCGGCGCAGCGCATCGACGTACCCGTGAAGCCCGGCTTTCGCAGCGCTGTAAGCGCCGTGGTACGGCAACGCGACGTTCCCGAGGACGGAACCGACCGCGACGATCCGGCCCTCGCGACGACGAAGCGTCGGCAGAGTTGCGTGGACCACCGTGTGGACCGCGGCGAGGTTCGCCTCCAGATGCCGCCGAAACGTCGCCGGCGAGACGTCCTCGAGCGCGCCGAGTTCATACCAGCCGACCGTCGAGATCAGGCAGTCGACCGGTCGGTCGGCCAACAGCTCCCGGACGGCGATTTCGTCCCGCACGTCCAGTCGGACGGTGTCGACTGCAGCCGGAAGGTCGGCGAGCCGGTCCGAATCCCGGTCGAGACAGAGAACGTCGTGGCCCGCCTCAGCGAGCCGGGTCGCGATTCGTCGTCCGATTCCGCCGCCCGCACCGGTGAGCGTGACCTGCATACGTTCGGAATGATCGACCGGTGGAGGGATAGTAACAGCCGAAACAATAGTGGCGTGATCCGAACGCGGTTCCCGCCGCGAACTCGATCGTTCGGTCGCGAGAAGCGTTATGCTCCTCGGCCCGCTACTCGAGGTGATGGTCCATCCAGCGACTCGTCGCCTCGACGTCATAACAGACGATCTCGAGAACCGAGGATTCACGCTCCGGTCGGACGGCGACGCGACGCTTGCCGTCAGCGACCCGACGGCGTTTGCCGGCGTCGACGCGCCGTTGCACCTCGTCTACCCACCCGACAGTGCGCCACTGACTATCGTCTCGAGGATCGCGACCGCTGTGCATCGGGGACACGTTCCGGTACTCGTTGCGGACCGGTGGACGAAAGACGAGCTGAGGGAGGTTCTCGAGTCGCCGTTCCTCCTCGCGTCCCGACGCGACGGTGCCAGGCAGTTTTACGCCGTCGAGGACCGGATCGGACTGACCGACGACAGCTTCGCCTGTCTCGGGACCCCCGGTCGAATCGAGTGGTACGAAACGGCCGCAAACGGCGACGATCCCTCGCTGGTCCTCGACGTCGGCGGCGAGACCGTCGCGGTCCTCGAGAGCGTCGAAACGTTACGCTGTCCCGGCCCCGAGCCGGCGGCGTTCCGGTATCGGTACAGTCGCGACGAGGACGGCCGACTGTCCGTGTTTCGTGGAGAGACACCGGTCGGACAGGACACCAGTTTCCGCTCGATGCGTGCCGACGGGTTCCGTCCCGTTCCCCTCCCTCTCGTCACCGAACACCACGTCCGCCGGAACGGCCATCTCGCACGGGCGACACTCTGCGCTTTCGTCACCGGGGACGAAGTCGAGTACAGCCGCTGTCGGACGAGATAGCAGGGTGGATCAAGCGGTGGCGAAAGCAGCTTCGCTGCGATTCGGCCACGGAGCGTCGGCCTGCCGGAAACCGCCGCTTCCGCCGTGGACTCGGCGGAGCCGGGAGCAGTTGTAACGTTGAGCTGGAACCGCTCGAGTATCTCTGCGCTCGACGTCGATTTCCGAGCGGGGAGTCGTCGATCGAACCCGATTACACTCGCAGATGGCGATCGGTGATATCGTCGTTCAACTCGGAGACCCGACGATCAGCCGGCTGAACGCGGTCTCCGAAGAGGTTTCGACCGACGCGTCGCGCGTACGAACTCGTCAGCATAACCGAGATGGCGTCACCGATGTTCGCGCCGTGGGAGTGCTGGAGTCCGATTGTGTGGCCGATCTCGTGGGCGATCGTCTCGGCGACGGCCGCCTCGACGCGGTTCGTCCCCTCGGCAGCCATCCAGGTGATCCCGTAGCGGTCGATCGGTTCACAGCACGTCGGAAGAATCGCGGGGGACGCGATACCGTTGCCCGAACTGATCTCCGGGTGGTGCGAGAGGAGGAGGTGGCTGTCGACGGACGATCGCGCTCGGCTGTACTTGGCCCAGTTCACGAGCGACCGCCTCGCGGCCGGCATCTCGTCGCCGAACGTCGACAGCGTCGACGGCAGCGTCGTCACCTCCTCCGGAACGGTCAGGGCCTCGTCGATCAGTTCGAACGAGTTCGCAAACCGCGGTTCGAGAATATCCCGCACTCCCGATTCGGCGAGGCGCTGACCCGTGTCCCGTCGCTGTCCGCTCTCCTCGAACCCGGTCGTGAGCCCGTCCGTCTGGTAGACGGCGATGGTTATCGTCTCCGGCGCGCGAACGCGGCGCACACCACGGTCGAACGCGACTGCCCCTCCTGCAGCGGTCCCGACCCCCGTGAGGAACGTGCGCCGATCCATACAAGTCCAAAATGAAGTAATTCATCATATACCTTCTGTTTAATTTAATAGTCTCTCTAAAATACAAGTGGAGTGGGTTGAACGAACCCAGGCAGAAACTGAGTCCTTGGAGAAGACCCGAGCGGCGGGCAGGTATGCCGAGCGAATCGTCGGGATCTCGACTAGCCCTCGACCGCTTCCGGCACGTCGGTTCGAGTCGGTTCGTTCGTGTCGACTCCGAGTAGTCCCACCCACGCCTCGGCGTCCGCTTCGGGTGCGGTCACGTCCGCGAGGACGGCGTCACAGTCCCGACAGACCGTCCAGACGGCGACGTGTGGGGGCTGGCAGCACGGGTCGATCCGTTCGTCGTTTCGATCGACCGGCCCGTCACAGCTCGGACAGCGCTCGAGCAGGAGCCGGATCCGCTCGAGAAGCGCCAGGCGGTCGTCACGCTCGAGATCCGACCAGTCATCGACCGTCTCACGGAGGACCGACGCGGACGCGGCGTCGGCGACGAGCGCGGCGTCGGACTCCCAGCGGAGGAGCCGGTTGCCATCGATCGAGTATGCCCGCGGCCCGCGTTCGACGGCCTCGGAGACCGCTGCGAGCGCCTCGACGTCGTCGGCTCCCGGCGCCGACTCGCGGCGACTGACTTCAACGCGGAACGCCTCTCGGAACCAGTCGGTCAACGAGAGTGTTCCCTCGGACGGTCGGTCAGCGACCCCGGCAGCGGCGAGTTGCTCCCAGGGCGTCTCCGAAGAGGTTCCCTCGAGCGAACGGGATGCGATCGGTTCCTTTCCGAACAGCCGAAGGATCGACGCCGGAAGGTAGCGCTCAGTGAGTGCCGGCGTTCCCGGGACGAGATAGCCACGGAGGTAGATCGCCGCGAGGAAGCCGCCGAGCGCGACCACCCCAAGTAGGCTAGTCGTAACGATTCCCAGCGTCGCCGCCAGGACGAGTGCGATCACCGCGTTGACGGCCGTACACGGTAGACAGCGGTTCTCGCCCGTGTACTCCGGCTGTCGAACGGATCCGACATCTATGGGAGAGAGGCGCATTGGGTACTGTGAGAGGGTACCACGCTGTACGGCAAAAACGTTCGCGACGGATTCGAACGATCTGCCCTCGACGAGACCGTACCCAGATTTCTCGAGGTCCTGCCCAGTGACGGACTCGATAGCGTTGTCAGGCGGGCTACCGACCTTGCGTTGCCTGTCCACGGGCAGCCAGTAGCGTCGTCGGCACCGGTGGACGCCGTTCCGCCTCAGTCGAGGTCGTCGATCGGGCCGGAGTGACACTCGGGGCACCGAAGCGTTCCCTTTGTCGGGAGGTCAACGTCCCGCCGGGAAAACGTTGCCTGGCAGTTCCGACAGCGAACGGTCGCCCGCGTGTCCGGCTCGAGGCGGGCCCGCGGCAGTCGGAGATCGTCGGTGTACGGATCCATAGGTAGCTATTGTCTACCACAGTAATGAATCCTCGGACGGGCCAGTAGCCGTGCCCGATGACGAAAGCGGTTCGCTAGCAATCACCGGTTCGACTGTTCTCAGCCCTCAGGGTGCCGCATACCGCGGTATCGGATGCACTCGATCCCGGTAAAAAGGGACCGGCTCACGCAATGAGGTTCGTCATTCTTCCTGAGTCCCTTGCACGACTGTCGAACGTTCCGAAAACCGCGTACTCGACTCCGAAGACTACTACTATGAGTTCGAACGATCTACTCGTCGATAAGTGTCCAGTGTGTGAAATGTACTTCGCCGTCACCTCGAGCGCCGACCTCCAGCGGCGACTCAACGCCCACGAGCTCGAGCAACACGGCAAGGTCAAGCCGACGCGAGTCGACCACCGTGCGGCGAACCACCGGTAGCGACGCCCAGTTTTTTGAGGACGGTCTCTGGTATCGAGCGAACGGCGGGGGTACCATTATGCGGTCTCACATAATCCGTTATGACGAATGCGTTCGCGAACGTTCTGGGTGCTCGACGACGAGGATCGACCGATCGTCGACGACCTCGCCGTCGGGCTCGGACGGACGCCCGCACGGGTCCTGGCATACCTGTTGTTGCGGGCCGACCGCGAGGACGACCCCGCGACGACGATCCAGCTCCGGGTCGGAACCGAGCTGAGCCGATCGCCGATCAGCGACGCGGTCACCCGGCTCGAGGCCGACGGACTGATCGAGCGCTCCACGGTCGCGAGCGTCAACCAGGGACGGCCGCCGTCGGCGTGGCGACCAACCGATGACCTCGCCTCGAGCCGCCGTCGGGTGTACGAGCGACACGCGGCGACGCTGCTCGAGCGGGCGGACGAGATCTTCCGGGAGGACGCGACGAACCGGGAGCCAAAGGCGGCTGACGAGCCGAAGATGACCGTCGCGCTGAACTGGCGACCGAACGGGCTTCACGTTCCGCTGTACGCGGCCGCCGAGTCGGGCTGGTACGACGAGTACGGGGTCGGCGTCGGGTTCGAACACCATGAGGGATCCCGACGCGCGGTCGATCGGATCGCCGCCGGCGAGGCGGACGTCGCGGTCGCCGGCGCCGCGACCGTCCTCCGGGCCAGGGCGGCCGGCGTACCGATCGTACCGATCGCGGTCCTTTACCAGCGCGCGATGACGGTGCTGTACTCCACCCGCGACGTCTTCGGCGCGGAGCTTCGCGGCGTCGACCAGCTTCGAGGCCAGCGGATCGGCATGCCCGCCCGTTCCGAGACGGGAGTGCTCGGTCGTCTGTTCGTCTCCCAGACGGCCCTCGAGGGGGATCTCGAGATCGAGGAGACGACCGGCGAGGAACGGACGGCGCTGCTAGCCGGCGAGGCCGACGTCGTCACCGGCTCCATCACCGACCCGCGACAGCTCGAGGAACGCGGCGAGACCGTCGACACGCTGTTGCTCACCGACCACTTCCCGGTCTACGGGCCGACGATTGTCGCCCGAGAACAGGCGCTGGAGCGGCGTCGGTCGTCGCTCGAGTCCCTCCTCGCGGGGACGGCCGGCGGCTGGCGGGAGGCGACCCGCGACCCCGACCCGGCAGCGGCGCGAATCGCCGATCGCGGCGACGACGAGCCCGAGCGCGTTCGGGAGACGTTCGAGCGAGCGGTCCGGGAGTTCGGGCACAGCGACGACACGCGCGAACGCGGCTGGGGCTGGCAGCGCGAGCGAACCTGGGATCGACTCCGAACGGCGCTCGAGCAGGGGGAGCTGCTCGCGGAGGGAACGTGATCGACCTCGAGAGCGTCGGCATCGCGTTCGACGAGTTCACCGCGGTCGCCGACGTCGATTTCGGGGTCGACGACGGGGAGTTCGTCACCGTCGTCGGCCCCTCGGGCTGCGGGAAGACGACGCTGCTGCGCGCGATCGGCGGGCTCCAGGAGCCGACGACCGGGCGCGTGACCATCGACGGCCGATCGCCGTCGGTCGCACAGGAGGCGGGCGACGTCGGGTTCGTCTTCCAGCAACACACGCTGCTCCCCTGGAAAAGCGCCCTCGAGAACGTCGTCTTTCTCCGGAAAATGGCCGACAAGCCACCGGCTCGCGAGGGCGCGCGGGCGTTGCTCGAGACGATGGGGCTCGACGGGTTCGAGGACGCCCGGCCGGCCGCGCTCTCGGGCGGGATGAAACAGCGTGTCGCCATCGCTCGAGCGATCCACCTCGGGGCGGACGTGCTGTTGATGGACGAGCCGTTCGGCGAACTCGACGAGATCACCCGCGACGAGCTCGGCGTCGAGATCAGGTCGCTCTGGCGTCGCGAGCGGAAGACGATCGTCTTCGTCACTCACAGCGTCCCCGAGGCGGTGTTCCTCGGTGATCGGTGCGTCGTGATGCGCGATCAGCCGGGACGGATCGAGGCGACGTTCGACATCGACCTTCCTGAACCCCGGGACACGGAATCGCTCGGCTCGGGGGCGTTCCAAGAACAGGTTGCGGCCGTCCGCCGGACGCTGCACGAGAGCTATGACTGAACGGATCGGCGTCGGCGGAAGTCGCGCCGTCTACCCCGCGAGCGCGCTCTGTGCGGGCGTTGCACTTTGGTGGGCGCTGACGGCCCTCGGCGACATCCCGCCGTTTCTCCTTCCCGCTCCCGACGCCGTCGTCGCGCGGCTGGCCGGCAATCCGGAGCTGTACCTCGTGAACGCGCTGTTTACCCTCGAGAAGGTCGTCTACGGCGGCGCGGTCGGAATCGGGGCGGGAATCGCCCTCGCCGCCTTCGTCGCGTACGTCCCGTGGTTTCGCCGGGCGGTCTATCCCTACCTCGTGACGGTCCGGGTGTTGCCGAAGCTCGCGATCGCCCCGCTGTTGCTCATCTATCTGGGCACGGGAATGACGACGGCGATCGTCTTCGTCGCGCTCATCACCTTCTTCCCGCTCGTGTTGAACACCGCGGCGGGGCTCGATCGCACGCCGACGGCCCACCACGACCTGCTGCGGTCGGTCGACGCCGGGCCGATCGAGCGGATTCTGTACGTCGACGTTCCCTACGCAGTCCCCGACATCTTCGCCGGCCTGAAACAGTCGGTGACCCTCGCGGTCGTCGGCGCGGTCGTCGCGGAGTGGGTCGTCGCCGACAACGGGCTGGGATTTCTCATCCTGATGGGGTCGGAGAACGTTCGCCCCGACGTCATGCTCGCGGCGCTTGTCGTCCTGTTGCTCGTGGGACTGGCGCTGTACGGGATCGTCGTCCTCGTCCAGCGACGCGTCCACGAACGGCTCGGGCTCGAGACCCTCGACTGACGCCCGTTCAGAACCAGGGAACCGTGTCACGATCAGTGCCAGAACGCGCGCTCGAGGGCGACGGGAACGAGATAGAAGCCGATACCGACCACGGAGAGGACGACCAGCGCGGCGTAGGTCTCCGCGGTCCGGAGGTACGCCGCCGTCTCGAACACCCGGTAGCCGAGCCCGGCGTTGAGCGTGACGAACTCGGCGACGACCGCGCCGATGACCGACAGCGTCGCGGCGATCTTGAGTCCGGCGAAGACGCTCGGTGCGGCCGCGGGGATCCGAACGTGGACGAAAACCGCCGTCGGCGACGCGTCGACCGTCCGCAGTAGCTCGAGATACGACTCCGGGGTGCCGCGAAGCCCGTCGAGGGTCGCGATCGTGATCGGGAACACCGTCAGCGTGGTGACGACCAGCGCTCGGGCGGGAACGCCGCGGCCGAACCACAGGAACAACAGCGGGGCGATCGCGATCACCGGCGCGATGCGGAGCGCGACGACGTACGGGAGGATCGTGCTCGCCGCTCGACGGGAGCCGATCATCGCGAAGGCGAGGCCGGCGCCGACGACGGTGCCGGCGACGAGTCCGATTCCAGCCGTTGCCGCCGTGACGGCGGCGTCGCCGAGCAGCGTCGGATACGTCTCGGCGAGCGTCGCCCCGACCTCGGCCGGCGACGGCAACACGATCGTCGGCACGTCGTAGTAGACGACGGCGCCGTGCCACGCCAAGAGCAACAGGACGAACACGATCGTCGGCGGGAGCAGCCGCATCACGAGCCCGTGGACGACCGTTTGGGAGCCCTCGAGGACGTCGCGACTGCTCGGGACCCGCTCGAGCCGTCGCCCGCCGCGTCGGTCGGCCTGCTCGTCGATCATGCGGGGCGTTGATCTCGACTCTCGGGTGCTGCGGGCCGGCTACTCATCGATTCGGTCGGCGAACTCCGCGACGTACTCGTCCTCGGCGTCGAGGTAGTCGTTCGTCCAGACGTCGGCCGGGTCGACCTCGTTCTCGAGGGCGTCGCCGTCGGCGAGCACGTCGTGGGTTTCCTCCCACGGCTCCGGAGCGCTCGCTCCCCAGCCCTCCGTCTCGACCGTCTCCGAGAGCATGTACCCGGTGTACATCTCCTCCCACTTGTCGGCCTGGTTCTCCCGGGTCTCCTCGAGTTCGGGCTGGACGTCGACGAGGTGGTCGATCGCCTCGTCCGGATTCTGGGCCGCCCAGACGGCGCCCCTCGCGGTCGCCCGGAGGAACGCCTCGACCGTGTCCGGGTTCTCCTCGGCGAAGGATTCGTCAGTCGTGATCAGGTGGCCGTAGGAGGAGACGGCGTCTTCGATCTCGAGGACGTCGATCTCCCGGTCCTGGTGTCTGGCGTCGACGACGTCGCTGAAGACGCCGCCCGCCACGTCGATCTCGCCGGCCAGCAGCTGCTGGACGGTGTCGAAGCCGGCGTCGACGTACTCGACGGTGTCGAGGAGGTCGTGATGATCGAGGTACGCCTCGGTCATCGTCCGGACCATCCCCGGACCGCTCCCGACCGTGACGCCCTCGAGCTGGTCGGGGTCGGTGAGTTCGCCGAACCCCTCGCGGTCGGCGAAGACGACGTTCGGGTTTCGCTGCATAACGATGCCGACCGCCCGCGGGGACAGCTCGTTGCTGTTGACCGTCAGGATCTGGTCACCGCTCGAGATCGCGAACTCGGTGTTGCCGAGTCCGGCCTGGTTCGCTGCGAAGTCGGAGCCATCGCCGCTCTCGAACTCGACGTCGGTAAACCCCTCCTCCTCGTAGAACCCGTTCTCGCGGGCGGCAACGTAGGGCGTGTGAAGTCCACCTATGTTCCAGTTGAGCAGTAGCGATACGGACTCTACCGCGACCCCGTCCTCCGCGGACGGATCGCCGTCCCCGTTCCCGCTGAGCCGACCGGCACACCCCGAGAGGGCGACCGCGCCACCGAGGGCGAGGACCCCACGTCGCGTACTTTGTGTGTAATTCACACTCTCACCAGTAGTGGCTGTCAACGAAAGACTGTATAAATCATTTGGATTAAGGTTTAAGTGCTCGAGTACCGAACCGCTACCAACCGGCCGACTTCGTACTCCGTTTCGCTGTAGTAGGCAGCCCGTTGACACGATTCGAGACGTGGTAATGGCTGATTTCTATCATAGTGTCGACGACTCTCCCGCGACAGGACCCAGCACTATGCGAATCGATAGCCTCGTTGTTATCGGAGAGTCGACAGAGACGCTCCAGAGCGCATAATTTCGAGGTTTAATTATAGATTTATTATAATAAGGTCTAAGATCGTGTACGTTGGCCACACACAACGCATGGTAGATGAAACCACGGGACGCATAACGGATGACGGGGAGCGTGACACATGACGACGGCACAGATTACGGACGAGGCACAACGACAGCTAGCCCGGACGCTCGACGTCGATGAGGTCCGCGACGGCGATCAGCTGACGATCGAGCGGCTGCGCGACGAGGTAGAGCGGACGGACGATCCCGAGTTCGCCTCGATGGGCGAATCGATTCGGAGCGATCTCTCGGGGAAGCTGGACGCCGAGTTGCTCGAGACGCAACTCGAGGAGCTCTCGAGACAGCTCGAGCGCCTGCCGGAGGTCCGGGAACAGGGAATCCCGGAGGGTGAGACCGAAGCGGAGGTGCTCTATCGCGAACTCGCCGAACCCGGCTGGGAGATCTACGACCATCTCGTCGACGTCGACTTCTTCGAGAGTCTCGAGGCGAATCTGCCGCGGTTCACGCCGGAACACATCGAGGGGACGGCCCACGAGCTGATCGCCACCGACGAGCTGACGGCCGAACTCGAGGCGCTCGGGTTCGACGAGCAAGAGCGAATCGCGCTCGTCATGGACGTCACGAACAACAACGACCGGCTCGCTCGGTGGGTCCCGACGAAGGAGATCCCCGCCGAGGTGGAGTTCGGCGTCGAACACGTTCCGCCGCTCCACCAGCGGGCGGCCGGCGGGACGCTGCTCTGGGTCGACGCACTGGACGTCCACCTCTGGCAGAACCGGGTTCTCGTCACCGACGAGATTCTCGACGACGGCTACTGGGATATCAAGGCGCTGCTCGGCGGGTTCCACCTGCTGGCGCAGGCGGCGCTCGATATCACCCGCGAGGAGGGACTGACCGACTCGCAGCTGACCGCCGCGATCACCGCCGGTGCGGCGATCATGATCGTCAATCAGGAGGAGATCTGCAAGAACATGTTCTGGATCACGGAAGAGATGCGTGCGCCATCCGAAGCGAGGTAATCATCAATGTCACTCGAAGAAGACAGGGCCGTACAGGCCGCAAAAGATACGGTTGTTAGGGAGACAGACCAGGGGTTCCGCGTGCTCGGATCCCCCGAGAAATCGGTAACACACCAGCACGACGTCGATCGGATCGAGGAGTTCGACGTCACAAACGAGATGATCCAGGAGTCGGGTGAGAACCCGGAGGCCTGGCTCACTTACGGCGGGAACTACGAACAACACCGCCGGACGACGGCCGACGTCATCACGCCCGACAACGTCGCCGACCTCGAGGTAGAGTATATGCTCGACGTCGGCGCCGGCTCGAGCATGGAGGGGACGCCGCTGATCGTGCCGGGCGATCCGCCGATCATGTATCAGTCGAACGGCCCGAACCACGTCAAGGCCATCGACGCTCGGGAGGGTGACATCCTCTGGAGCTACACGTACGCCGTCCCCTCGGACGTCGTGCTCTGCTGTGACGACAACAACCGCGGCGTCGCCGCCTACGGCGACAAGGTGTTCATGACGACGCTCGACTCGGGCGTCGTCGCTCTCGATCGCTACACCGGCGAGGAGGAGTGGTACACCTCGACCGCCGACCACGAGGAGGGGTACTCCGCAACCTGGGCGCCGGTCGCGTTCGACGGAATGATCTTCACCGGCAGCGCCGGCGGCGAGTACGGCGTTCGCGGGTTCCACAAGGCGCTTGACGCCGAGACCGGCGAGGAGCTGTGGCACACCTGGACCTCACCCGAGACCGAGTGGGTCGGCGACAGCATCAACCAGTCCTGTGCGACGAACTGGATGAACGCGACGATCGACGTCGAGAAGCGGCGACTCTACTTGCCGATCGGTAACCCGGGTCCGGACTTCGACGGCTCCGTCCGTCCGGGGCCGAACCGCAACAGCTGCGGGACGCTCGCGCTCGATATGGACACCGGTGAACGGCTGTGGGCCCACCAGGAGGTCGCACACGACGTCTGGGACTACGACTCGGCGGCACCGCGGATCCTCATCCGGGATATGGAGATCGACCACCGCAACACGACGAAAGACGTCGTCGTTTCCGCGGGCAAGACCGCCTGGCTCTACACGATGGACGCCGACACGGGCGAGCTCATCGAACGCAGCGAACCCGGCGTCCAGCAGCTGAACATGTACCGGATGATCCCGCACATCGACGAGGGACGTCGGATGCCGTTCATGCCCGGCGCGATGGGGGGCAACGACTGGCAACCGCCAGCCTACAATCCCGAGACCGGGCTCGCGTACATGAAGATGAACAACTCGCCCCAGGAAGCCTGGTGGCGCTTCGAGGAGTACGAGGAGGGCAAAAAGTACTGGGGCGGAATCTTAGAGGACCAGACCGAAGCAGTTCCCGACGAGTACAACGGGAAGATCAGCGCCATCGTCGCGATTAACCCCGAAACCGGCGAGCGGGTCTGGCGCGACTGGATCGAGAGCGAGGCATACATCTGGGGCGGCATGGTGACGACCGAGACCGGCGTCGTCTTCACCGGCACCCAGAACGGCGACTTCATCGCCTACGACGGCGAGAGCGGCGACCGCCTCTGGGAGTACGACCTCGGCGAGGCGTCGATCGCCGGCAGCCCGATGAGCTGGTACGACCCCGAGACGGAGAAACAGTACGTCGCGATCCAGGTCGGCGGCAGCGGCTGGCTCCGGCGCGGCGCCGGCGGCCGCGACACGCGCCTGGCGGTCTTCTCGCTGTCGGAGTGAGCGACCGACGACGTTCGTTTTTTGGCCCGCTGATCGGTCAGCAACCGGTGTTCGGCCGAGCCACCACGAGGATGTACGGCTCCGCCCGACCCGCCAGCTCGAGGCGCTCGAGCGTCTCGATCTCGAATCCGGCCTCGAGAACACGATCGACCCAGTACGCCTCCGGGTCGGGATCGCCCGCGGCGTCGTCGGGGACGAGCGGGAGCTCGAGAACGCCGACCGTTGCGTCGGCCGCACAGACCCGTCGCAGCTCCGAAAGCGCGTCCTCGGCGCTCGAGGCCGGAAGATCGTGCAGCACCCGACAGGCAGTCGCGACGTCGACCGAGCCGTCTCGCAGCGGGAGCGTCGCCCCGTCGCCGGCTACCGGCTCGACGTCGATCCCGGCGCGGTCGGCGTTGCGCCGCGCTAATCGCGGTCCGTTCCCGAGGATGACGCGGTCGTCGAAGACGTCGAGACCGACGACGTCCGTTCCGTCCGGAACGTGCGGTGCGATCCCTACGAGGGATCGGCCCGTGCCGCAGCCGACGTCGAGAACCCGATCCGCCCGGTCGAGCGGCAGTCGGCTCGCGAGGGCGTCGTACTTCGCTCGCTCGAGCGACCAGGGCGTCGGGCCCACCAGCCGACGTAGCGTTCGGAGCCCGCGAACGGCCGCGACTGAGGCGACGAGCGACGCAGCCGCCCGCCGGCTTCGGGACCGCGTTCGGCTCCCGACGACGGCCGCAGCTGCGATCGCGACCGCCGCGAGCGCGAGCGATCGGAACCGTCGCCGCCAGTGGTAGACGCCGAAGTAGTACCGGGGTCCGAGCACACTCACTCGACGCTCAGATCGCTCCCGCCGTGGGCTTCCTCGAACTCGAGTTCAATCTCGAGCTCCGAGGTTCGCTGGCCGGAGAACTCGATCTCGACCTCGATCGGCTCTCGGTACTCGAAGGGGATCTCCCAGCTGCTGCCCGAGATCGTCAGCGACGCGTCGTTCTCGAGGGCGTCGGCGATCTCGCGGAGAAAGCTCGCCGTCTCGGTTCGCGAGAGGTAGATCTCCTGCTCGAAGAAGCCGTCCGTAATGACCCTCCGCTCGGGATCGTCGTCGTCGGGGAACTCGACGTTGTTCGTCATGGTGACGTGTACCACGCCGTCGATACATAAATGTGCGTGACGGCGTCCGGGAGGTGACGGAACACTCAACTATCGGCTGCGTGTACGGTAGTTCATGACGCTGCTCGAGGCGCTGGGGAACACTCGACGGCTAAAGATCATTCGAGAGCTGTCCCGGGAGCCGAAGTACGTCTCCGAACTCGCCGAAGCCGTAGGGATGAACGGGAAGTCGGCCGTCCACCACCTCGGGGTGCTCGAAGAGGCGGGACTCGTCGACCACTACCGACGCGGGAATCGCAAGTACTACCGCCTCGTCAGCGATGTGGAACTGTACGCTGCGCCGCCGCCAGAACGGACGTTCATCCTTCAGACCAGAGAGCAGTCCGACGAGTCAGCGTAACGAGGGGACATGTCTCCAGTCAACGTTCGTCGCTTCGCTTCGAGTTCGAAGCGGTAGCTAAAGCTATTTACATTACCATGTTGATTGTGCCCGTATGCCAGAGTGTGCACACTGTGGAGAGGAGTACCCGGCACCAGGTCCGTACAAGAGTCACGTACTCACGTGTACGAACGAGAACGGGGCGGTCGCCGCGGACGAACCGGTCGAAGAGACCGCGTCCGAGTCGTCCGACTCGAGCGCGGAGGCGGAATCCGAGGCGACGACGATGGATCAGTATATCGAGCGCGTCGTCGACGACCGGCTCGAGACGGTCGAGTCCGAACTCACGCAGATGTCCGAGGATGTCGAGGAACTCGAGAACTTCGCGACGATCAGCCTCGGCGAGCGACGGCTCGATCAGGCCGAAGCGAACCTCTCGGAGTACTCGGCGTCGCTCACCGACCTCTCCGAGCGGACGCTCGAGCAGGTCAACGAACTCGAGTCGCAACTGGAGTACCAGACGGTCGTGCTCGCGACGGCACTCGACGCGCTTGCCGAGGCCAACGTCGACGTCGACACCGACCCGATAGACGCCTACCGCCAGGACCAGATCGTCACCGAGCAGTCGCCCTCGAAGCGGCTCGAGGAGGCCATCGAGAAACTCGAATCCTGACCCGTCGGCGATCGTTCCGGCCTTCGGCGTCGGAGAACGTCAAACTTCTCGGACGCCGATAACCCGATCCTGCAGGTAGTCGAGGTACATCGCGTTGAAGATGAGCTTTACCTCGTCGCTGGCCGGAAGCGCCTGGCAGGTGAGAACGATCCCCCGCTCTTCGACCTCCTCGTCGGTGAGGATGAGATCCATATCCATCTCGACGTCGCCCTCGTAGACGATGCCGGCGCAGTTCGCACACGAGGCGGCGCGACACTCGTAGGGCCACTCGAACCCCTGATCCTCGGCGGCGTCGAGGATGTACCGTCGACCGGTGATTTCGATCCGACCGTAGTCGTCCCCCTCGAGATCGGCCGCCGCCGCCTTCTCGAAGAGATCGTCGTCGTCCAGGTCCCACCCCTGCTCGCTCAGGATCTCGTAGTTGAGGTACTCGACGGTTCGGACGGGTCCCTCCTCGCCGTCGCTGTCACCGCGCTCCGCGGCGTCCTCGCCGAGCCTGACGTGAGGGAGGTTGTGTGACATACACAACCACTAGCCGTGCATGTACTTAGCATCGGTGGTCACCTCCGGCTCTCGGTTCCGACCGGTTCAGCCGTCGACGAACGCGTCGAACTCGTCGACCCTTTGGGCGAACTCCTCGGGCGACTCCTCGTCGGCCGTCTCGAGGGCCCGCTCGAAGTGATCGGCCGTAAGCTCGAGGGTCTCGAGGCCGGTCGTCGCTCCAGCTTCTCCGTCGATCGAGTCGTTTCGCTCACCGCCGACGGACGCCTCGACGTAGTCGCGAACGGCGTTCATCGCTGCGGTCCGGCAGATGCCCTCGATATCGGAGCCGACGGCGCCCTCGGTCCGCTCGGCGAGCGTCCCGAGGTCGACGTCCGCCGCGAGCGGGCGATCCCGAAGGTGGATTTCGAATATCTCCCGTCTGGCCGCCTCGTCGGGCTCCCCGACGCGGACGTGTCGCTCGAACCGCCCCGCCCGGAGGAGCGCATCGTCGATCCGATCCGGTCGGTTCGTCGTCGCGAGAACGACGACATCCTCGAGCTCCTCGAGCCCGTCGAGTTCGGTCAGGAGCTGGCTGACGACGCGTTCACCGACCGCCGTCTCGCTGGAGTCGCTCCGGGTACCGGCGATGGCGTCGATTTCGTCGAACACGAGCACCGTCGGCGCGTTCTCGCGGGCCTTGCTGAAGACGTTGCGAATCCCGCGCTCGGATTCGCCGACGTACTTGTCGACGAGTTCGGGCCCCTTGATCGAGATGAAGTTCGACTGGGCCTCGTTCGCGACGGCCCGTGCGAGCAGCGTCTTCCCGGTCCCCGGCGGGCCGTATAGCAGGACCCCGGTCGCCGGACGCAGCGAGACGCGGTCGAAGGCGTCGGCGTACTCGAGGGGCCACTGAACCGTTTCCCGGAGAGTTCGCGTCACCTCCTCGAGCCCGCCGACGTCCTCCCAGGTCGCGTCCGGCACCTCGACGAACACCTCTCGCATCGCCGACGGTTCGATCTCGCGTACCGCCGCTTCGAGATCCGATTCATCGATCTCGACGGCGTCCAGTCGGTCGGTCGACAGTTCGATGGAATCGCTCGAGGAGTCGGCTCGCAGCCGACGCAGCGCACACATTGCGCTCTCCCTGATCAGGTTCTCAAGATCCGCCCCGACAAAGCCGTGGGTGCGCTCGGCGTAGCGCTCGAGGTCGATCGAGTCACTGATAGAGACGTCGGCCGCGTGGATCCCGAGGATTTCGGCTCGCTCGTCGGCGTCCGGCACGCCGATCTCGACCTCGCGGTCGAACCGGCCCGGGCGGCGGAGGGCGGGATCGACGGAGTCGACGCGGTTCGTCGTCCCGACGACGACGACCTGGCCTCTGTCGTCACCGCCGTCGAGCAGGGAGAGCAGCTGGGCGACGATCCGGCGCTCGACGTCGCCGACGTCCTCCCGTTTCGGCGCGATGGCGTCGATCTCGTCGATGAAAACGATCGCCGGGGCGTTCTCCTTGGCCTCCTCGAACACCTCTCGGAGCCGTTCCTCGCTCTCGCCGTGGTACTTCGAGACAATCTCCGGGCCCCGAAGCGTCTGAAAGTGGGCGCCGACCTCGTTGGCCATCGCGCGGGCGATGAGCGTCTTCCCGGTCCCCGGCGGTCCGTACAGGAGGACTCCCTTCGGCGGGTCGATGCCGAGTCGATCGAAAACGCCGGGATATCGCATCGGCAACTCGACGACCTCCCGAACCTGCTCGAGTTCGTCCTCGAGGCCGCCGACGTCGTCGTAGGTCACCGCGGGATCCGTCGCATCGCAGTCCTCCTCGTCGACCGCCGCCGGTTCGGGCGCGATGACGATCGACGTCCACTCCTCGACGACGGCGGGATCGGCCGGATCGACGTCGACGACTTCGATCGGAACGGATCGGGAGAGTTCGGCGTCAATTCGTACCGTCTCCCCGTCTGAAACGACGCGGCCGACGAGGGCATCTCGCTGAGCGAACTCGAGCGCCTCGGCAGAGGAAACGTCGTCGGGTAACGCTATCGAGACCCGTTCGGCCGACCTGACCTCGGCTGGTTCGACCCGAACGCGTTCTCCCGTATCGACGTCGAGTCGCTTCGCGAGCTCCCGATCGAGACGGATCGTGCGCTCCGCCAGTTCCTCGGACGGGCGCGACAGCACCTCGACGACGGCCGATTCACCCGTCGGTCCCTCGAGAGAGACGTACTCCCCGGATTCGACACCGAGCGAATTCATCACGTCCCGCTCGAGGACGGCAACGGAGCGTTCCCGCTGGTTCGAGGCGAGCGGTTTGACGGTGAGTTTCATCGATAGAGTCGTCCTTTGGTAACGTGTCACGCTCGAAGGCAAGAACGTTTGGATCGATTGCTGGGTCGAGGTCCGAACGGTCGCATAGTCGGTCCGTCCGGATCGAACGAATGCTTATCAGAGATGACGTTGAGAGATAACATGGAACATGACAGACAGAGACTTAGAGGACTACCTGATCCTCCGCGCGCTCGACGACCCAATCACGGAATCCGAACTCGAGGCCGCCGGCGAACAGTCCGGAGAGACTCTCGAGGAACTCCGCGACGAGGGGGTCGGAATCCGGTGGGTCGACTCCGAAGTACTGACGAACGAGAACGGAAAGATCACGGGCACCTTCTGTCACTATCGAGCCGAAGACACGGACGCCGTTCGCGAACACGCCGAGCGAGCGGGCCTCCCGGCGACGCGAATCGACCGGCGAGGGGAGCCGCTCGAGGGCGAGTAGCACCGGTCTCGCTGGTGTCCAGTCGGAGCGAAGCGATTGCTCCGCGGACACTCGACTCTTGGCGATATCGTACGTGGTCGATCGTAGGCAACGTCTGTTTCGACCGACAGCGAGTCTGCTGACCGCTCTTGGTGGGAAGGATAACGGCTACCGTGGTCGGCGTTTCGACTCTCGGTAACTGAAGTGTATGAAAGGGAGCGGCGAATCGGATTTCCCAGAGAGTCTCCCACTCCAGTACTCCCCGAAACGCAGGCGAGCTTATCTTCCGTGTTCGGGATGGGTACGGGAGGTACCTCGCCGCTGTGGCCGCTGTAATGCCGACCGACGGAATCGAACCGTCGTTAGACCACTGTCGGTCGCCGA
>NZ_JARUKW010000015.1 GCF_029688845.1 Natronococcus sp. A-GB1 | reverse complement strand
TCTGGGGTAGTTACGAGTGATGTCTGGAGAACCGAATTTGGACAAATGAGCATATTTACGCTTCGGTGTTACGAGTGTGGCTGTGAATACGGGTACATCGGTGCGACACCGCACCCCGGTCAGTGTCCATCCTGTGACTCCCACTGCGTTTCTCCTGCAGGTGAACTGACGATTACGGATCTCGATCACTGGCAAAACGCGGCCGGACTGTCGAAACTCCAGATCTACACCATCGACGAGCGGGGTCGACAGTTCGTGTTCAAAATCGTTGCGAACGATAGCACCGGAAAACTGGTGGAAGTGATGATCGAGGGCGTCGGAATCCATCCAGGAACCGACCAGTCAGTTCAATATATTCCGTCAGTAGTCTCGAAGACGGCTACTGTTTTCGGTATAACCGAAATCGAGACGGAATCGACGGTGGCTATGTAACGAGTGCGTTGTAGCGAACGGTACGGTAGCCTCGCTACAGTAGTCGGTGGACGTCGACACGGTTGAAAACCACGAATGTGACCAATCGATACAGCCATGATATCTGGACCTACGTTCTGGTTTTCTGAGTGGTGAGGCCAGCGATTTGCATGTGTCTCTCTTGGTGATAGTCGAGATCATAACGTAACAGATGGCGGCTCGTCTAGATGAGAAAACCCGCGAGACGTGGAAACGATGACACGTGACGAAACCCGCGTTGTCAGCGGATAGTCTCCGATCCGACTTTCTTCACTCGTGGGTTTCGTCTTCGTCCCTCATCTCGAGCACGTTCAGATGCATAATGTGGAGGTGTGTGCCGACGCCGTACAGGAGCAGACCGAGTCCGACGAACAGCGCGGGCATGACGAGTATCTCGTAGGTCGGACGCAAGTCCGGAACCGCGAGCGCCAGAAGCCCAATCAGGAACGTGAGGACGATAATGCTGAACCCGGCCTGGAGGTATCGGTAGCACGTCTCCGTATCCGGTAGCAGTTCGATCTTGTACGTCTCTGTCATATATCTGTGTCCTCACCCTTACAGTACGTCTAGGTTACGTACTCGTGCGATCCTCTCATAACCCGTTCAGACGGTAAGGTCAGCCCGGCGGAGCAGTTGGGCATTGATCGCGACGATAACCGTACTCGCGGACATGAGGACGGCGCCGACGGCGGGCGACAGCAGAATCCCGATCGGTTCGAGGAGGCCAGAATCCCCAGAATGTGTGCTAAATTTATTGGCCCTGCCTCGATAGGGGGGATATGGACCACGCGTTGTTCTATTTGAGCATTCCTTTCGCCATCATTGCCGGCACTGGAGCCGGATTGCTCGCACTTTTGTCGTGGCGAATCTTCCGGGAATCCCCGTTCGGAATGACCATCGGGCTGCTGGTGATCGTGATGTCTGCAGCAACGATCTATCACACGGTTCTACTCACGGTCGGTACGGAGTCGACGGGGTTGCGGGCCTTTCGAGCGGCGATTTATACGATTTTGGCGCTTACGATCTGGATCGTAATCCTTCAAAACAACACCATCCAGAGTAGGGTGAGCCGGAACGAAGAGCTATGATCGAGATAGATCTTTTCACCGGATACATCCTCATGATGGGGATCGTCGCCGGTTCTGGGTTACTCTACCTACTGTATGCGGAGCAGTATGCCATCGAATATGACCCCTTCTTCATCGTCACTATGAGCGGTCTGTTCCTGTTCATAATCGGTGGCCCGCTCTCCGAGGTCGTGTACCCGAACCTCGTGCACTGGATCCACGGGCTTGCCGCGTGTCTCGTCCTGTTTGGACTCTACAGTCCCGTGCAGAACGACCTTCGGAGGGAGCAGTGGACGGAACTTCTCCTGGCGGAACCCGCTCAAATTCGAGCCAGTACGGAATGGATGGTCCCGATGGACGATGCCATTCTTAGCCTGTTCCATTCTTCGGAGTTAGTGCTCACTCCTGCAATCATCGCCTACAACATCGATCACAGCCGAGAAGAGGTGAATCGACGCCTCCGAAAGCTCGAAGAGGCCGATCTGGTCGAGAAGGTCGACCGAGGCAAGTACCGGATGACACCCAACGGTGAAGCGTATCTCTCCGGGGAGTTCAACCCGACTCTCCCGTGACCTGCCCCCTACTCCGTTCGTCAACAACCCGGCCTCGAGGGTCGGAACAGCCGCCTTGACCTCCTGTGAAAATACCGGTCCGAAGTCGGTAGCCGCTCGAAGAGACGAGATGTACCCTCCCGCTTTAGCAGTCCCACCGGTCTTTCCAGCACTCCATCATCTCGATCTCCTCTTGCTGAACGTCGATGATTTCGTCCGCGAGATCGGCGACGCGCTCGGACGCTCCCTCCTCGAGGACGTGTTCGGACATCATGATCGCGCCGTCGTGGTGAACGATCATGTGTTCTGCGAACAGGCAGTCGAACTCCTGTCCTTCGGATTCGCGGAGCTCCTCGAAGTCCTCCTCGGTTAGCATGCCGTCCATCTCCTCGTGATCCATCTCGTGCTCTTCGGGATCGTCGACTCCGGCTTCGCTCAGCCACTCGTGTAGCTGTTCGATCTCCGCTTGCTGGACGTCGATGATCTCCGGACCGAGCTCACACAGCTCTCGGCTGTCCGACCGGCCGGGAATGAGCTCGGCCATTTCGATCGCTTGTTCGTGGTGGGGAATCATCCCCTGCATGAACATCACGTCCGCTTCGTTGAACTCGGAGTCTTCGTCGAAGTGGATGTGTTCTCCGTGTTCTTCGTGATGATCGTGGTCGTCGTCGTGGTGCTCTCCGTGACCCGTTTCATCGTGTTCGTCCTCGTCTTCGCTGGCGGTCGCGAAGCCTGTCAGACCGATTGCGCCCGTCGCTCCCGTGGCGTACAGGATACGGCGTCGTGTTACTCGTCGCATTGTAAGCGGATCCACGGATACGTCCCGCTTCAATGGTGAATATCGTTCCAGTTTCGAAATCGTAGGTGGCTGTTATCGGCCGGTAGAGGCGCTCGTGAGTAACTAGTGAGGTGGTGGTTTCGAGTGCGAACTACGCCCGAACAACTAGTGAGTTCCGGCGAGGGTCCCCCGCAGACAGTCGATTCCACCGCATTCAGATATTCTCGTTCGAGGCGCTTTTGAGGAGGTCTCCTCCTCTCGTGCCCGCCTGCAAGGAACGGCGATACGAACGACTACGGTAAGAAGCGAATCGACCTCGAGCGCTTTCTTTGGATTCGAAGATCCATCCCCGTCGAGAGTCGAATACTGTTAACGACAAGCCGCTTAAAAATGGATCTCGTAGGTTAGCACGAGGTGGACAGACCATGCAAACCGACCAATCGAATTTCGAGCGTACCGATCTCTCCCTTTCGGGAATGTCGTGTACGACGTGCGCCTCGACCATCGAAGAGAGCCTGCAAGACGTCGAAGGAGTCGCCGACGCCTCCGTAAACTTCGCAACCGAGCGAGCGAACGTCCACCACGATCCGGACGTCGACGTCGACACGCTCGTTTCCGCCGTCGACGCTGCCGGCTACGGAGTCCGCGACGAGCTGCTCGAGGACGAACAGGAGATGGAAGACGAGGCGGGGCTGCGAGACATGCGCCGGAGAGCGATTCGTGCGTGGATCGTCACGTCGCCGATCGTTCTTCTGATGGTCTTCATGTGGACGCCGCTGGAGGTCTTAACCGGCTTCCAGATCGACGTTGCGATGTTGGTCTTCGCCACGATCGTCGTCTTCTACTACGGCCGGACGACCCACGAATCCGCGTACAGGGGAGTTCGAAACGGAACGTTCAACATGGATTCGCTGATTTCGATCGGGACCCTCGTCGCGTGGGTGACTGGCGTCATGGTCTTCGTGATGCCGATGGAGAACTACGCCGGCGTCGGTGCGATGATCATGGCCTCGCACAAGGTGGGGACCTACCTCGAGCACCGAGCGAAGGGCCGAGCGAGCGCAGCGATCGAGGGACTGGTCTCGATGCAGGCGGAAACGGCGGCGGTCGAACGGGACGGCGAAGAGGTGGAGGTCCCCATCGACGAGGTCGAAGTCGGCGATGTGATGATCGTTCGTCCCGGCGAAAAAGTGCCCGTCGACGGAACGGTCATCGACGGCCGGAGCAACGTCGACGAGTCGATGGTGACGGGCGAGTCTGATCCCGTCACGAAGGAAGCGGGTGACGAGGTGATCGGAGCGACCGTGAATCAGGCGGGGCTACTCAAGGTTCGTGCGGAGAAGGTCGGTGACGACACCTTCCTCTCGCAGGTCGTCGACCTGGTCGAGGAAGCACAGGGGACGAAGGTTCCGATTCAGGCGCTTACGGATCGAGTGACCAACTACTTCGTGCCGACCGTCCTGGTCCTCGCCGCACTCTCGTTCGTGCTGTGGGTCCTGTTTCCGGACGGGATGGCGGTCATCGCAGGTCTCGGCGAGGCGTCTCTCCCCTGGGTCGACCTCGCACTGGACCCCCTGACGCTGGGAATCTTCGCGGCCGTCGCAGTCCTGGTGATCTCCTGTCCGTGTGCGCTCGGACTGGCGACGCCGACGGCCCTCATGGCCGGGACCGGGAAAGCCGCGGAGAACGGCATCCTCTTCCGCGATGGAGAGGCCATCCAGACGATGAAAGACCTGGATGTCGTGGTGCTCGACAAAACGGGAACGATCACGGAGGGCAACCACTCCGTTACGGATGTCGTCACGGAATCTAGCCGGCAGCCACGCAGCGATGGAGGGAGCACCGTGGCTGATGAGTCGGCGACCGAATTCGACGAGCGAGACGTCGTGAGGCTCGCAGCCTCCGCCGAGCGGGGAAGCGAACACCCCATCGGACAGGCGGTTATCGACTACGCTGAGGAACGGGATATCGAACTGGCCGAACCGGACGAGTTCGATAGCGTCCCCGGAAAAGGGATTACGGCGACGATCGACGGACAAACCGTCTACGTCGGGAATACGACGTTCTTCGAGGAGGTCGGCATCCCGCTCGCCTTCGAGGCGGAGCTGAACGCCCTCGAGGAAGAGGGCAAGACGACCGTGCTCGTCGGAGTCGAGGACGAGGTCGTCGGCCTCGTCAGTACGGCCGATACGATCAAGGAAGAATCATACGACGCGATCCGGGAACTCCACAACCGCGGGCTCGAGACGTGGATGATCACCGGCGACAACGAGCGGACGGCCCGCGCGATCGCCGACGAGGTCGACATCGATCCCGATCGTGTTATGGCCGGCGTCCTCCCGGAGGACAAGATCGACAAAGTCCGGGAGCTACAGGACGCAGGGAACGAGGTTGCGATGGTCGGCGACGGTATCAACGACGCACCGGCGCTGAAGCAGGCGAACGTTGGCGTCGCTATCGGAACCGGTACCGATATTGCCATCCAATCGAGCGACGTCAGCCTCGTTCGAGGGTCGCTCGATGCACTCGTGAACTCGTTTACCCTCTCGGAACGGATCTTCTCGAAGATCAAGCAGAACCTCTTCTGGGCGTTCGTCTACAACGCGGTGGCGATCCCGATCGCCTTCTTCGGGTTGCTCCATCCGGTCATCGCCGTCGTTGCGATGTTTACCTCCAGTCTGTCGGTTATCACGAACTCGGCCCGTCTGCGGAATCTCGAGCTGTAGCCGGTTTCTCTCTCGCTTTGCGGTCTTGTGAGCCGTCGAGCGCGGTGATCGGATCGTCGGGGCCGTGTTCCTCGGCCATTCGCGTTGCTTCGGCAGCATACTGTTCCCGAAGCTCTGGCTCGTCGACGGTTCCGAGATTGGCGGGGGAGACGTCTTCGGCAGCAGTTACCGTCCCCAGCGCCTGTGATGCGACTTCTTTCCGGTAGCCTGACGCGTACTTGTGAGAGGCTACTCCGTGCGCTCGAGGCGCTTCCGACGCTCTTCGAACTCCTCGTCCGAAATTTCACCTCGAGCGTAGGCAACCCGCAACTCCTCGAGCGCCGGATCGGACCGTCGAGCGGCAGGTCGCCGAAGGAGACGGTACAGCAAGTACCCAACTACGAGAACGGTAGCCACCGGAACGATCGCCATGAGAAGCCACATCCACGCCGCCCCGGTTCCGTTCCACGTGCCGCCATCCCACATGTGACCCCACCCCCACAAACCCATCACCGGCATCGCCAGAATCATCATAACGAGCGGTAGCAACAGGATCACGGCGACGAGTATCAGAACCGTCCGAATTAGAGAGTCGTCGGTTGACATACCCGGAGCTACGCTGGTCGAAGTACTCTATCTAACCCTCGAGTCCCACGCAATGAGAAATGCAGATCGGGGGAACGTTCCACCTTCGGAAGGCGATCGTTTGTACGGAGCCGTCTAGTTAGCGGGGTTTGAGAAGCGATCAAGTCCTCGAGCTGGTTTGGAACGATGCTCGCAGACCTGTTCGGCGAGTACTACGCGCCGGAATTTGATGAAGCGCAGGAGGGGGAGCGGACGGCGAACACCCTGATGGGCGTCGCCGTCCAACTCCCCTCGACCGGTTGTTCGATTCGAGACACAAACCGTTCTGAGTCCCGTGCGACCGGAGGACACTGATTTGAAGTAGTTCTCCCGGTCGACTGAGCGTCATCGATCGACTACCCTAGAGGATCGGTCCGTTCCCACCGGTCGTAGAACGCGACCTCGTCCAGCGGACGCCGGTTCCCTCGTCTGAAGCCTTCGCCCTTGAAGTAGGCGACCGGGATCAGCCCAGCTTGCGAAACGCCGTCGGGGACCTCGAGCAGTTCGGCCACCGTCGGCTCCTCCGCCAGGTGTATCATGGTCAGTGACGACCCCAGCCCGCGGCTTCGCAGGGCGAGCATGAAGCTCCACGCGGCGGGCCACACCTCCCCGTAGACGGACGAGGCAGCCATGTTCAACGGGTCCGATTCGTACTCCATGCGATCCCACAGCTCGCGTTCCTTGCTGATCGAACGGGTAGTACAGGGGATCACGTGAACTGGCACTTCGTGCAGGTGTTCGGCAAGATATAGCGACGACGCGGCGACCCTCCGGGTCTGCTCGTCCTCGGGGAGCTCGTCGTCCATCAGCTCGACGAAGGGTTCGAGCGACCGTCGGTAGATCTCCGCCAGTTTCCTGCGGGTTTCCTCGTCGGTGATCACCAGCCAGCGCCAGTTCTGCAGGTTGTATCCGGTCGGGGCCTGGAGTCCAATCTCCAGACACTCGTTTACGACCTCGAGGGAGACCGATCGCTCGAGATCGAGTCGCCGTCGCACTGCCCGCGTCGTCGTCAGCACGTGGTCGATACTGTGCCGGTCGAGGTCGTCGATCCGTATCGGTCCGTCCTCCGCGTTCGCCGTCCGACTATCGGAAGCTGTCATCGTCCCACGTGAAAACGATGCTGCGAACCGGCGTCAATTGCCCGCGTGAAATCGTTTCACCTCGTGAGCCCTCGAGCGCTCGAAAACGAGTTCGGCGTCGTCGGCACCGGTTCGATTCAGCGGCTGGATTACGCGAGCGGATCGACCGAGAGGAGGTCCCCCGCTTCGTCGAGGGGCGTCGCAGCCGCACGATATCGCTCGACGATCGACTCCCCCCACTCGTACGCCCGCGGCGAATCGGTGTCGACGAGCGATCGGATCATCCCGGAGTCCGGCTCGTAACAGCAGACGCTCAGGTGATCATCGGTGAGACAGATACCGCACCAGTCGCTGTTCGGGAGATCGTCGTAGATGTACACGTCGTGAGTGTCCACCTCGGCCGCCTCCGCGACCAGCTCGGGATTCCACGCGTGGACGGACTCGAACACCGCGGGCGGGTAGATCATCGTCACCGCCAGCCCGTCGAAGATGCTCTCGAAGAAGTGCTCGAGGACGCTCGCCTTCAACAGCACCATTCCGAACCCTCGAATCGTCTCGGTGTCGTCTATGAGCTCCCGGTTTCGCTCCATCGGTTCGTACGGATACCCCTGCCCCGGGTACGAGACCACCGCGTCGGCGAGCAAGCCGACCCGAAAGCCGTCGAGTTCGTACGGGAGCCACGGGGAGACGTCGCGAAGTCGGCGCTCGAGCGCCATCGCGTCGACGAACGCCGCCAGTCGGTCGGCGACGAACTCGCCCAGTCCAGTCAGCTGGTACCACCTGCCGTCGCGTTCGATCCAGTGTCGCTCCTCGAAGTCCGCGAGCACGCGACCGATGGTCGGCGACGAGGCACCCGTCGCTTCGCGCAAGTCGTGTCGGTCGCACGGGCGCTCGGCCAGCGCTTCCAGAACCCCGGTGCGGTGGGCGGAACTGGCGAGGAACTCGACCTCCTCGAGTGTCGCACTCATACGGTTGATACTCGGTGACACACCAAAACAGTATAGCCGAAGTTGCGTTCACTGCCGACGGGTCACCGTCGGTCACGGGTGAACGCGAGCACCTCGTTCGTGAACCGGTCCGGCGCCGTAACGTTCGCTTCGTGTCCGTGTCCGTCGATGGTGACGACGCGGCTGTTCGGAAGCGCGTCGGCGACCGCGTCCGTCGCCTCGAGAAGCCACTCGCCGCTCTCGCTACCGGCGACGAGCAGCGTCGGGACGGTCAGCTCCGCGAACCGGTTCGGGCCGAACTCGTAGTCGGCGGCGACTTCCGCTTTCAGCTTGGGGAGGATCGTCTCGAGGAAGGTGTCGACGTACGTCGGCCACGTCGGATCCGTGCGCAGCGCCTCGAGCTCGTCGGGCGTGAGCAGGGCGAGCTCCTCCAGAAAGACCGTGACCGCTCGGTCGTTCTCGCCCTCATCCAGCAGCGCCAGCATGGTCGCGAACACCTCCTCGACGTCGAGCGCGGCTTCGAACCCCGGAACGGCGGGTTCGTGCAGAACGAGGCTGCGGAGGTTGTCGGTCCGCAGGGCCGCTTCCAGCGCGTGGAACGCGCCGCCGGACTCCGCGAGCAGAGCCACGGGCTCGTCGATCGAGTCGACGACCGCGACGACGTCCTCGAACTCCCGTTCGAGCTCGAACTCGCCGGGGTGTTCGCTCTCGCCGTGGCCGCGACAGTCCATCGCGTAGACGGTGTGGTGTTCGGCGAGGGTTTCGCGGACACCGGAGAGATCCCAGTACCGGCGATCGATGCTCGCTCCGTGGACGAGCACGAGCGGTGGTCCTCTCCCCGTTCGTTCGAACGCTATCTCGGTTCCGTCGGCTGACGTGACTGTTTCCGCCTCGGTACCCGCGTCGGACAGTGTGGGTTCGGTCATGGTTCGATCACCTGCCTTCATCTGAAACGACGCCGGGAGCAGACGTGTAACTATCTAGTGAAATATTGCGCGGCGTGCAACCGAGATGCGCCGATCGTCGCACCCGATCGCACACTGGCCGTCGGAGGCTCATCGGACGCCGGCCACCGTAGCCCGGCTACGGAACCGTGAACTGCTCGGGAACCGGCGTCTCGAGTACGTCTTCGTCGACAGGCCGCGCCTCCTCGCGGTACCGCTCGAAGACGGTTCGCGCCCACGATCTGGCCTCGGGCGCGTCGCTGTCGACCCACGCTCGAAGCGCCCTGGTTTCGGTGTCGTGACAGCAGATGCCCACGCGATCGTCGAAGATGTCGATCCCGCAGCGCGTCCTGTCGGGGAGGTCGTCGTGGACGAGGACGGTGCAGTGATCCCGGGCGGCCACTTCTTCGAACCGGTCGGGATCCCAGGCGACGGTCGCCGCCAGGACGGCCGGCGAGTAGACGATTTCGATCTCCGTGCCGTCCTCGACGGCCCGACAGAACGCCTCGTTGGCGACCGACTTGAACACGGTCGCCCCGAGCGCGTGCACCGACTCGCTCTCGTCGACCAGTTGGACCACTCGATCGACCGGTTCGTACGGGTAGCCCGGACCAGGGTAGGAGACGACGGCGTCGGCAAACAACTCCGCTGAGAACTCCTCCATCTCCCGCGGGAGCCACCGCCAGACGTCGCGGAGTTTCAGCTCGGCCTCCATCGCGTCGCGTAGCCGGCCGAAGCGCTCGGCGACGAACTCGCCGAGCGGCGTAAGTTCGTACGTCGCCCCGTTCCGTTCGATCCACCGTCGCTCCTCGAAATCGCCGAGGACGCGTCCGACGGTCGACGCGTGGGCACCAGTCCGCGATCGCAGGTCGGCCCGGTCGCACCCCCGTTCAGCGAGCGCATCGAGTACCCCGACCCGATGGGTCGAACTGGCGATAAACTCGATCTCCTCGATCGGCGATCCCATTGCAGTCGATGGGACGGATCCTGTATTACGTCTTTGGGAGGTGGCGAGCAGTCCGGCAAGGAACGTGATCACCACGCTCGTGCGAGAAAGAACCGATCGGCACCAGTCGCTCGCTCGAGACATCCGCTGTGAGACCCGCTCACTTACGCCGTCTCGCGGACGCAATCGAACACCTTGTCGACGAACTGTCCCGGCTCGTCGCTTATCGCGACGTAGCGGGCGTCGACGGACGGCGCATCAGCAACTTTTTACCAGATGTGATATCAGTTGCTCGAGAATGACCGATACCCGAACCCGAAAATCCTCCGCTCGCGGCGCGATTGCACTGTTCGCACTCGGGATGGTCGGTGTGCTGGCCCTGGCAGTTTACTCCGTCCCACTGTTGCGGGAACTCCCCGAACTGTCGACGGTCTCGTACCCGACACTGGTGGTGCTCGCGTCGGTAAATTCGGCGCTCCTGCTGGTGGTGGCCGTCGCCCTCGGCGCGGTCACGGCCCCGCGCCTCGAGTTCGATTCTCACGTGTTCGCGTGGGCGGCCGGCCGCAGTCCGAACTGGGGCGAGATACGCGACTCGCTTCCGCTCGCGGCGGCGCTGGGCACGGGACTGTTCGTGCTCGTCGCCGTCCTCGACGTCGCGTTTGCACAGTTCACGCAGTTCCCCGCCGGCGACACCCCGACTGACGCGGAAGCCCTGAGCGAACTCTACGCGTCGGTTCCGATGCGGCTGCTCTACGGCGGCATAACCGAGGAAATTCTCCTGCGCTGGGGGTTCATGGCACCCCTCGCGTACGTCCTCTGGTGGGGCCGAAACAGGGTCGGCGACGCGACCGAGGCGCCGTCCGGGACGATCGTGTGGGTCGCCATCGCGGTGAGCGCCGTCGCGTTCGGCGTCGGCCACCTGCCCGCCCTCGCCTCGATGACCGAGCTCACGGCTCCGCTGATCGTCCGAACCGTTCTGCTGAACGCGCTCGTCGGCGTCGTTCTCGGCTGGCTGTTCTGGCGGCGGTCCCTCGAGACCGCGATGATCGCACACGCCGCATTTCACGTCGCCCTCGTCGCCGTCTCTACCGTCCTGATCGTGGTAGCCTGAGCCGACGTGACCGCCGACCAGAGGCGACTGACCGCCGACCAGAGGCGACTGACGGCCGCGCTGGTACGACACCGCGGTAGTACTCGAGTGTGCGCTCTCTCCATTTGCGCGTCGAGATCACCCAGATACGGGGTAGCCGTACCCAGCGTTTCGTATCGTCCAGCCGACACACGATTTATCTTCACGCGCTCGAGAAGGAGCACACATGAAGCGACGCACGGTGCTCGGCGTCGGGGCCGCGACCGCCGGCCTGGTCGCGGGCGCGAGCGTCCTCCGCTCGAGGGGCGAGTCGCCGGGACCGCGCGAGCCGGCCTCCCCCCACTCGTCGATGGACCTCGAGACGCGCCCGGTCATGGAGGGAACCGACCGGGAGACGCCGCTGTTCGAACTCGGGGCGCCGGAGTCGGGCCCGACGGCGATCGTCTTCGGCGGGATCCACGGCGGCGAGACGAACGGCTACCGGGCTGCCGAGGAGGTGATCGGCTGGGGGATCGAACAGGGAACGCTAGTCGTGATCCCCTGGGCCGAGATCGTCGCCATCGAGCGAAACACCCGCGACGGTCCGGAGGGGGATCTGAACCGAAAGTTCCCCTCCGGCGAGGAGCCGACGACCGAACTCGCCCGGGCGCTGTGGGCGGAGGTCGAACGCTACGATCCGGACGTCGTGCTCGACCTGCATCGCTCTCGAGGGATCTACAACACCCACGACCGGTGGGTCGGCCAGGCGATCTTTCCGACGGGAGCGGGCAACGCCCCCGACGACGCTAGGGCGGTGATCGAGCATATGAACGACGAGCACGTTCCGCGGCTCATGCTCCCCCACCGGTTCACGATCGGGAACACGCTGACCGGCTCGAACCCGCTGTTGGTCCACAAGGTCGGCGGCGACCTCGAGCGCCCCGGCTTCCTCGTCGAACTCACGGACTTCATGCTCGACCCGGCGACGCAGGTGCGCTGGACGATCGAGATCACGGAACGGCTGCTCGAGCGCTACGGCCTCGAGCGGATCGCATGAACGAGTATCGCGAGTTCGCGGTTCAGGTCCTGTTCGGACCGGCAACGGTCGTCGCGTTCTGCCTGCTGTTCGTCCCCCTGACCCTCGGCGTCCTCGACACCCGGCTGATGACGCCGTTCGCGGCGCCGGGATACGCGCTCCTGCTCGCGATGACCGTCGTCGGAAGCTACGTGCTCCCGCAGTACGGCCTCTGGATCTACTGGCTTCCCTTTACCGTCGTCTGTTACGGGATCGCGGCGGCCGTCGGCGGACTCTACTACGGGATCCGTGCGTTTCGGGACTCGAGCGGATCCGCGTCCGCATCCTGAAGGCCGGCACGAGCGATCGTCCTCGAAGCGATCAAGCGACGCGATTCCCGTCCGGCCTACAGGCTGGGGTTACCCTACTGTCTCGAGATGGTAGTCCGGTTTTCGCCATCGCGGACTCGTGGCACTGCCCGGTGTAGACGCCTCGCTCTCGAAACGGAATTCCGTCCCCTGCTTCCGGACGATCGCAACGGGGGCGGACGACACCGGTAGTAGGGAGACGCGTCTTCGCGAGTCGGTCCACGATCCGACGACTACGACCGACCGGATTCCCGAACCGAGATCACGGGTCGGTCCACCGATCGCAAGATTTCCTGGGAGACGCTGCCGAACAGCGCCTGCCGGGCGGGAGAGCGATCGCGGCCACCGACCACGACGAAGTCGGGATCGGCGTCCTCGACCGCGGCCAGGACCCGTTCGGTCGGTTCGCCGACGTCGCCGCGGATCTCGTAGTCGATGCCGGCCTCCTCGAGCGCCGTGACGAACTCCCGAATCAGTTCCTTTCGCTCGAGAACCGTCTCGATCCCCTCCGGGGACGGCGATTCGGTTCGTGCAGCGGCGTCGCCGCTCTCGGACCACGCTTTCACCCACTCCGGAACGTCGCCCTCGATCCCCGGCTGGGTGGCCGGTTCCGTCTTCGACCACCGTTTTACCCACTCGCTGGACTCTTCGCCGCTCGCCGATTCGGTCTGTGAAACCGCCTGTCGGTACGTCTCGTCGGTGAGGACGTGAACGAGCACGACCGTCGCGTCCGTCGGGGCGGCGAGGTCGATCACGGCGCCGGCGATTTCGTCGGCGCGTCCCCGATCCTCCTCGCCGACGGTCACCAGGATCGTGTCTACGCTCATGCGGGTCTCTTCGACCCCGAGGGAAATAGTGCTATCACCCCGCTCGAGCTCGCCCCGATCTACGGCAACGGCGGTGGCGAGACGCTTCGGAACCACGGCGCAATCAGCGGCGACGATCTGCCGGCACACAAGGTGCGGATCAAACTGCTGCTGGCGCTCGAGGCGTACGACGACCTGGAACGTATTCGGGGTTGCTGCGCGGAGTGGTAAGCGTAATCGGCCGACCCGTTCGCGGTCCGATTCGCGAGATACTCGAGGCCTGTGATGCCGTCCCGATAGGATCGTTCCCGAGCGGGAGGGAACTCGACTCCGATCGACAACCGGTAACGACGATCTCGTCGGCAGCCTCGAGAGCGGAGCCGCCGAATCGCTGGGCCCCCCACCGCTGACGTCGGTCGGTCGTCGGCGTAGCGGTCCAGGTGGTAGCCGTCGCGGTCGTAGATCCGCACAGCGCCGGCGGTGCTGTTTTCTCGGGAAGCCACGAGGTAGCTACACATCCTCGGGATCCGCGATCACGAAACAAGCCGATGTCAACCTCCTCTCGAGTCTGCGGCGCTCCGCGTCGCTGTTCCTCCCTAGGCGATCGCTTCGACCTCGACGGTCGCCGTTTCGGGTTCGTCGTCGACCAGCACCGTCGCCTCTCCCTCGAGAACTCGTTCGCCGTCCGCATCGAGGACGTCGGTCGTTAGTTCGAACTTCCGATCGCCGATCTCGCCGACGATCTCACAGACCGCCGTAACGCGCTCACCGAGGTCGACCGGCCCCAAAAATGCCAGATCCTGGGAGACGTAGATGGTGACCCCAGGAAGCCTGGCGAGGGCGGCGCTGATGAGCCCGCTCACGAGGGTCCCGTGGACGATTCGCCGGCCAAACCGCGTCTCACCGGCGTAGCGCTCGTTGAGGTGGAGTCGGTTGGTGTCGCCCGACGCCGTCGCGAACGACCGCACGTCCGCCTCGGAGATAGTTTTCGAGAACTCGGCCCGGTCGCCCACGCTCAGACCGTCGGCGGAGACCGTCGAACAGTCGAACGTCCAGTCGGCGAGTTCGTACTCGGTCTCCTGTCTGGCGCGGTACTGGGGCCTCGACTCGGGATCAGTGGCGAGCGTCCGACGGTGAAAGACCTGCGGGGCGTACCGGATCACGTCGTCGGTGCTCACCAGGCCGACGAGACGGTCGTCCTCGACGACGACCAGTCGAGCCACTCCGTGGTCGTGCATGGTTTCGAGGGCGTCCTCGAGTTCGGCGGCCGGATCGGTCGTCGCGACCGGTGTGGACATGACGCTATCCAGTGACCGTTCGCGCGGCAACTCCTCTCGGTCGAGCGCCCGGATGAGATCAGTTCCGGTGGCGATGCCGACGACCTCGTCGTCCTCGACGACCACTATCGAGTTGATCTCCTCCTCGAGGAGGGTCCCCGCGGCGTCGGCGACCGTCTCGCTCGGCGTCGCCGTGACTACCGGCGTGCTCATGACGTCTGCGACGCGGATCGGATACGACATGGTAGAGATGTAGGCTGGCGTCGACCATAGTATGGTGGCCCGGTTTTCACCATTGTGGAGTCGGAGACTGGACTGCCATCGAACGGTCGTTCGCGTCTCGCCGATCGAGGCCGGCCACCTACACCCCGAACGACCCGAACGCGAGCCGCTTGCCACGACCGAGGGGGCTGTTCCCACGTCACTTCCCCGTGATCGCTCTCGTCCGCCGATAACTGCGACGGTCACGGTCGGACGTCGATCACGGCCGCGGACTGAAGGTCCGGTACGGATCGCCGATCGAGATGCCGGCCTCGGTGCCGTCGAGGGTCGCGCGGTAGACGTCCCGGGACTCCCGAGCGTCGCCGACAACGTAGACCGGTGCGGGGTACTCCTCGAGTTCGTCGGCGAGGCCGTCGTTCGGTTCGTGTCCCACCGCGAGCACCACGCGGTCGGCCTCGTAGGCGGCCTCCGAGCCGTCGGGACGGACGGTGGTCACGGCCTCCTCTTCGATGGATAGCACCGTCTCTCCCGTGACGAGTGCGACGTCGTCGTTCGACTCGAGAGTCTGGAGCACGTCGATGCGGCTGATCCGTTCTTTGTCCGGCGCGATCCGATCGGCCTGCTCGACCACCGTAACCGCACAGCCCCGGTCGGCCAGGAACCTGGCTGTGTCACAGCCCACGTCCCCGCCACCGACGACGACCACCGTCTCGTCAGCGACCGAAACGGAGCCGTCGACGACGTCCCACGACTGGACGACGTGGGACCCGTCGGCTCCCGGAACGCTGATCCCGCGAGGACGGGCCCCGGTCGCGACGACGACGGCGTCGGGGTCGACCGTCTCCACCGTCGCTCGATCGACGTGCTCTCCGAGCCGGACGTCGACCGGACGACGCTCGAGCTGGGTCTCCAGATGCTCGAGGTACCACCCGTTTTTCCTCTTTCCGGGCGGGGCGGCCGCGAGGTGAAGCTGCCCGCCCACCTCCTCGGCCGCGTCGTACAGCGTGACGTCGTGTCCCCGGTCGGCGCTTCGGATGGCTGCCCGGAGTCCCGCCGGGCCGGCGCCGACGACGAGCACCCGCTGGCGCTCCGGTGCGGGCCCGATGGTGGCGAACTCCCGCTCGCGGCCCACCGTCGGGTTGACCGTACAGCCCAGCTCCCTGTCGGCGAAGATTCCCTCGCCGATACAACCGATGTTGCAGCCGATACACCGGTTGATCTCTTCCGCGCGGCCCTCTCGAGCCTTGCGCGCGAAGTGTGGGTCCGCGATGTGACCGCGGCCGACGGCGACGAAGTCGGCGTCGCCGTCGGCGAGCACCGCCTCGGCCGTCTCCGGCTGGCGGATCACCCCGACGGTGACGGTCGGGACGTCGACGGACTCGCCGATCGCCGCGGCGTACTGAGTGCGCCAGGCTTCCTCGTAGCTCATCGGCTCGAGGACGCGGGTCGGCACGCCGTAGGCGCCAACCGTGACGCTGAAGGCGTCGACGCCGGCCGAAGCGAGCAGTTCAGCCATCTGCGTGGCTTCCTCGAGGCCGTAGCCGTCGTCGACGAACTCGTCGGCGCTCAGCCGGAACGACAGTGCGAGGTCGTCGCCGACCGCGTCCCGAATCTCCTCGACGATCTCCGTCGGGAACCGCATGCGGGCCTCGAGATCGCCGCCGTAGCGGTCGTCCCGCTGGTTGTTCCGCGGGGACATGAACTCCTGGATGAGGTAGCCGTGCGAACCGTGTAGTTCCACGCCGTCGAACCCCGCTTTCCGGGCGCGTCTCGCGGCGTCCACGAAGCGCTCCACTATCGATTCGACCGCTTCGGTCTCGAGGACCTGGGGATCCCGGGCGTTGTACACGTTCTCGACGCTCGAGCAGACTACCGGTTGGATGCCGCCGGTTTTCTTCACCGTGGTCCCGCCGCCGGCGTGGTGGAGCTGGACGAACGCGTTCGCCCCGTGCTGTTGGATACGCCGGGCGAGCTTCGAGAGTCCCGGAACGCAGCCATCGTCGGCGATCGAGAGCTGGTTGACGATCGCGCGTCCCCGCGGGTACTCGACGGCCGCGGTACCGACGGTGACGAGCCCGGCCCCTCCGGCTGCGCGTTCCGCGTAGTAGTCGAGCAGTCGGTCGGTGGCTTCTCCGGAGCCGGTGGCGTAATTCGTCCCCATCGGCGCCATGACGAGGCGGTTTCGGAGTTCAATGGGACCGATGCTTGCAGCGTCAAACAGGTGTGGAAAGTCTGAAGCCATGATGGTGTGGACCGAAGAGGGCGTGCGGTGGGCTACTGTCTATCGGTTTCGGCATAAACTTCGGTGAGGTTCTCACTCTTCTCGGCCGGTGAGACGCTACTGTATCCGAGGAATGCGGGGTGCGCGGAGGGTGGACGGGCCCGCTCCCATCTCCCGCGACCCCGCGCGGTCGGCCTCCGCCCCTGGAAGGCTTCCAGGGAAACAGTGCAAAGCCCGCGACGTCAGTCGTGGGCGGACGTCAGTCGAGCGCCTCGAGGAACTCGTCGAGCGTGTCGGTGAGTTCGTCGACCTGCTTGCCGTCCTCGTTGGCGGAGTAGCGAACGATGTAGACGTCGTTCTCGTTGGCGTCGTGTGTGCCGTCGACCTCCTCGATGCCCTTCCAGATCCCCGTTACTTCGACCTCACCGTGCCGTTCGTGGTTGTAGGTCTCCCCCCGTTCGACCACCTGTTCGCCGTTCGATCCCGGTTCGTCCGACTCACCCATGGATTTGGTCTCTGTAACGGGTCTTCGTTCCGACTGCCTCCCCTCCCCCGGCCGTAGCGTCGCCCCGCTCCAATCGGGTCGACACCTGGCGCTGGCGTTCCCTCATACCGTAGCGTTCGTACGGGTCGCCCCTGAGTTTGACTTTTGCTCTCATAATATGTTTATAAGTATTAGTCGGATGGGCCAACCAACGTGCTCGCGATCAGCCGTCTGGTTCCGCGCTGGAGCCGAGAGGCCAGCGCCTGCCGGGAGATCTCGAGTTCGTCGGCGACCTCCCTCTGGGTAACCTCGCGCGGGGAGTCGTAGAATCCGCGGGCGTACGCCAGCGTCAGCGCCTCCCGCTGGGCTTCGGTGAGGTCGTACTCCTGGCCCGACTCGAGCGGCGAGAGTGCGTGGAGCTGGGTCAGCTCCACCGGGATGTCGTGGCGTTTGCAGTAGGATTGAAAGTCGGACACGTCCCGCTGTTCGGTCCCGCGGACCTCGAAGGTCCACTTTCCTTCCTTGCCGACGGCCGAGACGAGCCCCACGTCGGTCTCGAGGATTGCGGTGAGGACGCTCTCGTACTCGAAGTCCCAGTCGATGCGGACGAACACTGCCCCGTCAACGTCGTCGACGATTCGGAGGTCGTCGATCCCCGGGTGGTCGATCCCCTCGAGATCGATCTCCGACGACTCCCCCTTCTGCAGCCAGAAGTACGGGATCAACACGTCGTTCGTCGGAACGACTCGATCCAGCTCGATCCTCGCTGCCGGAAACTTCGAGAACACCTCGGCGAGCGGGAATTCACCCTCTGTCGCGGTAAACGAGGCTTCGATCGCCATAGCGACACTCGTCGCGAGCAGGGAAAGGTCTGCCGCAGACGTCGGGGCTCGATGCCGGCGACGGATCGTTCGAGAGGTGCTCGCTCGAGCACTCTGACCGGAGCGTAGTCAGTCGCCGGCCTCCCGTTCCGGAGTCGGATCCTCGCCGACGGCGCCCGGATCGACGGTACGACCGCTGAACGGCAACGCCCGCTGCAGTTTCCGGACCGCTCGCGAGTCGTCGAGCTCGGCCGCGACGTATGGTGCAGCGATCGCACCCCCGAAGGCGACCGCGAACCCGACCGTCTCGAGGATCGCGAGCAGGCTCACCGTCACCGTTCCGGCGACCACGAACCCGCCCTCGACAGCAATCAGCAGATCGAGCAGCCTGACGACCGCCAGCAGCGGGAGCACGAGCAGCCCCAACAGGAGCAGGGAGGCCCCCAGCGGCTCGGCGTCCCGATTCTCGAGGAGCGGCCACGTCACGAGTCCGCCCAGCGAGGCCCCGATCGCCATCGTGGTGTACTCCTCGGAGCCGAGAAGGAAGGCGGCGACCGCGATCGCAAGCGAGAGCGCGAACATCGGCGTGACCGACCGGTTCGTGATCCGGAGCGCGACGGCGACGAGTCCGAGTCCCAACAGCGCGCCGAGGGTCACGTCACCGAGGTAGTGGACCCCGATGACGACCCGCGAGAACGGGATCGTGACGATCAGCGCAGCCGCAACCGCGTAGCGCTGCCAGCGCTTCCCGGCACCCATCACGGCCGCCAGCGCGCCGTAGACCGCTGCGGCACCCATTGCGTGCGCGCTGGGCGTACTCCAGCCCGGGTACGTCTCCGGTGCGAACGCCAGCGGTGGGTCAGCCGCGTACAGCGGTCGCTGCACCTCGAGGATTCCCTTGAGTCCCGCGACGAGCGCGAGGGTCGTCACGGCGATCGCGAGCACCATCGCCCGATCGTGGCGGTCCTCCGCCGCGCCGAACCAGTACAGCAGGGCCGCGACAGTCACGAGGGTCGCGCCGTCGCCGAGGGCGGTTAGGATTCCGAACGCTTCGACCGCGATCGATGGCAGCGCCTCGTTGACCGCTCTGTTCACCTCCGGGTCGAAGAAGAACGTGGGCAGGTCTTGCCCCTCGCTCATCGTCCGTATCGTTTCGAGGACGACTTACTTGACTCTGGGGCCGGCTCACCTCGCGAACGTGTTAGTTTTCGGTGAATCGTCTGAGTCCGAGGCCGACGGTGGTCAAGAGGGCGCCGAGGACGATTCCGAGTGGCGGCGGTAGCGGAACGACCCTCGCGACGCCAACGAGGATGACGATGGTCGAAAGTCGAGTCACGGGGAACGTATCGCGGCTATCTGGAAAAAGCCACTGCGCGCGTGGGCGACGGGCGATCGTGTATGTCGAACGAAAGTGACGTCCGTGGACCCTTCTCGATGCACCGACGACCCTCGACGTTCATACGGCACGCAGGAACACTGCCGATGAATTAAGGGGCCCTCCGCCGTACAGTGTTCGTATCAATGTCCGAGACGCTCCCCTCGGTGTACGGCGGCGAGATCCTCCACGTCGACCTCGAAACCGGCGATAACGAGATCGAATCGATCGACCCTCAGGACGCCCGGCGATTCCTCGGCGGGAACGGGTTCGTCGCCAAGCAGGTCGCCGAACACGTGCCCGTCGACGCGGACCCGTTCGATCCGGAGAACGTGCTGGCGCTGGCGGTCGGCCCAATGAACGCCACCCCGTTCCAGTCGACGTCGCGCGGCGTCGTCGGCTTCGTGAGCCCGATGACGAACGGCTTTTTCGACTCGACGTTCGGCGGCACGTTACCGCAGGCGCTGAAGACGACCGGGTTCGACGGCGTCGTGCTCCACGGCGCCGCCGAGGAACACTCGTACGTCGTCGTCGATGAGGACGGCGCCGAGGTGAAGTCGGCCGACGGCCTCGAGGGAACCGAGACCTACGAGACGTGCGGGGAGATCCGCGACCGCGAGGGCGTCGGCTACGACACGCACGTCCTCGCGAACGGGCCGGCGGGCGAGAACCAGGTTCGGTACGCCTGTTTAGTTCACGAGTCGAAGCTTCGCGAGGGCGTCGCCGGCCGCGGCGGCGCGGGCGCAGTGCTCGGCTCGAAGAACGTAAAGGCCATCGCGGTCCAGGGCGGCGACTTCCAGCCGGAACCCGCTGGCGACCTCCAGGGGCGAGCAGTCCAGCAGATGGGGCGGCTGATGGAGGAGACCGAGATGCTCCAGGAGTACGGTACTTCGGGGCTGGTCAACCCGATCAACGAGATGGGCAAACTCGGCCATCGGAACATGCAGACCGAGCAGGCCGACGCCGAGGATGCCGAGGCGGTAAGCGGCGAGACCCTGTACGAGGAGTACGTCACCGAGGACACCACCTGCGCGAACTGCGCGGTCAAGTGTGGCAAACACGTCTCGGTCGAAGCCGAAGGGATCACCGAGGGGAAGATCCCGGAGTTCGAATCGCTGTTCGGGACGGCGACGCTCCAGGAGGTCTACGACCCCGAGCGCGTCATCAAGGCCAACGACCTCTGTGACCGCCTCGGCATGGACACGATCTCGTGGGGCGTCACGGTCGCGTTCGCCCGGGAGTGCTACGAAAAGGGCCTGCTCGACGACGACGACTCGCCCCACCTCGAGTTCGGGGACGCCGACGGGCTGGTCGAACTCGCCCGGAAGACGGCCGAGCGCGAGGGCTTCGGCGACGACCTCGCCGAGGGCTCGTTCCGGCTGGCCGAGTCGCTCGACGACGAGGCCGACCGCTACCTCTACGGCGCCAAGGGTCTCGAGTTCGCGGCCCACTCCGCACGCGGCCTGAAGGGGATGAGCATCGGCTACGCCACGGCGACCCGGGGTGGCTCTCACCACGACACCCGACCCACCCTCCAGTACGACGGCAACCACGACGAGACGACCAAGGGAACCCCCGAGTTCGCCGCCCGGACCCAGCACTTCACCGCGCTGGGCGACTCGCTGACCCAGTGTCGGTTCGTCAGCGAAGCGGGCTGGGGCGCCCGGGTCAACGAGCGCTACGCGGAGGCGATCAGCCTCGCGACCGGCTGGGAGCTCTCGACGGAGGACGTCGAGGCGATCGGCGAGCGGATCTACAACCTCGAACGCCTGATCAACGTCGCCCGCGGCGTCGCTGACCGCGGGACGGACACGCTCCCCCACCGGACGATGCACGAGCCGATCCCCGACGGCCCCTCCGAGGGGATGTACTGTCCACCCGAGGAGCTCGAGGGGATGCTCGACGAGTACTACGAGTTCCGCGGCTGGAACGACAACGGACATCCGACGACCGACACCGTCGAGCGCCTCGACTTATCCGATGTCGCCGAGCACGTCGCCGACTGATGGAGCTCGAACTCCGGTACTTCGCGATGATTCGCGAGGCCGTCGGCGAGCGGACGACGACTCGTGAGTTCGACTCGGGAACGACCGTTCGGGACGTCCTCGCCACGCTCGAGGACGACCATCCCGACCTCGAGGGGACGCTGCTCGCCAACGACGGGGCGGTTGCCCGAAGCATCACCGTGTTGCGAAACGGCACCAACGTTACTCACTTCGAGGGCGGCGCGACCGAGCTGGCCGACGGCGACACGCTCTCGATCACGCCGCCTGTGACCGGCGGGTGAACGGCTCCGGACCTCGGTGAGCGACCGCCGTCGTCATCTATAATGGTGAACCTTCTTGAACACGCTTTGCGTTGGCACAACACATGTCCGAGCTCACGCACGGAACGCGCACCGTGGTCTCGCCGGGAAAGACGCTGTTCGGCATCGACGCCAGCGAGCGGATCGGCGAGTACGCCGATCGATACGGGGAGACGGCGCTCGTGGTCGCCTCCGAGATGATCTACGACATCCACGGCGAGCGAATCGTCGAGAACCTCGAGGCGAGCGGCGTCGAGACGGCGCTGTACACCGGCGTCAGACCCGATCCGACGGTCGAGAACGTGGAGAACGCCTTCGAGGTCTGGGAGGACCGAGACTGCGACGTCATCGTCACGCTCGGGGGCGGCTCCTCGATCGACGTCGGCAAATCGGTCGGCATCCTCGCGGCTAACGACGGCGACCTCCGGGAGTTCGGCGTCGACAAGGCGGGCTACGAGGGCGTGCCGAACCCGGCGCCGCCGATTCTCGCGGTCAACACCACGGCGGGAACCGGCAGCGAGACGACCCGAACGGCGGTGCTGACCGACGAGTCCACTGCCACGAAGTTCATCATCGTCTCCGAGAACATCGTTCCTGACGTCGCCATCGAGGACCCCGAGCTGACCCGGTCGCTTCCGAAGAGCCACACCGCGTTCACCGGAATCGACGCCTTCGCCCACGCCATCGAGGCGTTCACCTCGGTCGAGAGCTACCCCATTACGGACGAGTACGCCCGCAGCGCGATGGAGCGCATCGTCGACTCGCTGCCGGCCGCCTGGGCAAACGGGGACGACATCGAGGCTCGCTCGGAGATGATGATCGGGCAGTTCCACGCCGGCAAGGCCTTCGGCAACTCCTCGGTCGCGCTCATCCACGGGATGGCCCGTCCCCTCGGCGCACAGCTCCATATCCCCCACGGGCTGGCGAACGGACTCATCCTCCCCTACGTCGTCGAGTTCAACCAGCTGGCCGCACCCGGGAAGTACGCCGAGGTCGCTCGAATGCTCGGAGTCGCCGACGAAACCGACGCCGACCGCGTGGCCGCACGACGGGCCAGTGACGGTGTCGAGCAGCTCTGTGAGGATATCTCGCTCACCGGCTATCTCGACGAGTTCGGCGAGGTTCCCGACCGCGAGGCCTATCTCGAGGTCGTCCCGAGGATGACCCAGGACGCCTTCGACTCGGGCTCGCCGGACAACAATCCCCGAAAGCCGACCCGGGACGAACTCGAGGCGCTCTTCGAGCGGGTGTACGACGACGCGCTCGCGCCCGACAGCCGGCGCCGGTCCTGAGCCGCTCGGTAACTGCTCGAGGGACTCCCGTAACGCGGCCTCGACGCGCCGACGAGTTGCGGACACTCGATTCGGCGCTGGGACCCATTCCATGACCGAACCGATGACCGAACACCCATCGTGTGCAACGTTCACAATTATTGTGGCGGATGTTAGGACAGGCGTGTATGGTAATGGATCCGCGAGACGACGAGAACGTCGAAGAATCGAGTGCGTTCCCCTGCCCGGTCTGCGAGGAGGCCTTCGACTCCCAGCAGAAACTGGCGGAACACGGCGAGAACGAGCACGAAGATACTGATATCGGTTCGAAACAGCCCTGATCGAACGCTGGCGTACGCACGGCAGGAATTCGGCGGGTACAATTAAGTAATACGGCGTTGATAAGTATGGATAACGGAGAGTTGACTGTGTCTCTCACTGACAACCCACGCCCGCCGCTCCCGTCGTGGATCACGGACGCCTACGAGGTGCTGTCGACCCGGATCGTCGACTCGAGCACCGGCCACGACGAGGTTCCGGCAATCGATCGCGAGCGGGCGGTGACGATCCTCACCGAAGTCGAGGAGCCCGCGCTCGAGCGGGTCGACGCCGAGCACGCGATCACGCGGCTGCTCGAGCGGGGCTACCTCTACGAAGTCGACGGCGAGCTGCGCGTGACCAGCCGCTCCGACTGACCGTCGACGTCGCGACCCGCGTTCGCCCCTGTAAGGTATGAGGTTCCACCAGCACTGAGCGGTCGGCTTAGGGCCGTTCGTCCTCGCTTCGGAGCCAATTCCGGCGCTTTTCGAACTCCTCGTCGGAGAGGTCTCCGCGAGCGTACGCGACTCGTAGCTCCTCGAGTGCCGGATCCGAGCGACGACTCGAGGAGCCGACGAGAGCCCTATACAGCAGGTAGCCGTCGCCGAGGATTACAGCCAGCGGGAACAGCCACAACAGGACTGTGAACCACCCTGCGGTTTCGTTCCGGGTCCACACGTGGCTGCCGCCCCTCAGTCCCATCATCGGAACGGCCAGCAGCATCAGCAAAACCGACAGCAAGAACAGGACGGCGAGAACGAGCAGCAGGGTTCGGACGACTGTTTCGTCGGCAGCCGTACGGGGACGTTCGACGGCGATCACCAACGTATCGAACGGGTGCTTTCGCGGCCAGTCAGGCTCGACCTCGACCGCCCAGCCGACTCGTCACCCGTCGAATCGACTGGGTCACCGCTCCGGGGTGGGGCAGCCCGAGTCGGTACCGGATCCGATCCTGGCGCTTGAACGGCTCGAGCACCGCGGGCTCCTCGAGCTCCCAGATCCGCGCGGTTTCGCGAACGCCGTGGCGCCGACAGATCGCGTTCGCGGCCCGGCGCCCGGCCTCGTTGGCCGACTCCATCGACGCCAGGTCGCTGTTGGTCCGGACGTAGTCGCTCGCGATCGTCAGGTTCGGAACGCCGACATCTGCGGGGGGACGGTTTCGCAACGCACCGACCGTGTTGATCAGCAGCGGGGAGCGGTTCTCGACCCCTTCGACGGGGTCACTGCCGACTTCGACGAGTGCGGGATCGAGGAACCAGTCGACCAGCAGATCGTCCGTGAGCCGTGTCTCGGGGCCGTCGAGGTGTCGTTTGAGCTGCTCCCAGATATCCGTCGCGACCTCCTTGCGGGAACACCGTCGTGCGGGCTTGTCGTAGACGATTCCGGGTGTATCCCAGTCTGAGGCGATCACCGAGAGGACGCCCTCGACCTCCTCGGGACCGTGCTCGTCGAGGTCGTACCCCGTCCAGAACTGCCGCTGAGAGATCGACGTCAGCGCCCAGGGGGCGTCGGCGTACACCTGGTGGCCGCGGGTCAGCTCGATGTCCTCGCGGAGGTAGAACTGGATCCCGTTCATCCAGGCCGTCTCGAGGCGGTCGATCCGTCGGAGCTCGGGCGCGACTCGAGCTAGCTCCGGCGTGACGAACTTCGGGGCGACCTCGACGGGAACCGCGAGGACGTACTCGTCGCTTCGGACTCGGTTCCCATCAGCCAGCTCGAGGCCCGCGACCTGCCCCCTGTCGACCTCGAACCCGTGGACCGGGGTCGCCGGGTGGAACTCGACACCGAGCTCCTCGAGGTACGCGACCCAGGGATCGATCCAGGCCTCGTTGGTCGGCCCGTTCAGGATCCGTTCGGTCGGCCGGCTCGGATCGAGCTGCCCGAACAGTAGCTGCATGTAGATCGTTCCAATTGTCCGGGCGCTGCCGACCTCCGGCCGGAGCGCGACCAGCGACTGGGTGGCGAAGGCGAGCCGATCCTGGAACTCCTGCGAGCGGTTCTCTGCGTCGATGAACGTCCACCAGGAGACGTCGTCGAGTTCGTTCTCGCGGCGCTCCTCGCAGGCCGTCAGCAGGTACGCCAGCCGCTCGAGCAGGAACCGAACGTCCTCGGGCGGCAAGTCTTCGGCGAACGCCGGCCGGAGCGCCTCGAGCCACTCGCGGAGCGACTCGGGGCTTCCGGTTTCGGCGACTCGGTCCGGGCGGTGAGTGCTGGCGATCAGCGTCGCCTCGGTCTCGACGAGGTTATCGGCAACCGTTCCGCCGTCGTCGGGAATCCGCTCCATCGTGTCGACGACGTGGCGGTAAAACGCCGGGAAGAAGCGAAACCCGTGCTCGCCGTGCAGTCCGCCGGGGTCGCCGTCGATCGGCATCGAACGGGCCTTCCCGCCGAACCGGTCGTTGGCCTCGTAGACGGTCACGTCGAACCCGCATTCGGCGAGTTCCTGTGCCGCGGTGAGCCCGCCGATCCCGCCGCCGACTACGGAAACCTCTGTCATCGGAGTGGCTAGGCGGACGACCTACCTAACGGGTTGGCCTAACAGTGGTGTTCCGGAAGTTCGGCTCGAACGTGTCAGCTCCCGAGGAAACGCCTATTTGTTCCTCCGTGATGCGAGATTCTCGCATGATTCGATCGTTCAAATCACCGGCAGCATACGTACAGGGCCGCGACGCCCTCGACCAGCTCGGCGACCGCCTCGCGCCCAGTGGGGAGTCGGCGCTGGTGCTCGCCGACGCCGACGTCCTCGAGATCGTCGGCGATCGGGCCGAGGCGAGCCTCGAGGACGCCGATGTCGAACCGATTCTCGAGGAGTTCGGCGGCGAGTCCTCGGAGGCCGAGATCGACCGCCTCACCGAGATCGCTCGCGAGGCCGACGCTGACGCGATCGTCGGCGCCGGCGGCGGGAAGGCCCTCGACACGGCCAAAGCCGTCCGGGAGAACGCGGGCGGCGCGATGGTCTCGGTGCCGACGATCGCCTCGACGGACGCGCCGACGTCGGCGCTCTCGGTGATCTACTCCGAGGACGGAGAGTTCGAGCGCTACTGGTTCTACGTGGACCACCCCGATCTGGTGCTGGTCGACACGGCAGTGATCGCGGGCGCGCCCGTTCGTTTCTTCAGATCGGGGATCGCGGACGCGATGGCGACCTGGTTCGAGGCCGATGCCGTTCGCCGGGCCGACGGCGAGAACTTCTTCGACGAGGGGCCGACCCACGCCGCCCATTCGCTCTCGAGACTCTGTTACGATCTCCTGCGGGAGCACGGTCGCTCGGCGGTGCAGGCCGTCGAGCGGGGGATCGTCACCGAGGGCGTCGAGGCGGTGACCGAGGCCAACACTCTCCTGAGCGGACTGGGGTTCGAAAACGGCGGGATCGCGGCCGCCCACTCGGTCCACAACGGACTCACCCAGCTCGAGGCCACCCACCACGCGACCCACGGCGAGAAGGTCAACGTCGGAATCGTCACCCAGCTCGTCCTCGAGGGACGGGACGACGCGTTCGTCGACGACGTGGTCGACTTTTCGATCGAACTCGGACTCCCCGTCACGCTCGGCGAGCTCGGAGTCGACGACCCCGACGAGGACGACCTCGAGCGGGTTGCGCAGGCGGCGGTCGCGGAAGGGGAGACGATCCACAACGCCTTCGATGCGAGCGCCGAGGAGGTCCGTGACGCGCTGCTGGCGGCCGACGACCTGGGCACACGACGGCGCGCGGGCGACTGAGCCGCCCGCTGAGAACGAACGGCTTTTACTCGGATTGGCCGAACCCACGCCATGGAGCGCCTGCTCGCCTCGCTCGACGACGCACCGATCATCGACAAAGACGGCTACGAGTACCTTGTCCACCCGATCAGCAACGGCGTCCCCCAGCTCGAGCCCGCCCTGCTGCGGGAGGTCGTCGTCGAGGTCATGCGAACCGCCAACCTCGAGGTCGACAAGATCGTCGCCCCCGAGGCGATGGGAATCCACCTCGCGACCGCGGTGTCCCTCCAGACCGATATCCCGCTCGTGGTGATCCGCAAACGTCCCTACGGGCTCGAGGGCGAGGTGTCGCTCCACCAGGAGACGGGGTACTCGGAGTCGGAGATGTACATCAACGACGTCGCCGAGGGCGACCGCGTGGTGGTCCTCGACGACATGCTCTCGACGGGCGGCACCTTAGCGGCGATCTGTGAATCCCTCGACGAGATCGGCGCGGAAATCGTCGACGTCGTCGTCGTCATGCGGAAGGTCGGCGACTCCGCGCTCGACGATACCCCCTACGAGGCGACCAGTCTCCTCGACATCACCGTCGAGGACGGCGAGGTGATCGTCCACGACGTGCCGGACTCCGTCGAGGCCGACGCGATCCCCGACTCTGCACAGGATAGTGGATAGATGGGGCAGTAGTCGGCAGGAGACGACCGCGATTTCCAAAGCGCTTGTGTGGCGGTTCGCAACCCGGCAGCCATAGCTGTCGACACCAGAACGCGGAGACGGACCTCGAGTGCGAACTCGACGACGAGCCACCGTTATCGAAGTCGGTGCTGCTGGCGGTTCAGTACCTCAGGATGACAGCGCCTCGACCTCGAGCGGATCCGCCGTCCGCCAGTAGTGGTCGTAGGTGTCCTCGGCCCACGCCCGGACGGCCGGATCGTCGGAGTCGATCGACGCCCGGAGGACGCCGTTCTCGTCGCGAAGGAGCAGGTAGACGACGTCGTCGACGATCATCGCCGCGATCGGGACCCCCTCGTCCCGAACTCTGAGTTCGGCCCGGTCGGACTCGACGAGCGATCGCAGTCGGTCTCGTAGCCCCGATTCCTCGGCGAGCGCCTCGATCGCGCGTCGGGAGAAGACGCCCCTGAACCGCTGGTCGCCCGCGGTCGTTCGCTCCTGGACGACCGTCAGCGTCTGCTCGTTGAACGCGTGGGAGAACGTCCGGACCTCATCGCCCTCGCGCAGGAGCTCGAGCAGGCGCGACAGCGGCGCGTTCGGCCGCATCTGCGAGGGCCGAGTGATCGTCGCGTCCGCCAGCCGTTGCAGGTCGACGTCCATCGCGTGGGTCGGAAGGTAGTCGATTACCTCCCGAAGTTTCATCTCGGTCTCGAGAATCTCCCGGAGATCGGTAAATCCCTCAGCAACGAGTCGTCCCGTCGCCGTCGCCACGTAGGCGTCGCCGTCGCGTCGAGTCCAGGATCGGCCCTCGAAGTCGCCCAGAATGCGTCCGAGCGTCGCCTGCGAGGCACCCGTCGCCTCGCCCAGTTCGCCTCGCGTTCGCCGTCCGTCGGCGAGCAGTCCGAGGACTTCGACGCGGTTGGCCGACAGCGCGAGAAACTCGATCTCCTCGAGCGTCGATTCCATACGGTCGCTGCGTCCTCCGAGTGTAAGTCGGTTTCGCACCATGAAAAGTTTTCACGCTATGAAATCCCCGCGCAGGACTTCCACCTTTCCCGATATGAAATATTTTACGAACGAGCCTATACGTGCGGTGTTCGTACTCGAGAGCAAGATGGAAGATCTCGAACCTACACTATTTACGCTCGATACTGCGGAGGTGTCCAGTCGGTGATCGCCAAGCGAACGATCGTCCTATTCGCGCTCGCGAGCCTCTTCTTCGGAGGCACGTTCGTCGCCGCGAAGGCCGGTCTCGAGTACTTCCCGCCGCTGCTGTTCGTGGCGCTGCGCTTCGACATCGCGGCCCTCATCATGGTCGCGTACGCAGTCGTCCGGTTCTCGCGGGAGGACCTTACCCCGACGACCGCAGGCGACATCATCGGGATACTCGCGACCGGCGGACTGGTCATCGGGCTGGCGAACTCGCTTTTGTTCGTCGGCCAGCAGTACGCCACCAGCGCCGTCGGCGCGATCGTCTTCAGTCTCAACCCGATCCTGACGCCCGTGTTCGCGGCCGCGCTCCTCTCGACTGAGCGCCTCTCCGGTCGCGGTGCGATCGGGATGGGGCTCGGCCTCGTCGGCGTCGCGCTCGTCGTCAGCCCCGACCCCGCGATGCTGGTCGGCGGCGACGCCCTCGGACGCGCGATCCTGTTCGCCGGGGCGGCCAGCGCCGCCCTCGGCGCCGTACTCATCCGACGGGTCGACGCGACCCTCTCGAGTTCGGTCCGGATCGCCTGGGGACTGCCCCTCGCCGCGGCGCTCTCCCACGCGCTGTCGCTTGCCGCCGGCGAGTCGGCGTCGTCTATCACCTGGAGCGCCAGTGCGATCGCCGCGCTCGCGTACGTCAGCGTCTTCGCCGGCGTCCTCGCCTACCTCGCGTACTTCGCGCTGCTCGACGAGACAGGCGCGATCGAGGCCAACCTGGTGTTCTACGTCGTCCCCGTCGTCTCGACGCTGGGCGGGTGGGCGATCCTCGGCGAACGGATTGCCCCGCTCGCGGTCGTCGGCTTCCTGACGATCTTCGCGGGCTTTGCGGTGCTCGGCAGCGAGTCGGTCGACGTCCGCTCACGGCTGTTCGCTCGGCTCCCGCTCGAGCGGCCGCGGTCGAACGCCGCCGACTCGTCCGATCGGACGGCGGTGCCGAACGACTCCCGGTTCTCCCGGTCCGACTGAGACGGCGTGCTTGAGAGCGCTGGCCGGCTTCCTAATCGGCCGCTCCCCAAAGAGAAAGCTAGTTCCGGTTCGAGACCGCATCTCGCGTCGTCTCGAGCTGATCTTCGAGCCTATGTCATTCTCGAACTACGACCTCCACGAACGACTCGACCGCCTCTCGAACGTTTCCGCCGACCGGGATATCCTGGTTTCGCTCGCCGTTCCGCCCGGCGACTCCATCGGCGAGGCCCGCCAGCCCGTCGAGACCGACTACGCCGAGGCGACCCAGCTCGACGAGCAGTCGTCCCCGAAACCGCTCGTCGACGCCCTCGAGGCGGTTCGCGATCGGCTGGGCGAGTACGACGAGATTCCCGACAACGGCCTACTTGTCTACGCCGGCGCCCCCGACGGCGACCTGTTGACGGCGACGTTCGACGACCCCCCTGTCGAGATCCAGGGGTCCATCTACGCACACGCCACCGAGTTCGACCTCTCGCCGCTCGAGTCCGTCACCGAATCCTCGGCGACGTACGGACTGCTCGTCGTCGAGCGCGGCGGCGCGGCGCTGGGCCGGCTCGACGACGAGGGCGTCGAGGAGATAGACGTCTTCGACAGCGACGTCCCCGACAAGTCGGGCGCCGGCGGTCAGTCGGCCGAGCGCTTCGAGCGCGACCGCGAAGGCCAAGAACGCAAGTTCTTCGGCGACGTCGCTGAGCGGGCGACCGTCACCTTCGTCGAGGACGACGAGATCGACGGCCTGTTGCTGGGCGGGACGACCGGAACGACCGAACGGTTCCGCGAGGAGGCCGAGCTCGACCATCGCCTCGAGGAGCTGATCGCCGGCGAGTTCACCGTCGAGTACGCCACCACGCAGGGTCTCGAACAGCTCGCCGAGAGGGGCCAGGAGGCGATCTACGAGCGCGACCGCGAGGCGGTCGGTGAGGCGCTCGATCGCTTTTTCGACGACGTCGGCTCCGGCGAGGTCGCGTACGGCAACGCGGACGTCGACGACGCCCTCGAGTACGAGGCCGTCGACACGCTGTTGCTCTCGACGACTCTCGAGGGGACGTCGATCCAGAAGTTAGGCGAGCGAGCCGAGGAGCAAGGCGGCGAGGCGCTGGTCGTGCCTGACGACTTCCCGAACGGCAATCGGTTCGCCGACGCCTTCGACGGGATCGGCGCGATTCTTCGGTTTCCGATCGAATAACTGGGCCGAGAACGCTCGAGGGGAGCTCTCGGGCGACATGAGCGGATCTCTCGGGACGGCGGAGAAGAGAAATCCTCATAGGAGCGGATCGCGATGTGAGGACCAACGTCAATGAGTCCCGTCACTACCGGTGGCACCGCAGCGAGTATCGCCTCGAACATCGTCGCGTTCGACGCCACGTACGGCGTCACGGTCGTCGCGACCGCCATGCTGGCGCTGTTCATGGTCATGATGGTGTTTCTCGCCGTCGCGCCGATCGTCTCCTCGAAGTGGAGCGAACAGCTCGGAGCCGACGTCGCCGTCGAGACGGCCGACGTCCTCCCGGAGGACGAGACGACCGACGCCTCCTCGGAAGACGAGGCTGCTGCCGCCTCGCCGGAAGCTGAGACAGCCGTCTCCTCGTCCGAAGCGGCCGCTGCTGGCGTCGCAGGTGCCGCCGTCGGCGACGCAGACGACGTCGAGGAGGGAACGTTCACGAGCGAGGACCTCGGCAAGCTCGTCGAGCGGGCCGACGGCAAGGTGATCGGCACCGTCGCGTCGGTCGGCGGCGAGCAGGCCCGCGTCGAACCTAGCCCCGACGCGCTCGACCAGATCCTGATCCGCCTCGACCGGATGGAGGTCGGCGAGGCCTTCGTCCTCGAGGCCGAGGACGTCCGGGAGATCAGCAGTACGCGGGTCCACCTCGAGCGGGAGTTCGTTCGCCCGACGGGCGAACCGACGCCGGAGACTGAAACCGAGACGGACGACGTCTCCGCCGCGACGGAGTAACTCCCGTCTCCCACTGACGTCCCGGACCCCTACCGCGTTCGGTTGCCTCGAGGCTGACTTCTGCAGGCACCACGCTCTTTTTTGCTGCCGTGAGATCGATCCTATGTGCGATACGTTCACGGACGACGATATCGGTGCGCGAGTCGAGACGGCCGACGGCGAGACAGTCGGCGTCGTCGCGGCGGTCGACGGCGCCGTCGTCCGGGTCTGTCCCCCGCCCGCGACTGACGGTCCGGAGTCGGCAGTGCCCGCCATGGCGACCGGCCCCGACGAGACGCGCCCGCTCGAGCCAGCCGCCGTGGACGAGCGGCAGGGTGATCGGCTCGTTCTCGAGCCCGGTCGCTCGCTCGAGTTCGACGCCGAAGATCGAAATCGCGCAGCGACCGAAGACGAGACCGACGCGTTCGAGGCGACCGAGCCGACCGACCGCGGCGCCGAAGCGGGCCCCGACGCCCTGACGGACCGAGAGCCGGAGGCCGAACTCGACCCGTCGGATCCGGACCGCAGCCCCGAGGTCGAGGTGTCGATCGACGAGAAATTGGGTCGGACGGAGAGTTCGAACGACGACCGTCGCGACGACGCCGACACTGAGAACCACTGAGCGCGAGCGGCCGTCCGAATCCTTTCCTCGAGTGACGGGATAGACCGATCGCTACCACCAATCTCGTTTGATATCGCACGTTAGAATTTATTTCGATGGTCGACGACGGCGCTCAGTTGTCGTTTCCGGGCCGGGAACTAACCACGTCGTCGTACACTGAGTGGGTATGGAGATATTCGACCGCAACGACCTCGAGGGCGTCGACGTCGACGGCCCGGCGGACGCACAGGCGATCGTGTTCGTCCACGGCGCGATGTTCACCAAGGAGATGTGGCTCCCCCAGCGGCGGGCGCTGGCCGACGAGTTCCGTGTCGTCGCGCACGATCTGCCCGGACACGGAACGTTCGCCGACGAGACGTTCCGGATGGAGCCGGCGATCGACCGCCTCGAGGAAGCGATCCAGACCGCGACCGACGGCAGCGCGGTGCTGGTCGGGCTCTCGCTGGGCGGCTACGTGGCGACCGAGTACGCCTCCCGCCACCCCGAGCAGGTCGACGGGCTGGTGCTGACGGGAAGCAGCGCGAACCCCGTCCGCGGGATGCGGCTGGTGACGCGGGCCAACGGTACCCTCGCACGCCTGCTCACCCGACCCGACGTCGGCAAGCGCGCCGTCGAACGTCTGGCGACCCGGTGGGTCCGCAACCGCGATCTGCCACCGGATGTCGAGGCGGCGATCATCGACGCGGGCTTCTATCCCAAGCAGTTCGGCGACGCCGGCCCGGACGTCCGCGGTGTGAACTTCCGTGAGAAGCTCTCGACGTACCCCGGGCCGACGCTGATCGTCAACGGCGAGCACGACAAGATCATGCGTCGCGGCGAGCGCGAGCACGGGGCCGCCGCACAGGACGCGCGGATCGAGGTGCTCGCGGGCGTCGGCCACATCTGTAACCTCCACCGACCGAAGATGTACAACGCACGGCTTCAGAACTTCGTGCACCAGCGCGTCGCGCCTCGACAGTAGTCACTCGCTCGAGTCGAGCTCGTGGCTCTCGAGGGCGAGCGTCTCTTGGTCGAGTTCGTAGTAGCGCTCCCAGGCCGGCGCGAGGCTCACGACGCGGGTGCCCGCGATCTCGGCTTCGCGGTGACTATGGTGGTGTCCCACGAGACAGAGCTCCGGCGAGAGCGACTCGAGCAGCCCGTCGATGTACTCGCAGCCGGGGTCGTAGCCGTACGACAACAGCCCGGTGGGAGCCTCGTGGACGAGCAAGACGTCGACGGTCGAGAGCTCGGCCGCCCGCTCGACGTCCTCGTGAGTGAAGTGTCGCCGCCGATCGCCCGAGAGTTCGGCGCGCAGGCGGTCGTACTGCGTCGGCGCGTAGTTGCCCGACAGCCCCGCCACGCGGACGCCCTCGACGGTCGCCGCCGCACTCGCCAGCAGGTGGACGTTCCGGGTTCCCTCCTGCTTCCCGTTTCGCAGCACTTCGATCGTGTCGAACGCCTCGTTGTTGCCCGCCACGAACCACGTCGGCGCCGGTAGCTCGTAGCACTCGAGGTCGCCGACCTGCAACACGGCGTCGGGCTCGAGTCTGCGGTAGTGTGCGAGCAAGCTCTCCCGTCGGTCCGGATCGGAGGCGTGGGCGTCGCCGAGCACGAGCATGCCCGTTTCGACGGGACGGATCCGGAAATACTGCTGGGCCGCGGGAAGCACATTCAGGGAGCGGGGTTTAGGCGACGGACGGTGACAGCGCCAGTATGAGCGAGACGCCCGAACGAGACGACCTCGAGTCGCCCGTAGACCGCAGGCGGAACGAGCTTCGAACCAGTCGACTTGCGGACGGCATCTGGCTCGTCGCGAGCCGTCCGTCTCGAGCGACCGAGCCGGATCGACGCCTCGAGGGGCGATCCCGAAGCGACGCCACGGAGGTGTGAGCCGTGGTCGAGATCGGTTTCCACGCCTCCCACGAGCAGTTTGCGCCGAGCGACCTGCTCGAGTACGTCGAACTCGCCGACGAATACGAGTTCGACGCGGTGCTCGCCTCCGATCACTTCCACCCCTGGAGCGAGCGCCAGGGCGAGTCGGGGTTTGTCTGGTCGTGGCTCGGATCGGCGATGGAGCGGACCTCGCTGTCGTTCGGCACCGTCAACGCGCCCGGTTACCGCTACCATCCGGCGATCGTCGCCCAGTCGGCCGCCACGCTCCGGGAAATGTACCCCGAGCGGTTCTGGTTCGCTGTCGGCAGCGGCCAGCTGATGAACGAAGGGGTCGCAGGTGTGGAGTGGCCGCTCAAGGACGAGCGCAACGCTCGCCTCGAGGAGTGCGCCGAGATCATGCACCGTCTGTGGGATGGCGAGGAGGTGACCCACCACGGACGGGTGGACGTCGAGCGGGCCACGCTGTACACCCGTCCCGAGTCGCCGCCGCCGCTGTTCGGCGCCGCGCTCTCGGCAGAGACCGCCCGCTGGCTCGGCACCCGCGACTGGGTCGAGGGGTTGATCACGATCGCGACGCCCGACCACGAGGGCCTCGAGGACCGAGTCGAAGCGTTCCGCGAGAACGCCCCGGAGAAACCGGTCGCCCTCAAGGTTCAACTCGCCTACGACGAGGACAACGACGCGGCTCTCGAGGGTGCCTACAACCAGTGGCGTACCAACTGCGCCCCCGGCTCGGTCACCCAGAAGCTCCGCACCCCCGAGGAGTTCGACGCGCTGGGCGAGCAGGTCACCCGCGAGCAGGTCGCCGAGAGCGTCCGGGTCTCGGCCGACCCCAAGGACCACCTCGAGTGGCTCCAGCGGGACCTCGCACTCGAGGTCGACAAGCTCCTGTTGCACAACGTCACCCGCGAGCAGAAACGGTTCGTCGAGGACTTCGGCGATGAGGTTCTTCCCGAACTCGAGTGAGAAACAGTAGGCGGGAACGCGATTCCGTGATTCAGTAATGAAGCGAGATCCGAGTTAGTCGAACGTTATGTGGAGCATGCGAACCTAACACGCTTACTTCCGTCAGCTAACAGAACTGTTGAGAGAGTCGTGCTGAATACAGCGCGCGTATCGTGCAGTGGTTATATGACAGAGATGTTATGTGATTTTTTGGGCACACAGGTTGGATTGCTGGTTTGGTTCTGCTGTAGTGGGTACTCGTCGGTGGATACGTCGTGGTGGCTGGATGATCCTCGTCTAAAATCAGGGATTTAACCGAGCAGATCAGTTCAGCCCTGAGGGATACTCACCCGTCTTCTGATAGTGGGAGATGACCTTGGCGAACGCGGCGACCTGGAGGGCGACGACGAGAACGAGCGTGCTCAGATACAACCAGTGGAGCGGATCGTCGGACGGGAACCCGGGCCGGAGATAGGCCCTGTCGTAGATGTGGACGGTGAGGAGCCAGAAGATCGCGTACGCACCGACAGTCTGATGCCACTTCCACGCTTTCCCGCCCATGTAGTCGTACGCTCGGTTGTTCGAGGTAGCCGCGAGCCCGACCGCCATGATCACGGCCACGAACGATCCGAACGCCCACGGGCTCATGTCAGCCAGGTAGCCGACGACGTCCCAGTCCCTCGCGTGGAACACGAAAAGCAGGTGAACGACGCTCCAAATCGCGAACCAGATCCCCAGTTCCGCCCGCCAGTTAACGGGGAAGTTGCCGGAGAACCGGCGCCTGATTCCGGGCCACAGCCTCACCGTCGGCCCGACGAGCAACACCAAAACCAGGAGGAACCACGGCACTGCTCCGACGACTCGCTGCTCGTGATATCCGGCCACCCACAACAACGCGGCGAATACGACGCTACCGATACCCACCGCAAGATGATGAGTGAGATCGTTGTTCGTGTCTACCGACATTATCTGTTTCCACGTCGACGTTCGAAGCCTTCAGTTATAAATTATAGTTATCGGATTGTGGATTGGCAGCCGGATTCGGGTTTAAAATAAGGTTTGCTCCGGTCGTCATCGTATGCGTCCCGCGGGGGGAGCATTGGCCCGGTTTCAGACATTCGGCTCGCTCCATCTGTAGATGGTTCCTTTAGACTGGAATGACAGCCGGGTTTAATATGGGACGGCAACGGTGCTCTCATGTATGTACAACGAGATCCTCGTCCCGACCGACGGGAGCGAAGTGGCGGAGCGAGCCGGAGCCGTCGCCGTCCGGATGGCGGAACACTTCGGCTCCGATCTGACCGTGGTCTCCGTTCGGGAGCCGGGCAGCGAAGAGCGAGCAAAACAGGCCGTGACGGATATCGAGGGCATCGCGACCGAGGCCGGTCTTACCGCACAGACGGAGATCATCGACGACGAGGAGTCGGCGATCCACCGGGCGATCATCGACTATGCCGAAGAGCGCGGCGTCGATGTCGTCGTGATGGGGACGCAGGGCCGGACGGGGCTCGGCCGGTTCCTGCTCGGCAGCGTGGCCGAACAGACCCTCCGGGAGTCTCCGATCCCCGTCATGACCGTCCACAAAGATACCGTCATCGACTTCGAGGTGAATAACGTCCTCGTCCCGACCGACGGGAGCGAGGGAGCGGAAGCCGCCACGGAGCACGCGATCGACCTCGTGGCCGAGGTCGGCGGGACGCTCCACGCACTGCACGTCACGTCGGAGGAGCGCAAGGAGGAGTCGTCGCCGATCGACGACGTCCGAGATCGGAGCGAAGCCGCCGGCGTGGAGGTCGTCACGGCCACACAGAGCGGTCGGCCGCACGAGGCGATCGCCGGATACGTGGCGGAGGCAGGGATCGATGTCGTCGTGATGGGGACACACGGTCACACTGGCCTCAGGCGATACCTGCTCGGGAGCGTCACCGAACGCACGGTGCGGTTCTCGCCGGTTCCGGTCGTCTCTGTGAAACCGAAGTCGGTCGGCGCCACCGTCGAGTTCCTCAACTACGAAGTAATCGAGGATCGAGCCTGGTCGCTGGAGGACGACGATCTCTTCGAGAAGGCGGCCGAGGCCGACCTGACGGCAGAGGCCTACGGGACGATGACCGTCGAAAAGGGCGAGTACATCCTCGAAGCGGCCGAGGGGGAAGGCTACGACTGGCCGTTCTACTGTCGGGGTGGTGGCTGTATCAACTGTGCTGCGGTACTGGTTGATGGCGAGGTCGAGATGGAGGTCAACCGGAGCCTCTCCGATGAGGAGGTCGATGAGATGAACCTGCGGTTGACCTGCGTCGCCACACCGACGACCGACGAGGTGAAATTAGTCTACAACGCCAAACAGCTCGAGCAGCTCCGTGAGCGGATTATCTAGATATTCTGTTCCCACACGAAAGCCGGGTATTGTCGACCAGTCGTCTGTGGCGTTCGCGGCGCTCGAATTCAGAGTCCGTTAAAACTTCGAGAGCCAGCTCTCCGACATCAATAAACAGGTATTGACTGCTGCATCCATGCTCTATACTCAGCACGACAGTAAAACTATCACTTCTTGAGGATTTTAATATAGCCATAGCTAAGCGTACTTGCTCGGCGTTGTTCACTAATACCATGAGCAATTTCATGGTAGTTCAACTAAAGCAGTAAATATGGTATATAGGCTGTCATCACGCACGTGGCGATTTCTGATTTTGGTCATGGTGACGACGGTCATCTTCACAGTCGCTTACAACATTGGGATGGCCCGATGGGAGAACCGGCCACAGAGCATGATTCAGTCGCTTGAAGTAGTTTTCCAGAGTTTTACCACGACCGGGTATGGGCAGGACGCACCCTGGGAAACACCACAGATGAATATTCTGGTTATCGGAATGCAATTAGCTGGTGTCGGTCTGATTCTTGCAGCGATCAATGCGGTCGTTGTCCCCTGGCTCCGATCGGCATTTCAGCCTTCACTACCGACAGATCCAGTGACACTTGAGGATCATGTTGTCATTTGTGGGGTCACTCCTCGCACTGAATCATTCGCTTCCGAGATGGACACGCGGGGAAAAGAATATGTAATTGTCGAATCTGACTTCGAAATAGCTACTGAATTATACGAAGCAGGGCAGACAGTCGTACACGGGGATCCTGAAGTCGTTACCACTCTGGAACAAGCTAGTGTCGATAAGGCTGCGGCAGTCGTTGTGGATGCATCTGACGATGTCAATGCCAGCATCATTCTTTCTGTTCGAGAGATAAATTCTGAAGTAACGACGATCGCCGTCACCGAAGATAGAGAATTACGTGAGTACCAACGGATCGCTGGTGCTGACGAATTACTCTCCCCACGGCAATTACTTGGCGAAAGCCTCGCTGTCCGAGCGAAAACGGCTACGATGTCGATTGTCGAAAACCGGATGGAGATTACTGATGATCTGGAACTGGCTGAAATCTCAGTTACTGAAGAAAGCCCCTTTTGTAATACGACGCTCGCTGATTGTCGATTCCATAAACGATATGGGGTGACTGTGGTCGGTGCGTGGGACAAAAACGAGTTCATTAGACTACCGGGTTCCGATTTTAAAGTTGAGGAGACTACCCATCTTTTGATCGCTGGCACCTCTGATAGTATAAATGATTTGCAAGCTGGGTTGCGATCAACCAATCATAGAAGGATACCCCAACGGGTGCTGATTGCCGGCTATGGAGAGTCCGGAGCGGCTGCAAAAAAAGCATTATCTGAAGAGGATATGGCAGTGACAGTACTTGATACCGAAGATAAGTCTGGTGTAGACATTGTTGGAGACGCACGCCAGCCAGACGTGCTTCAGGAAGCAGGGATTGAAGACGTTTCTGCAGTAATTGTGACTGTTTCGAATGATACGACTGCGATTTTCACGACACTAATAGCGAGTGATATGAATCCTGATGCAGAAATTATTGTCAGAGCAATCGAAGAAGAGAACACAACGAAGTTGTATCGTGCAGGTGCGGCCACTGTCGAAGCTCTTGCGACAATCAGTGGGCAGATGATCGCTACAACTATTTTTGACGATTCCCCGTTAACTTCATTTAAGGCACAAATACTCACAGCATCGGTCACATCTGACTATCTATCCGGGAAAACAGTTGCTGAAGCAGAACGAAAGACGGACATGAACCCCCTCATTATTATTCGCAATGGTAATGCTATTTTTGAGTTTGATCCGGATTCGTTCATTCTAGAAACAGGCGATATGATTGTCGGCAAGGGATAAAGAGTACTGTGCTAATACGTGTTAACTTCCTAGCCGATGTAGAATGACCTTGCGCGCTGCGTATGCAGTACGATACGACGACCCTCACTCGGATCTGATAGAACGTCACTAATCAATGCGCACTCTTCAGCGATCAGTTGATTCAGCATAGATTGGTCGGAAACAACGATCCAGTTGTGCTGCACTCATCCTCTCTATTCAGCAGGCTTCCCTTGACAGATATCTGGGCATTCGATTGCTGCGCCAGTACCTACTTGACCTATGCGTAGCGTGAGAACGCCACCAGTTGCGGTTAGGCTTCGGCCTGGTCGATCCACTCTCGAGCCTGCGAGGTCGAGACCTCCGCGGCCTCGGCGACGGTCTCCGGATCGGTATCCGTCAGGTCGTCGGCGGTCGTGATCCCCGCCTCGGACAGTCGCTTGCTGGTCGTCGTTCCGATCCCGTCGATTCCCTCGAGCGCGCGGTCGGAGTCGATCGGGATCGACGTTCCGCCGGCGTCGCGGGCCTGCTCGGTACGCTCCTCGAGTTGTTCCTGAATGGCGTCGATCTGGTCGGCCTGGGTCTCGAGAAGCTCCTCGACGTCCTCGGTTCGGTGCTCGAGCTGCGTTTCGAGTTCGTCCTGTAGCTCCCGGGTTCGCTCGAGCTGGTCGCGCAGCTGTGAGGCGAGCTCGTCGACGTTCTCGACGGTCCGGTCCTCGAGCTCGCGGGAGGACTCGAGCAGCCGTTCGGTGCTCGTCTCCATCGCGTCGGTAAACTCCGCGGAGAGCTCATCGACGCTCTCGGCATCGCGCTCGAGTTCCCGCTCGAGGGCATCGTAGAACTCCGCGTGGGTGGTTTTCAGCTGGTCGAAGCCCTCGTTGATCCCCTCCTGGATCGGCTCCCGGTTCCCGCCCGGGACCATCGCGGTCATCGTTCCGATCGTCCCGTGGGCCATCGCCTGTGCGAGCTCGAGTTGCTGGCGCTGAAGGGACTCCTGGCTCTTGACTCCGGTGAGTGCTATTCGGCTGGCGGTTCCCCGGGTCGCGAAGCTCCGCTCCGCGAGCTGCTGGCTCCCCTCGATCGCGGCTCGCTGGACATCGAACATCGCTCGGATCGGTGAATCTGACTGGCTCATGCGGTTCCCACCTGGCTCCACCACCGCTCGGTATAAATCCCGGGCTTGCACGTCCTTGGACGGCCTTCGGCGCCGCTACTGGCACTATAATACGGTCTCACAGAGATGCAAGGAGGAAGCCCACGGCTTGAGCCGTGGGAGGAATCCGGCAAGCCTCGAATCAAACCACAAACGAGAGCAGGCCGACCCCCCACGCCAGTCGTATAATTCATAAAGAGAAGATTCGATATGTGAAGCACAGATGGAGGACGTGATTCGCACCGTCAAAATCAAACTTGACGTACCCAGCGAGCGGTGCGACGACCTCCATCAGAGGAAAAACCACTTCCTCCACTGTGCCAATACGACGGCAGAGTGGGCGTGGAGGCACCCGAACGATTACTGCATAACCTCGAAACAGAAAGCCGAGAAAGCCTCTACGACCAACTTCGTAACGAAACGGAGTTGACCGCAAACCTCGTGCAGAAGGGGATTCGACGCGCTATCGAGGCCACGAAAAGCGGTGTCGCCCGACTCAAGAAAGGCGACAATACGAGTCAACCACAGTTCGACGCGTGGAGCGTCGTCTACGACAAACGCTCTGCGACGTTCCACCGCGACCACGTTTCTCTGTCCACGGTGAACGGTCGCGTCGAGTGTGACTATGTGATTCCCGACGACGCTGAGGAGACACCGATTGGTGCGTATCTGTTGAACGAGGACTACGAGTTCCGTATGTCCACGTTGCAGTACGACCGCCACTCTGAGTCGTTGCCCGTAACCATGCGTGTACGCATATCGCGTTCGAAAGCCTGACCGATATTCGCAAGCGAGTGGCTGGAGCGAAGCGATTCCACGCACGGGCGTTCCGACGCCTCTCCCAGTATGTCGAATACAAAGCCGAGATGTTCGGTATCGAGGTCGAGCAGGTGAGTCCCGCGTACACGTCTCAGCGGTGTTCGTCGTGTGGTTTTACCCACGAGAACAATCGACGGTCGAAGCACCAGTTCGTGTGCCAGAAGTGCGAGTACGAACTGAACGCGGACTACAACGCGAGCAAGAACATCGCTCGCAAACTTCTCAAGAACCTCCACTCGGGGCAGAAGTCTTCGGGTGGAGGCGCACCCTGTCAGTGTGCGCTACCGTCAGGGACGCTGAACCTGAACGGCGAGTTCCACGCCTCCGTCGATTCGACGGCAGAAGGGGGAGTCCATTGACAAGCCCACGACTGAAGTCGTGGGTAGCTGACATAAGGCACGCTGACAGTCAGCGTCGGGACGACGACGCTTAAGATCACGGTCGTGGTCGACCGGCTATGGTCGACAGCCGAACCTACGAGTTCGAAGGGACCAGTCCGTCAATCGACGACGACGCCCAGGTGAGCGGGGACGCGATCCTCGTCGGCGACGTTGAGGTCGCAGCCGAAGCGAGCGTCTGGCCGGGGGTCGTCCTGCGGGGCGACGTCGGTCCCGTTCGGATCGGCCGAGGGACCCACGTCGGCGACAACGCGACGCTGCACGCGGCGACCCTCGAGGAACGGGTAATGGTCGGACACGGCGCCGTCCTCAACGAAGCGACGGTCGAGACGGGCGCCCTGGTCGGATTCAACGCGACGCTGAACACCGACGCGACGGTCGGGTCCGGCAGCATCGTCGCCGCGGGGACCGTGATCCCCGACGAGTACGCGATCCCGCCGGAGTCGTTCGTCCGCGGCGTCCCGGCCGAGGTCACCCCCCTCGAGGAGACCGGGATCGATCCCGAGGCGATCTTCGAGGAGTTCTCCTCGGGGGCGTACACGGATCTGGCCCGCCGTCACGGCGACCTCTTCGAGTAGGGCCGCGTCGCCGTCGTCTCATACGGATTGCTGTAACGATTTACCGGCGCAACCGCCGCACGGGTCGCGGTTACGCCGATACTGACTTACAGCAAACCGTATCAGCGAACCGCGCCCGACTCGAGCAGCCGGTCGATCGTCGCCTCGGCGTAGCCGGCCTCGGCGAGGTACCGACGGGTGTGTTCGCCCTGTTTCGGGACGGACTCGGTCGTCCCCGTCGACGTCTCACGGTGACGGGCCGGAAACCCGATCCTCGGCGGCGCGTCCTCGGGATGCTCGACGAGCCCCCGGGCCCGGAACTGCGGGTGCTCGTCCAGCTCCGCGGGCACGTAGATCCCGGTGACGGCGGCGTCGACGTCCGCCAGCGCGGTCTCCCACTCCTCGCGTGTTCGCTCGCGAAAGATGGACTCGAGCTCGGCCCGCAGGGCCGCTCGCACGTTCGGGTCCGTGGAACCGTGTTCCTCGAGCAGGTCCGTCCGACCAACGGCCTCGCAGAACGCCCGCCAGAACTTCGGCTCGAGGGCGGCCAGGGTCACCCAGTTACCGTCGGCGGTCTCGTAGCTGTCGTACCACGGCAGCGCGCCGGTCAGCGGCGTCTCGCCCGGTCTGGGCTCGGCGGGGTCGCCGGTGAGTGACTGGTAGGCGACCGCCTGGGAGAAGGAGGCGACGACGTCGGCCAGCGCGACGTCGACGTACTCGCCGCTTGCGTTGCCGAGTTCCCGTGCGAGGACGGCCTCGACGATCGCAAAGGCCGCGAACAGGCCGCCAGCCATGTCGCCGATGGGGTAGCCAGGGATCTGCGGCTTGGCGTCGGGCGAGCCACGGGTCATGTCGAGCAGCCCCGCGGCTGCGACGTAGTTGAGGTCGTGACCCGCACGATCGGCCCAGGGACCGTCCTGGCCGTAGCCCGTGATCGAGCAGTAGATCAGCTCGTCGTTGTACTCGCGGAGGGTCTCGTAGTCGACCCCCAGTCGGTCGACGACGCCCGGACGGAAGCTCTCGAGGACGACGTCGCTCTCCTCGACGAGCCGGTAGAACGCCGTCCGTCCCTCCTCGCTCTTGAGGTCGACCGCGACGCTTCGCTTCCCTCGGTTCACCATCTCGAAGATCGCGCCGGTGCCGCGGTCGGTAAGCGGCTCCATCGCACGGGCGTAGTCGCCCGCGTCGGTGTCTTCGACCTTCACCACTTCGGCTCCCGAGTCCGCTAACAGCTGTGTCGCGTACGGGCCGGGCAACAGCCTCGAGAGATCGAGAATTCGAACGCCGTCGAGTCGCATACCCGAAGGGTCGCGACGAGAATACTTTACAGTGGACCTCGCTCGGACGCGGAACGGAACCGGGACGTCCGCTACTCCGGTTGCGAATCGTTCGCTCGACGGGTCTAACGGTCGGCGTCGGACTGTCTCATCGGGCCCCACAGGACGATCAGTGCGCTCACGACGACGGCCGTCGAGAAACCGAACGCTGCGCCGGAACCGAACCCATCACCGAGACCGTAGCTCACTGCTCCGATCAGCGGCGGAAGCACGACCAGCAGGAGTACCGCTTCCCGGACTGCGGTCGATTCGGTGATGGCGTCGACCACCGTCCCTACACCCGTTCGACGATCGTCGCGATCCCCTGGCCGAAGCCGATACACATCGTCGAGAGCCCGACGTCCCCGCCCGTTCGCTCGAGCTCGTGGACCAGCTTCGTCACCAGGGCTGCGCCCGTCGCCCCCAGCGGGTGGCCGTGGGCGATCGCGCCGCCGTTGACGTTGGTTCGTTTCCAGGGGGCGCCCGTCTCCTCGAGCCAGGCGGCGACGACCGAGGCGAACGCCTCGTTGACCTCGAACAGGTCGACGTCGGCCAGCTCGTAGGCCGACTGCTTGAGGACGCGCTCGGTCGCCGGGATCGGTCCCGTCAGCATCGTCACGGGGTCGACGCCGACGACCTCCGTCTGGACGATCCGGGCCATCGGTTCCCAGCCGTGGGCCTCGGCGGCCGCCTCGCTCGCGATCAGCAGTGCCGACGCGCCGTCGACGATCCCCGAGGCGTTACCGGGGTGGTGGACGCCCTCGCCTTCCTCGCGGAACGAAAGCGGGAGTTCGGAGAGTGTCTCGAGGTCGGTTTCGGGACGAGTGTGTTCGTCCGATTCGACGACGACCGTCTCGCGGGTCGCTTCGCTCCCCGCTCGACTGTTCGAGTCGCGCTGCGACTCGCTTTCCTCCCCGTCCAGTTCGGTCTCGACGGGAACCACCTGGTCGTCGTACCGTCCCTCGTCCCAGGCCTCTCCCCAGCGGCGCTGGGAGTCGACCGCGAGTTCGTCGAGCTCCTCCCGTGTAAAGCCGTAGTTCTCGGCGATCCGCTCGGCGCCCTCGCCTTGATGGGTCAGCTCGTCGAAGTGTTCGAAGTAGGTGTCGGTGACGGCGCTCTCCCCAGCGACGCCGTCGACGCCGTCCGATCCCAGCGGCACGCGGGTCATGTGCTCGACGCCGCCGGCGACCAGCACGTCGTGCTGGCCCGCCATCACGTTCGTCGCAGCGAAGTTGACCGCCTGCTGGCCCGAGCCGCACATCCGATTGAGCTGGACGCCCGGAACGCCGTCGCCCCAGCCCGCGACCATCGGCGCGATGCGGCCGATATTGAGTCCCTGCTCGTTGACCGGGGTCACGCAGCCGTAGATCACGTCCTCGATCGTCTCCGGGTCGAACCCGTTGCGCGTCTCGAGCGCCTCGAGGGGCGCCGCGGCGAGGTCCTGAGGGTGCGTGTCCCTGAACGACCCGTTTCGCTTGCCGAAGGGGGTCCGGACGGCGTCGACGATTACTGCCGTTTGCATAGCGTATACGTGCCCGACCCCGCGCATAGTCGTTCGGGCTCCGGCGTCGGATCGGTTCGCCCGCCGTTCGGTCCGAAAGCGTCCTCGAGACCGGTCCGAGACCGCACGTCCGATTCGTTCCCCCCGATTCTGAGGACCGTTTACGTTCCCAGGGCCCCTATCGGTGGCTGATGACGGACGATCCCGCGATCACGGCCGACCGACCCGACAGTCCGATCCAGCTCGCCGGCACCGACCACATCACGCTCATCGGCAGCAACGAGGACGACACGATCGAGTTCTACCGCGATCTGCTGGGGATGCCGCTGGTACTCAGACAGCCCAACCTCGACGATCCCGATTCGACACACCTCTTCTTCGACACGGGCGACGGACGGATCCTCACCTTCTTTGTGAGCGACGATCGCCAGTCGAACGAACAGCCACTGCGCCACCAGGTCGGTTCGGTCCACCACATCTCATTTTCCGTCGAGCCCGAGCGGTTCGTCGAGACCAAGGAGGCCCTCGAGGAGGCGGGCCGGGGCTACAACGAGTTCGATCGGGGAATCTTCCACTCGCTGTACACTCGCGATCACAACGGGCTGACGATCGAGCTCGCGACCGACAAGTTCGACGTGCCCGACGACCGCCGCGGCGAGGTGCTGGCGACCGCCCAGCGACTCCGGGTCGAGGACGGCGCCGACTTCGCAGAGGAGCGCCACCTCGAGGCAGCCCTCGAGGAGCTGGGGGTCGAGAGCGAAAAGTACGATCTGCCCGACGCCCCGTCGAGTGCCGGGCTCTGAGACGTCGAGAGAATCTCAATCGGGCAGCTCCTCGAGCACGCCGCTCATGAGCGAGCGGACGTGCTCGCCCTCGTCGTCGAGGTAGGTCGGATAGACGCCGAGCGTCGCGACCAGGTCGTCGCCGGCGTCGACGGTCTCGGTGACGAGGACGTCGACGTCGACCGTTCGCCCGTCGAACTCGGCCTCGCCGGTGAACGTCGACAGCGTCGTCGTCTGCTCGAGTATCGTCAGCTCTTCGTCCGAGTCGTGATCGACGCTTCCGAGCCCGTCGTAGGTGCTCACGACCAGATCGACGAGGTCGCTCGCCGAGCGCTCCCCGATCGGATTGAGCTGTCGGCCGGCGATCCCGACCTGCGGGCTCGAGAGGACGACGAACTCCGCGCCCTGGTGTTCGCCGAGCAATCCCATGTCGATGGTCTTCTCGTACTCGGTAAGGGCGTTGATCAACACCAGTTCCTGAGAAATGACGGAGACGCTGACCGTCTCCTCGAGGCGAAGCTCGTCGACGTCGGTCCGTTCGTAGCCCGCCTCCTCGCGGACCTCCGGGTCGATCCCGGCCGGCGTTGCCTCGTGTCTGTCGAGCCCAACCGTCCCGAGACAGCCCGCGAGGCCCGTGATTCCGATCGTCCCCGCTCCGGCGATCAGCTGTCGGCGTTTCATTCTTTAATTCAATTGTCCCGAACATACAAGATCTTTTGGGATTCATCACTTCGAGACGTTTGGGACGACCTCGTCTATCATCCGTCTCCGAAGCCTGGCACGCCACAGGCGGCTCAGCGCGTCGAACGATGTCTAAACGCCTAACTGCGCTCACGGAGAACGGCTCGAGGATGACCGATCCGAACGACGCTGCAGCGATGAGTGACCTCGTCGACCGCGCACGTGAACTTATCCCCGGCGGCGCACAGACGGGACTGCGGGCGCAAGCCTACGAGACCGGCGACGTCGCCTTCGACTCGGCGTCGGAGGCCACGCTGACGACAGTTTCGGGCGAACGGTATACCGACTACCACCTCGGGTTCGGGCCGATCGTCCTCGGCCACGCACACGACGGCGTCGACGAGGCGGCTCGAGCGGCCATCGACGACGGCGTGCTGTACGGGGCGGGCACGACACCCCTCGAGGTCGAGGTCGCCGAGCGCCTCGTCGATCTCGTCCCGAGTGTCGAAATGGTGAATTTCTGCAACAGCGGCAGCGAGGCGACCTACCACGCGATTCGGCTCGCACGCGCCGCCACCGGAAACGAGAAGGTGCTGAAGTTCGAGGGCTGTTACCACGGCTGGCACGACTACGTCGACGTCAGCGTCTACCCGCCCGCCGACCGCGTCGGCGAACGCTACCCCGAATCCGACGGGATGCTCTCGGCGGCCGTCGAGAACACGCTGGTCGCGCCGTTCAACGACCCCGACGCGCTCGAGGACGTCTTCCGGGAGCACGGCGACGAACTCGCGGCCGTCATTCTCGAGCCGATCCCCCACTCCGTCGGCTGTCTGCTCCCGGAACCGGAGTTTCTGGAGCGACTGCGCGAGGTGACCGAGAGCCACGACGTCCCGCTCGTATTCGACGAAGTCATCAGCGGCTTCCGCCACTCGCCCCGCGGCGTACAATACGAGTTCGGCGTGACGCCCGATCTTACCTGCGTCGCGAAGGCGCTCGGCAACGGCTACCCCGTGGCGGCCGTCGGCGGTCGGGCGGACCTGCTCGCGCAGGCGGGCGGCGACAACGAGTCCGGCGTCGTCATCAGCGGGACGTACTCGGGGAGCCTGCCGGGGCTCGCCGCCGCCCGCGAGACGATCGATACGATCGTCGACGAGGACGTCCAGGGGTATCTCACGGATCTCGGGGATCGCTACCGCGACGGCCTGACCGATCTGCTCGAGGATCACGCCATCGACGGGCGGGTCGTCGGCCACCGAAGCATCTTCAGCGTGCAGTTCGGCGTGGACGGCGAACCGCGAACCTACGAGGACGTGCTCGGGCTCGACGAGGAGCGCTTCCGCGCGTTCGCGGCGGGGATGCGCGAGCGTGGGCAGTTCTTTACGCCGAACCCGTACAAGCGCCACCACCTCTCGTTCGCCCACGACGAGAGCCACCTCGAGTCGTATCTCGACGCCGCGGACGCGGTCCTCGCCGAACGCTGAGCCGACCGCGTCCTCGGTTGGACCGTACTCCGCGTCGTTCTGCCGTCCCCCGAGACCGCTCGCTTAGCCCGCTTCCGCAGCGACCGTCGGATTCGCCGTCGTCGGCTCCGACTCCTCGGTCTCCTCGATGACGTAGCGCTGGCCGAGCATCGGATCGAGCAGGCTGTCGACAGGCGCACGGTCGTCGCGGAGGACGGGAACGTCGTCGGTCTCGGGGTCGGCCATGTAGTGGTTGACCTCGCCGCTCAGGTCGACGCCCAGGTCGCGCTCGTCGTTTCGCGCCTCGAGGTCGTCCTGTGAGAGTTCCTCGTCGTCTTTGGTCGCGACGAGCTGGATGTTCTGGACCGAGTCCTCGTCGGAGGTCCGGAAGCTGTACACCTCCGGGAACGCCTCCGCCATCGTCGCGTGCTCCGCGCGGTAGAACTCCGAGGCCGAGCCGCTGGGCGCCGAGACGACGTTCGCCAGCAGGACGCCGTCGTCGCTCAGCCGGTCGGCCGCGAGCTCCATGAACTCCTCGGTCGTCATGTGAAACGGCACCTGGTCCTGTTTGTAGGCGTCGAGCACGATCACGTCGTACTCCTCGTCGTTGCTCTGGAGGAACTGCCGGCCGTCCTCGGCGTGGCTGGTCATCGTCTCGCCGTGCTCGAGGCCGAAGTAGTCCTCGGCGGCCTCGGTCACCTCGGGGTCGATCTCGACGACGTCGACGTCGACGTCGTACCGGTCCTCGAAGTCCTGGGGACCGGTGTACCCGCCCCCGCCGATGAAGAGGACGTCGTCGACGGCCTCGTGGTCGTCGACCATGAGCATCGGCAGATGGAAGTACCTCGTGTAGGCGAAGACGTGGCGATCGGGCTCCTCGAGGTCCATCGCGCTGTGGTGGGCGCCGTCTAAATACATCGTCCGGACGTCGTCGTTGTCGTCGACGACCTCGAGGTGCTGGTGTGGCGTCTGGCTCTCGTGGACGACGTCGCCGCGGTGGTCGAAGTCGACGGGGCCGCCGCCCGCGGCGGTGACGAGCAACAGCACGACGACGACGCTCGCAACCGTCGGATTCCGCGGGGGCGACGGCAGCGTGAGCGTGAGGGCGGTCGCGACCAGCGTCAGGCCGAACAGCAGGCCGATCTGGGCGATGCTGAGGTAGGGGATGAGGACGAACGTCGTCGCGCCGGCACCGAGGATGCTCCCGATCGTGCCGAGCGCGTAGACGTGGCCAGAGGCCTCTCCGATCCCGCGTTTTCGGGAGAGTTCGGCAGCGTAGGGGCTGATGAATCCGAGCAGGTACGTCGGCGGGCCGAAGAGGATGATGACGGCCGGCAGCGAGGCGTATCTGGGCGGGATCGCCAGCGTCGCCGTGTATGTGAGCAGCAGGTCGTTGGCGTAGATCACCACCGCGACGTACACCGCCGTTGCGAGCATGAGCCAGGACATCTCCCGGGTGGTCGCCGTCGCCGCCCGCTTGCCGCCCTGCCAGTACCCCAGACTCAGCGCGGCGAGCAACACCGTCAGAATCCCGCCGACGGTGTAGATGTGGCTGCCGAACTGCGGTGCGACGATCCGCACCGCGAGGATCTCGAGGCCCATGCTGGTGATCCCCGAGACGAAGACGGCGAGCTCGGGCTTCGTGGGCCGGTAGTCGGGGAGGGCGTTCCGCATTCGTTGTTCCCACAGTGTCGCCGGGTTCGTGAGTACCTGTCGGCTCGAGCCGAGCCCGTCGAACTACCCGAGGGCGGCGACCTCGTCAGACTCGAGCGATCGGTAGGGAACGCCGTTCGCCTCGAGGACGGATTCGAGTTCCTCGAGGCCGCGATCGATATCGATCCCGACCCGTCGACGTGGGCGTCCGGGGACTCGCTCGGATCGGTCTCGAAGTGCGCCGTCAACTCGAGCCCCTCCGGGTGGTGATACCCTCGCACGTGGATCTGCCACCACTCGTAGCCGCTCGGGTGGTCAGCGACGTACTCGACGCGGCGGAGATTGCACACCTCCCCGAAGTACGCGAAGGACATGTCCCAGTTCGGCGCGAAGTGGCACTCGCCGAGCAGCCGTTCGACCTCGGACGACGACAGCGAGACGAGCAGCGCCGGCTCGAGCGGTTTCGGTCGCGTGAAAAATCGGCCGCGCGCCGAGAGGAGCAGGCGTCTGCAGTCGCGGAGCAGCGTATCCGTCAGATTCGTTCGAGAAAGCCGTCGTGGCATGCTGTGTACACCACCCCGAGGGGCCTAAAGAGAGGGCCACGTTGCAGTCACCGAGTCCGGGACGATCGGTTATGCTCGTCCACGGTGTCTCCGGGAGTATGCCGATCGTTCGTCTCCTCGAGGGCGAGGACACCGACCGAATCGACGGACTGAGCGACGGGCTGTTCGCGATCGTGCTGACGCTGCTGGTGCTTCAGTTTCAGATCCCCGACGTCCCCGCGGATCGGGCGGCTACGGAGCTTCCCGCGGCGCTCGCCGACCAGGAGACGCTGCTGTTCAGCTACCTGCTGTCGTTCGGGGTCGTCGGCCTCTACTGGATCGTTCACCACAACCTCTTCGAGCGGATCGAGCGCCACGACCGCGGGCTGCTGTACGGTAACCTCGTCTTCCTTCTGTTCGTCTCGTTCATCCCGTTCCCGACCGAACTGGTCGGAATCTACGGGACCCAGTTCGCGTGGACGCTGTACGCGTGTAACCTCGCGCTCGTCGGCCTCTCGCTGACGGGGCTCTGGTGGTACGCCTACCGTCGCGGGTTCACGATCGACGAGATCACGCCGCGGGTCGGTCGTGCCGTCGCGACCCGGGGACTGATCAGCCCGGCCGTCTTTCTCCTCTCGATCGCCGTCGCCGCCGTCAGCCTCACCGCGGCGTTTCTAACGCCGATCCTGATCGTTCCGCTACAGGCGCTGTGGGTGCATCGATTTCGCGAGCCCTGACGGGCCAAACGACGGGATCTATCACGGGCCGATCACGGCCGCGTCATCACGAGCGTGAGCACGAACAGCCCGGCGGCGACCGCGACGACGATCGTGAGGCTGACCTCGACCAGTCCGATGACCGCCGCGCCCGCGACGATCATCCAGCCGAACAGCAGCGACAGCACCGCGTTGAGAACCAGCAGCACGCGCGGATCGCCCTTGGAGGACTCGAGCCCCTCGCGGAACCCGTCCCGGTCGGCGTCGGGGTCGGCCATACCCGAGTAGGCGAACGTGGCTCACTTAGCCGTTTCCGTCGGCCGGCGAGGCCGACACTTATGCCGGCTCCGACGAACGACAGGGTATGCGGGAAGTCACGGTCTCTCGGCGGGTCGACGCGACGGCGGTCGAACTCTCCTCGCGGTTCGACCCGCCGGCGATCGTCGAGGCCGAGGGGAGTTTCACCGTCGACCACGTTCACGACGAGGGCGACGCGACGATCGTCGTCGCCAGCGGGCCCGGCATGCGGCTTCCGCTCCGGTTCGAATACCGCGAGGACGCCCTCTACTACACCCAGGAGGGCGAGCAGGGCCCGTTCGACCACATGGAGACGTGGCTCGAGTTCGACGAGCGCGAGGACGGCACCGAGATTCAGTTTCGATCGTCGGTCTCGCTTTCGGCCCCGCTACCGTTCGGCGATCGGATCGCCGCCTGGAAGCGAAAGGGCGAACTCGAGCGCGCGCTCGAGGCGATGGCCGACGCGTTCTAAAGTTCTCGAGGCAAGAGTCGACGCGTTCTACGGTTCGCGAAGAACGACCGGCTCGTCGTCTGTGTCCGGGAAGGGATTCTCGAGCGCTTCCGCCCGCTCCCACTCGTCGTCGGTGACCAGACAGTTCCGGAGCTGCGAGCGCAGCAGTTCGTCCTCGAGGTCGGTCCCGATGAACACGAGTTCGGTCCGGCGATCGCCGTACTCGTCGTGCCACTCGAGGTCGGGACGGTTCGATCGGTAGAGGTCGCGTTGTATCTCCGAGAGCGCGACGATCCAGGGACCGTCGCTCGTCGCCCGAACCGATCGTCCGGCCTGGGAGAGATCGACCCTCGCGTCGCTGCCGGCGACCCACACGACGCCCTTCGATCGGACGACGTCTTCGGGCAGCTCCCGGAGGAACGCGGCGAAGCGCTCGGGATGGACCGGGCGGCGCTCCCGGAACGTCAGCGAGTCGACGCCGTAGACCTCGTCGGGGTGACGGTGGTCGTGGTGGTCCTCGTCGTGGCCGTGTCCGTGCCCGTGCCCGTCGTGATCGTGGCCGGGCTCGTCGGTTTCGGAGTTCTCGCTCTCGTCGTTCCCCTCGCCCTCGTCGCCCTCGAGTGCCCGCTGCCACCCCGCGCCCTCTCCCAGCTGGCCGGGATCGAACAGGTCTACCCCGAACAGGTCGTCGGGATCGATCGCGCTGAACTCCGTTCTGCGCAGTTCGGCATCGGGCCGCAGCGCCCGGACCAGCGCCTCGGCCTCCTCGAGCTTCGCGGGCTCGCAGAGGTCGGCCTTGTTGAGCAGGACGAGGTTCGCGACCTCGAGCTGTTCGATCAGCAGGTCCGAGAGGGGGCGGTCGGCCTCGCCGTTGGGATCGCCGCGCCGTTCGGGGACGTCCTCGCCCGCGAAGGCGTCGAGGAAGAGCCGAGTGTCGAGCACCGTCACGAGCGCGTCGAGCTCGTAGCGGGCGGCGACCCGCGAACTCGTCGTAAAGAGCCGGGCGACGGGCTCGGGCTCTGAGATCCCCGAGGACTCGACGATCAGGTGGTCGAACGAGCGCTCGCGGGCCAGACGGACGACCGCCGTCTCGAGGTCGTCCTGAAGCTCACAGCAGATGCAGCCGTTCGAGAGCTCGGCGACGCCGCCGGCGTCGAGATCCGACCCCTCGGCGACGAGTTCGGCGTCGACGTTGACCTCGCCCATGTCGTTGACCAGGACCGCGAGCTCGCGGTCGCCGGCGTTGCGAAGCAGGTGGTTGAGCAGCGTCGTCTTGCCGGCGCCGAGGCTCCCCGAGAGGACGGTGACGGGAATCGCTGACATACGAGTGTGTTGGAACTCGGCGACTAAGGTGCGTCGGCTCGAGGACGGCCGGAGCACGACACCTTTTAGCCTCGAGCCCCGAGGATCACCGACAATGACGCTCGCCGACCGGATCGCGCAGTTCCGAGAAATCCTCGAGGAGTGGCTCCGCGGGCTCTATCACGGGATGATCGCTCACCCGGCCTACGAGAAGATCGAGGCCGAGGCCGAGGACCAGGAGGACGCGTTCATGCTGGCGTGTTTCCCCGACGCCTTCGGCATCCCGAGCCCGGTGTCGTACTACACGGCCGAGCTGCTGCCCTTCCTCGAGGACGAGTACGAGGCCTGGCAGCGACGGCTCTGGGATCGGGGCTCGGTGATCGAGCGCAAGGGCCACCAGTACCACTTCTGATGACGGAGTTCGTTTTCTTCGGCGGGAAGGGCGGGGTCGGCAAGACGACCGTCTCGAGTGCGTACGCGCTGAACTGCGTCGACGAGGGACTCGAGACGTTGGTCGTCTCGACGGACCCGGCTCACAGCACGGCCGACGTCTTCGATCAGGACTTTGGCGACGACCCGCGGTCCGTGGAGGGGTACGACGGGCTCTCGGCGCTCGAGATCGATCCCGAGCGGGAGGTCCAAGACCACCTCCAGGGGCTCAAACGCCAGCTGAACTCGCAGCTGTCGGCGGCGATGGTCAACGAGGTCGACGTCCAGCTCGAGATGGCCCACCAGACGCCGGGTGCCTACGAGGCCGCGCTGTTCGACCGGTTCGTCGACGTGATGCGGTCGGCCGATCCGTACGATCGGGTCGTCTTCGACACCTCGCCGACGGGGTCGACGCTGCGGCTCCTGGCCCTGCCGGAGCTGCTCGAGAGCTGGATCGAACGGCTGATGCACAAGCGCGAGCGCAGCATCGACCTCTACGAGAAGGCCGCGATCGGCAACCAGGAGCCGCGGCGAGTGATGGACGGCGATCCGATCCTCGCCCGACTGCGAGAGCGCAAGGAGCGCTTCGAGTTCGCGGGCGAGACGCTTCGAGAGAACGCCGCGTTCTACCTGGTGATGAACCCCGACGAGCTCTCGATCCGGGAGACCGAGCGCTCGCTCGAGACCCTCGACGAGGCAAACCTGCCGGTTCGCGGGCTCGTGATCAACCGGCTAACGCCCGAACCCGAATCCCACGAGGAGGGACGGGGCGCTCGCTACCTCCGCCAGCGGGTGGCGACCGAGCGCGACCGCCTCGAGCGGATCGAAGACGATCTCGACGCACCCGTAGTCGCGACCATCGAGACCCGCGTCGAGGAGGTTCGGGGAAGTCTGCTCGAGGACGTCGCGGCCGGTCTCGAGATCGCCGTCGACGGGGATGCGGGCGAGCGGGCGCGAACCGAGTGAACACTGCTGTCGGAGACCGGTGACCCGGTTTCGTCACCCAAGTGTCGGATTTCTCACCTTCAGGAGAATAAATCCTTCACAAATGTGCCGAAATTTGCTGTCGTTGTGCGTGATCTGAACTCAATGAATTATATTTATAGTGCCTCCGCGCAACCACCCGCTCGAGAAAGGATACCATGGTAGGTGTAATTTGGATCGTGGCACTGGTGCTGACGACGTTTACCGCCTCGTACATCGTATACGGGCGGTACCTGTCGCAGTTCGTGGGGCTCGACGACAGTCGAGAGACGCCAGCACACAAGTATCGAGACGGACAGGAGTACGTACCGGCGAAGAAGCCGGTGCTGTTGGGGCATCACTACTCGAGTATCGCAGGCGGCGCGCCGGTCGTGGGACCGATTACGGCTGCACTGATTTGGGGGTGGGTCCCGGCGGTGCTGTGGGTCGCGATCGGTAACCCGCTGATGGGCGCAGTCCACGACTTCGTCTCGCTGTCGAGCAGCCTGCGACACGAGGGGAAGTCGATCGGCTACATCATCGGCCAGTACGTCGGCGAACGTGGGAAGAACATGCTGCTGTGGTTCGCGTTCCTGCTGACGATCCTCGTGGTGGCGGTGTTCGCGCTCGTCATCGGGGTCGTGCTGGACGCCTACCCGCAGGCCGCGACCGCGAGCATCATCTACATCACGCTCGCGCTCCTCTTCGGGCTCTGGCTCTACCAGCTCGGGCTCCCGTTCTCGGTCGGGACCGTCGTCTTCGTTTCGGGCGTCTTCGCGTCGGTCTGGATCGGCATCCAGTACCCGCTCGCGCTCGTCCCGCCGGCGGAGGCCGGCGGGTACCCGGAGGGAACGATCGTTCTGCTCGACTCCGCGCCGGCGTTTATTCCGGCGCTGCTCGAGAGTACCAACATCGGCGCCTGGGTGCTCGTGATGCTCGTCTACGGCGGCGCTGCGAGCGTCCTACCGGTGTGGATGTTGCTCCAGCCTCGCGACTACCTCTCGTCGTTTCTGCTGTACACTGGAGTCGGCGGGGGTCTCCTCGCGGTCATCGTGGGTACGCTCATGACGGGAATGGGGACCGACGCGGTCCACCCCGAGACGGGCGCGCAACTGGACCTCGACATCGCGATCGGCGCCTGGTACGGCTTCTTCGGCGAGGGCGGTCCCCTCGCGGCCGAGGGGCTCATCCCGCTGATGCCGCTGTTCCCGCTGCTCTTCCTCACCATCGCGTGTGGAACTATCAGCGGCTTCCATTCGCTGGTCTCATCGGGGACGACCTCGAAACAGCTGAACAAGGAAAGCGACGCCAAGCTGATCGGCTACGGCGGCATGCTGGCGGAGGGACTGCTGGCTGCGGTCGCGCTCTGTGCCGTGGCGGTCATGGCGATCCCCGCCGCCGACGGCGGGATCGGACTCGCGTTGCCGAACTTCGCGACCGGCGGCGGGGCGATCCTCACTACCCTGGGGATCCCCTTCCAGTACGCCGCGCCCTTTATGGCGCTCGTACTCGCGAGCTTCCTGCTGACGAGCATGGACACGGCCGTTCGGCTGGGTCGGTACATGGTCGAGGAGATCGTCGGCACGCCGGAGACGAAGGTCGAAGAGTACGCGGCGAGCCGCTACGTCAACACGTCGATCATCGCCGTCGTCGCGTTCTTCCTGCTCGGTAGCGGTCGGTGGGAGGACCTCTGGACGCTGTTCGGCGGCGCGAACCAGCTGCTAGCGTCGCTGGCGCTGCTCACCGGTACCGTCTGGCTCGCGAACTGGGACCGGTCCAAGCAGCTGATCTCGACCGGCGGCCCGATGGTGCTGATGGGGTTCATCACGACGATCGGCCTTCTCTGGGTCGGACTCTACCAGATCCTCGCCGGGCGACTACTCGGCATGACCGCCGAGGCGGAGACCGAACTGCTCGGACAGGCGTCGGCCGTCGCCCAGCTGGTCATCATCGCCGTTCTCATCTGGCTCGCAATCTCGCTGTTCAAGATCGGCTACGACAACCTGCGAGCGCTCGAGGAGGGTGACGACGGCGTCGCGGCCGACGTCGGTGCCGACGACGACTGATCGCGCGGGCCGCGTTTTTTGTTTCGCGATCGACCAGCGGCGTCGCTCGGTAGACGGTGATTCGAAAGTATCGACCGCACTGACGGTGACGACTACAGTTGGAGCCGCCTCGAGAGCAGATCCAGAACGCCCGGCTCCTCGTACTCGATCGGCTCCCAGAGGCGGAAGGCGGTCGCGACGTCGGCGTTCTCGCTGGCGACCAGCTCCTCGTCGTCGGGCGCGACGACGACGAGGTTAATCTCGTAGTGGCCGTTGTAGCCGAACTTCAGGAGGGTTCGGCCGTCGAAGCCGGCGACGCGCTCCCGGACCGGATTGGGGATCGACGGCACGATAGCGACGAACGTGAAGTCGGTCGAGAAGTGTTCCTCGTCGGTGTCGATCCACTCGTCGGCCAGGCGCTCACCCAGTTCGACGAACCGATCGAGCGCCCGGTCGTCGACGCGCTCGAGCCGCCGCACGAACAGGTGCTCGGTCGAGCCGTGCTCGCCGATCGAGATCGAGGGGTGGAGGAAGTGTTTCTGGCTTCGCAGCTCCATCCGGCCGTACAGCGTGAAGCGCTTGCCCTCGACCCGGTACTCCTTCTCGAGGTCGTAGTTGTGCAGCAGTCGGTCGCTCACCCGGTCGACGTACTCGTCGTCCCAGTCAGGTACGTCCGCAGGGCGCTCGCCCGACGGCTCCTCGAGGTCGGACTCCGGCGGCCCGTCGGTATCCATGGTTGGAGATACCACGGCGAGGCCAAAAACTCGTCGGCATCGGCGGGCGGGTACGCTTTAGTCGCTCGAGGACGTGTCTCACACATGATCAAGGAACGCGAGTCCTGCGGTCGCTGCGGGATCTCGAGCGCCCTCGAGGCGGCAAACGCCGACCGGGACGAGGAGGAGCGTGCCGAGCGCGATCCGTACGGCGAGGCCCGCATCGAGGTCGACGAGGACGAACTCAGGCGTCTCTCGCCGGGTGCCTGGCTCTCGGGGGTCGCCGAGCGGCTCGGCGCGCTCGGCGATCGGCTCGCCTGGGGTCGCTGATCAGTTGGTCGTGATGACCTCGAGGACGTCCCGCGATTCGACCGCGTAGTCCTTACCGAGCTGGCGGTTCGACCGACAGTCGACCGCGTGGAGGAAGCCGTCGCCGATATCCGAGTGGAGGCTGTAGGCGAACTCCTCCGCGCTCGATTCGGGCGGGATCAGGTAGCAGTCGGGCAACACCTCGCCGCGCTCGTTGCCCAGGCCGTTGGCGCCGCCCGGGAAGACGGGGACAACGCCGAGGACGTCGAACAGCGCCGTCTCGAGGGCGGCCTGGACGCCCGTCGCGCCGTAGCGTTCAAGGAAGTCGCGGATCTCCTCGAGCCCCTGTTCCTGTTCGCTCGAGACGTCGCCCGTAATCTCGAAGTCGTCGTCGCCGGGTCGGTAGTCGACGACGCCGGCCTTGTCCGCGGACTTCAGGGCCTTCTCGGCGTGGGCGCTACAGGGGACGATCGTCAGGTGGTCGTAGTCGGGATCGCTCGTGATCTCCTCGTAGTTCTCCTGGGCTTCCGGCGTGTCCATCTTGTTCGCCGCGATCAGCATCGGCTTGGTCTCCGTGCGGATCTCGCGGGCGAGCGCGAGCCTGTCGTCGGCGCCCCACTCGGCGGGCTCGAAACCGATCCCGACCCGACGGATCAGGCGCTTGATCTCGTCCTCGTTGGTCTTGAACGCGCTCATCTGCTCGGCGAGCTCCTCCTCGATCGCGTCGTCCTCCGTCGTGTAGCCGGACTCGTAGCGCTCGATCCCCTTCTCGAGGATACCCAGGTACCACTGGTCGAGTTCCTCCTCGAGGAAGTCGATGTCGTCGCGGGGGTCGTGGCCCTCGGTAGGTTCGCCCTCGAGGTCGGTCTCGCCGGAGAAGTCGACAACGTGGACGAGCACGTCGGTCTCGTTGAGATCGGTCAGAAACTGGTTACCCAGTCCGTTGCCCTCGTGGGCGCCGGGGATCAGTCCGGCGACGTCGACGAGCTTCGTCGGGACGAAGCGGGTGCCGTCGTCGCAGTAGCCGACCGACGGCGTACACTCCTCGTCGAACTCCGGGGCAGCACACTCGACGCGCACGTAGGCCTCGCCGACGCTCGGGTCGATGGTCGTGAACGGATACGCCCCTTCAGGGACGTCGTTCATCGTCGCCGCGTTGAAAAAACTGGATTTGCCGACCGACGGTTTGCCGACCAGCCCGATCCTGTAACTCATTGTTCGGGTTCGTCGGGACGAACGTATACGGGTTACTCTCTCGAGGCGGAGTGCTATGCTGAGTCGTATCAACGAAAAGGTCGCGGCTCGGGTCGCGCTTCGGAACGTTTCGTCGGTTGCGTCGGCGATCCGGCTCCGTCAGACGTTACTCCTGCTGATCGCGCGCCAGCTCCAGCCGGCCAGCGCGATCACGACGAGCGCGAGGACGCCGAAGGCGGCCCACTGGCCGGTTTCGGAGTCCGCAATCGGTGCGAAGACGTTGACGAGACCGGTCGCCTGCATCATACCGACGGCGAGCAGGAGCAGGGTAAGAATCGAGACGACCGCAATACCGAGCCAGTTGCGCGCCATCCACTTCCCTTCCCGCTCGGCCTCTTGCCTGTCGTGAGTCGGTTTCTCGGTGGGTTCCTTGTCGGGTTCGTCCATGCGTAGGTATAGCGGCGGTTCCGACGAAACGGTTCCACCTGCACGCTCCGGGTTTGGGGAGGACACCCGTCCGGTTCTGGCTCGGAGATCCGTCAGCCGAGGACGTCCGCGAGCGCGTCCATCGTTCGCTCGACGCGGTCCACTCGAGCGTTGTGCCCCATGTGACCGATCCGGAGAACGTCGTCCTCGAGTTCGCCCAGTCCCGTGGCCAGCAGAATGTCGTGATCCTCGAGCACCGCCTGCTGGAGCGCCGTCGCCTGGCCCTCGACCGCGAGGGCGGTGACCGTCGGCGAGCAGTCGGCCTCGTCGGTCGGGTACGGCTCGAGGCCGAGGTCTGCCGCGCGGGATCGACACGTCGCCGCGGCTTCCTCGTGGCGCGCGAAGACGTCCCCGAGCCCCTCCTCGAGCAGCAGGTCGACCGCGGCGTCGAGCCCGTAGAGATTCGACGAGAGGTGGGTGTATGGGAACCACTCCTCGTCTGCGGCCGTTCGCCAGGGCTCGAGATCGGCGTACAGCGAGGGGTTGTTGACCGACTCCATGCGCCTCCAGGCCCGGTCGCTGACGGCGCAGGTGGTCAGCCCCGGAGGCGCGCTGAGACACTTCTGGCTCGCGCCGAGACAGACGTCGATCCGCCCGGTCGGCACCGGCGTCCCACCCAGCGAGGAGACCGCGTCGACGATCGAGAGCACGTCGCGGTCCTCGAGGACGTCGAGGATTCCCTCGAGGTCGTTCAGCGATCCGGTCGGCGTCTCGCAGTGGACCATCGTCGCGACGTCGAACTCGCCGCCCCTGTCGATGACGTCCGCGACGACGTTGCCGTCGAGGGTCTCGTGCCACGGCACCTCGCTGACGACCGCCTCCCCACCGTAGTTCTCGACGAAGTCGGTGAACCCGTCGCCGTAGAGCCCGTTCGAGAGACAGAGCACCCGGTCGCCGGGACCGACCAGCGAGGCGACCGCCGCCTCGAGGCCGAGGATCCCCTCACCTCCGAGGACGACGACGTCACGGTCGTCGTCCTCCGCTTCGTCGCCCGCTTCGTAGACGGTTTCGAGCTTGTCAGTCAGCGAACGGTAGAACTCGAAGAACTCGGACTCGAGATCCGGATTCGGCGTCGGCTCCCCCATCGCCTGCCGGACGGGTTCGGGAACCTCGGTGGGTCCCGGCGTCATCCGCAGCCTGTCGTCTGACATAGCTTGATCGGGGGCTTCCGTCTAAATAAAGCTGGTCCGATCTCGGCCGCAAACTCCGCCGCGACGCCGACGGAGCCGCCCGCGGACGATCGGCGTCGCGGGAAAGATCCCGACCCCGACGCGCTCGAGGTCATCGACGGCGAAGGCGTCGTGACAGACGAACCGCTCGACGGTATCTCGGGTGAGCTGACAGCCGCCCGCGGCGCGGCTCCACAGTGGGTTCAGCAGCTCCTGGCCCGTCGCCCGCCAGCCGTCCGCCCGGACGTGCTCGAGAAAGCGCAGTTCGCCGCCGGGTTTCAGCACGCGGGCGACCTCCTCGAGTGCGCGGTCGGGGTCGGCGATCGTACAGAAGACGAGACTCGAGAGGACGACGTCGACGCTGTCGTCGGCGTACGGCAGCGACTCGGCCCGTGCGTCCCGCAGGGTGACCTCGTAGCCGACCTTGCGGGCCTTCTCGGCGGCCTGTCGGCGCATGTGTGGATCGGGCTCGACCGCCTCGTAGTCGATTCCGTCATCCCCGTCGGCGACGTACGGAAAGTTCGCGCCCGTTCCCGCCCCGACGTCGAGAACGCGACCCGAGAGGTCCGCGGTCAGGTACTCCCGGTGGGTCCTGAACAGCAGCCGGTCGGGGACGACGGTGTCGTAGACGGCCGCCACGAACGGGTGGGCGATCTCCTCGGACTCCTGCGGATCGAGCATAGCGTCCCCGATTCGAGCGCGGGTAGACAAAAGCCTGGTTCCGGACGGTGCCGATCAGCGGGTCGTATCCGGGATTCGATCGATGACGTCCGTCGCGAGGACCCCGGGGCCGTGCTCGGCCGTCGCGAGTTCCCCGCTCTTGCCGAGGATCCAGGCGCCGAGTTCGGCGGCCTCCTCGCGGTCCATCCCCTGGCCGAGCAGGGAGGCCGTGATCCCGGCCAGCGTGTCGCCCGTCCCGGCGACGGTCAGCGCCGAGGTCCCGGTGTCGTTTTCCATTCGCTCGCCGTCGGCGATGATCTCGTCGACTCCCCCGGTAAACGTCAGGACGGCCCCCGTCTCTCTGGTGAAGGCTTCGAGGGACTCGTAGGATTCGGCGATCGCGTCCTCCTCGGACTCGTTGGGCGTCAGTATCGCGTTCGAGAGGTCGGCCTCGAGGGCGGGTTCGATCGCGATTGCGTCGACGACGATCGGGACGTCGATCCGATCGATCGCCTCGCGGACCGCGTCGGGGTCGGCGTCGGCGAAGCCGGGGCCGATCACCATCGCGTCGGCCCACTCGCTGACCTCGACGACGCGTTCGACGGCGACGGCGTCGAACCGTTCGCCCTCGTACTTGCTGGCGAGCAGGTTCGGATCGTGGCTCGCGACGATCTCGTAAATCTCCTCGGTGACTACCGTTCTGACGTGATCGGAGCCGGTTCGGAGCGCGGCCCGACCGACGATCGCGGGCTGGTTCGGGTAGTCGACGCTGCCGGCGACGATACCGATACAGCCGTTGTCCGTTCCCGATTCCTCGGTGATGTTCGAGAGCGTCCGCTGGAGTCGTCCCATACCTTGTCGTTCGTCGGCAGCTAGGTAGCCGTTCGGCAGGCGTCTCCCGGTCTCCGGCGTACCGGTCAGTGTGTGTGACGACAACGCATAGTATGTCGGCGTCGTAGGACGCCTATGTTCGCGAACCGATCCGACGCCGGCGACCGACTCGCGGCCGAACTCGAGGATCGCAGGATCGAAGCCGACGTCGTCCTCGGCATTCCACGCGGCGCGCTGCCGGTTGCCCGCCCCGTCGCGGACGCGCTCGAGGCCGATCTCGACGTCGTCGTCGCCCGGAAGCTCGGTGCACCGTCGAACCCCGAACTCGCGATCGGCGCGGTCGCGAGCGACGGCAGCGTCTGGCTGAACGACGACCTCGTCGAACGCCTCGGCGTCTCGGAGTCGTACCTCGCGGACGTTCGCGAGCGAGAAGCGACGAACGCGCGGGAGAAAGCCGATCGGTACCGAGGGGGAGAACCTCTGCCCGAACTCGCGGGAAAACGGGTCGTCGTCGTCGACGACGGGGTCGCGACCGGGGCGACCGCGATCGCCTGTCTCAGACAGGTTCGTGAGGCCGGCGCCGAACGGGTCGTCCTCGCGGTTCCGGTCGGCTCGCCCGAGTCCGTCGCCGACCTCGAGTCGGAGGCCGACGAGGTGATCGCACTCGTCGCTCCGGGAAACTTCCGGGCCGTCGGCCAGTTCTACCGAGAGTTCGGCCAGGTTACCGACGAGGAGGCGGTCGGATATCTCGAGGAACGGTAGCCGTCCGGTCGATCACTCGAGGGGCGTTCCCCGGTTTCGCATGTCCGCGCCGCAGTTAGGACAGCTTCCGGGCGCCGTCGCGCTGACGACGGTTCCGCAGCCGAAGCACTCGTACGTCGATTCCTCGCTTGGATCGAGTTTCACGTCTTTCATAGGGTGTGGAACGAGCGGTTCGGTCGAGCTCGTATACTAACAATAAAAGGGATATTAGGTTGAGCGTGTCCGTCAGATAGCTAGCCCCTCAGCCCAAACGGGGTTCACTATTCAACCCCCGGCCGACGGCACCGCCGGGAGGCCGGTCTCCTCGAGTAGGACTGCGAACAGCGTCCGCTGGACCCGACGGATGTGGCGGTAGAACGCCGCCGACGAGATACCGAGCGTCTCGGCGATCTCCGCCCCGGAGCGCTCGCGGGGTGACTCGAAGTAGCCGCCGTAGTAGGCCATCTGGACGACCTCGAGCTGACGGTCGGTCAGTCGCTCGAGCAGCTCCGAGCGCAGATCCTGTGGGGCCGTCCGTTCGACGGTGCGCTTTGAGCGAAGCTCGACGTCGGTGAACGCGTTCGCGACGACGTCGGCGCTGGCGGCGGGGTCGACGCTGCTCGGCACGTCGACGACCAGTCGGGTCGTCTCGGGCGTCGCCTCGAGCCGGTGGAGAACGATCCCGTGATCGGCGAGCCGAAGCGCCAGGAACGGCCGCGAGAGCTCGAGCAATACCGTCGACCCGTCGCCGTCACCCACCGTCTGGGCGTCCTCGACGGCGACGAGATCGGCCGCGGCCGCCGCGACGTCCTCTGCGGCGGCCCCGTCGACGGTGACGAACACCGCGACGGTACCCTCGTGCTGGCGAACGCCGCCGTCGAAGGAGAGCACGCAGTCCAGCCGACGGGCCAGCCGCGCGAAGACGAACTCCTCGTCGGCGACGTCGAACTCGAGGCGGGTCCGCGAGTCCGACAGCAGCGCCCGCTTTCGCTCGACCGCAGCGATCGCGGCGGCGATCGTCTCGCCGAGTTCCGCGAGCACCGCCCGGGTGGTGTCGTCGAACGCGTCGGGCCGATCGGCGTAGACGGTCAACACGCCGTAGGTAAACTCGTCGTAGGCCAGCGGCACGGCGATGGCTGACTGGTAGTCCCGCGAGAGGGCGGCCCGTCGCCACGGCTCGTCGTGGAGCTCCTCGACGACGTTCGGAACGACCGTCACCTCCCGGCTGGCCGCCGTCCGCGCCGCGGGCTCGGTCGGTTCGGCGAGCGAGAGGGAGACGCTGTCGAGGTACTCCTGGCCCCGCCCGCTGCCGTCGTGTGCGCTCGACTCGAGGCGCTCGCCGACGGCGTCTGCGGCCCCGATCCAGGCGAACGCGAACCGTTCGGCCGCCGTCAATCGCTCGCAGACGGCGCGTTCGATCTCCTCGCGAGTCTCGGCGCCGACGAGCGCGGCGTCGATCTCCCGGATGATCTCGTTCATCCGGTTGAGGCGGGTGAGTTGCTGGTTCCGCCGCTTGAGTTCGCGGTCCCGATCGCGCAGGCGCCGCTCGCGCTCGACCCGGTCGAGGGCGGCCTCCGCGGTCGCTGCGAGCAGCTCGGTCAGCTCCCGCGAGACCTCGTCGAAGGCGTCGACCTCGGACGAGCCGACGACGAAGACGCCGTGGTCGCCCAGCGGGACGAACCCCACAGACCGGAGCTCCGTGGTCGGATCCGACAGCGTCGGCGACTCCCGAACGTCGCCGAAGAACTGGGCCTCGCCCGCGAGAAAGACCTGTCCGGAGATGCTGGCGTCGTTCGCCCGCCTGTTCGGGAGTGGACCGTGCAGTCGGTCCATTCCCGGCGAGGCCGCCACCGGCCGCAACACGTTCTCCTCGGTGTCGAACCGCAGGGCCGCGCTGGCCTCGAGGTCGAGGACGTCGGTCGCGTCCGCGACGATCCGGTCGGCGATCTCGGGTTCGGTCTCGGCGTACAGCAGCTCGCGGGCGGTGCCGTGTAGCGCCGTCAACGCCTCCTCACGGCGCTTTCGGGTGGTAATATCCCGACAGCTGTACAGCATCGTCCCGTCCTGGATCGACACTTCGCGGACGTTGACCAGCAGGCTGTGTTCCCGGCCGGCCCTGTCGGTTGCCGTACACTCGATGTTGGTCAGCACGCCCTCTGCGGCGAGGGCCTCGCGATCGAACAGCTCTGGTCCCAGAAGCTCGTCGATCGTGCCCATCTCGTGAATCTGGTCGTCGGTGTAGCCGAAGATGAAGTGGACGTTCGGACAGACGTAGGTGAACGCGCCCTCGTCGTCGGTGATGAGGACGGTATCGGTCATGTGGTTGAGCGTCACCCGGTGGAGCTCCTCGGACTGGCGGAGTTCGGTCTCGAGGCGGACGCGCTCGGTGACGTCGACGGCACGGGCGAACAGCGAGACGACGGCGCCGCTCTCGTTCCGAACCGGTCGTACCGTGACGTCGAGGGTCCGGGGCTCTGCCTCGCGCTCGGCGTCGAGGCTCACCTCGAGCTCCCGGCGGGCGATCGTTCCCGCCGCGGCCCGATCGATCGCCTCGCCGATCACCGCCTCGGATTCCCACCACGACAGCGTTGCGAACGATCGGTCTATGAACTCGTCTGCACCGGCGTCAAGCGCCTCGAGCGCGGCCTCGTTGGCTCGACGAATCCGGCCGTCGGGGTCGAGGGTCCACGAGTAAGCGTCGGGATCCGCGAAGATCGACTCGAACTGTCGGGCTCGCTCTCGGCGTCGGCGCTCGGCGGTTCCCGTCGAGAGCGCGCGGTCGATCGTCGACTCGAGTTCGTCCAGCCCGCAGAGAGGGAGGTACTCGGTCACTCCCGCGGCGACCGCATCGCTCGCGAGCCCCTCGTTGCCCTCCTCGGGGACGAGAACGACCGGCAACGCCGGATCGCGCTCGCGGAGTCGTTCGAGCAGTTCGAGCCCGGTCGTGCCGTCGAGTCGCTGTGCGGTGACGACGCAGTCGATCTCGGTCGCCGACAGCGTCTCGAGTGCGGTCCCGATGTCGGGTGCCGATCGAACCGTGCCCGGCTCGAGTTCGCGGACGCGATTCGCGAGCGGCGTCTCGGCGCCGGTTTCGACGACGAGTAGCCGAGGATCGTCGCGAGTCCATACGGAAGCCATTCGTTCGTCGCTTCGACCTCCGTCGGTGAGAACGTACCGATCGGTCGAGCCGACAACCGCTCTACGTCCACCCTCGTCGGGCCGGGCTACAGACCGGCTCGATCGGCCGACCGAGCGGATCTACGACCGCATCGACCGAGTCGGCAGACAGCGAGCGCGTCCGTGCTCGCTGCGGTCGGTGAACCGATCGGTAGTACGAACTTCGTGTTTCACTCGTTTCGTGCCGTTTCACACGGTTCGGTGGGACGAAACCGAGTAGCGATCCAGTAACGAGCCTCTGTGAACGGTTCTACGACATTCAATGTTTTATATTAACCAGGTATTGACATACAGCAGGTCCGACGGACGTCGTATGATAAACCCTCGCCGACGAAGTGTGATCACGGGCGGATTCGCGCTGGTCGCTGGCGACGCGATCACCGCCGTCGGCACTGGCGACGAGGCCGTCGGCGACGGAGCCGACATGAACTCGAACGAGAGCGGACCGGACGCCGAGGAGCCAGACGAAGCGGGCAGGTCCGACGAGCCGGGCGGCGAAGCCGACCTCGAGGGATCCGACGAAGAGTCGGCCCGCGATGCCCTCGACGACCCCGATACCGCCGCGCCCACGCTCGAGTTGTCCGTCTCGCCCCCGGAGTCGGTCGCCGCCTCGGACGGGCGCGCCGAGTTCCTGATTACGGTAGCCAACTGCGGCGAGGAGACGCGCTCGGTACCGATCGCCCTCGAGGTCGGCTGCGTCGAGGACGAACTCGAGACGCCGTCGCTGGCTCCCGGCGAGCATACCGACGCGTACGCGAGCTACACCGATCTCGACTCGGGCGCCCTCGAGTGGTCGGTCGCCGTCGGGCCGGTATGTGAGCGCGGGACGCTGACGGTGACGTAACGGGACGTCAACGATCGGGGAGCTCGAGTTCCTCCGGCGGCAGCCACTCGTCGTCCGGGTCGACGCGGCCGGCGAGCACTGCGTTGACGACGGCGCCGATCAGCAGACAGAGCGCGCCGAGGTAGACCCACGTCAGGATCAGCAGGACGGCGCCGGCGATCCCGAACAGCACGACGCTCTCGGAGGTCGCGATATAGATCCGAAAGCCGACCGCCAGCGCCGCCCAGGTGACGGCTGCAAACGCCGTCCCCGGCAACACCTCCCGCACCGAGACGTCGGTCTGGGGGAACAGGTAGTACATCGGGAAAAACACGAGCGGAAGGGCGACGAGGAGCCCGATTGCACTCGCAACCGCTGCGAGCAGCCCGCCCGCCTGGATCGGGAGGCTGACCCCGACGACGCCGACAAGCACGACACCCAGCGCGATCGTGACCGTCGCGAGCAGGCTGTTGACTGCGGTCACGAGCGTGACGGTCGTCACGCTCTCGACGTACGACTGGTGCTCTCGAGAGCCGTAGATGCCGGTAAACGCGCTGTTTATCGCCTGGAACGAACGGGCCGCACTCCACAGCAAGATGGCGAGCGCGAGCAGCGCCGCGCGGATCCGGTCGCCGCGGTCGCCGGCGATCTCCTCGAGATCCGCGTCGGCCAGCGCGTCCTCGAGGCCGAACGTCTCGGCGACGCCCTCGAGGATCGGCTCGAGAGCGTCGATGAGCGCCGCGCCGACGAGCACGAGAATAACCAGCGGTACCAGTGTGTTGAACGCGTGGTAGGCAAGTCCGGCCGACTTGACGCTGATCTGTCGTTGCCTGGCGACGGCGGCGACGTGGCGGCCCACCTCGAGCCAGCGGGATCCTCTCATCGACTACTCGGGCCGAACTCGAGCGGCCTGGGGTAAAATAGCGTCGAGAGTTACTCGTCGGGGGCGATCGACTGGACGTGGCCGACGACGCCGTTTTTTAGCTCGACGCGGGGCCCGTCGGGGGTGTCCTCGTAGACAGTGCCGACCTCGCCGATCAGCGGCTCGGTGTCCTCCGAGTGGACGTCCTGATCCTCCTGTACGATCTCGACGGTCAGTCCCTGTCGTAGCTCCTCCGCGGTCGGGCGTTCGCTCGACATGGACGATGATGGGATCGTGCGTTCGAAAAGGGTAGTGCCTGCATTCGCTTTAGGTCCTCGTCGGGGACGGGGCCGCCGTGGTGGCGGGCTACTCGCCGTCGAAGTCGAGGACCGCCGAGTTGATGCAGTAGCGCTTGCCGGTCGGCTCGGGGCCGTCGTCGAAGACGTGGCCGAGGTGGCCCCCACAGTTCGCACACAGCACTTCCGTCCGCTGCATCCCGTGGCTGTTGTCGGGACGGGTCTCGACGCGGTCGTCGTCGACGTCCGAGAAGCTGGGCCACCCGCAGCCGGAGTCGAACTTCGTCTCCGAGTCGAACAGGGTGGCGCCACAGCCCACGCAGGCGTAGCTCCCGTCTTCCTTGTGGTCGACGTACTCGCCGCTGAACGGCGCCTCGGTGCCGGCCTCGCGGAGGATGCGGTACTGCTCGTCGGTGAGTTCCTCGCGCCACTCGCGGTCGTCGGTCGGCACGTCGGGTTCGTTGCTCATGGGCCCCGTAAGACGGTGAGGGCCAAGAGTCTGTCTCCCCTATCGATGGGTCATGACGTCGGTGCTGCCACAGTCCGGACACTGGGTCATTCGTCCGAGCTTCGGGACCTCGAGTCGGACCCAGGCGTCGTCGCCGCCCGGCGCCTCGAACCCGCAGCTTCGACACCGCGACTTGCCGAGTGTGGATGCCATACGGTACCGTACGTCCAGGAGACCCATATAGCTTGATCCCGAGCCGGCTCGCTCGCGGTCCGAGACGCACAGATTGACGGTCCCCCATCGCCAACGGGACGGTGATGACTGTGGCGCGAACCGTAGAGCTCGAGGGACACATCATCGACTCGGGGACGATGGGGGCCTGTTTCGGAGCCGTGATGGATATGGGCGGGGAGTTCGAGGTCGAGGAGTTCGAGGTCGGCCGACACAAACATGCCGAGACCTACTGCCGGATGCGGGTGATGGCCGACACCGAGGAGGAGCTGCGGGCGATCCTCCACGAACTCAACCAGCAGGGGGCGACGGTGGCCGATCCCCGGGACGCGACCCTCGAGGCCGCGCCGGGGGACGGAATCGTTCCGGTCGACTTCTACTCGACGACCAACCACCCGACGGCCGTCCGCGTCGACGGCGAGTGGCACGACGTCGAGGGCGTCGAGATGGACTGCGCGCTGGTCGTCGACCGCGAGGACGGCGTTCGAGTTCGGACGAAGGTGCTGAACGCGATCGAGAAGGGCGACCTCGTCGTCACCGGCGAGACCGGGATCAGGGTGGACCCGCCCGAACGCCCCCGCAACGGGAGCGGCGGCTCGTTCGGGTTCATGCAGGGCGGGGTCTCGAGCGAACGTCCGTCGGCGTCGCTCATCGAGGAAATCGCCGACGAGATGCGGGAGGTCAACGCCGAGGACGGGACCGTCCTCGCGGTCTGTGGGCCGGCGATCGTCCACTCGGGCGGGCGGGATGCGCTGGCCGCCCTCGTCCGGGCGGGCTACGTCGACGCGATCAGCGCGGGCAACGGGTTCGCCGTTCACGACCTCGAGCGGGACCTGTACGGCACCTCGCTGGGCGTCGATACGGAGAGCCTCGAACACCCCCGAAAGGGACACAAACACCACATCTACACGATCAGCGAGATCGCCCGCCTCGGCGGGATCGAGGAGGCCGTCGCGGAAGGGGTCGTCGACGAGGGCGTGATGTACGAGTGCGTCCGGAACGACGTCCCCTACGTACTCGCAGGCTCGATCCGCGACGACGGCCCGTTACCCGACACGATCACCGACTCGCTCGAGGCCCAGAACGCGATCCGCAAACAGGCACAGGAGGCCGATCTCGTGCTCATGCTCTCGACGCTGCTGCACTCCGTGGCCGTCGGCAACTGCCTTCCGTCGACCACGAAGACCGTCTGTGTCGACATCAACCCCGCAACCGTCACCCAGCTGCTGGACCGGGGCAGCGCTCAGGCCATCGGAATGGTCACCGACATCGGGGCGTTCATCCCGATGCTCGCGGACGAACTCCTCGAGGCGAGCGACGAGACGTAGCTCCCTCCATGAACCAGCAATATCATCCGCATCTGACCCTCTCTTGCAGGGACTCGGCCGGGAGCCCATCCCTGTGAGGGCTAGTAGTTTTATACGTATCTGTCGTATGTGTTATCCCTGATAGCCGTTTGACGGCGCCCCCGAGCGGGCAGCCGTCGGACGGCCGGAGTCGCAAATGCAACAGGAACACATTGACGCGGGCAAGGCGATCCAGAAGCGGACCGGGAAGACCTTCTACCTCGCAACACGGTTTCTCCCCGAGCGGGTTCGCAACGCCACCCACGTCCTGTACGCGTTCTTTCGCATCGCAGACGAGATTGTCGACGACGCCGCGGATGTCCCGGCGGCCGAACAGCGCGCCGAACTCGAGTCGCTTCGCGCACAGGCCCTCGGCCGCGCCGAGCCTAACGATCCGGTCCTCGAGGCGTTTCGCGAACTCTGTGACCGGTACGGGATCGCCGACGAGGAGATCGAAACCTTCCTCGACGCGATGGAGTCGGACATCGAGACCTACCGGTACGAGACCTACGCCGACCTCGAGACGTACATGCGGGGTTCGGCCGCCTCCGTCGGCGTGATGATGACGGCGATCATGGAGCCCGACGAGCCCGAGACCGCCCTGCCCCACGCGGTCAAACTCGGCGAGGCGTTCCAGATGACGAACTTCCTGCGGGACGTCCGCGAAGATATCCTCGAGCGCGACCGCATCTATCTCCCTCAGGAGACGCTCCGGGCCCACGACGTTCCCGAGCGCCAGGTCGAGAATCTCGAGTACTCCGAGTCGTTTCGGGACGCGATGGCCGAGGAGCTACGCCGAACCGAGGACCTCTACCGGGAGGGCGTCGCCGGCATTCGCTACCTGCCCGAGGACTGCCAGCTGCCGGTGTTGCTCGCGGCGGTGCTGTACGCCGAACACCACGCGGTGATCCGCGATCGGGAGTACGACGTGCTCTCGGCGGACCCGTCGTTGTCGACGACACGGAAGCTCAAGTGCCTCGCAAAGACCCGCTGGCACTGGCACTGGAACCGCGACCCGGAGGCAGTGTTCGCCCGGGTGTCCGCGATTCCAGCCCTCGAGCCGGATCGACGCGGCCCGGAGCACGGCGACCGCGTTCCGACGCGGTAGCAGTCCGGATCCAGTATTCTGAGCCACTCCCGAAACTCAGCGGGATGGTAACTTCATCTGCGAATGGAACAGCCGGCGATACGTCTGCAGTGCCGACCAACCACACGGGGTGGGACTGAAAGGGGCTGCCGTTCTCGGGCGTTCCGACGACACAAGCACGCGACTGCAAGGAGCGCGCGCAGCGAGTCAGAACGCCCGAGAACGGCAGGGGCTTTCGCGGTAATACCGATAGAAGCAGACGCTGCTCGCACGAACACAGGGGATCGCCACGTCCTCCCCATCCGATTTCTGCTCACGGGCTATCAGCCCGTTCGCATGGTCCGCGGAACCTTCGGCTCCGCGCGACGCTCGCTCCGCTGTCGCTCGCTCATCCACTGGAAGACGCGTTGTGTCTTCCAAGCCGTTCGCTCGCATAGCTCGCAAAGACCTCGCGCAGCATCGTCGACCGCCCTCACTGACGTTCGGCCGGTCTGCTCACGGGTCACTCCGTTCCCCGTTCGCTCTTTCGAGGCGCTCCCTTCGGTCGCGCCTCACCGACAGCGCGCGCCACCGCAGAAGGAGTGGTCAGACCGAGCTGAGGCGTCGTTCACCCGTACGTAGCGCGAGTTTATCCCCTCCTCCGAAGAGCGAACCCGCCTCACCAGTTGCCGATATCTTAAACGCCCCCGATATCGGGGATACGATTTCGTTGTCCACAAGCTCGAACGATGAGTTATGAGCACGCAACACGACCCACTCGAACTCGACCAGGAGAACGCCCGCTTCGCCGCGACCGGACTGGCCGTCTGGCTAGCCCTGACGGTCCTCGCGATCGTCGTACTGCTTCTGTTCGGACCGGCGATCAGCGCCATCTTCGTCTGAGCCGGTCCGACACCGAACGCCGTTCTCGCGTCGATCCGATCAGCTCCCGCCCGGGAGTGCCGTCCTGACCATCTCGAGGTCGTACCGGTCGGTCCGGAACAGCCCCAGACAGAACAGTCCGGCGACCCCGGCGGCGATCCAGTTGCCGTAGAGCAGGTTGATCGAGCCCCACAGCAGGACGAAGCTGACCAGGTCGTCGAGGATGAACACACAGGAGCGAACGCGCTCGAGCAGCGCCGCCCGGTCGAAGGCGAGATCGACGAGGACGACGGCGACGGTGCCCGAGATCACCCAGCCGACGTAGTTCGAGAGGGGGACGCCGTAGTAGCCGCCCGACTCGAACGCCCAGAAGCCGATCGCGACTGCCGCGGGGTCGAGCACGAGGTCGATCGCGACGACGGCGGCGATCGCCGCGGGGATCCGGACGAGGGCACTGTCGGCTCGCCCGCCGAGTACCAGCAGCGTCAGCAGGTAGGCGTTGAGCACCAGCGGGATGAAAAACAGCGGCAGCGCCAGAGGCACCTCGCCGAGCAACATCGGCCCGAGCTGAATCGTGTACTCGAAGGCGCCGTAGGGCCAGTCGGTCCGGACGCCGACGATCTCGATCGCGTAGGTGTAGACCGTCAGGACGCCGAGACAACCAGCCGCCCACCAGCCGATCCGGGGAAGGAGGCCGACGACCAGCGGCGAGCGCATCACGGCCGTCCCGAAGAGGATCAACAGGGGGTTGTACGCCAGCGGCTCCGGTAGGAGCCCCTCGGCGCTGGCGACCAGCGTGAGCGCGCCGATCGCCGGAAACACCACCGCGATCGTAAACCGGTTCTCGCGGATGACGTCCTCGAGTCGCTGCTGGAAGTCGGCTCGGTTCCACTCGGTCGGTCGTCCCGTCGTCAGCTCATCCATGCAGAATCACCCAGAGTCCGCCCATCGCCAGCGCTGCACCGACGACCGTGTTGATCGCCGGGAACCACCAGTAGGCCCGATCGACGGCCACGCTCGAGGTCGCGATCGCGACGACCAGCAGCGGGTAGACGGCCATCGCCGCGCCGAGGCGGGGATCGAGCGCGGCGAACGCGAGCGCGCTCGCGAGCCAGCAGACGCCGCAGTAGGCGTAGGTTCGAGTCTCGCCGAGGGCTGTCGCTGTCGTCCGAATTCCCGTCTCCCGGTCGGGTTCGATATCGGGGATTGCCGAGAACGTGTGCATCCCCATCGCCCACAGCCAGCCGCCGATGACCGCGAGGACCGGCGGCTGCGAGCCCGCGACGGCGGCGTACGCCGCGGCTCCGGGCATGATGTAGAGCCCGTTCGAAACCGAATCCAGTAGCGGGGTCGTCTTGAACCGCAGCGGCGGGGCGCTGTAAGCCGCGCCGAGGACGAGAAACCCCGCGATCCAGGGCCAGGCCGCCCGCGGGACGAGCGGGAACAGCGCGAGTCCGAGTCCGCCCGTCAGCGCGACCGCGGGCGGGACCGTCCGCTGACCGCGATAGCGCGCCTCGCGGTCCTCCTTCTTCGGGTTCGCCGCGTCGATCTCGCGGTCGAAGATGTCGTTGACGCCGTAGAGGAAGACGTTCGCCGGCACCAGGAAGTACAGGAAGAGGGCGATCGCAGCGGGGTCGAGCAGCTCCCCGACCGACGAGGCGCCGTAGGCGACCCCGACCAGTACGGGCCCGGCCAGGTAGAGCCAGAACCGGGGCCGCGAGAGGACGAACAGGTACGACAGCTCGTCGACGGCACCCCCGTTCGTGCCGGTCCCGCCGGCGGGGTTCGAATCGTCGGTCATCACTGCGGCGTCCCCCCTGCGACGTCTCGCATTCGGCTCACCCGTGGTCCTCGAGGACCGCCTCGGCGGTCAGTTCGCCGCTGATAAGACACATCGGGACGCCGATCCCCGGCGTCGTGTCACCGCCGACCATGTAGAGCCCGTCGACCCGCTTGGCGCGGTGGGGCGGGCGAAAGAGGGCCGTCTGCCGGAGCGTGTGCGCGAGTCCCAGTGCCGTCCCATTGTAGCTGTTGTACCGGTTCGCGAAGTCCTCGATACAGAACCGTTCCTCGAGGACGATCCGGTCCCGGAGGTCGGTCCCAGTGTGTTCGGCGAGATCGTCGAGAACCAGGTCGCGGTACTGTTCTCGCTGTTCGGGAGTGTCCTCGAGTCCGGGCGCGATCGGGACGAGCACAAACAGATTGCTGTGGCCGTCGGGGGCGACGTCGTCGTCGGTCTCGGAGGGAACACAGCAGTAGTAGGCTGGATCGTCGGGCCAGGCGGGCTCCTCGAAGATCTGATCGAAATGTTCCTCCCAGTCGGTCGGGAGAACGAGGGTGTGGTGGGCCAGCTCGTCGACGTCGCCCTCGATACCCAGGTACAGCAGGAACGCGGAGGGGGCGTACGTGCGCGACTCCCAGTAGTCGGCGTCGTACCCCTGCCGTTCCTCCGGAAGCAGCTCCTGATCGGTGTGGGGGTAGTCGGCGTTGCTGACGACCAGATCCGGTCGCAGCGGGCCCTCCGGGGTCTCGACGAGGAAGGCGCCCTCCCGGCCCTTGATCCCGGTCGCGGGGCGGTTCGTCTCGTACTCGACGCCCAGCTCCCGGCCCAGCTCGACGATCCCGTCGATGACGCCGCCAACCCCGTCCTCGGGGTACCAGACGCCGAGGTTGAAGTCGACGTGGCTCATCAGGTTGTACAGGGCAGGGGTGTTCTTCGGCGACCCCCCGAGGAAGACCAGCGTGTACTGCATGATCTGTTGCAGCTTGGGATGGTCGAAGTAGTCCTCGACGTGACCCTGCATCGACCCCAGAAGCGACAGTCCTCGAGCCTGTCTGGCGACGTCGAGATCGAGGTAGTCCCGGAGCTTCGAGCGGTCCTCGTAGACGAAATGTTCCATCCCGACCTCGTAGTTCTCGCGGGACTTCTCGAGGTAGCGCTCGAGGGCCTCGCCGGCGCCGTCCTCGTAGCTTTCGAAAACCCGCTTGGTTCGCTCGAGCTCGGGCGTGACGTCGACCTCGTCCCCGTCTTTGAAGAAGATCCGGTAGTGTGGATCGAGGTGGGTCAGCCCGTAGTAGTCGGTCGGCGTTCGGTCGAAGTGGTCGAAAAAGCGCTCGAAGACGTCGGGCATCAGGTACCACGAGGGGCCCATGTCGAACCGGAACCCGTCGCGCTCGAGCCGGCTCGCGCGTCCACCGAGCTGTTCGTTCTTCTCGATGACCTGCACGTCGGCGCCCGCATCGGCCAGATAGCAGGCCGTCGAGAGCCCGCCGACCCCAGCGCCGATCACGACGATCGACTCTCCGTCAAGCGATTGCATACATTCCCTGAACGTCGGCCCGAGTATAAACGTACGTCATCCCTGCTCGGATTTCCGGACTCGAAGGCGGTCGTCGATGGGTTCCTGTAGCTGCGCTCCATACGCCAGCCATGGACGAGCTGATAGTTCTCGTAACCGGTGGCACGCGCGGGATCGGACGGGCCGTCGCCGGCGCGTTCGCGGACAGGGGTGCGACCGTGGTCGTCGGCGCTCGGGACGGTGATGCGGTCGAGGAGACCGTCGAGGCCCTCGAGGAGCGCGGGGCGACGGCCACGGGCGTCCGGACGGACGTCCGCGACGAGTTCGACGTCGAACGGCTGGTCGAGACGGCCTCGCGGACGGGGCCGGAGGGCGGGATCGACGTGGTCGTCGCCGCGGCCGGCGTCTACCACGGCGAGGCTGGCGCAACGCCGACCGATCGGGAGTCGTACGCGGCGTTCGACGACCACTGGCGGAGCAACGGTCGAGGCGTGTTCGCGACGATCCGCGAGGCACTCCCGCATCTCAACGAGGAAGCGCGGGTGCTCGTGCCGACCGGGGCGGTCGCGCGGGAAGGCAAACCGGGGTACGGCTCGTACGCGATCTCGAAGGCGACGACGGAGGCCGTCGCACGCGGGTTCGCGGCCGACACCGACTACGTCGTGGGCTGTCTCGACCCGGGGCAGGTCGCGACCCGGCTCTCGGGTGGAAGCGGACGGGATCCCGACGACGTCGCGGAAATGTTCGTCTGGGGCGCGACCGACGCGCCAGCCGACGACCTCGACGGGGCCGTCCTCGGTCTTCGGGAGTGGAAGCAGGCGACGCGGTAGCTACTCGGCGTTCTCGTCGTCACGGGTGTGTTCCCGGCCGAACTCCGACAGCGACTCCCAGCCGAGCTCGTCGCCCAGCGTCTCGATCGCCTCGCCGACGGACGCCCGGTCCTCGAGTTCGCGCTCGGTTTCAGGGCGATCGACGATCGTTTCCTCGTCGTCGTACTCGCCCTCGAAGACGGACCGACTCGCCGTGTCGAAAAACATCGGCGTCCCCTCCGTCGTCGAGCCGACGTACTCGACGTCGTCCTCGTTGTGTTCGTCGAACTTCGCTCTCGCGCTCCCGTCCCTAATATACATACACTAACAGTTATGATCAAAACGCACAACCGTTGGCGTTGCACGGGCAAGTCGAGACGGAGCTACCGCTCGAAACCCCGGCGGCGAGGGGTGCGGCGACGCCACTGGGAGGCGGGAGGGAACTCCGCGATTAAAATTTCAGTCGATGTGACCTTCGCGGCGAAGCTGATCGGCGTCCTGGCTGGTGTAGCGCCACTCGATGGTCGCCTTTTCGTCCTGCCAGTCCCAGGGTTCGGCGACGACGATATCGTCTTGCTCGATCCAGGTTCGGTACTTCATTCGTCCCGGAATGCGGCCGAGCCGTTCCTCGCCGTCGGCACACTGGAGCTGGACGTGGTTGCCCCCGAGGTGTTCGGTCACAACCGCGAATACTTCATCGTCGTTGGGCATACGGAGGTTCCGTCGCCCGGAGTTTTCTGACACAGGCTATCTACGACGGCCATACGTTTAAATGATTGGCGAGACGCAGTGTCGTGGGTCCGAGTCTCACAGCTCTCGCTTGGAATCGGGGTTCTCGAGGTCCCACAGCAGCTCCGGCAGGAAGGCGTCGAGGTTGTCGATCACGACCCGATCGCTGACGTTCAACCCCTCACAGTGGTCGTGTGCGGAGTCACGAACGTCGACGTGGAGGTCGCCGTCCTCGCGCCAGACGCCGAGGGGAAAGACCGAACACCGGGTCGGTTTCCAGTCCTCCTCGAGGTGCAGCGAACACAGGCCGTCCTCCCGGAGGAACGCACAGGCACAGCCGTCGTCGGCGGCATGATCGTCGCGCCCCTTCTCCTCGCGGGTGACGAACTTCTCGCCGCGAAACTCCGTCGTCGTCTCGGCGAGGTTCGCCCGCTTTGCGAGCTCGAGGAGGTCGTCGCCGTACAGCAAGACGCCGTGCTGGCAGCACCAGGTGCAGTCCTCGACGCACTCGAAGGTCAGCTCGGGGTCGAACTCGACGACGACCTCGCGGCCCGGGTAGACCTCGACGCGGGGGGAAGCGTCGGCGCTCACGTGAGCGGAGAGTAGCCGAGCGCGGAAGTGTGTTCCCTTCCTCACTCGATCTCGATCGCGCCGTACATGAACCCCGCGTGGGGCGAGCAGTAGTACGGCTGCGTCCCCGGTTCGTCGGCTTCCCACTCGAAGGTCGCCCCCTCGTTCGAGATGGTCGCGTCGAACTCGTCGCCGCCGCCGCTTCGAACCTCGATGTCGTCGGTCGACGTGACCGTGTGGAAGACGCCGTCGGTGTTGACCCACTCGATCGTCGTCCCTGCGTCGACCGTGACGAACGCGGGGTCGAAGACGAAGTCGGGTTCGTCGTCCTCGCCCTGGCGGGTCTCGACCGTCACGACGTCCTCGCCGGTCATGTCGACGAACTCCTCCTCGAGGTCCTCGTCTTCATCGTCGACGTCCTCGTCGTCTTCGTCCTCGTCGACGCCTTCGGGATCCTCGTGGATTTCCTCGGCGTCCTCGAACTCCGCGTCGTCGACGTCACCGACGGCCAGCGTACCGATCATGAAGCCGACGTGGGGCTCGCAATAGTAGTGCTGGAGCCCCTCCTCCTCGGCAGTCCACTCGACGGTGTCACCCTCGGCGGAGAGCTCCTCGTTGAACTCGCCGCTCTCGGTCCGGGCCTCGAGCGAGTCCGTCGACGTCACCGTGTGGAAGACGCCGTCGGTGTTGATCCACCGGACGGTATCGCCGGGCTCGACGTCCGCGATCACCGGATCGAAGACGAAGTCGGGCTCACCCTCTTCACCCTCGCGGGTCTCGATCTCGACGACGTCCGCGTCGTCATCGGCGGTGTCTGCGTCGTCATCGGTATCCGTGTCGTCGGCGTCCTCGTCGTCGACATCGTCGGCTTCCTCCTCGTCACCGACGCAGCCGGCGAGGGCGACGAGCCCAACCGCGCCAGCGCTCGCCGCGCCGACCAACACCCGGCGACGACTCGGTGCTCGATCGTCCATCGATCGTTACTCCTCGACAGGGGTGGGCATGAACTCGCGGTCGATACCGACTTCGACGTCGCCCCAGGGCATCTCGTGGTCGCGGGTCGCGTGGTGGACAAGCCAGTAGCCCCACTGCTCGGAGTCCTGGCCGCCGTGACCGGCTTCCCAGCTGTCGGCCTCGTGTTTGTGGAAGTGCGTGAAGTCGTCCTCCTGGCCGGCGGGGATGTCGTCGGCCGTGAACTGACCGCGCCCGCCCATCCCGAAGTAGATCAGATTCTCGGCCTCCTCGACGTTCGGTTCGTCCCAGTGGAGGAATATCATCGTGTCCTCGCTGACCCATTTCCAGACGTGGGCGGGCGTCCGACCGTCGGCCTCCTGCTGGTCCTCGTTGGTCCACTCGTCGTCGAAGATTTCGATGAGTTCGTCGCGATCCTCGTCGTCGAGGTCGCCCTCACCGCCGTCGGGGGCCTCCCAGTCGACGTCGTGGCCCTCGGTGCCCTCCTCGGGCGGGGTCGGCATGAACCCGTAGTCGACCCGTGGTTCGATAGGCTCGTCGTGGAACGGGTACTCGATCTCCCGAACCGCGATGTGGGTGAGCCAGTACCCTTCGTCGCCGGTTTCGCCGCCGTGGCCCGCTTCCCAGCCGTCCGCCGTATGGCTGTGGAAGTGCGTGAACTCCTCGTCGGGCTGGCTCTCCTCGGTGAACAGCCCCTTCTGCCCGATCGTGACGTAGTCGAGCTCCGTCGCCTCCTCCGGGTTCGGCTCGTTGAAGTGAAGGCCGATCAGGTTCTCGTCGCTGACCCACTTCCAGACGTGTCTCGGCGTGTAGTTGCGCTCGTCGCCCTCGATCTCCTGTTGGTCCTCGTTCATCGGCTCGTCGTCGAAGGCGTCGATGAGGGCCTGGATGTCCTCCTCCGAGAGCGATTCGCCGGTCGGCGCCTCCTCGAGGCTCGCAAGCTCTTCTTCCTCTTCCGGCTCCTCGTCATCTTCTTCGTCGTCGACCTCCTCATCGTCCACCTCGTCGTCCTCGTCAGCGTCCTCGTCTCCTGTACAGCCGGCGAGTGCGACTACTCCTCCTGCACCGAGTGCCTGAATTACGCGCCGTCTGTCTATCGATTCCGGTCGGTTGATCGTCATACGTACTCAGCTACGAGCGATCGGTCAATATCCCCATCCCGGTCGTGTATTGCCGGTGCACACCCCCCAGAACGTATTTGTATACTGATTGGGGGCACAGTCGCGCGACCAGTTTCAGGACCAGCTCCGTCGACGGGGGACAGGGACACGAACTGTCCGGACAGGTGTCTGCCGACGAGCCGGTTCGTGGACGCTCGAGGCCCGACCCGTTCCGATCTCCGACACCAACGAGACGCGTGGCTCCTCCACGCCGCCGCTCACTCGAGCTCGGCGATTCCGGCCAGCTTCTCCCCGGCGGTGACGGCCGATTCGAGGGTCAGCGAGTAGATCACACCAGAGGTGGTGGCGGTCACGGACTGGCGTCGTTCGAACGTGGCCGGACAGTACAGCGTTCCGAGTTCGCGTCCCTCGCTCACGTGGTCACCGATCGCTACCCCCGAGGCGGGCTCGAAGAGTCCCGACCGGTCGGCGCCGACCCGTCCCCCGTCGTCGTACAGCACCGTCTGCGAGGGAGGATCGCGTGGCTCCGTGCGGAGCATGCCGACCTCGCCCAGGACGTTCTCGATACCGTCGGCGCCCCGTCGGGCCGCCTCGAGGTCGACCTGCCGGCTGTTCGAGAGCTCCGGGACGATCACCGTCGTCCCCGCCAGCCGCGCGGCCGCTCGCAACGTTCCACGGTACTCCTCGAGCGAACGATCCGGCTTCGGGTCGGTCATGAGGTAGTCGGCGCCGAACACCGACGCGAGTCGTTGGGAGTCATGTTCGCCGTTCTGAAATCGGACGTGCTCGAGCATGTCCGCGGTGCCGCTGTGGAGGTCGATCACGACGTCGGCGGCCTCGATCAGTCCCCAGAGGCTGGCGACCGCTCGCTCCTGGAGCGTGCCGTCGTCGTTTCCGGGCCACACCCTGTTGAAGTTCGGGTTGACCGCGTCGACGGCCTGGGGCGTCACGTAGGAGCCGTGATCGAACGCGAGGCTGTTGACCACCGGAACGGCGATTACGGTTCCCGCGAGTTCGGCCTCGAGCAGCCGCTCGTGGAGTCGGCGCAGCGCCGCGGTCCCGTTCAGTTCGATCCCGTGCTGTGCGGCCTGCAGGTACACCGTTGGCCCGGGCCCGCCCTCGTACCGGTGGACGGTCACCGAGACGTCCGTTCCCGATGGGAGTCGAGCGAGCGTCCGCTCGCTCACCGAGTGGGAGACGGTCTCGTGTTCCATATCCGATGGAGCCAGCGCCGCGGCTTGTAGCTTTGGTCGCGGCGGCTCCTGCCGCGACCAGCTACGTTCGCGGATCCGGAGCCGAATTTTAAGACACCCCGACCAGTATGTCGGGGCGTGAAACGAACGATCCACACCGACGACGCACCGGAGGCGGTCGGCGCGTACAGCCAGGCGACGACGAACGGCGATCTCCTGTTTACGGCCGGTCAGCTGCCGATGACCGCCGATGGGGAACTCCTCGATGATGAGTCCGTTGGCGACCAGACTCGACGATGTCTCGAGAACGTCGAGGCGATCCTCGAGTCCGAGGGCGGCTCCCTCGAGGACGTCCTCAAGATGACTGTCTTCCTGAACGATATCGACGACTTCGACGAGTTCAACGAGGCCTACAGCGAGTTCTTCGACGAGGAACCCCCGGCCCGGAGCGCCCTCGAGGTCGGCGAGGTGCCGAAAGGCGCGGCCCTCGAGGTCGAGGCGATTGCGACAGTAGAGTAACGCCCGCTCGAGCCGTTCTTGCCGGCGTTCGACTCCTCAAGAGCGACCGGTGTAGGGCTCGCACAGATCGGATCGCCCCTGCAGTGAACTCGCCGTGTCTCGAGGTGGCAAACCAGGACGAAACAACACGTGTCCGTTCTTCGAGAAGATGTGGTTGACTCCGTCGATCGCCCCGACTGCTCGAGGAAGAGACGATTTCGAGGACGGATCACCGGAATTTCGCTGCCGGTTCGCTCAGTGCTCCCGGCGAAGGTAGTCGACGACGGCCTCGGGATCGGCGTCGAGGCCGCCACCCTGGGCGAGCGTCTCGCCTCCGCCGCCGCCCCCGCCGAACTCTGCAGTGACGTCCTCGACGATCCCGCTCGCGTCCGTCTCGCCCGTCGTCGCCGCCACGACGAACGCGCTCCCGTCGACACCCGTCAGCACGACGACGTTGCCGACCCGTCCGGCGCTCTCCTGGGCTCGTTCGGACGCGTCGTTCGGGCCAACCCCCTCGACGCCGACCGTGCCGACGACCCACTCCTGGCCGTCCCGCTCCACTGCGTCATCGGCGAGGGTCTCGAGGCGATTCTCGAGCAGTCGGTCCCGAAGCTCGTCGAGTTCGGCTTCCAGTTCGGCGTTGCGCTCGGCGACGGCGCCGGCTCGTTTCGGCAGCTCCGAGACGCCGGTCTCGAGGGCGCTCGCGGCACGTGTGGTCGCTCGCGTCCGATCGGTCCTGGCCCGGATCGCGGCCGGACCGACGGCGTACTCGACGCGGACGAGGTCCGCGCCGGGGTTCGAGATATCCAGCACCGCGAGCGGACCGATCTCGATCGTGTTTCGGACGTGGGTGCCGCCACAGGCCGCGATATCCCAGTCCTCGATCTCGACGATTCGAACGGTGTCGGCCCGCTCGGCCTCGGGCGTGAGGTTGAAGACGATCTCATCGTCGGCTCTCGCCTGCTCGATGTCCATCTCCCGCCAGGTTATCTGTCGGGACTCCCAGACCGCTTCGGCGAGCATGCGCTCGAGCGAGAGCGCGTCGATCGCCTCGGGCTCGCTCGTCTCGAAATCGATCCGACACGTCTCGGTTCCGATATCGAACCCGCCGTAGCCGTGATCCTCGAGCAGCCGCCGTCCGGCGCCGTACAGCAGGTGGCTGGCGGTGTGGGCCCGCATGCAGTACGTGCGGAACTCCTCGTCGATCGAGCCGACGACGGTCTCGCCCGTCTCGAACCCGGGAGCCGACGCCAGCGTGTGGACGACCGCGCCGTCCTGTGTCTGAACGTCGATCACCTCCGCGTTCCCGATCGTTCCCCCGTCGGCCGGCTGACCGCCTCCTTCCGGGTAAAAGTACGTCTCCTCGAGTCTGACGTCGGTTCCGTCGACGGCCCGTACCCTCGTCTCGAACTCGGTTACGTAGGGCTCCGCGGCGGCGCGGCTCCCCGTCGCGTCCGGTGTCATGCCGGGAGTATCGGGGCACGCCGTCATAACCGTGCGGGGCAGTGTCAGTACTTTCATAGGGGCTCCCGGCACCACGGTTGGTATGGAATACCACGAGTCGGTCGACTACCTCGAGTCGCTGCAACGACGGCGACCGAAACTCGGGACGGAGACGACCGCGACGCTGCTCTCGGCGCTCGGTCGACCGCACGAGGAGATCGACTGCGTCCAGATCGCGGGATCGAACGGAAAGGGAAGCACGGCGCGGATGCTCGAGCGGGTGCTCCGCGAGGACGGCTACGATGTCGGGCTCTACACCTCGCCGGACCTCGACGACGTGCGCGAGCGGATCCTCGTCGACGGCCGGAAAATCCCGAAGGAGCGCGTCTGCTCGTTCGTCGTCGAGATCGAGGATGCGGTCGAACGACTTCGGGAGGCCGGGGACGCGCCGACGTACTTCGAGGTGCTCACGGCGCTCGCACTCTCACACTTCGCGGCCGAGTCGGTCGACGTCGCCGTCCTCGAGGTCGGAATCGGCGGCCGGTACGACGCGACGAGCGCAGTCGATCCGGTTGCGAGCGCGGTGACCAGCGTCAGCCTGGAGCACACCGATCTCCTCGGCGAGACGATCGAGGAGATCGCCCGCGACAAGGCCCAGGTCGCCCCCGCCGACGCCCCGCTCGTCACCGGCGCCGACGGGGCGGCCCTCGAGGCGATTCGGACGGAGACGGATGCGATCTCGGTCGGCAGCGACGGCGCGGACGTGGTCGCGACCGAACGCGGGCTGGACTCGCCCGTCGAGAGCGCGATCTCGATAACGGCGCCGGAGTGGTCGGTCGAGACGAACCTCCCCCTTCCCGGCACTCATCAGGCGACCAACGCCGGCGTTGCCGCGGTGCTGGCCGACCAGATCGCGTCGGTCGACCACGACACGATCGCGCGCGGGCTCCGTAAGGCTCACTGGCCTGGCCGCTTCGAAGTCGTCTCGAGGGAGCCGATCGCGGTGTTAGACGGCGCACACAACCCCGGTGCCTGCGAGACGCTCGCCGACCTCTTCGAGCGCTACGCGTACGACGAACTCCACCTGGTCTTCGGCGCGATGACCGAGAAGGATCACGAGGGAATGGTCGAAGCGCTCCCCGACCCCGATTCGGTCTTCCTCTGTCAGCCGAACGTTCCACGGGCCGAGTCGCTCGCGGTCCTCGCCGACGCCTTCGAGGGACGGGCGGGTCGGATCGACCGGTCGGGATCGGTCCTCGAGGCGACCGAACGCGCGCTCTTGCGGGCCGGCGAGAACGACGCCGTGCTCGTCACCGGCTCGCTGTACGCGGTCGCCGAGGCCCGCGACCGATGGTCCCGACTCCAGGTCCCCAAGCGGACGGAGACGGAGTCCGAGGCCCGATCGGTACTCGAGGGGATGGGCCTCGAGGAGCCGGTCGTCGAGGCGACCGCCGAACGGGCCGTCGGCCGGACGGTCAAAACCTACCTCCGTGATCCGCAGGCCGAGCGGATCAGCCGGACGTTCGAGGCGATCGGCGGGAGCTGTACGCTCTCGCCGACCGAGACCTCGACCCGCCGAGTAACAACCGTGCTCTCGGGAACCAACGCCCAGTTCCGGGAGCTGATCGACGAACTCGACGGCGAGGAACTCGGGCTAGCTCACGTCTCGAGTCAGCTCCGGGAAATCGTCGAGGACGACGGCGGCGGACGCGAGGACGACCGTCGACTCCCGTGGAATCTGGAGACGGCCGTCATGGGCGTGCTGAACGTTACCCCCGACAGCTTCCACGACGGCGGCGAGTACGACGCGCTCGAGGACGCCGTCGCTCGCGCGGAGGCGCTGGTCGAGGCAGGCGCCGACATCGTCGACGTGGGCGGCGAGAGCACCCGTCCCGGCGCCGACCCCGTCCCGGTCGCCGAGGAGATCGATCGTGTCGTTCCCGTTATCGAGGCGCTCGCCGACCTCGAGGTCCCGATCTCGGTCGACACGCGGAAAGCGGCCGTCGCCGACGCGGGCCTCGAGGCGGGCGCCGAGATCGTCAACGACGTCTCCGGGCTCGAGGATCCGGAGATGCGCTTCGTCGCCGCCGAGCACGACGCCACCCTCGTCATCACACACAGCCTGGATACGCCGGTCGATCCCGACCGAACGGTCGCCTACGACGACGTCGTCGAGGAGGTCGTCTACGACCTCCAGGAGACGGTCCTGCTGGCGGAACGGGCCGGCCTCGAGCGCGATCGGATCGTCGTCGATCCCGGGTTCGGGTTCGGAAAGAACGCCGAGGAGTGCTTCGAGTTACTTTCCCGACTGGACGAGTTTCGGGCGCTCGGCTGTCCGGTCATGGTCGGCCACTCCCACAAGTCGATGTTCGATCGGGTCGGCTGCGAGCCCGGCGAGCGACTCCCGCCGACGGTCGCCGTTACGGCGATGGCGGCCGAGCGCGGCGCCGACGTCGTCCGGGTTCACGACGTCGCCGAGAACGACGCCGCGATTCGGACCGTTCGAGCGACCGACGACCGGTAATTTCCGTCGCTCTCGGACGGAGCGGCCCGAGAACCGACGACGAATAGCTTATGGGACTCCCATGAGCAGTGTGGGACATGATCACCCGACCCATCAGCGACGGTTCTTCGAACAGCCACTGCGTGGTGCGCGAACGACTCCCGCACGATCGGCCCGGTCGCTAAGCGATGTCGATCACAGTCAAAGCGTACGCTGAACACGAGCACCTGGCGTTAGTGCCGACGTTGCGACGGGCCGACGACCTCGAGATCAAGGTCCTTACGCAGGCCAACACCGATCCCGGATCGCACGTCTTCCCGTTTCTCCTCGAGTACGACGACGTCGGCGAACTCGAGGGGTTCCTCGAGGCGGATCCGACCGTCGGCGACTACCATCTCGTCGACGAGGGTGAGGAGACCCACATCTACTACATCGAACACTCGGCGGAGACGAAGCTCCTGAGCCCCGTCGTCACGCAGGTAAACGGATTCATGTCCTCGGCCGAGACGAAGTGTCGAGGCTGGTTCGTCACCCTCCACCTCCCCGACCGGGAGGCGCTGACCACGATCTGGGAGTACTCCGAGGAGTACGACGTGAGTTTCGACATCGTCGAGGTATACGGCCGGGCCCGCAACGAGACCGGCGTCGCCTACGGACTCACGGAGGAACAGGTCGAGGCGCTGACGGTGGCCTACGACTGCGGCTACTTCAGTGAGCCTCGAGAGATGGCCCTGAGCGATATTGCCGACGAAATCGGACTCTCCTCGACGGCCATGAGCGGACGGCTCCGACGCGGGATGCGGAATCTGATCTCCGCCGCGCTGATGGACGGCGAGGACCTCGAGTAGGTGTCTCTCCGACGCAGTTGTAAAATAGGCGGCGAGCGACTACTCGCTCGAGTTGACGATCTCGTTTCGTAGCGTGCCGACGCCCTCGTAGGTGATCTCGACGGTGTCGCCGGGTTCGACTAGCCCCGGGTTCGCGGGGCTGCCGAAGGCGACGACGTCGCCGGGGCGGAACGTAAATCGCCTCGAGAGATAGGAGACGATCTCGTAGGGGTCGAACAGCATGAGCTCCGTGTTCGCGTCCTGGCGTCGCTCATCACCGATGTCGGTGTGCATGTCGATTTCCCGCGGATCGAGGTCGGTCTCGAGCCACGGCCCCAGCGGGCCGGAGCCGTCAAACGCCTTCCGTGCCGTTCGGCCCTGCTGGTCGAGCGCGTCGACGTCGTTCATGATCGTGTAGCCGCGGACGACGTTGGGGACCTCGTCCTCGGAAACGTCGTGACAACGCTCGTCGATCACGGCCGCGAGCTCGCCGGCATAGGTCAGCTCCTCGGTGAACTCGGGGTACTCGATGGGCTCTTCGTGGGCCAAAAGCGACGCCGGCGGCTTGATGAAGAAGTCGGGCTCCTCGGGACGCTCGTACTCCATCTGGTCGAGCGTTTCGGCGTAGTTGCGCCCGACGCAGTACATCGCCGATGGCTCGCAGGGCGGGAGGAGGTCGCCGTCGACGCCGACCTCGTACTCGTCGCCATCCGTGTGGACGACACCGTCCTCGTACTGTCCGGTTACCGGTCCGTCGGCCGTCTCGATTCTCGCGAGTCGCATTGGCGGTGGTCGTCAGTCCAGCGGCGTATGTGTACCGATCCGGTTTCGGACGTGTCGGCTCGGGCCGTGTTACCCTTTTCTCGCTGCTCGTCGGAGCACGCCTCGCATGAGCGAGTACGACACCGACGTGTTGGTTTCGGCGGATTGGGTCGAAGACCACCTCGAGGCGTTCCAGGCCGACGATCCCGACTACCGTCTCGTGGAGGTCAACAGCCCCGAGTCACCCGAGGAGGGCGACTTTCCCTCGCGGTACGACGAGGGTCATATTCCGGGCGCGATCGGAATGCAGTGGGACGAGGACCTCTCCGATCCGGATCAGCGGGACATCCTCAAAAAGGACGACTTCGAGCGGGTCGTCGGCGACCACGGCATCAGCGAGGAGTCGACGGTCGTCTTCTACGGCGACGGCTGGATCCCCAACTGGTTCGCCCTGTTCGCCTACTGGGAGTTCAAGTACTACGGCCACGAGGACGCCCGCGTCCTCGACGGCGGGAAGGACTACTGGGTCAACGAGGAGTACCCGCTGACCGACGAGGAACCAGAGTTCGACGCCGTCGAGTACACCGCGAAGGGCCCCTTCGAGAGCATTCGTTCCTACCAGGACGACGTCGACAAGGCCCGCGAGGCCGGGATCCCGATGGTTGACGTTCGATCGCCCGAGGAGTTCACGGGCGAGATTATCGCTCCCGAAGGACTCCAGGAGACCGCCCAGCGCGGCGGCCACATCCCCGGCGCCTCGAACGTCCCCGTGAAGACGAACCTGCGCGACGACGGCCGGTTCAAGCGCCCCGACGAGCTCGAGGAACTGTACGCCGATCAGGGGATCGACGGCGACGAGACGGTCGTCACCTACTGTCGGGTCGGCGAACGGTCGGCGATCGCCTGGTTCGCCCTGCACGAACTGCTCGGCTACGAGGACGTCCACAACTACGACGGTTCTTGGACCGAGTGGGGGAATTTGATTCGGGCGCCGATAGAGAAGGGGGAGAACTGAGCGGAGCGAAGTTCTCCCGAAAAACGAGCGGGGAGCGATAGCGACCCGCGAGAAGGGGCAGAACGACTGGATAGGGCGATACCTCCGGTCTCGCAGACCGTTCGCGCGGTGAAACCGCGCGAAGACGAAGTGAGGTAGTTCTCCCAAAGCCGAGCAAGAGAGAAGTTTGGACCCGGTCTCTCGATATACGGATTTCCGGCGCATTTCATAAATAGTATGAAGGCGTAGTTTGGAACAGAACAATGGCACGAATCACCGGGTCGTATCCGGACGACCTCGACCTCCTCATAGAGGGTACTGTCGAGGCTGGCGTATTTACTGGCAAGAGCGATGCGTTGCGAGAGTTCGTGCGTGAATACTTCGAGAACCACGAAAACGAGCGTATTGCGGCTGCGGTCGCCCTCTACGAACGGGAGCGAATCACCCTCGGTGATGCTGCGAGACTTGCTGCTGTCGACCGCTGGACGATGCGTGATATCCTTCGTGAGCACGGCGTTGAGCTCCGCCTCGGACTCGTCGACGAAGACGACGCAGCCTACGAGAGAGAGGCAGCGACCGAACTCGAATTCGGTGATGAGGACTCGAGTGACGAAGCGTCACGGACGAAATGACGGGTGACGATATTCCAACGAGCCCGAGCGTCCTGAACACGACTGTTCTCTCGAACTTTGCGTACATCGACCAGCTGTGGGTAGTTGCAGGTCTCTCCGGAATCTGTGCGGTTCCAGTCGTTCGTGAGGAACTCGAAAATGGCGCTGATGATCATCCGTAGCTTCAGTCAGCACTCGATACACTCGACAACGAGATTCCAGTCGCGACGGTTTCGAATACAGTCGCAAACAGAGAGGCCGTTGTCGCTGACTATCTCGATCCCGGTGAAGCGCAGGCGTTTGCCCTTGCGGACGCACACGGCGGTCGGCTACTGACCGATGATGGAGATGCCCGGTCGTTTGCGAAAGATCAGGGCCTGACTGTCGTCGGATCGGTTGGCGTTCTGTTGGCTGCAATCGATGCTGGAAAGATCGATGAAGCGACTGCTGACGAGTGGCTGTCGACGTGGATCGATGACATCGGGTACTACGTTCCGTATCGGACGATCTCGGAGTACCGGTGACCGATCCTCGAGAGGAGCGATGAGAACTGCGAAACAGCTACCGGCGACTCGAGCACTCTTCGCTCGAGTGCCGTGTCGGGCACAACGAGTCGGCTACGCTCGACTTACTCGGTGGGTTCGTCGTCGACCTCCCACTCGAGCGTGACGGTGATCTCCTCGCGGTCGCCCCCGAGCATCGGCGAGCGTTCCTCGACCTCGATCCCGTACTCGAGCGTCGAGGAGGGAGTCAGCGCCAGCGTCTTGTTGCCGACCTGTACGTCGATCGGGCCTGCGCCCTGCCCGCGGATCTCACGTGCAAGGTCCTGCAGGAGGTCGGCTGCTTCCTCGCGCGAAACGTCCTCCTCGTGGTCCGTCTTCTCTGCCATGTACGTGTACCCACCGTCCGAACTGATATACGTTGGCGACGAAGTGGCAGGGCCGATACTTCGGCCCTAGCGGAGCACGCCCTCGAGGTTCCCAGACCGGATCGCCTCTCGCGCCGAGCGTTCGAGGTCGAAGCGCTCGAACAGCTCGAGCTGGGGGACCTCCTGGCCAGGGTAGATGTAGTCGGTGCCGAAGATCAACTGCTCGGCGTGGGTCTCGAGGAACGCCTGTCCGAACGCGGGGTCCCGTGTCAGCGCGTTCCAGCCCGAGATCCCCGAGAGGTCGCCGTAGAGGTTGTCGTATCGCTCGAGCAGCGCCGGGACGCGACCGGGCTCGTCGATCTCGCCGTCGGGGTAGTCCCCGAGATCAGCCTCCTCGACGTCGGCCGCGACGTGGGCCCACCAGCCGTGGGCGTGTGCGAGGAAGTCCACCTCCGGAAAGGAGGCGACGACGTCCTCGAGTCTCGGCAGTCCGACCTCGTCCATCATCGCCTTCTCGTCGGTGTGAAACAGGATCGGGAGCTCGTACTCGGCACACAGTTCGTAGATCCGTTCGGCGCGAGGATCGTCGATCGGGACGCCGGCTTTCAGCTCGCCGAACCCGCGAATACCCCGCTCGACGTAGCGCTCGAGTAGCTCCTCGACGGCGTCCTCGCCGTAGACGATCGTTCGGGGATCGATCGTACAGAACGGGAGCAGGCGCTCCGGGTAGGGTTCGACCTGCTCGAGGATCCACGGGCTCGAGGCCGGGACCGGGTAGGCTTCGGGGGAGTCGAGCGCGAGGACGACGGCGCGGTCGATCCCGTTGTCGTCCATCCATGCGACCAGCCCATCCGCATCGAGCGGATCCCTGCCGAGCGTCGATTCGGGAATCAGGTGGACGTGACCGTCGAGCAGCGGCAGCCCGTCGGCCTCCTGTCGGGCGGCGGTTCGGTCGACGGTTTCGCCGCCCGGTTCGTCCGCCGTCGCGCCGACCGATCCCGTCGTTCCGACCGTCCCGGCAGCGACGGCACCAGCGGCTCCTTCGAGGACGCGGCGTCGAATCGGTTCCCGGGCGGACGACGTTCGGTCACCGTCGTTCGTCGAGCCCGAGACGTCCGGGGAGGGAGCGTCGTCCCGTCGCGTCGCGGCCGACGTTGCGGTCGCTTGCGAGTCAGTCCCGGTCGGGCCACTGCCGTCGTCTCGAGTGGGAGTCATAGGGATGGTCCGCCGAGCAGCGTGAAAACGCTCGGGGGGTCGGTCGTCGCGCGGACCGGTCGCTCCGCGACCGCCGGAGCCGAGCCGGTACCACTACGTCGGCGCTCGCGGTACTGCCGACAGACCGATGCCACGAAACGCCCTCGTTACCGGCCCGCCGCGAAGCGGGAAGACGACCGCGCTCGAGCACACAGTCGCCGCGCTCGAAGAAAACGGGAACGACGTGGGCGGGCTCGTCTGTCCCGAACGCCGCGAGGACGGCGAGCGAGTCGGGTTCGAGATCGTCGATCTGGCGACCGGCGAGCGGGACGTGATGGCACACGTCGACGTCGACGGCCCCACCGTCGGCAGGTACGGGGTCGACATCGCGGCGATCGATCGGCTGTCCCGGTCGGCGCTCTCGACGGCCGTCGACGACTGCGACTCTGTCGTGATCGACGAAATCGCGCCGATGCAACTCGAGAGCGATCAGTTCGTCGCGGCCACACGGGGCGCACTCGACTCGAGGACGCCGGTCCTCGCGGCGATCGCCGCCAGCGATTCGAACCCGTTTCTCGAGACGGTGCGGTCGCGCGAGGACGTCGCGATGTTCGAGGTGACCCCGGAGACCCGCGACGCGCTTCCGGCGGCTCTGCTCGAGTGGATCCGATCGGACTGAGCTCTCGACAGTACTCCTGTCCTCGGACGACTGGCCAGGAACTCGGAACTCGGCTTTGTCGGTCGAACGTTCTCTGTTCCGACCACGTCGTCCTCGAAAGCCACATCATACGCCTTACAGAAATCAGGTGGCGGCACGTCTCCCCGCCGTAAACAGCGGGTTTTGGGGGTTCTGAACCCATCATTCATACCTTCAGAACGTTCTGTGACCCGTGGAGAAACTATTACTTATTGATTGTCATGCTATCACATGACTCTCCTCGGTCGGCGTCCGAGGCGAGCACGAGAGGCAACCATGATGGGTGATACTTCGATCAGTACCGGTACTCGACCAGTAGCACAGACACACGGCGCAGCGAGTCCGAGATGGGGTGGGGCGAACGGCGGGGGCCGATCCGGTTCGAAACGCGGGATTACCGCACCGGCGGCGACTCGGTCGGAACGGAGGGTGATTGCCCGTGTCGGTTGAAGCACTGGTGGCGGACGTCGTCGTCCTCCAGGTGTTGGGCTGGCCGATCGAACTGTTGCTCGCGATGATCGTCGCCGCGTTCGCCGGCGGCGTTCTCGGCGCGGCACTCGGGTCACTCCCCGCGTTCGTGTTCACTGGGTTCATGGTGGTCGCGGGCGAGATTGCCCGGATCGCCGGGATGGTTACCCTTGACGAGGGGTTCGGGCTCGGGGATCCCGCGGGGGCCGTCACCGCCGAGATCGCCTTCGGCGCTTTCTTTGGTCCGCACATCGCCTTTGCGGGGGGCGCCGCCGCGAGCGCGTACGCCGCGAAGCAGGGGTACATGGAGCCCGGGTTCGGCGGTAACTGGGGTTACCACGACGCGAAGAATATCTTGATCGCGTTCGGCGGCAAATACGACGACGTGTTGCTCGTCGGCGGCGCCTTCGGGATCCTCGGCTTCCTGGTGTTTTTCGTCTCCGACGGTCTCAGCCTGCCGTGGGATCCGATCGCCATGGGCGTCGTGATTTCGGCGCTCGTGCACCGACTCGCGCTAGGCTACGATGCGGTCGGCGACGTTCGCGCCGACGGCCTCCTCGACATCTCGCCGTTCGAACGTGAGGACGACCACGAGACCGCGGGCGAGGCCGGCGAGCCGAATCCCCGGCTCGACGTCGAGCCCTGGCTGCCGTGGTTCTACCGGTGGTCCGGCGTCGTTATCATCGGGTTTGCGTTCGGGGTCCTCGGCGGACTCACGTTCTGGGCGACCGGCAGTCCGTACCTGGCGTTCGGGATCAGCGCCGCCAGCCTGGTCTTCCTTAACCTCGGTATCACCAACGACTTCGCCATCTTCCAGGTGCCGGTGCCCGTCACGCACCACATCACGCTCCCGGCGGCGACGGCACCGATGGCCTACGCCGGTCTGACGCTGGCCGACGCGACGCCGAGCGCCGCCCAGGCGGAGCTCCTGCTGGCCGAGGCGATCGTCCTCGGGGCGATCTTCGGCATCCTCGGTGCCCTGTTCGGCGAACTCTCCCAGCGGATCTTCTATATGCACGGTGACACCCACTGGGACCCGCCTGCGACCAGCATCGTCGCGACGACGTTCGTCATCGCGGTCCTCGCGCTCGTCGGCGTTTTCCCGACGTCGGGCTGGGTCCCGCTCCCGGTCTGAGCCAATCGGAATCCGAGTGACGGCGACGGTTCCGTCGCCCTCCTTCGGACGGCGGAGCCGTTTGTCCGCGTTTCGTTCGACGCGGCGACGAGCAAGCGTTATCGTGCTATGTGACTACAATACTCGTGGGAGTATGAAGAAGCTCATCAACGAACCGGACACAGTCGTCGACGAGATGCTCGAGGGGATGGTCACGGCCCATCCCGAACTGCGCCGGCTCGAGGGAACGGAGGTGGTCGTCCGTGCCGATGCTCCGGTCGAGGGAAAGGTCGGAATCGTCTCGGGCGGTGGCAGCGGTCACGAGCCGACCCACGCGGGCTACATCGGCGACGGGATGCTCGACGGCGCGGCCGCGGGCGAGGTGTTCACCTCGCCGACGGCCGACCAGATAAGCGAGATGATCCAGGCCTGTGACGGCGGCGAGGGGGTGTTTTGCGTCGTCAAGAACTACGAGGGCGACGTGATGAACTTCGAGACGGCGATCGAGATGGCCGAGATGGAGGCCGATACCGACGTCGGGTACGTCGTCGTCGACGACGACGTCGCCGTCGAGGACTCGCTGTACACGTCCGGCCGTCGGGGAGTCGCCGGAACGATCTTCGTTCACAAGGCTGCTGGCGCGATGGCCCATCGGGGCGCCGACCTGGCGGAGATCGAACGCATCGCCGAGAAAGTAAATGGCCGCGTCGGAACGATGGGGACGGCGCTCACCTCCTGTGTCACCCCCGAGAAGGGCGAGCCGACGTTCGACCTCGGCGCGGACGAGATCGAACTGGGGATCGGCATCCACGGCGAACCGGGCACTGAACGCACCGAAGTTATGTCGGCCGACAAGATCACCGACCACCTCGCCGAGGCCGTCCTCGAGGACCTCGAGCTCGAGTCGGGTGCCGAGGTCGCGACGATCGTCAACGGGATGGGCGGAACGCCGCTGATGGAGCTGTACGTCGTCAACCGCCGGCTCCAGGAACTGCTCGAGGATCACGGGCTCGAGACTTGGAACGCCCGGGTCGGGGACTACATGACCTCGCTGGACATGATGGGGTGTTCGATCACGGTGCTTGAACTCGACGACGAGCTGAAGGAGCTGCTCGCCTACCCGGCCGAGACACCCGGATTGACCGTGGCGGAGGGCTGAACTCCGGGATGGGCCGAGAAGCTCAGTCCGAGGCGATCCGCGAGGCGACGGCGGCGATGGCCGACCGAATGGCGGCGGAGAAGTCTTTCCTGACCGACCTCGACTCGGCGATCGGCGACGCCGACCACGGCGCGAACATGAACCGCGGGTTCCAGGCCGCCCTGGCGCGACTCGAGGACGCCGACGACGACCCCGCTACGCTGGTCAAGACCGTCGGCGTTGCGCTCGTCTCGGAGGTCGGCGGTGCCGCCGGCCCGCTGTACGGCGGGTCGCTGATGAAAGCGAGCGGGGAGCTCGAGGAGGGAGTTACCGCCGAGTCGTCGGTCGCGTTCGCCGAACGGTACCTCGAGACCGTCGAGGAACGAGGGAAGGCGTCCGTCGGGGACAAGACGATGGTCGACGCGATCACGCCGGCGGTCCACACCTACAGAAAGGCGATCGAGGTCGACGACCACGACCCCCTCGAGGCGCTCGGGAAGGCCGTCGACGCGGCCGAACGCGGCGTCGCGTTTACGACGCCGATACGCGCGAAAAAGGGGCGAGCCTCCTATCTCGGCTGGCGCTCCGTCGGCCACCAGGACCCCGGCGCAACGAGCACCCTGTACCTGCTCGAGGAGCTGTTCGCGGTCGCCGAGGAACATCTGGACGGCGACGTCGAGATCGACGCCGAAGCCGACGTCGACCCCGAAGAACTCGGGGAGCCGGCCGTCGGCGGAGACGTAGACGAGAGCGCGAACAGCGACGGGGGAAGCTGATGGTCGGGATCGTCGTCGTCTCGCACAGCGAACGAGCCGCCGAGGGGATCCGCGAGATCGCCCGGGAGATGGGCGGCGACGCCCGGATCGAGGCCGTCGGCGGCACCGAGGATGGTCGAATCGGGACGACACCGGGGCCGATCCGCGAGGCGGTCGAGGCGGCTGACGGGAACGGCGAGGGCGTCGTCGTTCTCGTCGACCTCGGGAGCGCCGTGATGAACGCCGAACTCGCCCTCGAGGAGGCCGCAGTCGACGAGGAGGTCGTCGCGGACGCACCGATCCTCGAGGGGGCGCTCAACGCGGCCGTCGCGGCGACGGCGCCGAACGCGACCGTCGAGGCGGTTCGCGAGGCTGCTGAAGAGGCGGCTGGCGTCTCGAAACTGTAGTTGTCCGTGGCCTCCGACCACCGAGCGACCGTCAGCGTTCGACCAGAAGGAAAGTTCGAGAACCGCGACGCTCGAGGGAGACCCGGTCGGTCTCGAGGTTCGCGTCGACGTAGGTCTGGATCTCGTCGAGGTGAAGCGAAGAGACGTCGACTCGGCGTCTGGGTGCCTCGACCGTCGCAGCGGCGTCGGTCGGCTCGGTTCGCTGGCTCCGGGCGTCGATCCGCAGTACGGTCTGGGACATACCTATCGATTGGGCGGACGGAACGTCAATCCGAGCCGTCCGGAGTGAAAGTGAAAGTACGGGACGGCGGATCGGGCCTCGAGTTCGACCGGCTCGACGGGCTACTCGAGGGGTTTGACCGAAACGGTCGTCGAGCCGTCGGCGCTCTCGAGCGCGACCGTCTCGACGATCGCCTCCCGCGCTCGCTCCCGCCACGCGTCGACCGCCTCGGCGTGGCGCTTTCGGACCCGTTCGGTTTCGTCCGGCGGCGCGTCCTCGCGTTCGTCCTCGAGGGTCGGGTAGTTCGCCACCGCTTCGGTCTCGAGGAGCGTCTCGGGCTGGACGTGGACGGCGCCGGTTACGCGGGTGTCGTCGGCGCGGTAGACGTGAATCCGGGCCCGCATCCGACCGTGGAAGGGGGGCGTCACGCGAAGGACCGCAGCTCCGGGATTCTCGCGTCCGTAGACGAAGGCGTCAACGGCGTCGTCTCTCGAGACGGCGATCGAGCGAATCGCCGACGGATCCGCATCGACTGTCATCGACTCCCAGTACGGATTCAGTGGTGTTAACGACGGCGGGTCGCCCTCGCTTCGGGGTCGTCGATCGAGTCCCCGGCTCGACCCGGCAATAGAATAGCTAGTCCTTGATGTGTCGGGCGGATAACGGTCAGACGATGGAGGGACAGCGGGACGCAGACGCGTCGAGTGTCGTCGCCGTCGCGGGAGAGTCGCCGATCACGATCCCGTTCGACGATCCGATCCTCATCTTCGGGCTCGCGATGGTGATCTTCCTGGTCGCGCCGCTGGCCCTCAAACGCTATCGACTACCGGGGATCGTCGGCATCATCCTCGTCGGTGCGGCGATCGGCCCGAACGGCGTCCACCTGCTCGAGCGCGACGCGACGATCCAGCTGCTCGGCGAGGTCGGGCTGGTCTACCTGATGTTCGTCGCGGGCCTCGAGATCAACCTCAACCAGTTCGTCGAGTACAGGGGCCGCAGCGTCGTCTTCGGGTTGCTCTCCTTTCTCATCCCGCAGGCCGTCGGAACGGTCGTGGGCGTCTACCTCCTCGATCTGACCCTCGCGGCGGCGTCGCTGTTCGCCGCCATCTTCGCCTCGCACACGCTGCTCGCGTATCCCGTGGTCAACCGTCTCGGAATCGCGAACAACGAGGCGGTGACCGCGACGATCGGCGGAACGATCCTGACCGACACCCTCGCCCTGCTCGTGCTCGCGGTCGTCATCGCCTCCACCGACGGGGCGCTCGACGCCGCGTTCTGGCTCCAGCTCGGCGTCGGGCTGACGGTCTTCTTCGTCGGGATCTGGCTGCTCGTCCCCCGGCTCGGGCGCTGGTTCTTTCGCGGCCACGCAGAGGAGAGTTACTTCGAGTTCCTGTTCGTGATGGCCGTCCTCTTTCTCTGTGCGTTCCTGGCCGAACTCGCCGGTGTCGAACACATCGTCGGCGCCTTCCTTGCCGGGCTCGCGCTCAACCGCCTGGTTCCCGAAACCGGGCCGCTGATGAACCGTATCGAGTTCGTCGGCAACGCCCTCTTTATCCCCTTCTTCCTGCTGTCGGTCGGGATGCTCGTCGACGCCCGCGTCCTCCTCGCGGGCGCCGACACGCTCGTGATCGCCGGCTCGCTGATCGTGATGGTCTTCACGACGAAGTACGCCGCGGCGTGGGCGACCGGACGGCTCTACGGGTACGACGACGACGAGGTCCGGAGCATGTTCGGACTTTCGGTCGGCCAGGCCGCCGCCGCGCTGGCGATCGTCCAGATCGGCTTCGACGCCGGCGTCCCCGGGTTCGGACTCGAGATGATCAACGCGGTCGTGCTGATGATCCTCGTCGTCGCCCTCGTCAGCCCCGCCGTCGTCGAGCGCTCCGGCGGCGTCCTCGCTCGGAACCGCGAGCAGCGACCCTACGATCCCGACGAGACACCACAGCGGATCCTCGTCCCGGTGTCGAGCGAGTCGCGACACGCCGAATCCCTGCTGGATCTCGCCTTCGCGGTCCGCGACGCGCGCGTCGGGGAACCGGTGCGCGCGGTCTCGGTCGTTCGCCCGGAGTCGGTCGCGCGAACCCGATCCAGGGTCGACGCGGCCGAGGACCGGCTCGAGACCCTCGAGAAGTACGCCGCGGGTGCGGAGGTTCCCCTCGAGGGTCGCGTGCGCATCGATCACAACGTCGCCTCGGGGATCGTCCGATCGGCGCTCGAGAACCGAATCACGTCGCTGGTCATCGGCTGGGACGGCGCCCGCTCGCGGGAGCAGCGGGTGTTTGGCCACACGATCGATCAGGTGCTGCGTCGAACCACCCAGCTGACGCTTGTCGGGCGGATTCACGAACCGCTCAACACGACCCGGCGGATCGTCCTGGTGCTCCCGCCGGGAATCGACCGCAACGACGGCTTCCAGGAGGCGGTACACACGACGAAGCTCGTCGCCGAGCGAACCGGAGCGCCGATCCGCGTCCTCGCGCTCGAGGACGATCCCGAACGGCTCGAGGAGCTGGTCGCCGCCGTCGAGCCGGACCGCTCCGGGGCGATCGAGTCGGTGGCCGACTGGACCGCGCTGCGCTCGCGGCTGCGCGAGGACGTGCGGGCCGAGGACCTCGTCGTCTGCGTGAGCTCCCGTCGGGACGATCCCGGCTGGCATCCCGAGCTACAGACGCTGCCGAAGCGGATCTCTACGCTCACGGAGGACAACTTCGTGATCATGTATCCGGCGACCGAGGAGCGCGAGGACGATCGACGGTTCCTTCGGCTCGCGTAGCGACCTGGGGTTGCTATCGGGTTATCCCAGATTCGTCGGGAGGAGCGCACGACAGGAGAGTGTAGTATGCCAAAACACGTGTGACTGAAAAACCCAGAAATAGTATTAGAGAGTTTGACTATATGGAGTGAAATCTATTGTTCGAATTAGTTGGCAAACATTTGAATTGATTGGCGTCTGGAGAGCATTGCTAACGGATGCCCAGAACGACTATCGTCAGGTGTTGTGGGGGGACCGTCGATCAGGGGAGCGTCGACCGCGCACTCGACTCCGTTTGCTTTACCGATCGCTACGATCGCGAAACGGTGATTCGAAGCACCGGAGAACGGATCGCACACACCGGGTACGAGGCGTATCCGGTCGACATCGTCGAAACCGACGACCGGACGATCCTGCTCGAGGGACGGCTCTACGATCGCCGCGACACCGAGGCCGCCCTCGAGAACGTGGCGGCGTGGATCGACGAGGGAAACATCGATCGCCTGTCGGAGTGGGTGGCGACGCGGGACGGGGAGTTTCTCATCACCGTCGTCGACCGCTCGAGCGGGACCACCTGGGTCGTAAACGACGTTTTCGGACGGCTCCCGACCTATCGAGCCACGATCGGGGGGACGACGATCGTCACCCGAGAGCTCGAGATCGTCCGTCGGCTCGCGGCCGCTCTCCGGGGGGAGGACGTCGGCGTCGATCGGCTCGGCCTCGGACAGATGCTGCTGTTCGGGTACCCGCTGGGCACTCGAACGCCGTTCGACGAAATCAGCCAGCTGCCGCCGGGTTCGCTGCTCGAGGTTGGGCGCGACGAGGTCACGTCGCTCCACGAGTTCCGGTTCGACCGGGAGGAGAACGACGATCGGGGCGTCACCGGGAACGCCCGCGCGTTGAAGGACCGTTTCGTCGAGGCGTGTCGCCGGCTACGACACGGTACTGGGCGACGTCGCCGAGGGAACGCTGCTCGCCGCGACGTCGGTACGGGAGGACGGCTCTAACGCAGACGAGGCGAACGTCGCCCGCGAGGTCGCCCACTCCCTCGGAGTGCCGTGGTCGTCGTACTTCGTCGACAGGTCCGAGCGCCACCGGGAGGCCCTCCTGGAGATGACGCAGGGATGAACACCGTGGGGATGGCGCTGCGTCTCGACTTCGCCGAGCAGCTCGCCGCCGACCACCCGGGAGCGGCCCTGGTAACCGGCGACGGAGGGGACAAGATCTTCCCCGACCTCACGCCGCCGACTGCGGTCGACTCGAGGACGGAGCTCGTCGAGACGCTCGTCCGAACGAACCGGCAGTTTGCGCCCGCCGAAATCGAGGAGCTGATCGACCTCGAACCGGGTCGGCTCGTCGGCTCCGTCGGCGACCGGATCGCGTCCTACCCCGAAGCGACGCTCGAGGGCGCCCACGTTCACTTCCTGATCCGCGAGCGCGGCATCAACATGCTCAACCACGGCGAGGACCGGACCCGCCACCATCTCTGGACGACGACGCCGTTCTACGCGCCGGACCTGTTCGCGGCGGCGATGGCCTGCCCGCCCGAGCAGAAGGCGGGGACCGAGCTGTACCGCGAGTTTCTCTCCCTGCTCTCGCGGGAGCTCGCCGAGATCGAGTACGTCGACTTCGGCGTTCCGATCACCTCCGCCGAGTACAGGGCCAAGAAGCTCGCCTACGGCTGGCCCGGCGCGCGGCCCGGGCTGAAAGAACGCGTCCGCTCCCTCGTGGAGTCCCAGGGTAGTGGGGGCGGGATCCACTCCCGGCAGCTGCTCGCCGAGGCCGTCGCCGATGCCGACGGGCTCGGTCGCCACTTCTCGGCCGAGGAAATCCAGCGGATCGCCTGGGACGGAAGCGGGCATCGCCCGCATCAGCGATACCAGCTGGCGACCCTCGTCGCCGCGCTCGATCCGGTCGAATCACGCGTACGACAGCCAACACAGGCTCGGCCCGTGATGCAGAAACGGCACTGAGAACGCGTCGACTACCGTTCGGGCTCGCCGTCGGCCACCTCGAGCCCGGGCTCGAGCACCTGCGCCCGAACGTCGGTCGAGACGCCGTAGGCCGCGTCCTCGAGCGAGTCGGGGCATTCTACGTCGCTGTCGGGTCTGTAGTGAGCATGCAGCGAGGCGCGAACGGCGTCGCGAACGCAGGCTCGAGTCGCCGCGCCGACGGGCGTCGCGCTCCCGGAAAACGCCGCGGGCTGGCCGTCTGGATCGTGGCCGACGATGATCGCGTCGGTCGTCGTCCCCGGAAACCCCGTCTCGGCGAGCAGCGTCGCCGCCTTCGCCTCCGCAGCGACCGCGAGGAGGTTTGCCAGCGCGCCGTCGGCGAGCCGGCGGTCGGCGTACACGACGACGTTAACGGTTCCGGCGGGCGAGTCGGCGTCCGAACCTCCGACTGTCGAGGATTCGAGCGAGCCCCCCGACGGCTCCATCGGCAGCGCCGCCGGGTTCGAGACCCCCGCGGTCGCGTACGCCGTCACCGGGCCGCAGTGTGCGCCCCGGGCGTCCACGACGTCGACACCCGTAAACAGTACGGGACCCGGACACTCGAAGCCTGCCCGCTCGAGCCGTTCGGCGGCGTACGCCTCGAGGTCCGTTCGACCCCACCCCTCGGGCACCGAGACGTTGTACGCGCAGTCGGCTCGCTGACGCCCGCCGTTCCACCCCGTCGAGAGCCACTTCGAACCCGAACGCGCGAGCCGTAAGACGCCGTCCCGTCTGCGACTCTCGAGGTGGGGACCGTCGGTCACGGCGGACACCCCAGCGCCTCGAGGAGTCGATCGTTCGCCTCGCGGTCCTTGACCGCCACCCGGACGTGGGAGTCCAGTCCCCGAAACGTCGTCGCGTCTCGGATCGCGACGCCCCGTTCGCGGGCGCGCTCGAGAACCCCCACCACGCTTCGGTCGCCGACGTCACAGAGCAGGTACGGTGCGTCTGAGGGGGTGACCTCGAAACGGGTCGAAAGTGCCTCTCGCATCCGATCGCGCTCGCGGGCGACCTGGGTGCGGGTTTCGCGGACAAACCCGTCCTGGCGCAAACAGTGGGCGCCGACGCGCGCGGCCGGAGTCCCGAGCGACCAGGTTCGCCGAGCCGTCTCGAGGTCCCCTCGTAGCGTCCCGCTCGCCACTGCGAAGCCCGCCCGGAGCCCGGGGATCCCGAACAGCTTGGTCAGCGAGCGCGCGACGACGACGTTCTCGCGGTCGAACCCCGCCGCGGAGGGCAGGTCGGTAAACCCGAGGAAAGCTTCGTCGACCAGCAGCGTCGTTTCGGCCTCGCCACAGCGGGCCGCGACGGCCTCGAGCGCGTCGAGATCGATCGCCTTCCCGGTCGGGTTGTTCGGCGTGCAGACGACCGCGAGCGCGTAGTTCGAGAGCGCGTCAGTACCGATCTCGAGCAGGTCATCAGCGTGGACGAACGCAGGTGTCGCACCCTGCAGCCGAATCTCGCGGGCGTACTCGCCGAAGCTGGGGTAGGGGACTACGGCGCTGTCGCCGGGCTCAAGGACGCACTCCATCGTCAGCCGGATCGCCGCCAGCCCGCCGGGCGTCGGGATCACGTGCTCGGGATCGCAGCCGACGAACTCGGCCGCGGCCGCCCGGTAATCTGGGTAGACGTCGTCGGGGTAGCGGCGACTTCGCTCGAGGGCGTCCCGGTAGATCCGTTCCGTCCCGTCGGGCGTCTCGGGGTTCGTGTTCGCCGAGAAATCCAGGATTTCGCGGTCGGGCTCGCCGCCGTGGGGGACCCGCTCGGCGGTGCGGATCGAGTCAGGATCCATGCGTTCCCTCCGGGCGCTCGGCCCGTTCATCGGTCGCTCCGTCGCGCTCGTCGTCGATCTCGAGTCGACGGCAGACCTCCTCGAGCCGATCCCGCACCGCACCCATCTCGCCGTCGGGGACGAGCGAGAGCGCACCGCCCATCGCGACGCCCTCCTTCGCCTCGCCCGCGCAGTAGCGAGCCATCGCGACGTGATCGTGCCCGTCGAAGCCGGGGTCGGTGACGGTCAGCTCGCAGTCGAGGCGAGCACACGCTTCGGGGAGAGCCTCGCCCTGCTCGTCGGCGACGAAGGAGGTCGTCGTGACCTCGAGCGCGGAATCGATTCCGGCGTGCCGGAGGAGGGCCGCAACCGCGACCATTTGAGTTCCGCCGGCGAGGATCACTCGAGTCCCGTCCTCGAGCGCTCCGGCTGCGATCCCGACGACGGCGGCTTGGACGGGATCGCCGACAGCCCGGATCGCTCGTAGTGGATCATCCTCGCAGTCGCCCGGGTCGAGCCCGCTCTCTTCGAGGCCGCGCTCGACGACCTGGCGCTTTCGCTCGAGGGGGTTCTCGAGCAGCGACGAGGACACTCCGGCGGGCTCGCCGAGGGCGGTCAGCGCGCCGAGGGCGGTCGTCGTTCCCCCCGGAATCGTCTCGCCGAGCAGGAGCCCCTCGTCCGAACGCTCGCGGCCGTACTCCCGCGCGCGCTCGAAGAGCCGTTCGGCCCCGGGAACGGCGACGGGCTCGCGGACGTCGGCTCCGGGCACGGCCTCGAGATCGACCGTCGGCACGGCGGTCGGCTCCGCGAGACCCGCGTCGACGACCGTCAACTCGAAGCCGACGGCCTCCCGAACCGCGCGGGTCACCGCCGCGGGCGTCGGACAGCCCGTCGGACTCACGGGTACGACGGGCGCGGCGGTCGGCTTGCCGTGGGCGAGGATCTCGGCGTCGGCCGCGGGCGTGTGGACCATCAGCTCCGGCGCGGCGCCCGCGGCGCTGATGCCGTCGATCAGCGCCGTCTCGGTCGTCCCTGCGGTCAGAACTACTCGCATCGGTCCTCCGCGATGCGGGCGTCTTCGAGTCGGTTCACGTTCACCGCCAGCCACGGGTCGTAGCTCACCTGTGTCATTGATTCCTCCGTCGTGCCGACGACGTTGACCCCGGTCGGCGCGAGATGGGGGGCGTCCTCGAGTCGGGTGTCGATACCGACCCCTAGACGGCGCTTCAGCGCCGCGGGGACGCAGACGGTCCGCGAGGCCTCGCGCTCGCCGTGGATCGCGAGGACGCGATCGACGACCGCGTCCTCGAGCAGCGGGAGGTCGGCCGCGACCGACAGCACGGGCGGCTCGATCCCGGAGTGTTCGAGGGCCGAGAGCAGGTCGGTCACGTACCCCTCGCCCTCGGTTTCGATCGTCCGGACGGCGTCGGTTCGCTCGAGATGCTCGGCCGTCTCGGGGGCGTTCGGCGAGACGACCGCGACGGTCGTCTCGATCCGGCTCGTCTCGAGGCTCGAGAGCACGCGATCGACCATCGGCGTCCCGGCGATCGGGTACAGCGGTTTTTCGTGGGGACTCTCGAGGCGGGTTCCCCTCCCGCCACACATCAGGAGAGCGTCCACGCGATCACCCCCGCGTGCAGTCCGACGACGCGACCGATCTCGGCGGCCGCGCCGAAGACGTCGCCGCTGACGCCGCCGAGGTTGCGCCGCGCCCAGTGCCAGGGCAGCCCGGCCCCGACGAGGGCTCCCGGGACGGCGACCGCTGCGGGGTGGGGCCAGAGGACCACTGCGACTCCGAGGACGAGGACTGCGGGGAGGACGAGCTTCCCGGGGGTCGCCGCCTCGGTCAGCTGGCTGCCCATCCCCTCGTGGCTCGCGGTCCCGAAGCCGGCCATCGTGGCCAGCCCGAGCCTGGCGCCGATCTCCGCGGCGATGGCGACGCCGACGGCGTCGGTTGCCGACAGCTCGGCGACGCCGAGAGCGCCGAGTGCGAGCCCCGCAACCGTGAGTGAGACGGCCAGGAGCGCCCCGACCCCGGTAGTCGTATCCTTCAGCACCTCCCGTCGGCGCTCGAGACCCCCGTGAACGACGAGGGCGTCGCCAAGGTCCGCGACCCCGTCGAGGTTGTGGATCCCTACGACGGCGTAGACAGCGAGGAGGTACCCCAGCGCGACTGTCGGCGCCGCGAGGACGTCGGCGGCCAACAGGGGAACCGCGGCCAGCGCGCCGACGACGAGCCCGACGAACGGGAACGTCGCCGGCCGTGCGCGGAAGGCCTCCCAGTCGTCCTCGCGGTGGCTGACGGGGAGTCGCGTGAGAAAGGCGAGGGCACCCCGACAGGCGCCGAGCCACGTCCTCACGCGACCACCCCCGCGGTCGACAGGAGCGCCTCGAGCGCGGCCCCCAGCGCGACCGCGAGGACGGCGGCGACCAGCGCCGCGCGGAGGACCAGGGCGACCGCCCGCTCGCCGTCCTCGAGGGTCGGGAGCGCGGCGTCGGGATTCAGATCGTAAACGCCGGGTTTGCGGAGCCGAACCGGGAGCGCGCAGGCCAGCGTCGCCATCGGCCACCCTGAGTTCGGCGACGGCGGCGTCCAAGTCCACGCTCGAGCGCGGGCGAGCGCCCCGGGATCGGCCGCGGCGACGGCGATCGCGACGGCGCTCAGCCTAGCGGGGAGCCACATCACGAGATCGTCGAGGCGCGCGCTCGCCGTCCCGAGGGGTTTCGAGGGGTAGCCGAGCATCGAGTCTAGCGTATTGACGCCCTTGACCCAGGCCGCTGCGGCGGCCGCGGCGGGCAGCGAAAACGGAGCGAGAACGGCGAACGGAAGCAAGGTCGCGACCAGCCCGTCCGCGAGGTTCTCGGCGGCGCTCTCGAGGGCCGCGCTGCGGAGTTCGGCGGGCGAAAGATCCTCGGTGTCGCGGCCGACGAGTCCGCGAACTCGGTCGCGGGCCGTCTCGAGGTCGTCCGCGGTCGCCGCGACGACCTCGCTCGTGAGCTCGAGCAGCATTCGCAGGCTGGTCGTGAGGTAGAGAACGAGTCCGGCGATGGCTGCGCCCGCAACGGGGTGGACGGCCGCCGCGGCGAGGACGAACCCGCCCGCGGCGACGGCGGGAACCAGCGGGACGAAGAGCGCGATCGGCACGCCCAGCAGCCGCTGGACGCCATCGTCGTCGCTCCAGGATCGATCGAGCGCGCCGACGAGCCGGCCGAGCCACGCGACGGGGTGGGCCGCGTTTGGCGGCTCCCCGACTACGCGGTCCAGCCCGAGGGCGAACCCGACCAGTGCGGCCGTCGTCAGCGTCATACGGGTTGGGTTGGTCGTGCGTTGTTCGCGGTCGTATTCGTCTTCGTGCTCGCGGTCACGGCTCCGCACCCTCCTCGAGGCTCGCCAGCGTTTCGGGGACGTCAGTGAGGGGGACGTCCTCGAGCAGGATCGCGGTGCCGCCGACGTCCTCGACCCCGCCGTCGGTTCGGGGGTCGTCGCCGACGTGGATCAGTTCCGATGGCGCGACGCCGAGCTCGTCGGCCGTCAGTTCGAAGATTTCGGGAGCGGGTTTGCGCCAGCCGCAGGCGACGCTCGTGACGATAGCGTCGAACCCGTCCCGATCGAGGTCGGCACGGATGAGCGTCCGGGCGACGAGTTCGGGCACGCTGCAGTTCGAGCAGATCGCTACGGGCCCGCGGGCGCGGGCGGCCGCGACGGCGTCGAGCGCTCCGTCCCGGGTCTCGACTACGGGGTCGAACGCCGCGACGACCGCGCGTCTGACGACGTTGTTCTCGAACTCGACCCCGCGGCTCGCGAGTGCGCGGCTGACGTGGGCCGGAAGCGGTACCTCCGCGTTCTCGGGGGGGTCGACGTGCGGGCTCGCGTAGGCGTCGGCCCAGTCCTCGGGGACGTCGACGCCGCGAGAGTCGAGTTCGTCGGCGACAGCCTCCGCTGGCGTCGCGGGCTGGTCGACGTCGACGAGCGTGCCGAAGAGGTCGAACGAGACTGCCACGTTCGCGTAACGAGCACAAGCTGACTTTACTCTCGCGGTCGGCGGGCCAGGTCGGCCCGGAACCCGGAGTTACTCGAGGCCGACGATGTTGGACTCGAGATCCCGCGGATAGTAGGTGAGCCACTCGGTTCCTTCCTCGGTGACCGCGATCGTATCCGAGTGGCGGTAGCCGTACGTGTCGGTGTAGAGCCCGGGCTCGATTGTCCAGACGTGACCCGGCCGCATCACGGCGTCTTCGTCGCCGTAGCTCGTGTGCTCGCTCTCGCAGTGGTCGCCCCACCCCTCGTCGATATACGGTGGTTCGTGGCCCGCGAGGCCGATGTTGTGGCCGACATGGTGCTGGGCGAGGTCGGCGACCCCCTGCTCTTCGAAGTACGCCTCGACGGCGCGGTCGACGTCGGCGATCGGAACGCCGGGACCGAGCGCGTCGATCGCGACCTCCTGGGCCTCCTTCATGAGTTCGAAGTAGTGAACCTGCTCGTCGCTCGGCTCGCCGACGAACATCGTCCGCTCGAGTTCGGAGTGGTAGCCGTCGACGTTCGCCGTCGCACCGGTCACGAGGACGTCCCCCTCTTCCAATCGTCGGTTCGCCGTGTGACCGTGGGGAAGCCGGCTCTGCTCGCCCGTGATGTAGCCCGCGCTGACGGGGCCAGAGCCGCGGGTCCGGGGAACGTAGCGGTCGCCGAGCGTATCGAGCATCGCCCGCGAGGCGTCGGTGGAGGCGCGCTGGCTCACCGTCGCGGGGCGGGCGCCGGGCTCGGTGTAGTCGGCGAGGTAGCGGTGGCCGAGGTTCGCCCACTTCGCGGACTCCCGGATAAGGTCGATCTCCGCGTCCGATTTCTCCCAGCGCAGGCGAGGGACCCAGCTCTGGCTGTCGACCTCGAGGAACTCGCTCAGGGCGGGTCCCTGGTACCCCATCGTCCCCGGCGCGCCGTCGGTGTCGGCGGCGACCCTGGTAACGTCGAGGTCCTCGAGCATCCCGACGACGGTCCCGATCGGGCGGCCGCCGGGGTAGTCCCGATAGTGCGAGATCCGATCGATCCGCGGGTTCTCTGTGACGCGTTCGACCTCGAGTCGCGGGACGGTGATCGCGATCCGTTCGTCAGTCACCGCGAGCGCGACCGGGCGCTCGGTCTGGATGTGGTCGAACCCGGTCAGGTACTCGATGCTCGTCGCGCCGAACCAGACGCCTGCGTCGGCCCTGGTCCCCTCGAGTCGCGATCGGACGTCGGACAGCCGTCGCTCGAACTCCGCCGGAGGAACGTGCATACTACAGCAAGGTGGGAGCGACGGCAAAAGCGTTCAGGCGACGGTGACGACTCAGTCGATCCGAGCGAACGCCAGGTTGCCGGAGATGTTCTTGATGTAGATGTCGACGACGTCGCCCTCTTCGGCGCCAGGGACGAAGATCGTGTAGTTGCCCTTCTCCGCGACGCCGTCGCCCTTCCGGCCCGTGCCGGTGATCTCGACGGTGTAGGTCTGGCCTTCCTCGACGGCGTCGGCCTGTTGTTGCTGCTGGCTGCTCGTCGAGCGCTTGGTCACCGGGCGGAACGCACCGCAGGCGTCACAGCGAAGCATCGGGGTGCGGTTCTCCCGGACGAGGCGGGTGTCGGGCAGGCCACACTCCGAACAGAGCACGTACTCGTCGACGTAGGCGTCGACCGCCGCGCTGAAGTCCTGCTCGGAGAAGGTCCCGTTGTACCGGCCGCGGCCGCTCTCGAACTTGCCGCTGGTCCCCAGTTCGCGCTGGACGAACCGGTGAAGGTGTTCGTCCTCGCGCGAGAGGACGTCGGCGATATCGCCGAGGTTCGTAAACCGCGTAAACGCACCGTCCTTCTGGGCGTGGGGGTCCGGAATCTCCAGTCGACTCTCGTCGCCGCCGATATCCGGAACCTCGTCCATCGCACGGTCGAGACTCGATTCGTAATCCATACTCGAGTCCAAACGTCGCTGACGTAAATCCGTTCTGCTCTCGGCGCCCGCGGCCGAATCGGACGCTCAGAGGGCGTCGCCGCCGCTCTCGCTAACCGATCCCTGCCCCTCCTCGTCGAGCCCCTCGAGGTCGCGTTCGGGGTTGGCCTCGCGGGCGTCGCCGGCCTCGCCGGTGAGTTCGCCGTAGACGGCCTCGCGAACCTCCTCGGGCGAGTCGTACTGCTCGCCGGCCAGCCGGTCGAAGACGCTGCCGAGCGACTCCGTCTCGTTGGGCATGTCGATCGGCTCGCTTCCGTATTCGGTCGCGAGCTCCTCGCTCGAGACGGGGTACTCGAGCGAGCCCAGGTTGCGCTCGACCGTCTCGAGGATCGACTCGGCCTCGTCGGCCCGTTCGGATTTGCGCTGTTCGGCCCGATCCTGTGCGCGGTCGCGACTCGGTCCGTCTTCGCTCATGCGCGGTCGTACGACGAGCCCGGACAAAAACGGCCGGCCGGCGAGGGCGGGGCCGTCCAGCTCGACTCCGCCTCGGTTTCCACTCCGCCGGGAAACCGTCACCACCACCTACCCCGACTACAGTTCGACGTCTCTATATATAACGATTTTCCACAAACCATTCGGTTCGGTAATCGGATCGCTGCGGTCCTCACTCGAGTTGGTCGTAAAAATTCGCCCTCTCAGATCTGAACTCGCCGGGACAGTCCTGGATGGTCGCTTCGCTGCGCTTCCGGGCTGTGACTCGTCCGTTCAAATTACGTCGATCGGATCTGTAAAACACATCTCCCCCGATTTTCGGCAGGTAACGAACCTATCCTCGTCTTACTCCCGACGCGGGGTTTTTGACTGACGGGACTAACTCCCGATCGTGATGAACTTCGACGCCGTCCTGTTCGATCTCGACGGGACGCTCTGCCGTCGTACGCAGGATACCGAGGCAATGTACGAACGGGTTTTCCAGCGGGCCAGCGAGGAACCCTTCGGCGACCCCGGCGACCTCTGGACGGCGCTTTCCGGACCGCCGGACCACGACGACCCGATTGGCTACTACGGAGCCGGGTTCGCCCGGGTCGCCGCCCGGTACGACCGATCCGACGCGGACGTGCTCGCGCTCGCCCGCGAACTGGTCTCGGTCATCGACGACAGCGATGTCGCGTTGCTCCCCGGTGCTGTCGAAGCGCTCGACGCCGCGGCCGCGATCGGGACGGTCGGCGTCGTCACGAACGGATCGACGGACAGCCAACGAACCAAACTCGACGCGCTCGGTATCGGCGATCGGTTCGATACGGTAGTCTGTGCCGCGGAGCTTCCGCGATCGAAACCACATACCCTGCCGTTCGAGCGCGCGCTCGCGGAGCTCGATGTGACACCCGACCGCACACTCTACGTCGGCAACACGCTGGAGTACGACGTTGCCGGGGCACAGAACGCCGGACTCGCCGCCGCGTGGCTGCGCGGCGAGACACCCGTCGGTGCGTACGATCCGGAGTACGTTCTCGAATCGCTGAGCGACGTACCGTCCATTCTGAGGAGAGACGATGCCTAACACGCAACTGGGGAACGTGTTCGAGGTCGAACCGCTCCGCGCCGCGGGCGACGCCGCGCTCGCCACCATCGACGAACCGGCGATCGACATCGAACTGATCCATCGCGGCAACCGCAAGCGGACTGCTATCGCCAGCTTTGCCGAGCGCGATCCCGTCGTGGTACAGGTCTGCGAGGAGCCGACGTGGCTCCGGACGGAGGCAGCACTGCTGGGCGAGATCATGGAGCGCACGTTCGTCCCCGTTCCGCCGGTACTCGCGACAGGCTCGCATGACGGCGTTGCGTACATACTTACGGCATTCGTGGGTGGGGCGGATCTTCACGAACGGTTTACGGCGGTCGACGCGGAGACGCGACACGAACTCGCCTCCTGGTTCGGGAAAGCGCTCGGTCGGTTGCACGAGGCGTTCGAGTTCGACGGCTACGGACGGCTCGTCCTCTCGGACGGGGTGTTCACGCCGGGCCACGGCGACTGGCCGTCGTGGTTCCGGCAGTACGGTCTCCGGGCTGTCGAGCGGCTTCCGGAGGCGTTCGATCCGGTGTGTGACGACCTGCGTGCGCTGTTCAAGGACTCACCGGCCGAAGCGGCCCCCACCGCGCGACTGTTCCCCTGGGACTTTCGTCCCGGCAACGCGCTCGTCGCCGACGGGTCGGTCACGGCCGTGCTGGACTGGGAAGCGCCACTCGCGGCCCCGCCAGCGCTCTCCGTGGCGAAATCCGAGTACCTCATGGCTGACTGGTACGTCGACGATCCCGGTCCACTCCGGCAGGCGTTCGAGGACGGATACACAGCTGTCAGACCCTACCCATCGGTCCATCCGGCACATCGTGCCGCTGCCATCGCCGAGAGTGCCGTGGACTCCGCTGGCGTCGTCACTAACCCGCGGTACCCCCCCGTCGGGAGGGCAGCGGCCCTCGCGTTTCATCGGGACGCACTGGTGGACGTGGTGTCGGACGAACGGACCGAACGAGGGTGACCAGCGGGGCCCCACAGCGCGGACACCGACTGGTTGCCAGTTCAACTCCGGATTCCTTGTCCGACTTCGAGGAAATAGATCCTCAGACAGCCGGCTCGAACGTGGTGTAATCAGCCGACGGACTGTCTACTGTAAATCGGTTGGAAGCAGATCCGCCCTCCGATTTGAACTCGCCGAGACAGTCCCGGATGCTCGCTTCGCTGCGCGCTCGGCTGTAACTTTCGAGCCTTCGTTCGCTTCGCTCACGAGGACGGGGGACAAGTCGATCTACAGTCAGCTACGAATCAACCGGAAAACCAGTCCGCCCTCCCCGATTTGAACGGAGGAAGACATTCTCCTGCTCGCTTCGCTGCGCGGGCTGTGACTTCCAGGCTCAAAATCGGCTCGGTTGGACGTGTTTTCCACTCACGGTCTCACTCCGTTCGACGGTTCGCGGAAAACCAGTCCGCCCTCCCCGATTTGAACGGGGGGCAAGTCGATCTACAGTCGACTGCTCTACCAGTCTGAGCTAAGGGCGGGCGCATCTCAACGTAGTCCCCGAGGGAGACATAAGGGTTATCATTCGGGACGGATTCGTCCGCGATGACCAGATAATTGATATAGGTGGGATGACAAGGATCGCTCGAGAGGATGAGCAAGATCACGTTCCGCGCGGACGACGACCTCGTCGCCCGCCTCGAGGAACTCGAGGCCTCCAAGAGCGAGGTCATGCGCGAGGCCCTGCGAGCGCACCTCGAGGGATCGTCGGACTCGCCCGATCGAACGGGCGAGACGGCGATCGACGACCTCGTCCGCGAGCGCGTCGACGACCTCCTCACGGAGCGACTCGCCGAGCTCCGGGCCCAGCGCCCGGCGGAGCGTGGACAGGACGTCAACGTGACGATCTCGCTCGAGGACGGCGCGCGTAACACCACCGACGCCCGCGTGTCGGCGGTGTCGGACACCGATTCCGACGCCGACCGCGGCTCCAAATCCAACTGTGCACAGTGTGGTGAGGTGGTCGATCCCGATCACGTCTACTGTCCCAACTGCGGCGAGAAAACCGCCCGACGGCTGTTCTGTGACTGCGGGGACGAACTCCGTTCGGACTGGTCGTTCTGTCCGGGCTGTGGCCGTCGGACACCGGCCGCCGACGTTCTTGACTCCACATAAGGGCTCGTGTAATACACAGAATCTCGTGTCGGACGAAAGTTTTAATGTCTTCGACAGTCTCGCATTTAGTCGCGTAAGACGGTTGTCTTACACCAGCCGGCGAACGCCGGAAACCGCCCGATGTCGGGCGGATTGGGTGTAAGACACCGTGCGTCTGACAGGGGCGCACACCGTCTTACCCCCAACGGGGAATACAACAATGGAGCGTGTGACACTGCGAATCCCGAAACAGCAGATCGAGGAGGTCGAACAGTTAGTCGATTCGGGCGAGTTCCCGAATCGGAGCGAGGCGATCCGCTCGGCCGTCCGCGAGATGGTCAACGAACAGTCCGACGGTCGGACCGAACAGACCGGCAAACGCAACTGGGCCAAGGTGTAACGATGCAGGATATCGTCCAGGACGCACTCGACAACGCCGAGGAGGAGGCCCGCGAGATGGAGGCCGAGATGGACGGTGACGAGTTCGGGGAGCCCCGAATCGTGATCGTCGGCTGTGGCGGCGCCGGCAACAACACCATCAACCGGCTGTACAACATCGGCGTCGACGGCGCCGAGACCGTCGCTATAAACACGGACAAACAGCACCTGAAGATGATCGAGGCCGACACGAAGATCCTGGTGGGCAAGTCGCTCACCAACGGGCTCGGCGCCGGCGGCGATCCGTCGATGGGCGAACGCGCGACCGAGATGGCCCAGGGCACGATCAAGGAAGTGCTCGGCGACGCGGACCTCGTGTTCGTCACGGCGGGCATGGGTGGCGGAACCGGTACCGGTGCCGCCCCCGTCGTCTCGAAGATCGCCAAGGAGCAGGGTGCGATCGTCGTCGGGATGGTCTCGACGCCGTTCAACGTCGAGCGCGCCCGCACGGTAAAAGCCGAGGAGGGCCTCGAGAAGCTTCGCAACGAGGCCGACTCGATCATCGTGCTCGACAACAACCGACTGCTCGACTACGTCCCGAACCTCCCGATCGGCAAGGCGTTCTCGGTGATGGACCAGATCATCGCCGAGACCGTCAAGGGGATCTCGGAGACGATCACTCAGCCGTCGCTGATCAACCTGGACTACGCGGACATGTCCACGATCATGAATCAGGGCGGCGTCGCCGTGATGTTGGTCGGCGAGACCCAGGACAAGAACAAGACCGACGAGGTCGTCAAGGACGCGATGAACCACCCGCTACTGGACGTCGACTACCGCGGCGCCTCTGGCGGACTCGTCCACATCACCGGCGGCCCCGACCTCACGCTAAAAGAGGCCGAGGGGATCGCCGACAACATCACCGAGCGCCTCGAGGCCTCGGCGAACGTGATCTGGGGCGCCCGGATCCAGGAGAACTACAAGGGCAAGGTGCGGGTCATGGCGATCATGACCGGTGTCCAGAGCGCCCAGGTGCTCGGCCCGTCGACCCAGAAGCAGGCCGACCGCTCCCGTGCCAGCATCGAGGGCGCCGGCGACGGCGACTTCGACGCGAGCAACAACCTCAAACACGGTGCGAAGAGCGACGGCGGCCGGAACGAACTCGAGCGCCAGAACGGCGTCGACGTTATCCGGTAGTCGGGCACACTCCTGACACACCACGAGCGGATCCCGCTGACCACGCGCGACCGGACCGACACCGACACACCACGGTTCGGTCGCGTTTGCGATCGACACACCACGCGACGGCCGTCTGACACACCACGGCTCGGCCGCCGCCACGATTGACACGATACGACGCGACCCCGCGCCGGCAACCGACACACCACACCACACCAGCCGGTCGCCGGGTATCGCTTCTCGGAGAACAACCGCCTCGAGTGACGACGCCGGATTCGAGCGGTTCGCCGCTCGAGGTGGGATTCGACTGGTGTAACTCGTGGCGCGAACGATGTCGCGTCTTACGGCCTCAGGCCAGCGACTCGAGCAGTCCGCACTTCCGACAGACCTCCCGCGTCGTCGTCGAGCCACACTCGGCGCACTCCCGGAGGTCGGGACCGTCGCCGTCGTCCTCAGCCTCGCCTGCGCGGTCGTCCGCGACGATGCCGGCCAGCTCCTCGTACCCCGAGAGAATCGAGTGGCGGGTTCCGGGGTGGTTCTCCTCGAGATCGTACAGGAGCTGCTGGATCTCGCCGCGGTAGGCCTCGCTGGCGTGGGGACACTCCGTGATGTGAGCGGGGAGGTCCTCGACGTGGGCGTACAGCGCAACCTCTTTTTCTGGAACATCGCGCAGCGGCTTCGCTCGCGGGACGAACTCCTCCTGCTCGCCGCGCTCGGAGAGCGGTCCCAGACTCGCGTCGAAGTGTTTGGCCATCTGGGCGACGTCACCCTCGAGGAAGTTCATCAGCGCGGTCTGGGCCTCGTCGTCGAGATTGTGGCCCGTCAGCAGCAGGTCGGCCTCGAGTTCCTCGGCGTACGTCGAGAGCAGATCCCGCCGGAAGACTCCACAGTAGGCACAGGCCGCCATGTTCTCGGGGTCGTCCTCGACGACGTCGTCCATTCGAATTCCGAACTCCTCCTCGTAGCTGACGACCTCGTGGCGAATGTCGAGTTCGTCGGCGAGGTCGACGCAGGCCTCGAGGCTCTTGTCGCGGTAGCCCTCGATCCCTTCGTGGATCGTCAGCCCGACGAGTTCGATGCGTGGATCCTCGGCGAACGTCTCGTGGAGGATTCGCGTGAGCACGACGCTGTCCTTTCCGCCCGAGAGGCCGACGACCCACGTCAACGGATCGTCGGGTGTCACGTCGTGTGGAACGAGGTCGTCCCGGCGAACCCGTCGGCGCACCCGCTTCTCGACCGATTCCCTGAAGTGGTGCTCGCAGAGGTGTGCCCCCGAATAGGCGGCGTGCATGATCGCCTCCTCCTCACACCGGTTGCAATCCATCGGCGGCAGTTACCAGCGAGCGCGTATGTCGGTTTCGGCTTTTCGCCTCGTTCAGGCGGGGACCGTCTCGCGTGCCTCGACCGCCGCAGCGCCCTCCTCGAGCGCCTCGAGTAAGAGTTCGACGTAGCGCTCCCGTCCCGGCGAGGAGAACAGTTCGTGGCCACCGTTGTACAGGACGACGTGCTCGGCGGGCACCCGGTGACCGATCGGACGGAGGCTGATGACGGGATCGGTGAGCGAGCAGAAGACGACGGCGTCGTGATCGATCGTCAGCAGGTTCTCCTGGGCGTGGCGCGTCTCGCGGACGAACGCGGGCGAAACCCACCGCGGAATCGTCGCGAGCTGGTGGTCGGTCGCTTTCTCGCCGAGGGCGTTCCGGTCGAACTCGCCCGCGGGGAGACAGGGGAACGTCGTCCCGATCCGCGAGGCGCCCTCGAGCAGCGGGTCCGAGTAGCGCTCGCCGTACCCCCAGAACGGGCTCAGGTAGACGTGGTTGTCCGCGCCATCCAGGGCCTGGCCGATGAGCGCGCCCGCGCTGTGGCCGAGCAGCTGGTACTCCTCGAGGTCGAGGACGTACTCGGCGATCGGCTCGAGCCAGTCGGCTTTGAAGTCGTCGATGTTCGTCGGGAGCTCGAAGGCGTGGACCCGGTAGCCGGCCTCGGTCAGCTTTCCGATGAGCCAGCTGACGTTCTCGTGGGTCCAGCGGTTCCCCCAGCCCATGACGAAGACGAGTTCCTCCTTGCCGTCCTCGTTGAAGACGCGGTGTCGCATACGGATCCGTTCGTCGGACACCGATAAAAATCTGCGCTCTTGACACGACCTGCCGGCTCCGCCCGTCGGGGCGGCGATCGGGCGTCTCGAGAAGCGACGACCGTCCGGGTCGGCGACAACTCGTGGGCAGGGAAGGAGCGTTTGCTAACGATTTTCACCGGCCGCCCTCGAGTCGGTGTATGCTCGACGCGATTCGCTCGCGACTCTACCGCCTCGGATTCAATCTCTTTCCGGCCTACCGTCGGACGGGCGGCCGAGTCACGTACATCGCCCCCGACTGGCGGGAGGTTCGGGTGGAGCTGCCGCTCTCCTGGCGCACGAGGAACTACGTCGGGACGATCTTCGGGGGCAGCATGTACGCCGCGGTCGATCCGTTCTACATGATGATGCTCCTCAAAAATCTCGGCAACGAGTACGTCGTCTGGGACAAGGAGGCCGAGATTCGCTTCAAGAAGCCGGGTCGGGAGACGCTGTACGCCCGGTGTACGATCACCGACGAGGAGATCGCCGCGATCGAGGCCGAGCTGGCGACCGACGGAACGGAGTCGGTCGACCGCCACTACACCGTCGAACTCGTCGACAGCGAGGGGACAGTCCACGCGACGGTTCGTAACACGGTGTACGTGACGACCGACCGCGAGAAAGCCGCTTGAGACGGCGGGCAGTGAACGAGGCCCGAGCTCGAGTCGAGTTCGAACTGAGAAACCGTTTTGCAACTCGAGGGCCGACTCCTCGTCATGAGCGAGTTCCCCCGCGAGGAGGCGGTCGACCGACTCGAGGCGCTGGTCGAGACCGTCGAGCGCGAGCGAACGCCCGTTCCGGTCCGCGAGATCTGGGCGTTCGGCGACATCGCGCTCGGGCTGGATCCCGTCGAACGACTCGACGTCTACCTCACCAAGGACGTGCTGATGCGCGACGACAGCACGACGGCGGACGTCGACGAGGAGTACGGTATCGAGGGCGTCGGTCAGTCGGTTCGAGCCGACTGGGCGGCCGAGTACCCCGAGTACCTGCGCGCCAACGCGAACGGCCACGCCGCCCCCGAGAAGTGTCTGGCTGCACAGCTCCTCGGCGAGGACGAACCGATCCACCTCGAGGTCTGTAACGCCGGCTTCGAGGACAACGTCACACAGCGGTTGCGCGGCGCAAAGCTTCGAGAGGATTACACGCAGCTGCTCGATCCCCGCGGCGTCTGTCTCTGGGTCGACGGCACGAGAAGCGAGGAGGCGTTTCGCAAACTTCGGGAGAGCGAGCTCGCCCTGCCGACACTGTCGGCCGCCCTCGAGATGCTCGGGATGGAGGAGGGAGAGGCTGGCGAGGCCGCCCGGGAGGTCCACGCCTGGCGCGAGCAACAGGAGGGCGTGACGGTGCGGGGCGACGTCGTCTGAACGCCGTCATACGAACTATTTTGTCGCCCCCATCGGAGGTATCGGTATGAACACGTCGTCGCTGACGACGGGACTCGATACCGCCCGTCTCGCGGTGTTTGCGAACGTCGCGCTCGTGCTCACGGGATCGGTGCTGGCGCTCGTGAACGTCCTTGATCTCTGGACCGGGATCGTCGTGGTCTGTGCCGGGTTGATCGGGGTCTACGTCTCGCTACTCGGCCGAAGCGAGGAGTCGGACTGACGAGGGTCAGCGATTGAGCGGTCGAAGCTATCGCTGTGAACCTTCCATTGGACGTATGATTTCGAACCTGTTATTTGCACGAGCAACTCTGCTGGGGAGGACGTGAGAATCCGTTAGCTTCTGTCAGTATCTCCCCGAACGCCAGCCCCTTTCAGTCCCACCCCGTGGTGGTTGGTTGGCGTTGCAGACGTATCGCCGGCTGTTCCCTTCGCTTACCCACGCAACAACCAGCCACTCACCGAACCGACACACACCGCCGTTCCACTGCCGACTACTGCGCCTCGGTTACTCGCCCGACCGTCACAAAGAACGGAATCGCTTCACGTCGACGATACGTACGCTCTTCCATCTGCTCGATCACGTCCCGGCCCATTTCCCGCCACTCGCTGCGGAGGGCGTCGTACTCCTCGTTCGTCAGGTCGCCCTCGAGCATCGTCTCCCGGTCGTCGGACAACCCAGCGCCCGTCGCTTTCCGCTGGGCGATCGTCAACGCCGCCTCGCCGTAGGGCGGCTCGATCGTCCGCTCGTGGTCGTACCGGCGGGTTTCGACCAGCTCGAGTCCAGCCTTCGTAAACGCCTCGCGGGCGTCGGCTCCCAGGGTGACGTCCGTTTCGATACCCTCGAGGTAGGCCCGTCGAGCCCGATCCTCGAGTCGCTCCTCGCTCGCGACGCTCGAGTCGACCGCGACGGCGCCGTTATCGGGTTCGACCGCTGCGACGAGATCGCTCGAGACGCGGGCGAACTCCCGGATCGCTGCCTCGGGATCTGGCAGGTTGATCAACAGTGCCTGACAGACGACGAGGTCAAAGCTATCGTCCAGGAACGGGAGCCGGAGGGCGTCGCCCGCGACGACCGGGACGTGCTCGCCGGCGAACTCGAGGAGTTCGAGATCGGCGTCGCAGCCGACGACCTCGCCCGCTGACTCCGCTGCGAGCACGCGGCTCAGCTCGCCGGTGCCACAGCCGACGTCGAGGACGCGCTCGCGGGAACCGAGCTCGAGGGGCTCGAGCGCCCGCTGGGAGTCGTCCCACATCCCCTCGCGGGTTCGCTCGAGGTAGGCTTCGGAGAACTCGCGCACGGCCTCTCGTAGTGCCAGCGGGAGTAAAAACGGGTCGGTTCCGAACGTCGTCGAATCGGGCGGTTACGCGTCCTCGCGGAGCTCCTTCGTCTTCTCGATGTTCCAGGCGAAGCCCTTCCCGTCCTCGGTGGGCGTCTCGAGGGCAAACGGCAGCTCCCGCAGGTCGGGGTGGTTGACGATCGCGCGGATGCCGTCCTCGCCGATGTACCCCTCGCCGATGAGGGCGTGTTCGTCCTTGTGGGTGCCGACGTCGTGTTTCGAGTCGTTGAGGTGGATGTACTCGAGGTGCTCGAGGCCGACCTCGTCGTCGAACCGGGAGACGGTCTCGTCGACGGCCTCGGGCGTGGTGAGGTCGTTGCCCGCGACGAGCGTATGGGCAGTGTCGATGCAGATGCCGATCTCCTCGTCCGTGCGGTCGATGATCCCCGCCAGGTGGGCGAACTCGCCGCCCAGCTTGGTGCCGCTGCCGGCGTCGGACTCGATGAGGATCTGGACGCCCTCGGGGACGTCGAGTTCGTCGATGAGACTCGCCGCGTTGTCGAGGCCGCCCTCGACGCCGGCACCCGTATGCGCGCCCAGGTGGACGTTTACGTACGGTATGCCCAGTGTCTCGGCGGCGTCGAGTTCGGCCTGCATGCTCTCCTTGGACTTCTCGCGGAGGTCGTCTTTGGGCGTACAGAGGTTGACCAGGTACGAGGAGTGGATCACCCACGGCCCCTCGAGCAGGTCGTCGCTCTCCTCGCGAAAGCCCGCCGCGGCCTCGTCGCTGATCTCGGGCTGGGCCCAGACCTGCGGTGACGTGGTAAAGACCTGTCCACAGTTGCCACCGAAGGCGACCTGGCGGTGAACCGCGTTGCGGATGTCGCCGTAGGGCGGTGTTTCGTCGTCGGAGGAGACGCGCGAGCCGGAGATCGAGACGTGTGCGCCGACCTTCATGGCTGGCAGTCAGTACCGGTTCGTGATAGGGGTAACGGACCGACGCTACGCGCTTCGGCGCTCGCGGCTCGGGGAGCGAAGCGCTTCGAGTCGGGTCTCGAGCGACGGGTGCGTCGAGCGGAGCCCGCCGGGAGCGTCGTCGGACCCCAGCGTCGGCAACACGCTCACCGCGTTCGTCGACCGGGCGTGCTTTCGCAGGTCGGTCGTCGGACAGGAGCTGCGGCGGTCGGCCAGCCGCTCGAGGGGTTCCCGCCTGTCCGTCGGTGTTTCGCGCCCGTCGTGGAGGAACTCGGCGGCGACCAGCGGAACGAGCAGCCAGGATGTCAGTCGAAGATCGTCGTTGGCGAGGTGGGCGAACTCATGGGCCAGGACGGCCGCAGTCTCATCTCGCGGCAGCGTTCGAGCGAGCCCCTTCGAGATGACGATGACGGGTTCGCCCGTCTGGCGAACGCCGAGGAGCGGATCGTTCGGCCGGGAGGTCGTGTACGCGAACGGCGCTGACGCCGGATGCAGTCTAATCTGTGGCTTCGGGACGCCGAACTGGGTTGCGAACCGCGTGGCGTCGTCGTCCAGGGCTCGCGGTTCTTCGGCGTCGATCGCCGTCACCGGAGCCGTCCCCTCGAGTAACAGTCGCCGCTCGTATCGAACGAGGTATCCGACGACGATCGCAAACGCCGGGAGCACGAGGACCGCGCTGACGGCGACGCCCCACAGGAGTCCTCGCTCGAGCCAGCCGTCCGGTGCGACGAGTGCCGGAACGGCGAGCAACAGCGCTGCCCCGGAGACCGCCACGACGGCCGCACTCGCCACCAGCACGGCACCGGCGACACCGGCGCTAAGAAGCGCCCGCACTCCGAGTCCGATCGGCGATGTCAGACGCATACGTACTGTTCAACGAAAGAGAATAATAGATGCTCCGGCTTCCCCGCTTGCAGACGGAACCGTCCTACTGCTCGCTGGCCTCGAGGACCTCCCGATCCCGAACCCAAGCGTCGGCGCCGTACTTCCGATCGGCGAGGTCGCGGGCCGCCTCGAGTTCGTCCTCGCGCCACTCGCCATCCGTCGCCCCACACCACTCCTGCAGGGAGTCGGCGACGGTCTCGACGGCGGTCTCGCGGTCGAGGCTCGTCTGCTCGCGGATGCTCGTTACCCGGTTGACGAACGTCTCCGCAGTTACGTCGCTATTGAAGACGTCGACGTGGTGGTTTGGCTCGAGGTCGTACGACAGCGAGCCGTGCTGGATCACGACGTCTCGCTGTCGGTACTGGGCGTTACCGCTGAGTTTCTTCGCGTCCGCGCCCGAACTCGCGGGTGCGACCACGTCGTGGGCCGGGTTGATATCCCGAAGATAGCAGGATGGGTAGTAGATCGACTCCTGTTCGGCGCCCGCAAAGTCGGCGTCGATCCCCATGCGGTCGAACGCCTCGAGGATCGGCTCGCAGAACAGCGCGTAACAATCCATCAGATCTCCCGGTACCTCCTCGGCGGGCGCGACGATCGTATAAGAGATATCGGCGTACCGATCGTGGTAGATCCCCCCGCCGCCGGTCTGTCTACGGGTGACGTCTATCCCCGCCCGCTCGCAGTACTCCCAGTCGACGGAGTCTGGGTCCTGGCGGTAGCCCAGCGAGAGCGTGCTCGGCTCCCAGGAGTAGACGCGAACGGTCCGGAGGTCGTCCTCGAGCGCGGTTCGTCCGGCGATCTCCTCGAGGGCCATCTGTGTCGCTCCCTCGCGGGGCGAATCGGCGATGAGCCGCCAATCGCGGTCGGCAAGCGTGGTCATGCTCGAGCGCAGGACGGCGAGGCCGAAAGCGATTGCGCAGACTTTTCGTATATGGATCGGCTACAAATGAGTGAGAGTCGGTCGAGAATTACAATCCACTAATTTGGATTGTAAGAAAACAAGCAGTCAAACCAAGCACAAGGTATGATATCGATCTGGTAATTGAGCGCGAAATAAAAGTAGGCGAAAAACAGCTACCGCTCAGGAATTTCGAACCCGAAAACTACGGCTGACCGCTACCCCACCCGCAACAGGAACTGACCGAGCACCGTAGCGAACGTCTTCGCGGTCAGCACAGGTGGAGCTCGAACATCCATGTCGATGGCGATCTTGATGAGGTAGTCAGTCAACCGCCAGAGGTTGTAGATCAGCGCTGCCAGAACGAAATTCGTGAGTCGAACTCGGTAATCGGTTGAAGACGTCCGCGGTAGGTACTCCACGATAGTCTTGTACTGGTTCTCAATATCCCATCGCCGTCGATACTGATTCACAACGTGTCTGATCTCGCCAGGAGTATCGACGCTGTCACGGTTCGTCACAAACACCGCGTAGTTCCCGTCAGCATCATCATCCCGAACTGGCACATAGAGGAAGTGTGCCGTGTGGTGGAGTTCCCCGTCTTTCCAGAATTCAACGTCAGGTTCAACCGCCATGTCCGCCTCGGGGTGCGCTTTGATCTTCTCGATGTTTTCATAATCGTCCGTGTACCTCGGAACGGGTGTGGTGTACAACAACCCGCGATCTTCGATAGCTGCGTACACATCTTCGCTGTAGAACCCACGATCAAGCAACACCTCATCGAGATCCACAAATTCCTGTGCTCGATCCAGTAACCGCTCGACGAGATCGGCTTTCGGATACGACGGAGCGTCTTCCTCTTCCCACTTTGAATTCTGCTTGTACGGTTCAACACCGAGTATGATCGGGACGTTGTCACCGACGAGCGTGATTGTGGCGTACTTGTACCCTTGTTTCTTCGGATCGTCATCGACGTACCCGTTGACCATTCGAGGGTAGTTCGGCTTCGGGATCTCCTTGTCCCTGTCTTCCCACGGACTTACGGTGAACGGGTCATCAGTGATGTCGATTGCAGCAATGGTTTTCCGATCATCGAACGGGTCATCACCACGGATCGAGTTGATGATGTTGTCCGTCGCCCCGTCGAACGCCTTCATGACCTCGTCACGGATCACGTCGATCTTCGGCATGCGATTTTCCTCGAACACCGAGTCCAAGGTGAGCTGCATCGAGTCATCATCGTCAGGCGTGGCGATTAATTTGAGCGCGCGGAGAAGCGTTGACCCGTCGCACGTCAACTCATCGTTGAGTAGGTAGCCAATCTCGCCTTCAGAATGCGCGCTCCCGTTATTCGAGCAGATGCGTGCAACTTGGTCTAAGAGCTCGATGTCTTCGTATTGACGGTTCGACGCACGACCTGTCTTGAATTCTGGTAACGCGTGTTTCCTGGCCAACTTCACTGATTTATGCGTTTTCTCGCGTTTGTACTCGCGTTTCGTTTTCTCAGTGTCTTCCTCGTCTCCATCGTCCGGGGCGGGAGTTGGGACGAGTGCTTCTGAAATAATGCCGTGTTCAACGACTTCTCGCCTGATACCGTTGGCAGCGGCTTCAATGATATCCCATGTCGGGTCGCTGAAGTTGCATTTCGCGTATGAAAGGTCCTGCTGAGACGGGGCGTCCTCTAACTTCTTGATTTGAAATCCTGCGGCTTTCACTAAACTGGAGCGCTCACTCAACTGGTCTGCGAATTCGCTTTGTGAATACCCGCGAATAAGACGGTACAGGTGTGCGCGAACCATCTCTTCCGTTCCGAAATCGACCTTCCTCTGGTCGCGGTGGTCGGTGAGGAGGTCTACTGGTATTGAAAGTTTGTTGATGACGTCCCACAGGTGGTTTTCGCGCTTGCAAAGCGTCTCTGCGTGCACGACGATGGCTTCAGCGACTGCGGGATCGTCACGCACCATAAAAATCACCGAACGTGGGGTGGACGAGGTGGTTGCACAGCTGGAGCGGGGGGCGAGTAAAGGTCGCCAGCTGGAGTCGAGTGCGCGTCATGGGCGTCAGGGTACGGAAATGGGTGTGACTGGCCGGGTTACCTCGATTCGTGATTTCCAGTTGGGGATGTGCCGCTGGTGACCCCCCATCGCTTCTGGTGGAGTAAGTGAAGGAACTGGTCGAACGGGAGCGGGAACTGCTCGCTCGTATGCCCGGTAGACTCTCTCAGGAGGTGGTTCGTCAGCGAGTAGGCGTTCACCTCAGTTGCTACACGCTCGTAATCAGCGCGTGTCAACTCCAGTTGAGACACACCTTTCGTGTGGAGTCTTGTCCGGAGGAGGCGGTTGTGAACGTTGGCGATCCACCGTTTTTTATACGTTTCTGGAACCGTATCCGACTCCAGATCCGACTTCGACACGTCGATATTCGTTACGAATCCAACGTACCCATCAGATGCCGAGTCTTCGGGGACGTACACCAGGTTCGTGGTGCATGTCGGCGTGCCGTCCACGAACACATCGACATCGTGTTCAACAGCATGTGTAGCGTCATCACGGGTTTTGATCGTTGAGATTCGTTCACGGTCTCGCGTGGTGAGTCGTGAGAAGATGATGTACGCAACGTTTTGCCGCTCGAATTCTGCGATGACGTTTCCAGCGTGAAACGCTCGGGATGCCAGGAGCGTGTCGATCTCAACGTGTTCTTTGGCTTGCTCGATGAGCGTCCGGACGATCTCCGCGTACGTTCGCGGCTCAGATTGGGTTTCGTCGCCTGGCTTGCTCAGCGGTTCGACGGCAAGGACAACTGGGACAGGCGTGTTGACAGTGGTGATCGTAGCGAAGCGCGGTGTGGGAGTCGGCGTGACTTCCACCTCGCTTGCGTCTCCTGGCGCGGTAGTGGCTTCGAGCCAGTAATCTGGATCGAGCCGGGTGATGTCGATTGCGACTGTGATTGATCCCGCGTACGTGTCGTACGCGTGCAGTGAATCAACGAGGGTATCAACGGAGGAGGTGAGTTGGTCAGCATTCGAATAACGCTGCCCTTCGACTTTTTCTGGGAATGACTCGGTGGAGTCGGTGTTAGATGCTGACTTTTTGGCTGCGAGTTTCTCACGAAGTGTTTCTACGTTCGGAGTCTGTCGTTCAGTGTTCTCACTGAAAATCCGTTCGCAGGTCAGTTCAACTACACGCTGAATGGTGTTTCGGTCGTGGTTTGAGTGGGTTGTCGGTTTCATCTGTATCTGATTTACTTCGATTTTAACCTTGGGTTCGTGGGTGCGATTTCCGAAATCGGTTCGAAACACACCAGTAAGGCTGTTAGAACCGCAGACACATATAAATTACAGAGATTAAACTACTGCATTAAAATGTAGTACATACAGTACTACACTACGAAGTTCAGTCCAAACAATATCGCAGTACAACTATTTGTAGTGAGCTTCCCACAACTCGAATAGATGGTTAAGCAAATCAGCGGGTACTTAGAGATGAGTGGCGCAATCGGACTGCTGGTTCACCTCAAGTATGAAAGCAGACGATTTAACGAATTGAAAGACCTGGTCGGCGTCAGCCCCTCAACGCTCACCACTCGATTGGAAGAAGGACGAGACTTCGGGCTCATCACAACACGAATCGGGGAAGACGAGTACGACCTCGATCAGCGCTCAATTCATCACGAGTACATGATTACCGACCGTGGTGAACTCGTCCTGGAGAAGATGGACGAGTTCGAAGTTACGTACGCGTACAAACAACTCCGCGAAGCTGAACAGAAACTCGTGGAGGGTAGAGAAAACCTCCGCGTCTGGATCGAGGATAACGAAGACGAAATCGCCCGAGCAGAAGACGAGCATTCAATACGTGACAAATACGGTGAAGACGTGACGGAACCTGCTGAAGTGGATGGTGACTACTCAGAATTCATGGAGAAGGATTGAACAGTACGTTTGTTGTGGCCAGTGAGACTTCCACTTAGAGAATGTTGGACTTTTGAACAGAGTGTCTCTGCTGATCAATAGCAGTAGGGCGTCTTACCCCTCAAGCGCTGAAAAGGCTGAGTAGGCCCTTCTTCACGAGATTCTCGCCAGTCTCAGTGAGCTCGCCGCTTGCCTTGCCTGTCCGAATAGCGCCTGGAGGAATCGTATACAATGCCCACGGCATCAGGTATGTTTTGTTGTTGAAGGAAATACCCGAGAGGTGTTCGTCTTTCAACTCAGGCGCGTAGTGGTCGTAGTTCTTTGCGCCAGTACCAACACACATCACGGTACACTCCACCGAGTTGAACGGACGGTTTTCGTGAGAGAGAACGATGACAGGGCGATCATCGTGTGCATTTGTTGGATCATTTGCCCAAGTGACTGTCCCCGTAGGAAATTTCGTCATTTCTCAAGCTCTGCCTCTAATTCTGCGATCTCGGCTTCAATCTCAGCGTCATTAATCCCGTCTGAGGCGGTACCCTCTACATCAGAACGGGGGTGGGGACTTTCTCGGGGCGAGTGGCTAAACATTCGGTTGAGTTGGTCGAGACTAGCAACATACCGGCGAAGGTCCTCTCGATCCAAAGCGTGGTAGTAACTGTCTTCGGTTTTCCCGATATGCCCGTCCTCGTGAAGACGTTTAAGAGTAGTCGTAGCGGTGCCGTCGGGGATGTCGAGGTGGTCTCTGACCTCAGAAGGTTTGTATCCGTATTCGGGATTCTTGTAGAGAAACGCTACGATGTCGGATTTCGTCGTTCCCGGCGTCAGGTCGATGCCAGAATCGTGCGTGTCAAGATGGATCGGCATTGTTTGTAAGCGGTTGTAGTCGATTGTAGGGTAAAGCAGTTGCGCTTTTATTCATTGAGATCTCAGCCGAATCCGCGAAGTCAGCTACCGATAATCAGTGAGTTGATTTTCTGGGGTAGGAACCGTGAGCGTGGTCAACTCACCGTTTTCGGCGCAGCCAGCACAGAGCGGGAGTTCTGAAGGATCGTCTTTTTCTTCGAGCTCATCCCACGCGTATGTTGACGCGCAAGCTGTACACCGCCATTCGTAGACGCCTTGCTCATCGATCAGTGAAGGGTACTTGCGGGCGAGGGTCGGAGTGAGTTTCGCGGAGGGGTAGGCATCGAAGTACTCGGTCAACTGCTGTTTTCGATACTCCGCTAAACCAGGAAGCAACCCGGTGTACCCAACGTCTTGATACGGGGCGTCACCTTCACCGCATCGACCTTGGAATGGGCAGGTACTGCACTCCCAGTCAAACACCGGCTTAGCTGGTGGGAGCTCACCATTCTCACGGTAAGCGGTTTGCGAACGCATCCATGCTACGACCCCTTCATTCCAGAACGTTTCATCGAACGGGACGTGATACGCTTTGATATCTAACGTGTCCCGAGCACCGTAGAGCAGCAATCCGTCTTGAATCGAGCGGTCGTGCTTTTCATTCAGCGCGTACAGGTACGCGTGGAGTTGGGCTTTGTGATGGGGTTTCGGCCCAGACAGGTACTCTAACGATGACGTCGTTTTAATCTCCGTCACCAGAAGCGGTTCACCCTCAGCATCAACGATCACCGGATCAGTAACCCCTCTCACCTGGACGGAGTCCTCCTCAGTTTCGATTGTAGTGTCAATCCACATCGAATTCTGCACGTACGTGTCATCGGTCGTAGCCGACTCAAGCAAGTACGGCACGACAATGTCTTCCTCGAATCTTGTCCCAACCCAGAACAAACCCTGCGGCGAGTCACCCTCCTTAGGAGCGTTCTCCTTGTAGTAACTGACCTTCCGGTGGCACTGGAGAAGTTTACTCGGGGAGTGACGCTCGGGTTCAGGCGGTGGCGACGCACCGTTGAAATACGGTCGCCCTTCCAAGATATTCTGGGTGAACTGTTGCTCTTGATACCACTCGTTGAAACTTTGATTCGAGATTGCATCCACCAAGTGCTTCCGAACGAGGTCTTCAGGCCCTCGTTCGATTACTGACGATACGACCACTCCGGGAGGGGAGTCAGGGATTGGTTCATCGCTCATAGCGTACTGATAAAGAGATTCTATGGTAATGGGCAAGCGCGTGTGATTTCCGAAATCATAGACAGATAGTGATAATCACGGAGAATACGGATGATATGTTCGCCCCTTCGTACTTCCCTTTGAGATGATCAAATTGTAGTGCTCTAGCTTTGTGAGGTAGTTCCGCACCATACGCTGCGTTTTTGGGTTCTCGACCACCTCACTGTAAATCTCAAACAGCGTACTGGGAGCGATCTCGCCGTAGTCCAGAATCGTATCGTACAGCACACGCTGGTGATCGGTCAGTTTGTCGAGCGACCGTTGTTCGATCTCTGCTTTCGCTTCCGGAACCACACCTCGAATTACCTCTGACGAAACCTCATTGTAACCGGACTGGTTGGCTGTCTGTACTGCTTTTCGAAGAATCCCGATTGCCGCACGAGCGTCACCGGCTGCCATATCCGCGATGAGTCGTAGTTCATCCGGACAAACGACATCGGATTTGAGGCCCCAGCGAACACGATCACGGAGGATAGCGACAAGAGCGTCATTCCCGTATGGATTGAACCTGGCTCGTGTACAGACCTGGAAGCGACTATTCAACCGGTTATCTAACGATGCGAAGAGATCCTGCTCGCTGTTGGCGATTAGGATCATGGTGAGTCCACGAATCCGGTACAACTCGTACAGGAGCTGTTTGTCTTCGAGTTGGTCTACTTCATCGAGAATCACGATATACGGCGACCCATCGTATTCCCGAAGGCGCTCTAATAGGACGTCTTTCGGTGTTGATTGCCGGTGAACGTCGAACGTGTGGTTGATGCCGTCGAGGATTCGGTACAGTGTTTTGAAGCGGCTGTAGTCTTCCCAGCAGTTCACGTACTGGTAGTTCAGATCAACGACGGTTTCGCGGAGTTGCTCGACGAGGAATTTGGCGAGGCAGGTTTTCCCAACACCAGATGGACCGAATAGGAACGCGGTATCTGGATTGTCTCCGTGTGTTATCGGGTTGAGCGCAGCTGAAAGCGTATTGAGTTCTGCGTCGCGGTGCTTGACCTCGGTCGGGATGAATTCGGGTTGGAGAACCCGAGCGTCCGTAATCATGGATGCGTCGACACAGTTCTTGTGCGTAATAAGTGGAAGTGTGTCATTTCCGAATTTCCGAATTATTGGTTCCAAAGTAACAGACCGCGTGATGGGTATGTGAGGATTCGAATCTTGGCCTCCTGAACGATGGTGGCTCAGAGTGGTAAATTGGTGCGTGTATTGTGAACTCAGCCTCCCTGAACCGTTCTCGGTTTCAGGTTTTCTTCTAGGCTGGACAGCCTGATAGAAGCCAAATCTGACGGATGCCTACAACAGTCCTGTGTGTGCTGTATAACTTATCCGTCTGCTACGGTAGTTATTTCACTACGGCACAATTATTATCTATCAATGGTAGAAACCCTACTCGCAATTGGGATTGTTGCGTCTATCTTTGTTGGGTTCAATATTGGTGGCTCATCTACTGGGATCGCGTGGGGGCCACCTGTCGGTGCTGGAATCGTCAAAAAGACGACGGCGGCGGCCCTCATGACGTTTTTCGTCTTTCTCGGTGGGTGGACTGTCGGACGGAACGTGATGGACACGTTGAGCGAAGGGATCATCACGATTGATCTCACGCTCTCCGCAGGTGTCGCCGTCCTCTTTTTCATTGGACTGGGCATTCTCATCGCCAATATCTTCGGGGTTCCTGTTCCAACGTCAATGACAACCGTTGGAGCGATAGCTGGCCTCGGTCTGGCGACAGGCACACTCAACTACGCGACCATTGCCGAGATCGTCGCTTGGTGGATCGTAACA
>NZ_JARUKW010000014.1 GCF_029688845.1 Natronococcus sp. A-GB1 | reverse complement strand
GAGCGCGAATGTGGCACTGAGTGAGGGCGAAATTCAATGGGGAGATCTTTCATCAAATGGTATATAAGAGACTATGATATTTACTGCACAACAAGATGAAGGAGAGAATAAACGCCGTTGTATTTCGTGAACCAGAAGGCCGGTACAGTGGCGCATTTTGGCTCGTATTTTCGGCTGTTCTAATATTGGTCGAATTATATTACCAAACCCGGTACGGATATGGAATCACACCACCCCTCATACTTGGAATTGCGTTTGCCATTTTTGGAGTTGCGGAGTTACTCCCCGAGAATCGACGGCGCTTGGCAGGTGGCACTCGAATAGCTGCTGTCTTGATCAGTATCTCACTCATCGTACTGTTATGACAATATGTGTGACAATTAAGTAGAGCAATCAATGGTTTTGACTTGAAACAACCGAACCCGTCGTGTTGCATCTATGCTCTATATTCAGCAGCCGACTTTTAGCACATTTCGGATAAATCAATAGCTGCTTCGGTAACTGCTTGCCCTGTAGGTGACGTCCTCCCACAACTGAAGTCCTGGGCTTCCGCTATATCTGTGTCAGTTGCTTCGAAGTTGACGTCCTCGACAGTACTGTCTCCGACGTACTCGTGGTAGTGCGTTTCGCTGATTCTAATTCGAGACGTGTTCTCGAGACATACCTGATCGGGTAGTACGCAACGCAGCGCGGTGTTCCCTCCTCACCGATCTCGACTACCGACCGACGGTTCTTCTCACAGTCCGCGATAGAACTCGAGGAGTAGAGAACGACGGTTCGAACCGTGCGAACGGGAAGAGCGGTTCGACGAGGCTACAGCGACTGCGATCGAGGCCGAATCGCCCGCTTGGCCGGCGGGCTGAGTCCCTCGAGCGAGCCCCGCGCGGTCGCGACGTCGACCAGCAGGTCGGTCAGATTCACCAGTTCGCCGACGTAGGCCTGTCGGCGTCGTTGCCAGCTGGCGTCGCCCTCGTCGTCGGCGAGGATCTCGAGCGAGCGCTCGCACAGCGGGCCGTAGGAGTCGAACTGCTCGGCGAGGCCGGCGCGCTCGAGGGCCTCGAACTCGCCGTACTCGTGCTCGTCGGTGCCCTGATATCGAAGTGCGGGGGTGCCGAGCAGGGCGGCCTCGGTGGCCATCGTCCCTGTGTCGGCGACCAGCAGCGAGGCCTCGGCCATCGCGTCGTGGATCAGCGCGGGGTGGAGGCCGTACGGCCGGGCGGGGGTGTCCCGAAGCTCCATCCGGCCGCCCTCGTCGGAGACGAAGACGGTCGCGTCCTCGCTCAGGCGGTCGATCAGATCCCGTCGCTGCTCCGAGGTAAAGCCCTCGAGGTCGGTGTCGTGGAGGGCATCGAGGGCGTTGAACCGCAGGAGGACGTAGGGCTCGTCGGCGGCGACGCCGAGGTACTCGCGGATCCGCCCGTCGGGTTCGAAGACGTCGGGGTGGAGGTAGGCGCACTCCTTGAACCCCTCGAACGTGTAGTGGGCGTCGCCCAGGTCCCGGCGCGTGACCGCCGGCGAGAGGATGCAGTCGGCGAACGGCCTGGAGACAGTATGGTTGAAGTCACCCGGTTCGTCGTCGAGGACGAGCACCGTTGGCGTTCGCGTGACCGTCCCCGCGAGGGCCGCGTAGGGTCCGCGGCCGAAGACGACGTCGGGGCGAAAGCGCAGCGACTCGCGGACGATCGTTCCGAGCTGACCGCCCAGCTCACGGGCGAACCGCAGCCGGGAGTACGTGTCGGTGCCGTGGCCGCCGTACACCCGGTACGGCATCCCGAAAAAGTCGAGCAGGTCGGTCGTACAGGCGTACTCACGGGTCAACACGAGGACGTCGTGGCCGGCTCGCTCGAGCCTGTCGACGGCGTGGCGGTACAGGTGGACGTGGGCGGGCGTATTCGCGAAGACCAGAATCCGCATCGCCTTCCCGTACCCGATGTCGGCCCTTTGTAATCGGCGGGCTACCCGCGCTCGGACAGCCGTTCGCCGACCCGAGACGGACACGCGTCTCGAGATCCGAGCGACGGCCAGTCTCCCATTGCGTGCTCGAGCGTCGAGCCGGTTCCGTCGGGCGTATGCATCCCGTAACGGCCGCCGCCGACCGAGTAATCCTGTCCATAACAAACCGTCGCGGGGCGGTTGCCTCTGTCGATGAACGTCCTCGTCGTGACGGCCAACGCCGACGCGCCGTTTCTGACCCAGCAGGTGGACGCCCTCGAGCAGCGGGGCGTCTCCGTGACGACGATGTCGGTCGCCGGCGAGGTGAGCGCCGACACCGCCCGGAGTCCATTCGACTACGTTCGGACGGTCCCGCGGGTGCTCCGGGAGGCTGGTCCCGAGTACGACCTGGTTCACGCCCACTATGGACTGACGGCGCCGGCTGCGCTGGCCCAGCTTCGGCTCCCGGTCGTGCTCTCGCTGTGGGGCTCGGACGTCCACGGCCCGACGGCGCCCGTGAGCAAGCTCTGTGCGCCGCTGTGTGCGGAGGTCGTCGTCATGTCCGCCGAGATGGGTGCCGCGCTCGGCCGGGACTGTACGGTGATTCCCGACGGCGTCGACCTCGAGCGGTTCCGGCCCGAACCCCGTTCGCGCGCTCGAGATGCCGTCGACTGGGCGGACGACGAGTACCACGTCCTCTTTCCCTATCCGCCTGCACGCACGGTGAAAAACTATCCCCGGGCGAAGCGGGTCGTCGACGACGTCTCGAGCCGCGTCGATCGACCGGTTCGCCTGCAGACGATCTCGGGTGTCGATCACGACGCCGTCGCGACGTATCTCAACGCCGCCGACGCCCTGTTACTGACCTCCGACAGCGAGGGATCGCCCAACTCCGTAAAGGAAGCACTGGCCTGTAACGTCCCCGTGGTCTCGCTCGCGGTCGGCGACGTTCCCGAGCGACTGGCCGGGGTCGACCCCTCGGTCGTCGCGCGATCCGATCGAGAACTGATCGACGGACTGGCGGGCATCCTCGAGCGTGGCGAGCGCTCGAACGGACGGGTGGCGGCCCGTGAGGTAAGCATCGAACGAACCGCCGAGCGAATGCTTGCGGTCTACGAGCGCGCGACCGGGAAACGGGTACCGGCTCGAGCCCCGAGAGTTCCCGCGAAGCGGTAGCGACCCGACCAGACTCGCCGCAGCGGGTGACTGTTGACGGGGGAGGAGAGACCGGATCACGTCCTATCTGAAAAACGAGGGGGAGGGCCGGAGCGCAGCAGGGGGCTCCTGGCAGTATCAATTCAGTGATCGAACAGTATATGTCTTTATGGTATGTTGTTAGTAACAGAACAACAGTTAGATCCGGTCGTTCGGCTCGATCTTGCGGAATGGCCGGGACTGAGCCCGGCTACTGGATCTCCTCGCGGTACCAGGCCATCGCCTCCGGCAGGTGAGCCTCGAGCGGTCGGTACGTGTATCCCAAATCCTCGTGGGCCTTCCGTGAGGTGTAGAACAGCCGCTGGGTCGCGAGTCGGGCCATTCGCCGATCGAAGGGAAACACGCGCCGACCGGTGGCGGCGTCAACAAGTTCGGCGACGGGGCCCGCAGCGTGGATCGCGGTCGCCGGAACGGGGATTCGAGCGGGCGATCCCTCGAGGTGGGCGGCGATCCGCGAGACCGCGCGGTCGTAGGTGAGGTTCTCGCCGCCGAGGATGTAGTGTTCGCCGGACTCGCCGCGCTCGGCTGCGGCGACCAGCCCCGCGACGACGTCGTCGACGCCGACGATGCTGAGCCCGCCCGGGAGGTAGGCGGGCATCGTTCGCTCGAGCCCCATCGTGAGCAGCTGGGCGGTGAAGTTCCGGTCGCCGGGACCGAAGATCGAGGTGGGGTGGGCCGTCACCGCGTCGCCGGAGTCCTCGGCGTAGCGGTCGACGAGGCGTTCGGCCTGAGCCTTCGAGGCCTGGTAGGCCCCGATCGGCTCGGCGACGTCGTCCTCGTCGGCGACGGGGTCGGTTCCGTTCGGTCGTCGGGTTCCCGACGTACTCGTAAACACCACGCGCCCGGCGTCGGTCGCCGCGCAGGCATCGAGGAGGTTCGCGGTTCCCTCCCGGTTGACCCGGTGGACCGTCTCGGGGTCGGCGCTCCAGAGGCTGGCGCCCGCGAGGTGGAAGACGGCGTCGCTCCCGTCGACCAGCGCCTCGAGCGTCCCCTGCTCGAAGAGGTCGCCGACGTACCAGTCGACGCCCGGGACGCCTCGATCCGAGCCTGGTCGGCTGAGCCCCCGTACGTCCCATCCCTCCGCGCGAAGATGGTCACAGAGGTGGGTTCCCAGAAACCCAGTCGCACCAGTAACCGCGGCCGTCTTCGCGCTCATCGTCCCTCGAGCTGTGGCGGGACGGCGTCCCCGCTCGCGGCGGCATAGAGCCGGTAGGCGCTCGAGACCGCCGGATGCGTGTCGTCCGAGGGCGGAAGCCGACCGCCCGTCAGTCGCTCCCTGACCCCCGAGAGATCGACGCCGTCGGGGTTCTCGACGGCGACGGGTCGCTCCCCGTCCGAGAGCAACGGGGAGAGCGCGACGTCCGCGTCGACGTCTCGACCCAGCAGGGACGTCGCCACGGCGTCGACGGCGGGCGCCGATCCCGAGAGCAACAGGTTCGTCGCGACGGGATCGTCGCCGTAGGCGACCGTTCCGTCGAGCACGGCGAGGTCGGGATCGATCATTTGGGTCGCAGCGACCGAAGCCCGGCTCGAGTCGGCTCCGGAGGTGACGAGTCGGCCGAGCGTTCGAACCGCACCCGCAGCCGTTCCCTCCTCGGTCGGCCGGAGCGACGGAACGACGATCACGGGCGACTCGACCAGCGGCTTCGGCACCGAGAGCGCGACCGATCGCCCGTCGACGGCCCGGTACTCGTTTCGCGTCGGCACGTCAGCGAGGTCGACGAGTGCGGCGTCGAAGCGCTCGGCCAGTCGGTCGTAGCCGAGGTACGACGCCGTCCGGTCGAACGCGATCCGGTCGTCGCTGCGCCCGACGACGACGAGATCGGTCCCGAGTTCTCGATCGAGCCAGGCGGCGACCGCGCCGACGACCGCGGGATCGGTCACGACGCCCGTCGAGGGGTGGAACGGGTAGTGAACGTCAGGCGCAATGGTTACTCGGTCGGCGCCCGCGAGTCGCGCTCGGTGGGGCTCGAGGACCGCTTCGACAGCCGACTCGAGTCGGACCATTCGCGCGTCGACGGTCGGCCGCCAGCCGCCTCGACTGTCGTCCTCGCCGACCGCGGCCAGGTACGCGGAGCTCACGGCCGCACCTCCGGAACCTCGACGTCCTCGGCGACGGTCTCGGCCGCCAGGTCGTAGGCGGTCTCGGCTAGCGCGAGCGATCGCCGGCCGTCGAGCCCGCTGACGGGTGGCTCCTCGTTCGCCCGGATCGCCTCACAGAAGTCGGCCAGCGCGTCGTAGTGAGCGCGCAGGTAGAACGTCGGGCCGAAGACGGTCGGCTCGCCGCCGACGCGGCTGGCGACGTTCTCGAGGGCTGCCCGGGCCGCGTCCGCGTAGAAGTTCTTCGGAAGGTGGTCCCGGTTGGTGATCGTCCCCGTAATTCCCTCGAGGCGGAGCCGCGTGTTCACCTCGGGCAGCTCCTCCCACTGGTAGGAGCCACAGTGTAACGTGATCGTCGTCCCCGTCTCCGGCGCCCGCAGGAGGACCGTCGCGGCGTCCTCGACGGGAATTTCGAGGGTTCGGCCCATCGTCGCGTCTCGGACCTCGAGCTCGCCGAACAGCCACTCGAGCACGTCGAAGCAGTGCACCCCGAGCTCGAGCAGGGAGCCGCCCCCGACCGCGTTCGGATCGAGCGGCCAGGACGGCGGTGCAGTGTCTGCGGGCGGACGTCCGAGCGGGCCGTCGTTGAGCCGGATGATCGATGCGTAAGGGACGTGTCCGACGCCGCCGTCCTCGTAGGCCGATTTGACGCCGACCATATCGGGCTGGTACCGGAGCGTGTGGTCGACGCCGACGGCGATCCCCGCTCGCTCGGCAATCTCGAGCATTCTATCGGCTTCCTCCGTCGAACGGGCCAGGGGCTTCTCGACGAAGACGTCGATCCCGTACTCGGCGGCCCGTTCGACGGCCTCGGCGTGGAGAAACGGCGGAAGTGCGACGACGGCGGCGTCGAGATCCTCCGCGGCGAGCAGCGCCGCGTAGTCGTCGTAGGTTCGGTCGACGCCGGCCCGCTCCGCCCGGTCGCGGTTCTCCGGAACTGCGTCGGCGGCCGCGAGGACCTCGACGCCGGGCATCGCCAGCGCCGATTTCAGATGCACCATGCCGATGTTCCCGACCCCGAGAACGCCGATCGAGAGCGGCTTCGGGTCGGTCAACCGGCCGCGAAACTGTGAGAGCATTCGCTCGAGAACGTGGTGGCTGCGGGCTTTGTTATCGCCGCCGTACCGCCGTCAGACGGCGAGTAGATCGCCCCTTCTACACGAATACGCGTCCTACACTGCGTCGATTCGATCGACGGCCGAACTCACGGCTGTCTCGCCGTCGCCCGCCCGTCGACGCTGTTTGCGGTCCCATCGATCCCGTCGGCTGTCTTTGTTCGGCGGGCGACGTCGGCCATCGTCTCGACCGTGAGGTCGGTTTCGGCTCGCCGCCGATCCAGATAGGAGAGGATCGCCCGCATCCGGTCGTCGTCGCGCCCGCGAGTGAGGTTGTTCGGGTGGAGCCACATGTGAAAGACGCCGTCGGCGTCGACGGCCTCGTCGATGCCGCGGCGAGCCAGCACGACCATCGGATCGCTCCAGACCGATTCGGCGACCGTCCGCGCGGATCCCTCGAAGCCGAACAGGAACAGCGACGCCGGGACGTTCACCAGGCCGTACTCGTCGACTGTCGGCTCGACGATCATCGATCGGTTCCGGAGCGTCGAGTCGACGACCCCGCGGATCCCGTCGCGGGTCGGCGATCGACCCCGGTAGGCGCCGACGCCGTACTCGGCGAGCACGTCGCGGTGCCCGACGTCGTTTCGCGGGTAGACGAACGAGTCGACCGTCTGCCCCCACTCCCGCGCCAGCTCGAGGCTTCGCTCGAGTTCGGCTGCCGCGAGTTCGCGGTCGGTCTCGGGCTGGCCGAACAGTACGTGCGAGAAGGAGTGAGTGGCGAACTCGTGGCAGACGTCGGAGTCGAGGGTTGCGCGAACCAGGTCCGGACAGAACCGCAGATCCTCGCGGTCGGCCCACTCCCCGCGCTCGCGGGCGAACCATCCGTTCGGCGCGGGATGGTCGGCGTGTCGCCCGTCACAGTCCTCGAGCATGAGGTGGCCGACGATGGCCCACGTCGCGGGGACGTCGTACTCGGCGCACAGCTCGAGCATAGCCACCCAGCCGCGTCGGCCGGCCTCGACTCTGGCGCTCGGCGGGGAGTCGAGATCGTGAAACCCCCACCCGAGCTCGGCGTCGAGCGAGATTACGACGCTGCCCACAGCGCCCACCACCGTTGGGGATCGTTCATGGGGATGCCGATAGCGCCTGCGTCGTTTTGTTATGGGCGCCGTTCCGACCGTCCGGCCGCCCGCTGCGGACGGTAACCGGTCGGTACCGGTATCCGATACCCAACGGAGAGCGCCTCGCCGACGAACCGGCCACCGGTAGGATGTGACAATCGTCCGTCGATCGATCCCGTTCCCGAGTGAAGCCGATCTATAACAAAGCGGTCGTCGGGTCACCTCCAGGACAGTAGACGTTCCCGACGTCTCGACACCAATCATGAGCGGATCTTCAACCCCGTCCGAGCGAGCGTTCGTCCTCGGACTCGACGGCGTACCGTGGAGGCTGATCGAACGATGGACCGACGCCGGGGAGCTCCCGAACTTCGCCCGGATGCGAACGGAGGGCGCCTCCGGGGTCCTCGAGAGCACCCGGCCACCGACGACGCCGCTGGCGTGGCCCTCGATCGCGACCGGCGTCTGGCCGGACAAACACGGCATCTACGGCTTCCAGAAGCTTTCTTCGGAGTACTCCCAGCGGATGTACACGAGTCACGATCGCCAACAGCCGGCCCTCTGGGAGCAGCTCTCGCCGGCCCACGTCGGTAACGTCCCGATGACCTATCCCGCCAGCGAGATCGATGGCACGATGGTAGCGGGGATGATGACGCCGTCGACCGAACGCGAATTCACTCACCCACCGGAGTTCCAGTCGAGACTCGAACGACGCGTGCCGGAGTATCAGATCAGCCTCGACTACCCCGAGTACGCCGACCGCCTCGACGAGTTTCCCGACGCGGTCGACGAGATGCTCTCGAAACGACGAGAGCTGATGCGTCTGCAGATGGACGAGGCCGGCGACGACTGGCAGCTGTTTTTCTTCGTCTACACCGCACCAGACCGGTTCCAGCACCTCGTCTGGGAGATGGAGCCGTTGCTCGAACACTACAAGCGACTCGACGAGATCCTCGGCGAGGTCATCGAGTACACTGACGACCACGATGCCGATCTCTATGTCATCTCGGACCACGGCTTCGGGCCGATCCACCGGCTCGTCTACGTCAACCACGTCCTCGAGCGCGAGGGATACCTGTTCAAACGGGAGGACGAGGGGACCCGCGGCGCGCTCGCGAGCCTGGGGATCTCCCGAGACACGATCACGAACACGCTCGACCGGGTCGGCATCTCCGAGGAGCTGCTCGTCTCGGCGCTCCCGCGCCGACTCGTCGACTCGGTCGCAGAACAGATCCCCGGCGACCACGCCCTCTACGACGTCGACTACGACCGCACCGTCGCGTTCGTCCACGGCGCCGGAACCTGCTACGTCAACGACACCGAGCGGTTCGAACACGGCGTCGTCGAGCCGAGCGAGGTGCCGAAGATCAAGGAGGCGCTCGTCGAGATCTTCGAGTCCGTTACCGAGGCCGACGGGACTCGAGTGCTCGAGGTCTTCGACGGCGACGAGCTGTTCCCGACCGACGACCGATCGCCGGATCTGGTCGTCAACGGTCGGGACGGCTACGACTCGCGGAACACGATCACCGACGAACTGTTCGGCGAGACCGGTACGTACGCCGCCAGCCACCGGAGCACGGGGATCATGCTCTGTCGCGGCCCCTCGATCGACGCCGGCGCGACGCTCCGGGGCGCCCGCGTCGTCGACGTCGCGCCGACCCTGCTCCACGGGATCGGCGAGCCGATTCCGGAGAACACCGACGGTCGCGTGCTGTTCGACGCCTTCGACGAGCGCGCGACCCCCTCGCGGACGAAGGTCGAGCGAGTCGCCGTCTCGGGAACCGAAGGCGGCGAGGTCGAGGAGGACTTCTCCGACGTCGAGGACCGACTGAAGGGGCTGGGCTACATGGAGTGACCGGCCGGACTGGTCCGCAGAGCCTGCACCCGAACGATTCCTTCGATCCCGCAGTCCGCGGCCTGCAAGCACAGCGATTACCACGTATCGGCCCGGATCGTCACGCATGGTCGACGAGGATCTCGAGCTCGAGCGCGACGTCGGTGAGGCAACGATCGTCTACGACGAACCCGACGAGGGAACCGTCAGAAAGACGGTCCCGAACGAACACGTCGCCTACTTCCAGGATCACTGGATCATCAAGACGGACGAGGACGAGGATGGTCGTGACATCGTTCGGCGGATCCCCGCACAGCGGGTCCACTACGTCGAGCGATCCGTCGAGGAGTTCGAAGAGGAAGTGAGCACGCTGGTCGATCAGGTCCAGTCGTTCGCGTCGGACCTTCGGACGAAGATCCCCGTCGGCGGGGACAGCGCCGGCCGCCACGAGCGCGGACACGAGGACACCGATCCGATCAACGTGGATATCGACGAGCCCGAGGACGACGACGATCCGCTCGATCGATAGCAGTCGCCACCTTTCGTTTTCCTCGGGCGATCCCGTTCGAAGTCGATCCGCTACTCGAGACCATGTATCGTGGTCACCTCGCTCCCGCCGCGGTCCGTCCTCGCGCGCTCGTAGCGGACCCGTTCCGTCACTCGAGGGGGTAGCGCAACGGGAATAACTACCCGCGGCCCGCCTGCAGACAGTGGTGGTCGCAGAGGTACCACTCGGCTCGTCGCTCCCGAACCCCTCCCGACTCTGTCCCTATCGGTCGGAACGAACCAGTCGGAGTCCGGTCCTGGCGGCCGTCCAGGCCGGGTACAGTCTGTTGTAGACACCGTTCGGTGCGTTCCTCGCGCCCGCCCGGAGGAGTCGATGAGACAGCGGCGGCCCCGACTCCGAGACGAGATCCTCGAGATCGGCCGTCTCGACCCACTCGAAAAACGCCCGCTCGGTCGCCGACTCGGGCTCGGCCTCTCGCGCGCGCCCGCGAATGTCTTCCCACATGTAGCGCTCGTCCTGGCCGAGCACCCACTCGCCGCCCTCGAGGGCGACCCGCAGTCGCTCGTATTCGTGGTCGGCGAAGGGGTAGCCGTGGTCGGTCGGCTCGAGGCCCGCGAGCCGGAGGCCGACGGCGGTCCGGTAGCACTTCTCGCAGCGCCCGCAGTTCCCCTTCATCTGGCGGTTGCAGGTCTGGAGCTCGAGATCCGGGGCGTCGCTTCGGACGTATTCGGCGATGGCGTCGAGCCGTTCCTGGCGGGTGAGATCGTAACAGTCGTGGTGACACCGGGTGCCGGCCCAGCGGACGTTGTCGTCGATGTCGGGCCGGGAGCCCCACTCGAGGTCGATCCCCTTCCAGTGGGTGGCGGCGACGTAGAGGTCGGTCATTCCGCGAGCGTACGCGAGCGGCGCACAGAGCCCGAGCAGGCCGAGGCCGTGGCCGACGGAGCTGTACCAGGCGCCGTCGACGTGGCGCTTGTAGTGGGCGAGCAGCATGGGGTGGTCGAGAAACGAGAGCATGTTCGACTCGAGGAACGCCGTCTCGAGCCCCCGTTCGGCGGCGAACGACTCGACGCGATCCGTAAGGTGGCGCCACTTGTCGTCGTCGGCGGGGTCGGGCGTGATCGTCCAGCCGCGGATGCTGATCAGCGTGGGCTCCTCCTCGCGGTGGCGGACGTACGAACACATCGAGTCGACGCCCCCCGTGAACAGTAGTCCGCTCTCGCCGTCGCCCTCGCCGTCAGCTGGCGGGTTGGGGTCGATCGTGCGCCGGGCGTAGAGGGTGCCGCCCTCGAGGAAGTCGTACATGCCACAGAGCGTCTCCTGGACGTCCTCGAGCGCGCGGGCGAAGGTTGCGTCGACTTCCTCGACGTAGACGTCGGCGCCGTTGGCCCACGCGACGGGACAGACCTGCGCGAGGACGGGGATCGCGAGGATCCCCTCGGGGACCTCGGCGATCGGCACGTCGTACTCGGTTCGGAACGGCTCGCTCGTCAGGAACCGCTCGAGGTCGGGCGTGGCGCGGGCCTCGCACTCGAGGGTTCGCCCGTCGACGGTCGGCCGATCGATGATGATAGCACTCATATGCGGGTTCGTCGCTTCCAGAGCACGCCGAGGGCGTACAAAAAGCATCAGCGTCGTTGATCGTCCGCAACTCGAGAAATCGGTCCGTAGCCGTCAGTCCGGATCGAACAGGGACTGCATACTTGCCCCGTGACCTGGCACCCCGGAGACCCCGTCGCCGGCGTCCGTTCGCGGGTCTCGGGATCCGTCCGAAACCGTCCTCGACCGTCGGCGTCGCTCCTCGTCGTCGGGCCACGGATCGACTCGAGCGCGCGCCAACGTCGAACTTTTTGTAGGTTCCCTATAACAAACCCCGGCGTCGGCGTCGCTCGTGTCAGGATATGTGTATCGCGACACCACCGAGGAGAGGGCGGACAGCCAGCCTATGAACCGATCGGCGCTCGACTGGCTCTTCGCCGCCGGCTTTCTCGCGCTCGCCGCGGGGATCGCGATTGCCCGGAACGATCCCGCGACTACCTACGAGTCGTCGGTCTACACCGGGACGCCGACGGCGGTCTGGATTGCCTTCGCGCTGGCGCTCGCGATCGCCGTCAGCGCGAGCTTGGTCTGTTACGGCCGCCAGCAGGCGACTGGCATCGGACTCGGCGCCACGACGGTAACCGCGATCGTGAGCCTCCCGGTGATCAGGGGGTACTACTTCTACGGGATGGGCGACGCCCTCTCGCATCTGGGCTGGACCAGAGATATCGTCGAGGGCGAGATGGCGGCCCACGAACTGTTCTACCCGGCCGTCCACTCGCTGGGCGCGATCTTCTACTTCCTCGGCGGGATTCCGATCGAGCGAGGGCTACTGTTCGCGCTCGTGGTCACGTTCGTTCCGTTCCTGATCTTCGTTCCCCTCACCGTGCGCGACCTGAGCGGAAACGCGCTCGCGGTCGGCGTCGCGGCGATCGTCTCCTGGATGGTGTTGCCGATCAACAACGTCGCGACCCACATGGGTGTTCACACCAACTCGAACGCGCTGTTTGTCGTCCCGGTCGTCGTCTTCGCCGTCGTCGCCTATCTCCGTCGGCGCGCGACGATCGAACGACTCCCGCTCGGACTCTCTCCGTTCAGCGTCTTGGTGTACGTCTCGGCGCTCACCCTTCTGCTGGTCCACCCCCAGCAGATGGTCAACGCCGTGGTCTTCGTCGCGGCCGTAAGCGTCGTCCAGTACCTCGTCCACAGGCGGTACGCCGACCACCCGATGCTCGAGCAACCGACGCTGCACACTCAGACGCTCGTCCTCGGGACGATCTTCGGCGTCTGGGCGGTGACCAACCAGCGGTTTCGCGACGCCGTCGAGGGGTTCGTCACGGGCATCTTCACCGCCGACGTCGGCGGAAGCGCCGAGATCGATCAGCAAGGGACGTCGCTCACCGAGATCGGCGGCAGCCTCGCGGAGCTGTTCGTCACGATGTTCCTCGACGCCGCCCTGATCGGGCTCGCCGTTGGGCTGTTCTTACTGCTGGCCGTGATCGGGCGGACGAGGCTGGACGCGGAGGGTCGGTCGCTCGTCACGTACTTCACCGTCGCGCTCGTCCCGCTCGGCGGGATGTTCGTGCTCTACTTCCTCGGGACGCCCAACATGGCGTTTCGACAGATGGGCTTCATCTACGTCGTGTTGACGATCCTCGCGGGTGTCGCGATCGCACACGGGATCGGTGGGCTCTCCCGGTTCGTCTCGAGGCCGGGTGCAAGCGCCGTTGGGGCGGTAGTGCTCGGTAGCTGTCTCGTGCTCGGACTGATGACCGTCTACGCCTCGCCGATCATCTACAGCCCCGGCCAGCACGTCCCCGAGGCGACGTTCAACGGGTACGAGACGGGAATGGACCGCGGCGCCGACGACACGCCGTACGCGGGGATCGGGTACGATCCGTACCGGCTCGATCACGGCATCAACGGACTCGAGGGCGAGGAGTCGCTGACCGCGGGCACCGCGGCCAGCGGCGAACTCGATCCCGAGACGTTCAACGAGGGGAACTATAGCGGTGCGTACAACGATGCAGATCACTACCTCGTCATCTCTTCGTTCGACGAGACCCGAGAGTTCGACGTCTACCAGGGGCTGCGCTACGAGGAGACGGCCTACCGTGGGCTCGAGTACGATCCGTACGCGGACAGAGTGATCTCGAACGACGACTTCCGGATGTACGCGGTCGCGGGCGGGGACGACGAGTAACTCGGCCGCCGAGTAACCCGGCTGCGGGCGGGTCGCGACCGCCGCGGCTCCAGATGACAGTTCTCGAGGCGGTAATCACGCCTTGTTCACGATTGATCATCCGAAAGATCTGCTTTTCGCGGTGAATCTCGAGGTTACTCGAGCGGAAGGGGTCGACGCCGCCCCCGGAAACAGTTCCTTACCTTCGTCACCGCGAGACCGACGTGACTGAACGACTTTCGTAAGTTCGCAATCGAACTGTTCTACATTCTGTCTAAATAGGTAACGTGTGCAATATAATCTGTAGATTTAACCCAAGATGACAAGAAAAGGTTTATGTCCCGTAAGGCCAGGTTACGAAACTGTATGGCGCAGCAACCCCGTACAACCGACGCGAGTAACATGGCGAATACAGACAGTAACACGTCCTTAACCCGCCGGAGCTACGTGCAGTCACTCGCAGCGGTTGCAACGGCAGCGGTATCGGTTGGTGCAACGGGCGCCGCCGCCGCCGACGAGCAGTACGAGGTTATCGAAGCCGAAGGCCAGACCGTCACGATCAGCGACGGCGAGACCTGGGAGAACAAGCTGATCGACATGACCACCGGTGGTGACATCACCGTCATCGCCGAGGGAACCGACTGGACGGTCCGAAACGTCGGCTTCCACGGTGAGAACACCTCCGGCGCCGGCTCCGCGACGTTCGGCGTTGCCGACACCGGCGGAGCGACGAGCACCGTCGAGAACGTCTACCTCGGCGACGGCTCCGACTCGCAGAACGCGTCCGGCACCGGTCACGGCCAGACCGGCTTCTGGGTCAACCCCGACCACTCCGGCCACATCGACTTCCGGAACCTCAACATCCAGGGGTTCGCAGACAACGCGATCTACGCCTCCGCGCCCGGCAACGCCGGCGGCGGCACCGTCCACATCGACGAGTGTTTCGCGGCGAACTGTTACGTCTCGCACTACCGCCTCGCGACCGAGGGAAGCCGAGTCACGAACTCGAGCGTCCTCGTCGACGGGGAGGGTTTCGAGGGACGGGGAATCTGGGCGTGGGCGCCCGGAACCGTCGAGGTCGAGGGCTGCCAGATCGAGATGAACGGCGCGAACACGGCGATCGACGCGGGCGCGAACGGAAACGGCACCACCGTCGTCGTCAGCGACACTGATTACGACGACGCGGCCGGTGTTGCGGAACACGACGGCTCGAGCGTCCAGCTCGACAGCGACGTCGGTACCGACCCCGAGGCCTTCGTGCCCGACGGCGTTCCGACGAGCGCCGAGGAAGCCGCGAGCGAGTAACGACCGGACCCCGCTGGCGTTGCCCTCCACCGCGCCGGCACGAACGACTCCGCTGACGCAGTCCTCCACCGACGAAGTCCGCCGCCAACGCGGCAATCCGCTTCGGCCCTCCACTCGCCGCTCGTTTTTTGCGGATTCGTTTTCGGCCGCTGCTCGAGGACGAGACCGCGACACGGCCGGAATAACTGTTACTTATTTCAGACGGTCGATGCCACGATCGAACGACAGGGCTCGGTAATCAGTGATTACCCAGGAGCAGTCGAATGTTTGTGTATATAATATTCCGTGGCATAAAATAGAAAATCTACGTAACTAACCGACACCGCCGATTTAGTGTCTGTTAATTTTATGCGAACTAGAGGAGAAACTTTATACGGGTAGTACGGAATTACTCGATTGCAATGGCACGCGAACCATCGGTACTGGATACGGAGCGGTTTGGCGGTGACGGCGTCGAGCCGTCGGAAACGAGCGGTAATCGCGGATTACTGGATCGACGGTCCTACCTGAAGCTGGCTGGGACGACGACCGCGGCGGCGGCCTTCGCGGGCGTCGCGAGCGCCGACGACGACTACGACGTCATCGAGGCCAGCGGGCAGACGATCCAGATCGGCGAGGGAGAAACCTTCGAGAACACGCTGATCGACGTCTCAAACGGAAACGGGATCCTGCTGAACGTCACCGGTGCCGACGCGACGATTCGGAACGTCGGCTTCTCGGGACTCTATCAGGGCGGGGACTTCGCGATGACGATCAACGTTCCCGCCGGCGACGTCCTCGTCGAGAACCTCTACCTCGGCGACGGCGCGAACAAGAGCGGCGAGAGCTTCGTCCACGGACCCGGCGCGATCTTCCTGCACCGTGACAGCAACGCCGACGTCACGTTCCGACACTGTAACGTCCAGGGCTGGCCGAACAACGGCTTCTACTGTTCGAACACGGCCAACGGTGGTAGCGTCCGCTTCGAGTCCTGTTACGGCAAGAACAACGGCGTGGCGACGTTCCGGTGTGCGAGTACGGACGACGTCATCGTCGACTCCGTCGCGTACAACGACGACACCGACTACTCCACCGAGAACGGGAGCTGGGGCGGCTACACCGAACAGCACGGCCGTCCCGTCTGGGCCTGGTCGCCCGGACCGGTCACGATCGAAGACTCCGAGTTCGCTGCGGGCCCGTACGCCGCGGCGCTGCTCACCCACGAAGGCGGAACGATCGACTTCCGATCGGGCTCCTACAGCGGCGACACGCAGGGACAGGTCCAGACGGGCGAGGTCACCAACGATCCGGACCTTTCGGTTCCCGACGGCGTCCCGACGAGCGCCGAGGAGGCCGCGGCCGGCGCCAGCCAGGGATCAAGATCAAGACCCTCAACTGACGGGCCCGACGAAGAGGAGTCCGACCTCCCGAACCGAATCCGATTCGATGGCGACGCCTCCGGCGCGACCCGCTACGAGTTCATCGTCGACGGCGAGGTCGTCCCCACGACGGACGAGGGCGCGACGATCGACGACGACCTCGAGATCGAAAACGGGACCGTCCACGGCAGCGTCGCCGACTGGGTCGACGCCTTCCGGTTCGACGGCGACCTCGAGAGCGTCACCGTCGACGGACCCGCAACGGTAGTCCTCAACGACGAGGAGATCGACCCCGACGAATACGGCCCCGAACTCCCCCACGTCCTCGAGCTCAAGGGGACCGGCGAGCCCGCGAGCTACGAGATCACGGTCGACGGAACCATCGAGACCGACGACGAGGAGCTCCGGAGCTCCGGCTCGACGGTTCAGGACTCCGTGACCGACGGAAGCCGAACGTTCCGGTTCTCGGGAACGCTCGCCGACGTCACGTTCTCGGAAGGCGAAGCTCGAGTCTTCGTCGACGGCGAGGAGATCGACCCCGACGAGTACGGCGACAGCGAGTTGCTCCCCCACGCGCTGGTGATCGACGGTACCGAGGCCGACGCGCCGAGCGTGTACTCCTTTACGGTCGACGGCACGGTCGTCAAATCGGAGTACCGGGACGCCTCGATCGACGACGAGGACGTCATCGAAGGGGCGACCGTTCGGGGGACCGTCTCCGACTGGCGCGACGCCTACTGGTTCGAAGGCGAGATCACGGCGTTCCAGCTCGCCGGCGACGCGGCCGTCGACGTGCAGTACAACGCTCGCGACCAGTAGCGACTGATTGCGAGCCCGTTTTGGCCGGTACTGACGCCGGCATCTCGCGACGCTTGCACGGCGTCGCCACTCGCGAATCGTCGCTCGGGTAGAAGACGGCTCCCACGCCAGGAACAGCAGCTGGCACGCGAACTGTTCCGGTACTGGATGGCGGTTCTGGGAGCCAAGCGTCACTACGAGCTAGATGAATAAAAGTCCTTCTCGAGCGTTCGCCGGCTTTCTGAGTCGCCGCGTCTCCGCAGAGGAGGCGGCGGCCGCCGTGGCGCTACCAGAAGCGGCCGTCCGCACCGAGCGGCAGCGGCGGACCGGAACTCGCTCGTTCACTCGATTCGGGAGAGTTTCCCGTTGACCGTCTGCTCTTCCTGGCGGTTCGTAACGGCGTGAACGATCGTCAGCACGGAGAACGCGCCGACGACCGCACCGGCCAGGGCCATCGTCGGAACGGCGGCGAGTGGCGGAAGCCCGAGCGTCGCCGCGGCGACGACGGAGATTCCAAGGAGGCTCAGTACGGCGTACCACCGGTCCCACCGATCCTGCTGGTGGGTGTCGGTGTCGAGATACATCATGAGCAGATCGGCGTTGTCCGCCAGCGTGATGAGCCCACGATCCTGGTCGTACTTGACGATGCCGGCGTCGTCCATCTTCGGCAGGTGCGTCTGGTACAGCGCGACGTACACCCGCTTTCGCTGATCGGAACTCAACGCGTTGACGCTCGTATCGTTCTCCCAGGCCGCGATCTGCTCGGCGAGTTCGCCGAGGGTAACGGTCTCGTCGGCCTCGAGAAGATACGTCAGGACCTCCCTTCGACGCCGGTTTTTCAGGAGCTCGAAGATGACGTCTTTCGAGAGCCGGCCGTCGTCGTCGGTATCGGTAACCGACGCAATTTCGTCGGGAAGCGAGCTATCGATCGACGACATTACTGAACGCCTCCCCCACCTGTACGTCCGGCTCCCGCTGGTTTCGTTCGGGGCCGGGGTTCGTAGCGATCGGACTGTCGGACCGACAGCGACCGCTGCAGCTTCGAAAGCGACGTTGCGATCACGATTGACACACCAGGTTGTACGCCAACACTGATTCTCTTAAGCACAACCACGTTTCGCACCGCCTGCAAAGGCGCTACGGATCGACTTCCGGTTCGGGAGAACGAGGCGGGACGAAACCGACCACTCGAGGGCCACTTCGGTCGATCGACCGACCGCGGTATCAACCAATTGGCGACGCGTAGTGACCACGTACGGCTGCGGCGGGCGAGCCGGCGACGAGGATGGGCGGGTCGGTAACGCGACACTGGATCGAGGCCTTCGAGCGCAAAGCTATAAACTCAGTCGACGGTTCGAACCCGCAAACGGGGGTTACACGATGAACGAGAGATTTACCTTATGTCCCCGTTGAAACGATAGAATCGGCGTCCTTTCGGCGTTTGCGCTCGCGTCTCGGAGACGGATCCGTCGAAGCGGACCGCCACCGAACAGGTGGCGTCGGACGCCGCTCTCGGCTCGAGTTCCGTTACCGTATCGGGTGCAAGCGGGACGATGGCGTCGGTCATCGATCGTTCACTCGGCGGCGTTATCCGACACGAATCAGTAAGTTACGGTTTCTCCCGAAACCATGTACCCCCCTTACAGTGTCGTGATGGTTTTTCGGTACTGATGACGCGGTCCATCGTCGATCACGCCAGAGCCGAATCGGAGTCACGGAGACGGGAGGTGGCCCTGTGTCCCGACTGTGAAACCGAGACGATCGTCCACGACCCGGACCGCGGCGAGCGGGTCTGCGGGGAGTGTGGGCTCGTCCTGACCGAAGATCCGATCGACTACGGGCCGGAGTGGCGAGCGTTCAATGCCCAGGAACACGACGAACTCTCCAGGGTCGGTGCGCCCCTGACCCAGTCGATGCACGACCGCGGGCTGACGACGACGATCGACTGGCGCAACCGCGACGCCAACGGCCACTCGATGTCGGCCGACAAACACGGCCAGCTCCACCGGCTTCGGGTCTGGCAGGAACGCATCCGGACGAAAAACGCCGGCGAGCGAAACCTCAAGTACGCGCTTTCGGAGATCGATCGGATGGTCAGCGCCCTCGGAGTGCCGAAACCCGTCAAGGAGACGGCGAGCGTCATCTACCGGCAGGCCCTCGAGCAGGACCTCATCCGCGGGCGGTCGATCGAGGGCGTCGCGACCAGCGCGCTGTACACGGCGTGTCGCAAGGAGGACATCCCGCGCAGTCTCGAGGAGGTGACCGCCGTCTCCCGGGTCGACCAGCGCGAGATCGGCCGTACGTACCGCTACATCGCCGACGAGCTCGACATCAACCTCGAGCCGACGAATCCCCGACAGTTCGTCCCACGCTTTTGCTCGGAACTCGACGTGGACAACCATGTCGAGTCGAAGGCGATCGAGATTATCGACGAGACGACCACGCAGGGACTCCACTCAGGAAAGTCGCCGACGGGGTTTGCGGCCGCGGCGATCTACGCCGCGGGGCTGCTCTGCGAGGAGACGATCCCCCAGCGCGCGGTCGCCGACACCGCACAGACGACCGTCGTCACGGTCAGAAACAGGTACCGCGAGCAGCTCGAGGCGATCGACCAGCAGCCGGCTACATGATCGACCGCTCTTTCTCGCTGTAGACGTCGTCGTCGAGCAGCGCGTGCAGGTTGGCGTAGGGGACGAACGCGACGAACTCGTCGTCGCCGTTGTACAGCTCGAGACCGCTATCGGTTCGGTCGTACCGTTCGCAGACGATCTGTCCCTCCGGAAGAATCGCGCGGAACATACAGTGTGTGTTACGGTATCGATCCGCATATAATGTAGGGCTCACGCTCGATCCTCGGGGGACCGAACGTAACCGGTTTACCCGTACTCCGGCTACGGGCCGTCAGTGACCGACCACTCCTCGATCGACGCCGACGACGGTACCGAGAGCGAGGTGACCGACGAGCCGTCCAGAGGGAGCGACGCCTCCGACCGAGCGGTCGACGGGGAACCGACGGACCTCGAGGCAGGGAGCGAGGAGCCGACGATCGCGGAGTTCCACGACGCCTCCCAGCGCGAGGGGGCGCCCGTGCTCACCGCGGCCGCCGTCGCCCGCGCCCTCGAGATCCCCCACGAGGAGGCCAGTGACCGACTCGAGACCCTCGCCGACCGGGGCGACCTCGAGCGTCTCTCGGTCTCGACGGACCCCGTCGTCTGGTACCCCAGCGAGCTCGAGGACCTCACCGACCGCGAGCGCGTCGTCGTGTTTCCGAAGCGCCGCGAGATTATCGTCGATCGGCCCGACCAGTTTACGCGGGCGCAGCTCTCACAGTTCGCCCACCTCGCCGACGGCAACGGCGAGCAGGGGTACCGCTACGTCGTCCGACCGGAGGACGTCTGGAGCACGCCCCACGACTCCTTCGAGGAGCTGGCCCGAACGATGCGCCAGGCGCTCGGCCAGCGCAACGAGGACCTCGAGGACTGGGTCGAGAGCCATTGGGATCGGGCCCACCAGTTCCGGCTCGCGACCCACGAGGACGGCTACACCGTGCTCGAGGCCCAGACGCCGGAGATCATGGGCAACGTCGCCCGTCAGAAGCTCGACGAGGAACACGTTCACGCCCCCATCTCCGAGACCGAGGACTGGGTCCGCGAGGGAGCCGAGGCCGCGATCAAGCGCATTCTGTACGAGGCGGGCTACCCGGTCCAGGACCACCGCGACCTCGAGTCCGGCGAGGAGCTCGAGATCGACCTCGAGGTCTCGCTCCGGGACTACCAGCGCGAGTGGGTCGACCGCTTCGCCGAGGCCGGCGAGGGCGTCTTCGTCGGGCCGCCGGGCAGCGGCAAGACCGTCGCCGCGATGGGTGCGATGACCCACGTCGGCGGCGAGACCCTCGTGCTCGTGCCGAGTCGCGACCTGGCGCGTCAGTGGGCCGAGACGATCGAGGAGTACACCTCGCTCGAGCCCCACCAGATCGGCCAGTACCACGGCGGCCAGAAGAACGTGCGGCCGGTGACGATCGCCACCTACCAGATCGCGGGGATGGATCGCCACCGCTCGCTGTTCGACGACCGCGAGTGGGGACTCGTCGTGTTCGACGAGTGCCAGCACGTTCCCTCGGACATCTACCGGCGGAGCACGCACCTCCAGTCCCGGCATCGCCTCGGGCTATCGGCGAGCCCGATCCGGGAGGACGACCGTCAGAAAGAGATATTCACCCTCGTCGGCCCGCCGATCGGCACCGACTGGGAGGCGCTGTTCGACGCCGGCTTCGTCGCCGAGCCGGAACTCGAGATCCGCTACGTACCGTGGGGCGACGACGAGCAAGGCAACGCCTACGGTTCCGCCGAAGGACGAGAAAAGTACCGCATCGCCGCCCAGAACCGGGGGAAGATCGACGAGGTGCGGTACCTGCTCTCCTCGCATCCCGGCGCGAAGTCGCTGGTGTTCGTCGACTACCTCGAGCAGGGCCGCGAGATCGCCGACGCGCTGGACGTCCCCTTCCTCAGCGGCGAGACGCCCCACCACGAGCGCCGCCGGCTGCTCGAGGAGTTCCGCCGCGACGAGCGCGACCTGCTGGTGATCTCCCGGGTGGGCGACGAGGGGATCGACCTCCCGACCGCCGACATGGCGATCGTCGCCTCCGGGCTCGGGGGCTCGCGCCGCCAGGGGACCCAGCGGGCCGGCCGCACGATGCGACCCGCGGGCGGGGCGCTCGTCTACGTGCTCGCTACTCGCGGTACCCGCGAGGAGGAGTTCGCCCGCCGACAGCTCCAGCACCTCGGCCGGAAGGGGATCACGGTCCGCGAGCAGAACGTCGACTCGGCGGAGACCAACGAGGAGGAGTAGGTCGAGGACTCACCCCTGTTCCGCCTCGAGGACAGCTCGCTCGGCGGTTCCGTTCTTGACCGGAGCAACGGATTCGACCTCGAGGATACCGACGCCGTCCTCGAGGGCTGTTTTCGCGACGTCGTCGTCGATCGGATCCACGAGCTCGAGCCGGACCCGACAGTCAGCGGCGGTGTCGTTGAGCCCGGGCGACACGCCGGCGACGTCGATAGTGTCGACGCGGTCGATGGCGTCGACTCGCTCGAGGGTCGCCGTGGCGCCGTCGACGAGGCTACCCGAGGCTCCCAGCGGGACGCGGACGGTCAGCCTCGTCTCGAGCGACGGTGCTGGTCGATTCATGAGGCCCCCGTCGAGGGTCGAACTCGAGGTTCGAACCGAACTGGTCCGCGTGTTGGCCGGCTACACTACGGGGGGCGATCCCCGCGCAGTTCGCGCTGGCCGGAGATTCGACGTGGAAAACGAACCGTCCGGCCGGCGCGAACGCGCGGCGCGGACGGGGCGTCGAGAGCCGTCAGCCACCTCGTTCGCGACCACCGCCTGCGAGTCCACGATAGGACCCGATGCTCCCGTTCTCGAGGGACGAACTCGAGCGGGAGCGAGCGAGTGGTGCGGTCGAGGTCATCGTCGATCGTATCGTCCCCCGGAACTGACATAACTGTTCTCCCGGTGTGGGTTCGATTGTCAAACCGGAACGGACAGAATTTGCCAGATATCTGCTTGGCTATTGGATCAATCTAAAGAGAACCCCCGCGGCGATGAGCACACAGAATACAGAGAGCAAGAGAGCAAACGCCCGACTCCACCAGCTCCCTTTGAACGTCACGTTCCTCCCCTTGAAAGTGCGTTCGCCCGCATAGATTAGAAAGAATCCGCCGATTCCCACCAATGTGGATCCAGTTATCTCGTCCTCCAGACTAGTTGATATGAAATTGAACCATAGGGTCATAAGACTAAGCCCCAGGAGAAAGAGCGAAGCACTGTCGAGGTGGCGCTTTTCGAGATCGAATCTGTCTGAATCGAGAGGGGCCATAGCGGATCTATCAATGCAGGAGAATAAATGTTTTCGTACCAACGATTTGGACGATACCAAATCCGGCCTACTGTCTCCTCGTCATCCTTCTACACCACCACCGAAGGGAGGAATCGACCAGTACAGGACAAGTAGGTAACGGCGCAGCAAACGAATTCTCCGATAGCTGTCAAGAGAAGCGTGCTAAATACAGAGGGGTTATCCGTCACATCGGGAGTGTTTTTTGTACTAATTCAGTTGAATCAGCCGTGAGGTTGAGTCTGCAAGTCTGAGCGCGTACCGTTCACTACCAGACGGCCCGTAATACGTTGTCTCTTAGACCAGGCCATACATTCTGTGCAGACCCTGCAAATTTGTCACGGGATGATCTTATGACACTTGATAACATAGGAACTGAGGAGGGGTGTAATTCTATGGACAAACCAACACAACCCGATACGGGCGAGAAAATTCACCGAGCCGTCTCGGATGACGGCACCGAGATAGCCGGACGCGTGCATGGAGAGGGACCACCGTTGGTCCTCGTTCCTGGCGCTATGAGTGACGGTGAGACCGTCTGGGAACCGCTGTTACCGTTCCTCACGGATCGATTCACCTGCTACGCCATGAGTACGCGAAACCGCGGGTTGAGCGGCCAGAGTACCGATCACTCGCCCGAGCGTCTCGTACAGGACGTCACGGCGTTCGCCGAGAGCATCGGTGAACCCGTGGGTCTGATGGGGTGGTCGGGCGGTGGCCTGTTCTCACTCGCCGCAGCGCAGAAGACGGACGCGATCTCCGCCGTCGCCGCCTACGAGCCGGCCGCGTTCGAAGTGATAACGGAGGACGTCTCCGAACGCATGACGGATACGATCGAGCGCGTTGGCGAGGTCGCGGCGGAGGGTCGGCTGTCCGATGCAGCCCGTATTTGGGTCGAGTTCGTCGCGAACGACGACGAACTTGCTTGGGCGGAGGAACTGGGACTCTTCGAGGTGCTGGCGCCGAACGTCCCGGTTCAACTCCGGGAGTTCGAGCAGATATTCGAGTCGGAGTGGACCAGTCCGACCGACCCGTCAGAACTCGCCGAGATCACGGTGCCGGTCCTGCTCTTGCATGGGACCCAGTCGGTCCCGGTGCCTTGGATGACCGACTCTGTGCGCCACGTCGCCGAGCACGTGGCAGACTCCACGGTGCGTGAGATTGACGATACCGGACATACGGGTCCCGGCCACAAACCCGAGGCTGTTGCTGACCAGGTTATACGGTTCTTCGCCGCGACACCGGACCCACCCCGATCGTGAACCGCCCGCGAGGGCGATCGAGTTCCGATCTTGAGAACCAAACGCGTTAGACCGGAGTAACGAAACCGTATTCCCAACTACTGATTCCTGTCGCGTTTCTCGCCGACGTGAAGAAAGTATTCAAGGTCTCGCATTCGAACAACAGTGACAATGAACGAGTCGCGTCCGCGGGTGGTCGGTCGGTGAGCGACCAGCGGGAGGTCCTCGTCGGCGAGACCGCTGACGGCACGGAGCTGACGCTGCCGGTGATCGAGCTGCTGACGGGTCGCGGGTTCGCGACCGGGAAGTCGGGCTCGGGGAAGTCGAACACCGCCTCGGTGATCGCCGAGGAGCTGCTCGAGGCCGGCTTCCCCCTGTTGATCGTCGACACCGACGGCGAGTACTACGGGCTGAAAGAGGAGTACGAGATGCTCCACGCCGGCGCCGACGAGGAGTGTGACGTCCAGATCGGTCCCGAACACGCCGAGCAGATGGCGACGCTGGCCTTGGAGGAGAACGTCCCGATCATCTTAGACGTCTCGGGCTACCTCGAGGAGGACGCGGCCGACGAGCTGTTGCGGGAGGTCGCCCGCCAGCTGTTCGTCAAGGAGAAGAAGCTGAAGAAGCCGTTCCTGCTCGTCGTCGAGGAGGTCCACGAGTACATCCCCGAGGGCGGGGGCGTCGGCGAGACGGGCAACCTGCTGATCAAGATCGGCAAGCGCGGGCGCAAGCACGGCCTCGGTATTCTGGGAATCAGCCAGCGCCCAGCGGACGTCAAGAAGGACTTTATTACCCAGGCCAACTGGCTGGTCTGGCACCGCCTGACCTGGGACAACGACACGAAGGTCGTGGGCCGCATCATCGACACCGAGTACAAAGAGCGCGTCTCGGAGCTCGACGACGGCCAGGCGTTCGTCCAGACCGACTGGACCGAAACCGACGTTCGGAAGGTCCAGTTCCGACGCAAGCGAACCTTCGACGCCGGCGCGACCCCCGGCCTCGAGGAGTTCGAACGACCCGACCTCAAGTCGGTCTCCGACACCCTCGTCGACGACCTCCAGGAGATCTCCGAGCGCGAACGACGGGAGGCCGACCGGGTCAACGAGCTCGAGGCCGAACTCGAGAAGCGCGACCAGCGAATCGCGACCCTCGAGAGCGAACTCGAGTCCGCCCGCGACATCTCGACGGCGGCCCAGCAGCTCGCCGACGCCGTCGCCGGGGTCGAGACGACCCAGACCCAGCTGCCCGGAAACGACGAGGAGCGACGGCGGCTCCACGAGGAGGTCGTCGACCTCGAGGCCGAACTCGAGGACCGCGAGGAGCGCATCGAACGCCTCGGGGAGAAACTCGCCGATCGGACCGACGAACGGGATCGGCTGCGCGAGCGCGTCGCGGAGCTCGAGAACCCGGAGGCGGGCCGCGAGATCAGCTACACCGAGTTCGGCGACGAAGAAGGCGAGGAGAGCGAAGCGAGCCGCGACGGGGGCGACGTCGATATCGAGGCGCTGTTCGACGAGGAACGGGTCGCCGACCGCCTCGAGCGGGCCTGTGATCGGTCGCTGTGCTCGCTCGAGGCGGGCGAGGAGATCCTCGAGACGCTCGTCAGGGAGGGACCGCTCAAGACCGAGGCGCTGGCGTCGCGGGTCGGTCGGTCGACGATCGCAGTCCAGAGTCTCGTCTCGGAGCTGCGGACCCGATCGGTGCTCGAACGAACCGCCGACGGAGCGTACGGGCTCGAGGACAGGCTCCGATCGACGGCTGGCGAATCCCCGACGCGAGCGGACTGAGCGAGGCGGTGTCGACCGGATCGGGACCGAAACTGCGGTCCCTGACGAGACCGGTAGTACCGCGACTCGAACGTTCGGGACAGGTTACTCGACCGAATCCGGATACCCGCATCGACGATACGCCGGCGTTTGAGACCACACTGCTACAGCCGTGTCCTATAGCCACGAGACGCCGTTCGAGCGTGCTTCGGTGGCCGCTTACAGCGACCGCCTACAGTCCGCCCAGTGGTTGCATAACAAAGCCCGGACGGGCACAGCAGACGCCTATGGATGGTTCGAACGACGGAGACGGTCTTCGACTACTCGTCATCGGGCTCGACGCCGGCTGTCGGCCGATCCTCGAGCCGCTGTTCGAGGCGGGGGAGACGCCGACGTTACGGCGGCTGTTCGAGACGGGGACCAGCGGCCCCCTCGAGTCCCAGATCCCGCCGTGGACGGCCAGCGCCTGGCCGTCGCTGTACACCGGGAAGAACCCCGGCAAGCACGGCGTCTTCGACTTCCTCTCCTTCGACGGCTACGACTGGACCGTCGTCAACTCGACGCACGTTCGCGAACGCCCCGTCTGGGAGCTGCTGAGCGAGCACGGGCTCTCGAGCGTCGTGGTCAACCTCCCCGTAACCCACCCCGCACGGGAGTTCGACGGGGCGCTGATCCCGGGGATGACCGCGCCGGAGGAGCCCGACTGTCACCCCGAGGGGATCCTCGAGGAGGTTAAGAAAGCCTGCGGGGAGTACCGGATCTACCCCCAGAACGGCGCCGAGCCCGCGGAGTCGATCGAGGCCTACGAACGGGTGACGGAGCTTCGGGGGAAGGCGTTTCGCTACCTCTGTCGGCGCTTCGAACCCGACTTCGGCTTCCTGCAGTTCCAGCAGACCGATTCGGTCTTCCACGAGCGCGGCGGGGAAAAACGAGCGGTCGAGGCCGTCTACCGCGAGGTCGACCGCCAGATCGAGACGACGATCGAACGCCACGACCCGGAGAACGTCCTGATCGTCAGTGATCACGGGATGGGTCGGGTGACGGGCCACGAGTTCCGCGTCAACGAGTTCCTCAGAAACGAGGGCCTGCTCGCCGCGCAGAAGGGCGGCGAGGGGATGCCTGACTGGTCGCGGGCTTGGGAGAACGATCTGCTTGCCGGGAACGACGCCGACGACCACGAGGCCGGCCCGCTCGAGCGGGCGATGAACGTCGCGGCGACGGTCGGGATCACGACCCAGCGCGTCGCCGACGCCCTCGATCTGGTCGGGCTGAAGGAGCCGATCGGCAGGCGCGTGCCCAACGACGTGATCCGGGCGGCGAGCGCCCAGGTCGACTTCCCCGAGTCGCGGGCCTACGTCCGTTCGAAGAGCGAACTCGGGATCCGGATCAACCTCGAGGGACGCGAACCGAACGGGACGGTTCCCCCCTCGGAGTACGAGTCGATCCGCTCGGCGCTCGTCGAACGACTGTCGACGATGCGAACCCCCAGCGGGGAGCCGATGTTCGAGGCCGTCGAACCGCGGGAACGGTACTTCAGCGGCCCGTACCTCGACCACGGACCGGACGTGGTCACGGTTCCAAGCGGGTTCGACAACACGATCGTCGCCGACCTCGACAGCGCCGAATTCGCCCGACCCCGCGAGTCGTGGAACCACAAGCGGACTGGCGTCGTCGCCGCGGTCGGGTCGGCGTTCGACGAGTCGGTCGATCTCGAGGGTGCGACGATCTTCGACATCGCGCCGACAATCTGTTCGCTGTTCGACGTGCCGATCGACACTGACATGGACGGCACCGCGCTGTCGATCGTCGACGAGAGTGGCGTTACCGACTACCCCGCCTACGAGCCGGCGACACTCGCCGTCACCGACGACGGTGCCGTTGAAGACAGGCTCTCGGATCTCGGATACCTATGAGTGTCGAGGTCACTACCCTCGATCCGGAGGCAGACGCCGAGGAGTGGAACCGATACGTCGAGCGCTCCGACGGAACGAACCCGTTCAGTCGGGCGGAGGCGATCCGCCTGCAGGCCGAAGACACCGACTCGACACCGCACCTGCTCGCCGGCTTCAAGGGCCAGGAGGCCGTCGGGATCTTTCCGGTCTTCGAGTACACCAGGGGTCCGATCACGGGCGCGTTCTCGCCGGCTCCGCAGGCGTGGTCGTGTTATCTCGGCCCCTCGGTGTTGAACGTCGACAAGCTCAAACAACGCAAGGCAGACAGACGCGTCCAGCGCTTTCTCGAGGGCTGTTTCGAGTGGATCGATCGCGAACTCTCCCCGCAGTACTCCAAGTTCGTCGTCGCGGAGTTCGAGGACGTCAGACCGTTCGTCTGGAACGAGTACGACGTCAAGCCGGGATACACCTACGTCGTCGACCTCGAGGGCAGCGAGGACGACCTGCTCGATCGCTTCAGCAGTGACGCCCGGAACAACGTTCGAAACGCTGACCCCGACGCCTACGTCGTCGAGGAGGGCGACAACGACGACGTCGAGCGGATCGTCGACCAGGTCGCCGCCCGCTACGAGAGCCAGGGCCGATCGTTCCAGCTCAATCCCGAGTTCGCCCGTGCCGTCCACCGCGAACTCCCTGAGGGAGCGATCCGCCCCTACGTCTGTCGGGTCGACGGCGAGTTCGTCGGCGGGATCCTGGTCGTCGAATCTCGGACGACCCGGTACCGATGGCAAGGCGGCGTGAAGCCCGACACCGAACTCGATCTACCGATCAACGACCTACTCGACTGGCACGTCATGCGCGACGGGCTCCACGCAGGGCTCGAACGTTACGACCTCGTTGGGGCCGGTGTGCCGAGTATCAACCGCTACAAGGCGAAGTTTAACCCCCGGCTCGAGACCAACTACACGATTACGGCGGGCTCGTTCGGCCTCGATCTGCTGATCGATCGCTACAGAAAACTGCGGTAGGCGGTCCGAAACCGACTGTTTCGAACGCGAAACGAACTACTCCTCGATCCAGTACTTCGACTGTCTGGCGTCAGCGAGGCTAACCCGACTGTCGACGACGTCGTGGTCCATGAGCGTTCCCAGCGCGTACCTGACCGTTCGGGGACAGAGCCGCGACTCGAGTGCGATCTCCTCCTGGGTCATCGCGCCCTCGTACTCGAGGACTTTGTAGACGAGCTTCGAACTCGGCGGGAGCTCGGAGACGGAGGACGAGCCGGCGTCGTGCTCGGTCGCACTCATCGGCGGTCGCGGCGGCCGGGCTCGCCGGCTCGCTCGACTCCCAAGGCGGTCGGCGTCGCGGTACGAACGGGACGATTCCGCTCTCGAACGTGTGTGAGCATGCCGTCCGGACGGCCACCGCGGGGACGTATATACGATATCGACGGTTCAATTCGATAGGGGGTGGCTACCGATTCGTTCGAAGGGAGACGTAACCGCGAACGCCCCCGTCGAAAACCGACAGCGGCGGGTCGGGACCCGGAAGTCGATACATATTAACGCCGGGGCCGCCGTCACGATTCGTATGTTCGGGACCAGTGGTATCCGTGGAACCGTCGGGACGGACGTAACGGCCGCACTTGCACTTTCGGTCGGTCGTGCGGTCGCCTCCGACGGCTACGACCGTGTCGTCGTCGGCCGCGACGTTCGCGACAGCGGCCGCACGCTCGTCGACGCGATCGCCGCGGGACTTCAGGAGTGTGGCGCCGACGTCCTCGAGGTCGGCGTCGAGGCGACGCCGACGGTCGCCCGGGCGATCGACCATCTCGAGGCCGACGCGGGGATCGTCGTCACGGCCTCGCACAACCCGAAGACCGACAACGGGATCAAGCTCTGGACCCCCTCCGGGAAGGCGTTCGGTCCCGAGAAGCGCGAATCGATCTCCCGCCGAGTTCGTGAAGACGACTACGAGCTAGCCGACTGGGACGGCCAGGGACGACGGGAGCGACGCGAGGGGGTCCGCGAGCACCACGCGAGTCAGCTCGAGGCCGCGGTGGCTCTCGCCGAGCCGCTCGACGTCGTCGTCGACGTCGGCAACGGAGCCGGCGCCGTCACGGCGACGGTTCTCGCGAACCTGGGCTGCCGGGTCCGGACGCTAAACGGCCAGCCCGACGGTTCGTTCCCGGGACGGCCGAGCGAACCGAATCGGGAGACACTGGGCACGCTGATGACTGTCATGGCCGAGACCGACGCCGAACTCGGGATCGCCCACGACGGCGACGCCGATCGAATGATGGCCGTCGACGAGACCGGCGAGTTCGTGCCGAAGGACGCCCTGCTCGCGCTGTTCGCCCGGAACGCGGCCGGCGAGGGCGACCGCGTCGCAGCCCCCGTCGATACGAGCCTTGCGGTCGACGACGCGCTGGCGGCGGTCGGGGCCTCCCTGACCCGAACCCAGGTCGGGGATGTCTACGTCGCCGAGCGAACCACCGAGGACGACGTCGTCTTCGGCGGCGAACCCAGCGGCGCCTGGATCTGGCCGACCGAGACCCGCTGCCCGGATGCCCCGCTCGCGGCCTGCAAGCTCGCCGAACTGGTCTCGCGGGAGGGACCGCTCTCGAAGCTCGCCGCCGACATCGACCAGTACCCGATCCGACGGACGTCGATCGAGGTCGAGGCGAAGGAGGCCGTAATGGAGGCGGTCGAGACGACGGTCGAGGAGGAGTACGACGACGTCGACGCCCTCGACGGCGTCCGGGTCGAGACCGACGACGGCTGGTTCCTGATCCGGGCGAGCGGAACCGAGCCGGTCGTCAGGGTGACCGCGGAAGCGCGCGCGGAAGCCGACGCGGACTCGGTCTTCGCGATCGCGACGGGAATCGTCGAACGAGCGACCGAGGCGGCGAACGTTCTCGACGAACAGTAGCGAGAAGCATCAGCGGGGACTGCAGTGGCAAACGATCGTTATCGTCGCTCCTCCGGGATGAAGTCGGAGGTTTTCATCTCCCGGTAGGTCGCACAGTCGGGACAGGCGTGGACGACGTCCCGGTTGTCACCGAACACGCGGGCGAACTGCCGGGTCACCTGGTTGTCGCAGTTGACACACCGTGGCGAGGTCGTTTGCTGCCCGGACGAGATCGGCGTCCACTTCGCGTCGGTTGGTTCCGTCGACATCACCAGCGGCTAATCACAGAGCGGTATTTAATATAGGCAGCATAACGATCGCGATGAAATTTAGTCCGATCTTTCCGTTCCGAACGGTCCCTCGAGAGTGGATGCCAACCCCTCTCTCGATATCGACGGCGTCGCGGGTTGAACCTGCAGAAATTACATATTTCTGAACAGTAATGGGCCGATTAACGAGGGATAAAACCGTTCTCGATCGAACGGACGGGACCGACGCTCGAGGTTTCGGGGCGCTCTCGGAGTGTATTGGAAGAAGGGCCGTTCACCTCGGCCAGCGGTCCCGTTCGACGGGTCGAATCGGCCGGCCGAACCGGCGAGCGATTATCGGCCGTATATTAATCCCCGAAATCGAACTATGCGATCGTAATGAAAGCTGTCGTGCTTGCCGCAGGACAAGGGACGCGGATCCGACCGCTCTCCTCGTCGGTGCCGAAACCGATGTTGCCCGTCGCCGACCGACCGCTCGCCGCCCACACCGTCGACGCCGCCGTCGACGCGGGCGCCGACGAAGTGATCCTCGTCATCGGCTACGAGGCCGAAACCGTCAGGGAGTACTTCGGCGAGGAGTACCGCGGCGTGCCGATCTCGTATGCGATCCAGGAGGAACAGGCCGGAACGGCCCACGCCGTCAACGCCGCCAGCGACCACCTCGAGGGCCCTTTCGCCGTGCTGAACGGCGACAACCTCTACGATCAGGACGCGATCGACGAACTGTTCGACGAGTGTCCGGCGATCTGTGCGATCGAGGTCGAGGACCCGCGTAACTACGGCGTGCTCAGCACGACGGACGGCACCGTCACCGACATCGTCGAGAAGCCGGACGATCCGCCGACGAACCTCGCGAACGCGGGCGCCTACGCGTTTCCCCAGGAGGCCATCGAGTGGCTCGACGTCCCCGCGAGCGAGCGGGGCGAACACGAGATCACTGACGTCGTCGCGCAGGTCATCGACCAGTTTGCCGTCTCGCCAGTTACCCTCGAGCGCTGGATGGACGTCGGCCGCCCCTGGGAGCTGCTCGAGGCCAACGAGTGGAAGCTCGGCGAGCTCGAGGGCGACGTTGCGGGCGAGGTCAGCGAGGACGCCCACCTCGAGGGTGCGGTCGTCGTCGAGGAGGGTGCGACGGTCAAACCCGGCGTCGTGATCGAGGGGCCGGCCCTGATCCGATCGGGAGCGACGGTCGGGCCGAACGCCTACGTTCGCGGCGCGACGCTGATCGACGAGGGAGCGAAGGTCGGCAACGCCGTCGAGGTGAAAAACAGCGTCCTTTCGTCCGGAGCGACGGTCGGCCACCTCTCGTACGTCGGCGACAGCGTCCTCGGGCGCGACGTCAACTTCGGGGCGGGAACGACCGTCGCGAACCTCCGTCACGACGGCGGGAGTGTGAAGTTTACCGTGAAGGGCGATCGGGTGTCGACGAACCGACGGAAGTTCGGCGTGGTCGTCGGTGACGACGCGAAGACGGGCATCAACACGAGCCTGACGCCGGGGCTCAAACTCGACACGGGGGCGACGACGACGCCCGGCGAGGTCGTCGAACGAGATCGATAACGGAGCGACCCGCGAGCGCAAGGCTCGGCGGTTCTACTCGACGGTGACGCTTTTCGCGAGGTTTCTGGGCTTGTCGATCGGTCGATCCAGCAGGTCGGCCGCGTAGTAGGAGACGAGCTGCAGCTGGACGTTCGCGAGCAGCCCCGACAGCGCCGGCTCGGTGTCGGGGATCTCGAGGTGAGCGTCGGCCGTCTCGAGGGCGGGGTGGCCGTCGGGGCAGACGGCGACCAGCGGCGCCCCGCGGGTCTGGGCCTCCTCGGCGTTGTTCAGCGTCTTCGCGTCCTCCTGGCCGGTGAAGACAGCGAACACCGGCGTATCCGGGGTGACGAGCGCCAGCGGCCCGTGTTTGAGTTCCCCGGAGGCGAACCCCTCGGCGTGCTCGTAGGTAATCTCCTTGAATTTCAGCGCTCCCTCGAGCGCGACCGGGTAGCCCAGTCCGCGACCGATGAAGAAGTACGACCGGCTGCCGCGGTAGCGGCTCGCGACCGCCGCGGCGTCGGACGTCTCGAGCACGCGTTCGATCTCCGCGGGCATCCTGGCGAGCGCCGGGAGCAGCGACTCGAGGTCGGCCGGCGGCTCGCCCCGGCGGTCGGCGGCGATTCGCTGGGCGAGCAGCGTGAGCATCACGGCCTGCGAGGAGAACGTCTTGGTCGCGGCGACGCCGATCTCGGGCCCCGCGCGGATGAAGAGCGTTTCGTCGGCCTCTCTGGCGGCGGTCGAGCCGACGACGTTCGTGACAGTAACGGTCTCGGCGCCGCTGGCGCTAGCCTGTCGCAGGGCGTTCAGGGTGTCGGCGGTCTCCCCGCTCTGGGTGACTGCGATCACGAGCGTCTCGTCGTCGATGGGGGGTGCAGCGGCGCTGTACTCGTTGGCCAGCAGGGCGGTGGCCCTGATCCCAGCCTGGTTGAGCGCGAGCGAGCCGTACAGTGCGGCGTGGTAGGACGTTCCACAGGCGACGAGCTGGACGCTTGAGACGTCGGTAAACGTCCCCGGGCCGAAGTCGGCCAGCGCGATCCGTCCGTTCTCGGGGTCGATCCGCCCCTCGATCGCCTGGGCCAGCGAGGTCGGCTGCTCGTCGATCTCCTTGAGCATGAAGTGATCGTACTCGCCCTTCCCGGCCTCTTCGGGATCCCACTCGACCCTCTCGGGCTCCCGCTCGACGGGGTTGCCCTCGAGGTCGGTGAACTCGACGCCGTCGCCGTCGACGATGACGACGTCGCCGTCCCGCAGGTAGACGACGCTATCGGTGTACTCGAGGAAGGCGGGGACGTCGCTGGCGAGGAAGTACTCGCCGTCCTCGACCCCGACGACCAGCGGCGACCCCTGACGGGCCGCGTAGAGGACGTGATCGCCCGAGAACATCGCCGTGATCGCGTAACTTCCCTCGAGGTCGCCGATCGCCCTCCGGAAGGCGGTCTCGTTGTCGGCCCCGCCGTCGAGGTAGTACTGGATGAGGTGGGGGACGACCTCGGTGTCAGTGTCGCTCGTGAACTCGTAGCCGACCGCGCGCAACTCCGCGCGGAGCTCGGCGTAGTTCTCGATGATCCCGTTGTGCACGACCGCGACGTCCTCGGTTGCGTCGGTGTGAGGGTGGGCGTTCTCGTCGGTCGGTGGTCCGTGGGTGCTCCATCGGGTGTGACCGATTCCGACCCGCCCCTCGAGTGGATCGTCTGCGACCGAGTCGATCAGCGCCTCGACCTTCCCGGATCGCTTCTCGACGGCGATTCCAGAGCCGTTCTGGACGGCGACCCCTGCCGAATCGTAGCCGCGATACTCGAGATTCTCGAGGCCCGTCAGTAGCGTCTCCAGCGCGTTGCCGTCCCCGACGCGGCCGATGATTCCACACATCGACAGGTCACCGTCCCCCGTCGCCGACGCCGTCCGAGAGCGATCCCGCCGCGCCGCGAGTTCGGTCGTTGCGCGCATGCCTCAGCCGAGGGCGACGCGTCCATGCCGTTTGAGACTGATCGACCTGAGAAGCTGTTCGGGAGAACAACCGGTACGTGAACATGAGGCAGCCTAAGAGCTCCGGAACCCATTACTATAGACGGGCTACCGGCGCCCGTAGCAAACGGATACTCGACCCACAACTCCGACGAGCGATGGACGATCTCCCGTAGCGGAACCGGCTGACTCGAGCCGAATCGAAGCCGCTGAGCGACCGTTTCGACGCTCGGCGTTCCGACCGACCGATCGGCCGGGGACTCGTTTCGGGTAGTAGTGAGATCGTACACGTCCCGACGACCATGTCGGGAGGGTGGATCCGAGGTTCGGGTCTCGAGAAGGAGTCGGCTACGAAGACGTCGGCGGTCGATAACCGACCGAATGTGGTCAATAGCTCGGAATTGGTGTTCGGTTCGATGGTTCTCACCGATCTCACCGGCTACTGGGCACCAAAATCCGGAATCACGCGTTTTATTATCCGGCCACACCATCACCAGCCCACGATTGTCTCCTCTCGAACCACGCCGCGACGAAACGCGTTCCACCCGATGATAGGACTACTATACGCCCCCTCGAGTACAGCCCAGCCACGATGAACTGGACCGTGCTCTTCGTCGTCGACGGGTTCGGGTTACCGCTCGACCAGCCGGTGCTGATCTTCGCCCTCGCGATGTTGATCTTTCTCGTCGGGCCGCTGTTCGTCAAGAAACTCGGCCAGCCCGGCATCGTCGGCATCGTCGTCTTCGGGGCGATCATCGGCCCCGGTGCGACTGGTATCGTCGAACACTCGGACGCGATCGAGTTGCTCGGCGAGGTCGGACTAATCTATCTGCTGTTCACTGTGGGACTCGAGGTCGATCTCCGAGGGTTCAAGGAGGCGCCCGAGAACGCCGCCCTGTTCGGTCTGCTGAGTTTCTTCGTGCCGTTTACCGTCGGAACCCTCGCCACGACGGCCTTCCTCGGACTCGACATCTGGGCGGCGCTGTTGCTCTCGGCGGTGTTTGCCTCGCATACCCTGCTCGCCTACCCCATCGTCAACCGATTCGGTGTCACAAAAAACCGCGCCGTCTCGGCCGTCTTCGGCGGTATCCTCTTTACTGACACCCTCGCGCTGGTCGTGCTCGCGATCGTCACCGGCGCGGTCCAAGACGGGCTCTCGGTGTTGCTGTTCGGCGATATCGCGCTCTCGCTCGGACTCCTCTTTGCCGGCGTCTGGTTCCTCGTTCCACCGGCGTCCCGGTGGTTCTTCCAGAACTTCAGCGAGGAGAGCTACTTCGAGTTCCTGTTCGTGATGGTCGGGATCTTCGCGGCCGCCAGCCTCGCGGAGATCCTCGACCTGGATCCGATTCTCGGCGCGTTCGTTGCCGGGCTAGCGCTGAACCAGCTCATTCCGCAGGGTGGGACGCTGATGAATCGCATCGAGTTCGTCGGAAATGCGTTCTTCATTCCGTTCTTCCTGCTCCACGTCGGGATGCTCGTCGACCTCGGGGTCATCTTCGCCGGTCCCGAGACCCTCCAGATAGCCGCGCTCATCACGACGATCATGGTCGTGACGAAGGGCGCAGCCGCCTGGTCCGTCGCCGAGATCCAGGACTACACGAAACACGAGCGCGACGTCATCTTCGGCCTCTCGACGGGACAGGCCGCCGCCGCGCTGGCGATCACGCTCGTCGGGTTCGACGCCGGGCTCTTCAGCGAGGCGATCCTCAACGCGGTCGTCCTCCTGTTGCTGATTACTGCACTCCTCAGCCCGTGGATGACCGAACGTGCCGCCAACCGGCTCGCCCTCGACCGTGAGGTCGAGGACGACTCCGACGACGGACGGGACCCGAACATCCTGCTCCCGCTGTCGCACAACGCCGAACTCCAGCGGCGGCTGCTAGAGCTCTCGTTCGTAGTCAAGGGTGAGGGCGGAAGCAACCCGGTTCACGTGCTGACCGTCGTCCAGCCCGATACGAGCCAGTCGCCGGAGGATCAGATCAGCTCGGTCCAGGCCGAACTCAGCGAACTCGCGGCCGAGGGCAGCGCCGCGGAAGTCCCGATCGAGACGGAAGCGCGGGTCAACCACAACGTCGCCTCAGGGATCGTTCAGGGCGCCATCGAGGTACAGGCTAACCAGATTATTATGGGATGGGACGCAACCCAGAGCTTCAGCCACCGGATCTTCGGGAGCATCATCGATCAGGTGCTCGAGCGGACGAAGCTTCCGGTGCTCATCTCGCGGCTCGGGCATCCGATCAACACGACCCGACGGATCTTCGTCGTCGTCCCGATCGGTGCCGACCACCACGAGGGGTTCTACGAGGCCGTCCACTTGGTCAAGCGGATCGCAGCGAACCTCGGGGCCGAGCTGAACGTCATCGTCGTCGAGGGGCCATCGCATCAGTTCGAGCAGCTGTTCGGCCTCGTCGAGGAGGACGTCAGCGCCGAGTTCGACTCGATCGACGACTGGGGGAAGCTACTGCCGACGCTCGAGGAGCGAACCGAGGACGACGACCTCATCGTCGCGATCTCACCGCGCCGGGGAGACGTCGGCTGGCACAACGAGCTCGGAGATCTGCCGGCCCGCCTCGCTGATATGCCACCGGAGTCGTTCATCATGGTCCACCCGCGCCAGGGCGAACCGGAGTACGACCGACAGTACCTCCGGCTGAAGTAGCGCGCCATCGGCGTGGGATCCCGATCCACGGTGGCATCGAACCACCACGTCTTTTCCGCAGCCGTCCCTCGGTTCCGTCATGGGCTTTGGTAGCTACGACGAGTCCGAACAGCAACAACCACGGGACGACGAGGAAGACGTCGAGGCCGTCAGTATCCACGAACACGACCACGACGGACAGCTCGAGTTCGAGTCCGATGTCTCGACCGATCAGCTGGTCTCCCAGCTCGGGTCGATGAAGGACGAAGACGACGAGTAACGACCCGATCGGCTTCGAAACCCCGTTTTCAGGCGAACGCCGACCCACAGAGCTGCGCGATCGCTCGCCGGAGCCGCTGGGAGATCGCCGACTTCGAGACGTCGAGGCGATCGGCGAGCTCGTCCTGGGAGATCCGTCGGGGGACGTCGAAGTACCCTTCCTCGTACGCCACGGTCAGCAGTTCCCGCTGTTTCTCCGTGAGCGAAACCGGCCCACCGCCGTCGGCGTTGGCCGGTCGGAGGTGGTCGACAGTCACCGAGACGTCCCGCTCCCGACACCGGTCGTTGAACGCGACGAGGGCGTTCCGGTCGGGAAAGCGCAGCCGGAACTGCCATCCCTCCCGACAGCTCGAGCAGCCGCGGAGCCGTCCGCCGACGGCGGCGGTCGCCTCGACGAGGGTGATCGCTCGCTCGGTAAGCTCGAGTCGGTAGCTCCGGCGCTCGGGAGCGCGATCCACGAGGACGGGATCGGTAACGGTCGGATCGGTCCCGAGGGCGGTCTCGAACGCCCCGAACTCGGTGCCCAACGCGGTGACGAACAGGAGGGTTCGGTCGCCGCCCGCGTCGGTCCAGTACTCGGGCTCGAGGGAGATCTCGGGTGCGCGTCGCAGCGTCGGTCGCAACACCAGCTCCGGGTGCGAGAGGGTGAGCTGAGCCAGCACGCCGCCGTTGGCCTGCGTTCGAACGGCAACGCCGTCGGGATCCGCAGCGAGGTCGAGGCTCATCGGTTCATCCGCCGTCCGGGGAGACGGCAGCGATAAGATCTCGTTACCGGGTCCGTAGTCATCGAATGGCTGATTCGAGCGCGAACGGATGGCCGTGGGGGCTAGCTATCGACACGACCCCCCGAAGCGGGGCTATACTGATTCATCGGTCGCCGAAGCCGACTGTCGTCCGCGAGAACTCGACCGTTCACGTAGCCCGATGCTACTCGCGGTAATACGGGTCTACCGCCGTCTCGAGCTACTCGAGTCCGTCGAACTCCTCGAACAGCACCGAGAGCAGCGTCGCCTGTGCGGCCCTGACGTGACGGCTGAACGTCGGCTGGGAGACCCCCAGCGAGTCGGCGACCGCCTCACCGGTGCTCTCCCGGGGCCACTCGAAGAAGCCGGCGTAGTAGGCCGCCTCAAGCGTCTGTCGCTGTCGTTCCGAGAGTCGCTCGCGGAGGACCGAATCGAGCGCGAGCGCGTCCTCGGGGGACTGCTCGCGCTGGCGGCGGGCGACTACCTCGAGCTCCCACCCGCGCTCGAGCGCGTCGACGAACGCTCGAACGTCGGCCGATTCCGAGAGTTCGAGGACGAGTCGGGTCCGGTCGTCGGTCGGCGTCAGTGATCGGACGACGCCGCCGTGCTCGGCGACGGCTACCGCGATCGACGGCTCGTCGACGACGAGCTCGAGCAGCCGATCTCCGCCGATCGTCCCGACCGTTCGCACCGAGTCGATCCCCTCGAGCTCGGCGAGCGAGTCGACGCCCGGGAGCGGGCCGTCGGGGACGGTCACGAACACGGTTTCGCCCCCGGTGGAGCGCGGAACGACGGACCGAACCGTCAGCGGGCGACCGATCCGGTGAGCGATCGTCGCCAGGGGGTCGGGTTCGCGGAGGACGAACTCGAGTTCGGTGACGGCCTCGCCGCGAAGCCCCCGCCTGGTTTCGATCGCATCGACGACTGAGCCGCCGACGTCCCCGAGGCGTTCGATCCCGCGGCGGATCGGCCCGTCGAACGCCCCCGTCTCGGTCGAGTAGACGGTCAGCGTTCCGTACCGGAACGATCCGGATCGAAGCGGGACGCTCAGCACGGATCGGATCCCCCGCTCGAGCGCCCGCTCTCGCCAGGGCTCGTCCGGCGCCTCGGTCAGGTCGTCGTGACAGACCGTCTCCGGAGTCGGCGTCCGTTCCGTCGGCGGTGGTCGTGGGATCGCGAGCGGATCGGGTCGAACGTCGGCGTCTCCGGCGACCGCCTTGGGATCGACTCGTTCGCGGCCGTTTTCGGAGACATCGATCCAGGCGAACTCGCTCGATCCCTCGGCAAACTCGAGGGACGTAATCCCCCGACAGAGCCGTCGGTACACCGCCTCCCGGTCGCTCGCCTCGAGCAGATCCTGCTCGATCGTTCCGAGCCGTTCAAGCCGATCGAGGGTCGCCTCGAGAGCCGTCCGGTCCGACCGACACCCGCACAGTTGGGCCGCCGCGTCCCGCTCGTCGAGCGCGAGCGCGCCGATCTCGGCGAGGCTCTCGATCGGGCCGGGATCGATCGGATCGAACCCCATCGGCTCGGTCGTGGTCGCGACCAGCACCGTTGTTCCGACCGGAACCGTGAGCACCTGTTCGGCCCGGAGATCAGCCGCCTCGAGGAACGACTCGAGCGATCGGGCGTCTCGAGTCGTTGCACCAGCCCCGTCGCAAACGACGTCGTCCGGGATCACAGCGCGATCGACGACGGGAAGGCTGGACGTCCTCGAGTCGCGGCCCACGGCCGCGATCGGCCGGAGTGCCCGTTCTTCGAGTCGATACAGGGCGACGACGTCGCCGCCGGCGAGATTGACCGCGGCCTCGGCGACCGATCGTCCGACATCGGGGACGGTTTCGGCCTCACGAATCGATCCGACCGCGGCCTCGAGCGTCCGTAACGCTCCGGCCGGCGACCGCTGTCGATCCCGGATCAGACAGAGTGTTCGCTCGCCGTCGGGAAACGGGACCACGGTGACCGCGACGGAACGCCGATCCCCGAGCGCGAGGGTTCCGAAAACGGGCTCGGTCCACCTGAACGGTGCCGTCCGCCCGCGTTCGCGAACCGTCTCAGCCAGCTCCCGATCGAACAGTTCCTCGAGTTCTCGGCCGACGACGTCGGTATCGGCCAGCTCCGCCAGCCGCGCGTTCGCCAGCGTGACGACCCCGTCCTCGAGAACGCCGATCCCGTCCGGAAGCGCGTCGACGACCGATTCGGTCAGGCGAGCCGCGCTTTCGGACCGGGTCTCCGGGTCACGCAGCTGGACGACGGTTCCCGACGCCGTCGGGAAGAGGCCGACCGGGATCACCTCCTGCCGATTCGAGGGTTCGATCTCGAGGGTCGTCGCCCTCTCGTCCGTCCGAACCGCTCGAACAGCCTCGAGCAACGGCTCGCGAATCGCCTCGGGGAGCAACTCACCGAGGAGGGTCCCCGGACTCGGATCCCCCTCGAACAGATCTCTCGCTGCAGCATTAGCGTACCGCAGCTCCCAGCCGTCACCGACCTCGAAGACCGGATCGGTGATCCGATCGAGGATCGACGCGCCTCGAACCGACGGCTCGATGTCGCTCGTTGGGTAGACGGTTACCACGACGCCCTCGAGCCGGGGATCGTCGAGCCAATTTACCGTCCGAAGCTCCGCCGACCGCCACGTCCGATCGGGCCGACCGATTCTGGCCGTCACGCGCGTCGAGGTGCCGAACGCCCCCTCGAGGGTCGCCGCGAGCGCCTCGCGAACGTCGTCGCGGTCGTCCGGATGGATTGCCCGCGCCAGCATCCGTCCCTCGAGTTCGTCCGGAGGGACGTCGAGTTCGGCGTCGGTTGCCGGGTTCGCGTACGCGATCTCGCCGTTTGGCTCGATCACCCAGACGACGGCGGTGGTTCCCTCGAGTATCGACCGGTCTCTCGAGTTCGAGCCGTTCGTCTGCCGGCTTCGCTCGCCCTCGACGATGCGTTCGAGTCGGGCGAGTACGACACGGGCGGGATCGGTGGGGCCGACGACGTCGACTGCACCTGCCTCGAGCGCGCCGACGGGAGCGTCCGTGACCGCGACGATCGGCACGGTCTCGCCGGAGTCGGTCTCTCGGCGGAGTCGCTCGAGGGGCGGGCGAGCCCGGTTCGGTTCGAACTCGCAGACGATGCAGTGGACGTCGACCGTCTCGAGGCGGGCGATGGCGCTCGAGACGGTCCGCTCCCGGACCAGCGAGACGGAGTCGAACCCCGCCGTCACCGTCTCCGCCACCGAGACGATCGGTTCGGAGGCGCCGACGACGAGCACCCGGCACAGCGGCTCGAGCGTCGAGCCGGCCCGGCTCATCGGGTTTCCTCCGCACCGGCGGCTCTCCGGGGACTCGAGCGTCGGGAGAACGAACGGACGATCGCCCGCGAATCGGCTGCCTGACGGGAGGCCACGGTTGGCTCCCCTCGTGCTCCGGCGGAGTTAATTATCGCTTCCGTAGTCGTCGGTAGCGATCCATTACATCCCAAGCGACCGCTTCGTAGTCGTCGTTAGCTCTCGTCCCGGACCGTGACGACCGGTACCGGCGCGTTCCGGACGACCTCCTCGGCGACGCTGCCGACGATCAACTGGTCCAGTCCCGACCGGCCGACGGTGCCGACGACGATCAGGTCGGAACCGTGTTGCTCGGCGACATCGACGATCTCCTCCTGTGGAACGCCATGGCGGATCGTCTTTCTGACCTCGATCCCGTGGCCGGCGGCCTTCTCTTCTACCTGTTCGATCGCCTCGGCGGCCTGGTCCTCGAGGTCGGTCCGCATCTGGTCGCGCTTCGTCTCAGCGTGGGGGCCGTCCTCGGAGACCGAAACGATGTGCAGGTCCGCATCCATCTGGCGAGCGAGCTCGATCGCGTGATCGGCCGCCCGCTGAGCGCCGTCGCTGCCGTCGGTTGCGAGCAAGAGTTCCTGGTACATTTTCGTCTCGGCATTCGGCACACTGTCGAATACGTTTCATACCTGCAGTTGCCAGGGCGTTCGCTGGCTCGAGAAATGCAGGCGGGATCCGGAATCAGATCACGTCGAGGAAAAAGGCGACGTACAGCTGTCCGATACCGGCGAGGATCATCACCGCCCCGGCAACTCGTCGGAGCGTGTCGCCGTAGGCCGACAGTCGGCCCGCACCCGCGGCGAGCCCCATCCCGGTCGCGACCGTCAGCGAAACCATGAGGAGAACGACGATCCCGACGTAGGTTCCGATCACCAGCGCCCCCGACGCCGCCGGCAGCGCGGCCGCGCTGGCGACTACGCCGAGAAACACGGGTGCGACACAGCCCGCGGCGGCCAGCGCGTAGCCGGCCCCGAAGAGGCCGAAGCCGAGAGTCCCGGATCGGCGCTTCGGCAGCGCGACCGACAGCGAGGGCGCGCGATCGAAGAGAACGAGCACCCCGAAGCCGACCAGGGCGACCCCGACGAGCGCCTCGAAGATCGTGATGTCCGCGAGCACCGAGTGGCCGATCCAGAACGCGACGCCAAGTAGGACGCCGAACGTGGCGAGAACACCAGCGCCGGCGACCAGACCGCGCCCGACCGCCCTCGTGAGCGACGACTCCTCGGCGTCGGTCTGGCTCACGTAAAAGCCGACGTAGCCGGGCAGCAGGGGGTACGCACACGGCGAAAAGAAGGTGAAGACGCCGGCGGTCAGCGCGAACGCGAGCGTCGACAGCAGCGCCGCGTCGATCATTCGCTCTTGGACTTGAGAACGTCCTCGATGCGAGAGACGATCTCGTCGCTCTCCTTTCGGCCCGACTCCTCCCACCTGACGATCCCGTCGGAATCGAAGAGGACGCCGATCGGGGTCCCCGAGCCGTAGTGGACGATCAGATCCGAGGTCGCGTCCCGGCCGACCGGCCAGTGGCCGTCGTGCTCGTCCCACCAGTCGGCGATATCCGCGTCGGGGACCTGTTCCTCGTTCTCGTTAGTAACCGAGACGAACGTGACGTCGTCGCCGACCCGGTCGTAGGCCTCGCCCAGCGCGGGCATCTGTTCCTTGCACGTTCCGCAGGTCGTCGCGAACAGGTCGACGAACGTGACCGAGTCCTCGGCGGGGATCTGCTGCGTGCCGCCGCTGCTGCCGGCCGCCTCGACGGTGTCGATCGTTACGGGATCGTGTCGGGGCTCCTCGTCGTTCTCGTCGCCCGGCATGCCGTACACCGCAAGCGCTCCGGCGCCAGCAAGCGTTCCCGCGCTCGCGACTCCGGCGAGGACGTCCCGACGCCGCATCGTTACTCGACCACCGTCCGGACGTCGTCGATGATCGCCTGTGGACGGTTCTCCTCGCGGTCGTCGGTCACGTTCGGGTACGAACGCTCGACGATCCCCTGCTCGTTGACGAGGAAGACGATGTAGTAGTGGATGCTTGCGTCGTGATCGTGGTCGTCGTGGTCGTCGTGATCGTCCCCACCGTGACCATCGTGGTCGCCCTCGCCGTGGTCGTCGTGGCCGTTACCACCGACCTGGGCCGGGACACCGATCTCCTCGTTGAGCAGTTCCATCGCCTCGTCTTCCGTCTCCGGTCGGAGGAAGTGCCAGTTCTCCGCCTCGTAGTCGACGCCGTACTGCTCGCCGTACTCCCGAAGCGCGTCGGCGTCGTCGGTCTCCGGATCGAACGTCATCGCCAGCATGGCGACGTCGTCCTCGTATCCCTCCTCGGCCGCGTCTTCCTGGACCAGCCCCAGCAGGTTAGTAAGCACTCCACACTGATCCGGACAGGACGTATAAATAAACGTCAACAGGTACGCGCGTTCGTCCTCGAACTCCTCGAGCGAGACCTCCCGTCCCGCATGCGGGTCCGGAAGCGTGAACGTCGGGAACTCGTCGCCGTAGGCCGGGTGCGACGGGTTGCCTCGTGACTGCTCGGGCTCGCCCAGCGCCGTCTCGCTGTTACCGACGACCGGGAGGTCACCCAGACACCCCGCCAGTCCGCCCATTCCGGCAACCCCCAGCGTTCCCAGATACGCGCGTCGCTTCATACTCGAGTCGTAGGAGCGGGGCGTCAAATGCTCGTTGGTTCACCCGTGAAAACCCACATATCGATAGGTTTGATCCCGCTCGACGATTTTCTCCCCGAACATCTCCGCCCGTTTCGGTCACGCTCTCCTGCCACATTCATTGATTGTCACTGTCTAACAGCTCCCTAATTGGTTCACCGAATCCCGCCTCGGTCCGCAACGACTCGCCTCACCACTCTCTCCGGGACGTTCGGGAGTTCGATCGAAGACGGTCCGACCGACCGCACGCCGAGCCGTGAAACGTCCCGAAACGTCACCGTGCCTGCGGCGCGCCGGAGCTTACGACTCGGATAACTATTTCGGAGTCTTGAGTACGTCGACATATGTCACAATCTAACAACCCGGATGTGCGTGTCGGTTGCCCCCAGTGTAACGGAACCGTAAACGCATCCCTCCCGCCCGGGTCCGGTCTCGGAAGCCCAACCCCCAACCGCCTTCGCGGCACGGAAACCGAGTGCCACAACTGCGGTCACGAACTCGAGTTCTACTACTACTGAACTCGTCGTCCCCGCTTTTTTGCCGTCGTCCTCGCTCGAGGCAGCGACGCCGAGAGCCGTCGCTCGAGGATTGGCCCTCATGCGAGCCGAAAACCACCCATCTGGGATTTGAACCACGCCCAGACGTGCTCGCTACGCTGCGCGCGACTGGTCTGCTTCAAACCCAGCATACAGCATTTACTGCTCACGAGTTGTTCGCAGCAAAATGCTCCGTCTGGGATTTGAACCCAGGTCATCGGCTCGAAAGGCCGAAATGATTGGCCGGACTACACCAACGGAGCGTTCACTTCGTTCACGCTCCGAGCCCTACGTCGCTGCGCTCCGTAGGACAACGGAGTTGAACGCATTCACTGCTTGCCGAGGCCTAGTAAAAAACGTTCCGTTCCGCGGCCGTCGTGACAGGCCCCGGCACACGACCGTCCGTCCTCGAAAGGCGGTGCGATACCCGCCGCCATCTCAATCCTTTTGGAGCCGCGCTACGACCGACCGGCCATGAAATACGTGCGATTCCGTGATCCCGCTGGGGCCGTCCGCCGAGGCGAACTCGAGAGCGGTCACGTCCACTTCGCAAACGAGAGCTACGCGCTCGAGGACGACGAAATCGACGTCCTCCCGCCCTGCGAGCCATCGAAGGTGGTCTGCATCGGTCGCAACTACGCGGCCCACGCCGACGAGATGGGCAACGACGTTCCGGACCGCCCGCTGCTCTTTTTGAAGCCGCCGAACGCGCTGGCGGGCCACGGCGACACCGTCACCGCCCCCGCGGGCAAGGAACGAATCGACCACGAGGCCGAACTTGGCGTCGTCATCGGCGAGCAGTGTCGCCACGTCCCCGAGAGCGAGGCAATGGATGTCGTCGAGGGCTACACCTGCGTCAACGACATCTCGAACCGCGACGACCAGCGCGAGGAACAGAACTGGATCCGCGGCAAGGCCTTCGACGGCGCGGCGCCGATGGGGCCGGTGCTCGCGACGCCAGACGAGGTGCCCGACGACGCGACCGTTCGGACCCGCGTGAACGGTGAGACGAAACAGGACGGCTCGCTCGATCTGCTCATCTTCTCAATCCCCGAACTGATCGCCGAGATCACGACCTACATGACCCTCGAGCCCGGCGACGTGATCGCGACCGGAACCCCCGAGGGCGTCGGCCCGCTCGAGGACGGCGACGACGTCGAGATCGAAGTCGAGGGTGTCGGCACGCTCGAGCACTCGATCCGCCGACCCTGAACCACACCGCCAACGCTTTTCGCCCCGCCTCGCCAATCACCGTCCATGACTGTTCGATACGGCGCGGTCGATATCGACTGGCTCGGCTACGCGACGGTTCGCCTTGAAGGCGAGATGGGGACCGTCGTCTACATCGACCCCGGCCGATACGGGGTGCTCGACGACTACGACGCCCGCGACGGCGACCTGATTCTGGTGAGCCACGACGACCACTACGATCCCGAGGCGATTCGACGGGTGGCCCACGAGGACGCTATCGTCGTCGCCCACGAGGCGATCGACGCCGACGAGATCGACCGGGTCGACGAACGGCTCGAGGAGCTCCCCTACAAGATCGAACGAGTACGAGGCGACGAGTCGTTCGTGCTCGGCCCACTCGACCTCTATACGACCCAGGCGTACAACGAACCCGGCGGCCCCTACACCGACGACGAGGGCGAGCCCTACCACCGCGAGGGCGAGGGCTGTGGTTTCGGTGTCACGATCGACGGCGTCACCGCCTTCTGGCCCGGCGACACCGACGTCCTCCCGGTCCACGAGGAACTGGCCGTCGACGTCTTCCTGCCCCCGATCGGGGGCTCCTTTACGATGGATCGCCGCGACGCGGCCGAACTCGCGGGGACGATGCGGCCGGGCCTCGTCCTCCCGATCCACTACAACACCTTCGAGGCGCTCGAGACCGACCCCGAGGCGTTCGTCGTCGACGTCGCACGCCGTCAGGTTCCGGTCGTTCTGGACGAGTAAGCGGATCGTCGAGACGACCGACGACCGAGCGACCGACCGTCCGCTCTGCGGTCTTCGTCGCACCCTCGAGCGTTTCCGTCGACTGATAGCTCCAAAGAGTTAGTGTCGTCCTCGCCCTCCCCTCGAGTATGAGCGGTGATCGTCGGCGGGGAGGGAGTCGGGTCGCGACCGGTGGGCTGTACTGCGCTCACTGCGGGACGGGACTCGAGGCGTCGATGAACTTCTGTCCGGACTGCGGTCGTTCCACCAGCGACGACGGGTCCTCGGATCCGAACGTTCGCCCCGCCCTCGAGCGACGCGTCGCGGCCGCGATGCGAGACGGCTGGGAGCTCGAGCACGACTTCGGCGACCACGTCGTTATGGTCCGGCGATCCTTCGGCAGCGTCGACGCCCACCTCGTCGTCGCGGCGCTGACCGTCTGGTGGACGATGGGGCTGGGAAACGCCCTCTACGGCGCCTACCGGTACGTCGGCGACGCCGAACGAATGGTGTTGCGGGCCGAGCAGGCCAGCGACGAAGCGGAGACGGACTCGAGCTGGGCGACCGTAGGCCGGGTCGCCGGCGCCGGCTGTCTCGCGGCCGCGCTCGCGCTCGTCGGCTCGGCCGTCTTTCTCGCCGGCTCGACGATCGCGCCGGTTCTGGTCGCGGCCGCGATCGGACTCGCCACCGTCGGACTGGGGCTGTTTCCGGGCGTTCGGCGCCGGTTCGGACTTCGACGCTCCCCGTCGACGAACGGTTCGGCCAGAACGGTCGACGAGCGGTCGATCACCGACTACGACCGCCCCTGTGCGGCCTGTGCCGACCCCGTCGGTCGCGGGCTCGAGCGCGTCTACCGGAAGGGGTTCTACGTCCTCGGCGTGCCGGTGACGCTGTCTGAAGGGCGAAACGCCTACTGCAGACGGTGTGCGAACGCGGAAGCCGACGGCTCGCCGACGGTCGAGGAGATCACGATCCCGATCGAGGACTCGAGTTCGACGGAGCGAGAGACGGAACTCCGGCGCTGAACTCGTGAACCTGGACGCCCATCTCGCTGAGACGCTCGGTTACATCTCCCCCAGCCTCGGACCGATGACCGTCTAGATGACGCCCATCTCACTGAGACGCTCTGGGAGATACGTCTCCGTCACGAAATCGAGCCCGCGAGCCGCCAGCGACTGCTGTTCGGACTTCTTGCCGATCTCGAGCTGGAGCTCGATCTGTTCCTCCCAGTAGTCGGTCTGGAAGCGGGGGTCCTCGAGTTCGCTCTCTAAGGCGTTGATGTCCGAGTCCGACAGCGGATCCGTTGGCAGGTCGTACTCGACGATATCGGCGGGCTGGATGCCGATGTACTGAGCTTCTGGCGTCGCGAGGTACTCCGAGAGGTGGGCGGACTTGATCGAGCCGTAGGCGACCGAGCCGTAGATTCGGTACGACCACGGGTCACCGTCGGCGAAGACGGTGACTGGAAGGTCGAGCTCGTCGTGGAGCCGTTTCGTGATCCGCCGGGTCGCACGCGCGGGCTGGCCCTTGAGGTGGACGATCAGGGCGTTGTACTCCTCGTCGAACCCGTTCTCGACGAGTCGATCGCGCATCCCACCGGTCTCGACGGCGAGGATAAAGTCGGCGTCGGCGTCGAGGAACTCGATCGTGTCCGGGTTGTTCGGGATCTGGTAGCCGCCCTCCCCGACGTCCTCCTGGCAGTGGATCTCGCGCTCGCCGCGGCGGGTCTGCTCGCGGAGGTGCAGCGGCCCCATGATCGTCGCGCCGGACTCCTCCGGGCGCATGTGGAAGTCCTCGCGGGTGACCCCCGAGACGATCTCCAAGTCCTCGATGAGCCCGTTGGATTCGTCCTGATCGTTGAACTGGGCTTCTTTGTTATCCCAGCTCTCCGAGAGGTAGTACAGTTCACGCAGCGTCGAGGAGCGATCTTCCTCGAGCTGGTTCGCGAGGAACTCGATCGTGTAGACCGCCTTGAGCAGTTTGCGGGCGCCACGAACGGAGTTCGCCGAGCGGGTCGACTCGCGGTCGCCGTACACCCAGACGTTCTTCTCCTCGTCATACTCGATGTTGCTCTTCGTCCGCGTCGGCACGGACATGTGGGGGATCTCGCCCAGCTCGAACTGGTCGTAGAACTGTGCGGCGAGATCGAGCAGCTGTTCTCGGGCCTGCTGGTCGGTGTCTGCACTCATTGGTTTGTTACGGTGAGTTTCGCGCTTTCGACGCCCTTCACGTCGAGGTCGAACGCGGCGTCGTCGTCGACCTCGTACTCGAGGATGGCCTCGTCCTCGCTCGATACCTCGGGTTCCCACTTGACGAACCACTCGCCGTCCATCTCGACGGCGGTCGCGCCGTCCGAGAGGTTGCGGGGTTCGGCCGAGACGATGTCGGTGACCTCGAGCGACTCGTTCGTACTCGAATGGTTCTCGACGACCACGGAGACGGCCTGACCGTCGCCGTTGGCCTCGATTCGGCGCTCGACGAGCACGTTGTTCATGATGCGGGCGATGGCGTCGTCGATGTCGGGTTCCTCCCGACCCGTGACCTCCGCGACCTTCTCAGCCATCTCCGGGAGGATCTGTCCGAGGACGTTCTGTTTCTTCCGGCGTTTCTCCATCGAGCGGCGCTTGCTGAGGAAGCTCTTGAGTTCGCGGGCGGCCTCGCGGATCGCGAGTTCGATCTCGTCTTCGATCGCGGGGACGTTCGCGACGGCGTCTTTCGACTCGCTCGTGAACGGGACGTTCGTCGAGGCGACGTGGACCATGATGACGGCGGGGCCGTTGGGCATCCCCGAGCCGCCGGGCTGGTCGAGCCCGTAGTTTCGCCAGCCGATCGATTTGACGACGTCGGTCGTCGCACACGCCCCGCGCTGATAGACCAGCGGAACGCGGTTGGCGAAGCGAAGCACGTCGGCGCTTCCCTCGGCCGGAATCTCGCCGCCGTAGGCGATACCGGCCTCGACGACGAACGGGTCGCCAGAGTGGACCTCGGCGTCTCGAGTTGCTGCAGCGTAGAACTCGGCGTCGAACTCCTTCTCGAGGCCCGCCCGGATGAGGTCGTCGGTGATCGGCGAGAGGCACCGCGTCGGCGGCGCCATGATGTCGGTCGCCCGCATCGCATCGACGAGGTCGCTCGTCGCGTCGCGGTCGCCCGCGAGCTCTCTGACCAGCGGCGGGTCGTCGGGGACGGTCACCATCATGTCCCAGACCGCCTCGGTCACGTTCTCTCGAGCGGTGTCGCCGAAGGACACCTCGTCGTATTCCTCGGTGAGGTCGGCCGCGCGGTCGACGTGTTCGCGGAGCTGTGTGCGGGTGAGGCGGTGGCGCTCGTCGTCCTCGTCCTCGAACTTGGCCGCGAGCCGGCTCGCGAAGCCGTGGATCACGTCGTCGTCCTTGCGGGTGCTTGTCGCCCCGTCGGCGATCTCGTAGCAGTCGGTGACGAGACGGGACTCCGCGACGGCGTCCTCGTCGGGGTCGGCGGTCTCCTCGGGGGCGTCGATCAGCGCGTTCCAGACCGCGTCGGCGGCGTTCTTCTGAACCGTCTCGCCGAAGGCCGTGCCGTGTTCGTCCTCGGCGGCGTCGGCCGCCTCGGCGACGAGGTCGAGCAGTTCGTGGTGGGCGATCCGCTCGCGGTTAGCGACGGCGTCGGCGATGGCATCGGCGAAGGCGGCCGTCGGCTCGGCGCCCTTGTTCGCGGTCGCCTCGGAAACCGCTGCCCCGATGTCGATGCCTTCGGTTTCGTCGGGGGAACTCCAGCGCATCTCGCGGCCGTAGTGGCGGTCGCGGAACGCGTCGATCACCGAGTCGGCGGTCTTCTTCCCGACGCGGGTGAACTCCTCTTGGAGAAAGCCGGAGATGGTCTGGGAGTCCGTCGCCGAGAGCATCTTGATCACGGTGCCGAGTTCGACCCCGTGAGGGTGGGGTCGGATCTCCTCGGTTTCCTCGGGGAGCTGGTCGGTTCCGCGTTCGAATTTGAAGTGAGCGTTCGGTTCCTTGAGCTCGAGCCTGGCGTGGGGGTTGACGACCGCCGTGTGCTTGACGTAGTCGTGGAGCTGCTGGCGGGCGCGCATGTTGCCCTCCATCTCGAGTTCGATGCGGGTGCCGTGGGGACGATCCCAGCTCGTGGTCTCCTCGACGCTGATCTCGGGCTCGTTCTCGTCGGTGTCGACGATGAGTTCGAAGTACTCCGCCTCGCTCGAGCCCTGGGTTCGGCTGGTGATCTTCGCGGGTTTCCCGCTGGTCAGCTGGGAGTAGAGCACGGCCGCGGAGATACCGATCCCCTGCTGGCCGCGGGACTGTTCGCGGGCGTGAAAGCGGGATCCGTAGAGCAGCTTCCCGAAGACCTTCGGGAGCGACTCCTTCGTCAGTCCGGGGCCGTTGTCCTCGACGATCAGTTTGTAGTAGTCGCCCGACTCCTCGATCTCGACGTAGATATCCGGCAGAATACCGGCCTCCTCGGCGGCGTCCAGAGCGTTGTCGACGGCTTCCTTGACGGCCGTGACGAGGCCTCGAGCACCGCTGTCGAAGCCGAGCATGTGCTTGTTCTTCTCGAAGAACTCGGCGATGGAGATCGCTTGCTGGCTCTCGGCCAGCTCCTCGGCGATCCCCGACTCCTCGCCGAGTGTCGACTGGAACGACGTCATCGTCTCCCCCTACAAACGGCGAGGGTAAAAGGCGTACGCTACCGCGGTGAAAGTGAACTATCGCGAGCCGCTCTCCTCGGCGGCGTCGTCGGGACGGGGCACCGAGTCGTCGTCGTCGCCGATCGGCGGCCAGTGCCACGCGTCAGCCTGGACGACGCCCAGCAGGTTCCGCCGACGCTCGGTCAGCTCCGCGACGGCGTCCTCGAACTCCCCGTCGTCGACCGTCGGAATATCGTCCTCGCGGAGTCGCTCGAGGTCCGGCTGCGGGGGGACCTCGTCGGCCGGTTCGATGAAGGCGGTCTCGAGCGTGTCGAGGTAGCTGTCCGTGCTCGAGCGGGCGTTCTCGACCAGGGCCGGGTTGAGCTGGGTGTCGTCGTCGACGCCGTAGCGAAACAGCGTCATGGCCTCGTCGAAGATCGGGACGGCCATCGCCGAGGCCCGCTCGCCCTTCTCGCTGTGGTAGTAGTGAAGGATTGGGTACGCTTTGTGTTTATCCGCGAGTTCGGAGAGATCCGAGGCCAGCGACTCGACGGGGAGGTCCAGCCCGCCGAACTTCTCGTCGCTCCAGCCCGCGCGGACGAACTCCTCGCTTCGCTCGCCGAGCCCGGTGACGCTGTTGGCGAACGCCCGCTTCTCGGAGACCGCGCCGAGGACGGTCAGGATATAGGAGACGCCGAGCGTGACGAAGGCCATCCCCGTCGCAGTCGTAAAGGAACTCGCGATCTCCCAGGTTCCCGAGGTCGGCGAGTAATCGCCGTTTCCGTTCGTGAACATGGTGTAGGCGACGTAGTAGAAGTGTCCCGTCCAGTCCGCGGGCTCGCCCGTCTGCGGGCTGATGAGTGCGGTGTCGCCCCCGGCGAAGAGGAACGTCCAGCCGAACCACAGCAGCGCGATCCACATCGCGAGCGTCAGCGTGAGGATCAGCGGCCCGGCGATGCTGAGCGCCTTCGAGTGATCGCCCGTCAGGATCCGGAGCCCGCGCCAGACGCCCGTCGTCAGCCGACCCGAGAGCGGACCCGAGCCGCCGTCGACCCACAGCGTCGTCCAGATAATATCCACGATGACCGCGATCAGCACGACGATCCCGAGCGCGAGGTACAGCGGTTGCATTTTCAGGGGGTACGGACTCGAGCCCCGTCAACGACACCCCGGTTACTGCACCGCCGGGTGAACGAGTTCGGACTCGTCGCTATCGGTCGTCCTCGACGATATCGGCCAGCACCCGTGCAATCTTCCTGTTGGTCTGCGGACTGTAGTGGCCGCCCTCGCCGCGCTCGACGTACAGCGACTCGACGTCGCCGCCGCCCGAGAGGTGAGTCGCCATGTCGACCGTCTCGAGATCGTCGTACTCGGTGTCGAGTCGCTCCATGAGATCGCCGTAGATCGGGCCGTGCTCGGCCTCGTACTTCGCGTACCGGAGCTGCTGGACCATCACGAACACCGGGGTGAACTCCTGCTCGTCGGCGTAGTCGACGAACTCCCCGATCAGGGCGTCGAACAGGTCCTCGTGGGTGTCGAACAGCCGCTCGTGGTAGCGAACTCGGGGCCGTTCCATCCGGAGTTCGGTGCGATTTTTGGCGTCGTCGAAGTCGACTCCTGGGATCGCTCGCCCGGTTCGTTTCTCGAGTTCGATTCCACCCTCACAGAGCGCGTGGCGGACGTTCTCCGAATCGTCGAGCAGGTCGGCGGTGTAGGGCCGCGAGGCGTGGTGCGGTTTGAACCAGTGGTCGTAGTGGAAGTCGTGTTCACGCAGGAAGTCGGCCTTCGACTCCAGATCGAGCAGGTCCTCCTTCTCCTCGATCGGACTGTCGATGCGCTTCAGGGCGCCGTCCTCGAGTGTGTAGCGGGGTTTGACCGCTAAGATGTTGCCGAACTCCTGGTAGTGTTTCCACACCGAGAGGATGCGGGCGATCGAGGAGGCGGTGACCACGACGAAGACGTAGTCGGTCTCCTCCTCGGGGTACTGGCGTTTCATCCGCATCAGTGCCTGGTCTAACCCGTAGTTGCCGCCGCCGTAGTTGGCGACGTGGGTGTCGAGTTCCTGGGACAGGTAGTGCTGGAACGTCTCGTCGTCGTCGACCTCCCGGCAGAAACAGTAGGAGTCGCCGTAGGTCGACACCGTGACGTCGTCGTCTTCGCCCCGATCGTTCGCGCGACAGACGCGGCTGCCGTACTCGTCGGTCGAGTAGGTGACGACGCTGCGGACCTCCTCGCCGGGGAGGTGGTCGCCGGTGTCCTTCTGTTTCTCCCGGTCGGGCTGGGGGACCCAGCCCAGTTCGGCGTCGAAGCTGCTGAACTTGCCTAGCAGCTCGCGATCGATCCCGGGGAACTCCTCGGTCGCGACGGAGGGATTTCGCTCGAGCGCCCGATAGGAGAGCCGCTCGAGACCGACCGCTGCCACGAGTACCGCAACGCCTAACACGACGTACGGAAGCATTCTGCCGGTGATTTCGGAGCGAGGTGGAAGTCCGTTGGGCCGGCAATGGCCACCGCTGGCCGACCAACACGCGCTTGCGGTCACCGAACGACGGTTACCGGAACCGGCGAGTGTCTGACGACGACCTCCGCGACACTGCCCAACAGGAGTCGCGTCACGCCCGACCGACCGCGACTCCCCATCACGACGTGGTCGAACGCACCCTCCTCGGCGCAGTCGATGATTTCCTGGGCCGGCGAGCCGATTCGACTTCGCTTCTCGAGGGAGACGCCGTGCTCGTTCGCAATCCGCTCTGCACCGCTCAGTTGCTCGTCGGCCTCCTCGCGAATCTCCTGGAACTCCTCGTCGGCGTCGTCGGCCGCGTTCGGGATCACCGGCTGTGAGGCGGTGTCGACGACGGTCAACGCGAGGAACTCGCCGTCCGAAAACAGCTCGATTGCGTACTCGAGGGCCGCTCGAGCGGGATCGGAGCCGTCGAACGGAACGAGGATCCGGGGTGGCATGATATCGGGAGACTAGCCCGGGACGCTCTTGAGTCTGGTACCTGATCGACAGGTTACAGGGGCAATCGCCGATCCGAACCCCCAGGGTTCGAGCGGTCACAGCGCGAGGTACGGGCCGACGCCGAGCAGGACGACGCCCAGCGCGACCTTCAGTCGCGCTGGATTGACGACGTGAGCGATCTTCCAGCCGACGACGACGCCGAGCAACAGCGGCGTCCCGACGACGACCGCCAGCGGGAGGAGGACGTCGCCCTGGACGGCGTAGCCGGCGGTCGCGAACACCGCGATGAAGATCGACTGGACCTGCGCGACCGCGACGGCCAGCAACATTGGGACGCCGACAAGCACGAGCGCCGGCACCGCGAGGACGGGGCCGCCGATCCCCAGCAGGCCGCTGGCGACCCCGAGAACGAGCCCCAGCCCGCCGAGCGCAATCTGCCCCTCCCGGGTCAGCGGATCGACGTCGACGATCGGCGTGAACCCCCGGCGCTCGCGGTAGAGGATGACCCCGCCGACGGTCATCGCGACGCCGCCGAGCAGGATCCCGAACAGCGACCGCGAGACTAACGGATTGATCTGGGAACCGAGCAGGGCGCCGAGGACGCTCGAGAGACTGAGGACGATCGCGATCGCGCGGCTCTCGCCGGTTTTCATCTCGCCGGAGTAGAGGTAGGCAACGCTGCCGACCAGCCCGGTGACGATGAACGTCGCGTGGGCGGTGCCCGCAACCTGGCTCGAGGGAAGGGGCGTCAGCGAGTAGAGCGCGATCGTCACGAAGATGCCGCCGGGTCCGATGGTGGTGATGCCGATCCCGGAGAAGAAGGCGATACAGACGAGCAGTAGCGCGAGCGCGAAACCGAAGGGTAACTCGAGCATCTGGAAGCGTTGTCGGGTCGATTAACTCGGGAGGCCTGACTCTTCCGATTGCATCTCCGGCGTCGATACCGTCGGAATGGGACGCCGGACGGTGGGAGAAACGGCGGATCGAACCGGAGTCTCGTCCGAACGTCCTCGCCCGCTACAGCAGCTCGAAGACGGAGCGAGCGAGGTCTTCACCCGTTACGAGCGACGTGAGGAACAGTACGACGACGGCCGTCAGGAAGACCGCCTGCTCGAGCCGTGACGGGTCGAAGTACCGGCGGACGGCCGCGAACAGCGCCAGCGCGGTCAGCGGAAGTCCGACGACGCCGTTGACCGCGGGCATCAACAGCGCCAGGTCGACCGGCGTGAAGTCGGTGAAGGCGAGGATCGGAATCGCCAGCGCGACCGAGATCCCGATCAGGAAGTGGACGGTGCGCCGAAAGTGCAGATCGCCGAACTGGGTCGAGATCCCCGAGGACTGGGGCACCATGAATCCGGCGGCAAACAGCGTTCCGGTGGCGCTGCTGAAGGAGGCGGCGCCGACCGCGAGGATGAAGAGGCCGAGGACCCACTCGCCGATCATCTCGACCAGGGGTTCGGCGGGCGTGGTAAACGCCAGGTCGGCGTCGGGCATCGAGATCGCGGCTGCGACGATCACGGTCGCACTGAGCGCGATGACGGCCGCCAGTCCGACCGTGTGATCGCGTCGGTAGCGCGAGACGTCCCAGTTTTTCTCGTGTTGCATGCTCGTCTGGATGAAGAAGTTCGGGTAGTAGACGGTCGTCCCGAGCAGGGCGATAATCATCGTCATGTACTCGATGTCCCCGACGATCTCGGGGACGAACCCGCCGGCGATGCCCGTCGCGGGCGGCTGGAGGTTCGCCACGATGACGAGATAGGAGGTGAAGATCGCGAACACGAGCGCCGCGATCACGCCTTCGATCCGGCTGTAGACCCGGAGTTCGACCAGTGCGATTCCCAGCGCTGCCGAGACGATGACCGCGACGTACAGGTTCGACAGCGGCGTGAGGTAGACGAGTGCAGCCCCCGCGAGGGCGTAGTTGGCCACGCTCCAGAACTGCATGATAAACGAGATCCCGAACGCGAACGGTTTCGCCGTCCGCTCCCCGAGAACGTCCCTGATGTAGGTCATTAGCGGACGGTCCTCGGCGGCCAGGCGCGCGGACATTTCGTGCATCACGAGCCCGACGCCGAGCCCGAGGGGCAACACCCACAGGAGGCCGTATCCGAACAGGAGTCCTGCCTCGGTCAGGATGTAGACGGAACCGGCGCCGAAGATGTTCGCTGCGAACAGGAGGCCGAGCCCGTACTGGTGAACCGTTTCCTTCGCCCGCTTAAACGGCACGTCGACGACAGAACTGGTTTGACCCATAAATCGAATCTCACCCTGAACCGCGCTGGAGAGTCGGCGTCGTTCGGTGCCGACTCTCCGACAACTGCTCGCCGTGGATCGGATTCCGAATCACCATACCAGAACCGTCGGGCGTGATTCGTTTGAGAAGACAGCCTGAGATGGCGTATGTTTGGAAGTATATTAAAGAAACTCCAACTCTTCTCCGACCGCCGACCGGGACGCTTCTTGGCACCTGTTTCGGTGATAGCCGTTGTACACCGGTCAGGCCTCGTCGACGACTCTCGACGCGCTCGCGCGCGTACGCGAAGTTTTATACCCAGCCGGGCGCTACCCGAAAACAGGTTTCTCATGTCCCAGGAAAGCGAGTACGGCGCCGGACAGATCCAGGTCCTTGAGGGCCTGGAGGCTGTGCGAAAGCGACCAGCGATGTATATCGGCTCTACCGACGCGCGGGGGCTTCACCACCTCGTCTACGAGGTGGTGGACAACTCGATCGACGAGGCCCTCGCCGGTCACTGCGACGACATTACCGTCACCATCAACGCCGACGACTCGGTGACCGTCTCCGACGACGGCCGCGGGATTCCCGTCGACACCCACGACGAGTACGAGCGCCCCGCACTCGAGGTCATCCTGACGGTCCTCCACGCGGGCGGGAAGTTCGACAACAAGTCCTACCAGGTGTCGGGCGGGCTCCACGGCGTCGGCGTCAGCGTCGTCAACGCCCTCTCCGAGCGGCTCGAGGCGGAAGTCAAACGCGACGGTGCGGTCTTTCGCCACGCGTTCGAGGCGGGCGAGCCCGTCGGCGATATGGAGCGTGCTCGCGACATGGACGACGACGAGGAGACCGGGACTGAGATCACGTTCTGGCCCGATACGGGCGTCTTCGAGACCGGTGACTTCTCGTTCTCGACGCTGTCGAACCGCCTTCGAGAGCTCGCCTTCCTCAACTCCGGCGTTCGCATCACCCTCCGCGACGAGCGCCAGGAAGCCGAGGATGACGAGGCCATCGAGGAGACCTACGAGTACGAGGGCGGTATCCGCGAGTTCGTCGAGTATCTCAACGAGACGCGCTCGGTGATGCACGACGACGTCATCTACTTTGAGGACGAAGAACAGAACATCCAGGTCGAGGTCGCGATGCAGGCGACCGAGGACCTGCAGGGCTCGATCCACGCCTTCGCGAACAACATCAACACTCGCGAGGGCGGGACCCATCTCACCGGGTTCAAGACCGCGCTGACCCGGGTCGTCAACGACTACGGCAACGAGAACGACCTGCTCGGCGATATCGACGGCAACCTCACGGGCGAGGACATCCGCGAGGGACTGACCGCGGTAATCTCGGTCAAACACCCCGACCCGCAGTTCGAGGGCCAGACGAAGACGAAACTCGGCAACAGCGAGGTTCGGGGGATCGTCGAGGGCGCGATGCACGAACAGCTGGGCACCTACTTCGAGGAACACCCCGACACCGCCCAGGCGATCGTCCTCAAGGCCGTCGAGGCCGCGAAGGCCCGCAAGGCCGCCCAGAAGGCCGAGGAGCTCACGCGCCGGAAGTCCGCCCTCGAGTCGACCTCCCTCCCTGGTAAGCTCGCGGACTGTCAGACGAAAGACCCCGATGAGGCCGAACTGTTCATCGCGGAGGGTGACTCCGCGGGCGGCAGCGCAAAGCAGGCACGCAACCCCGAGTTCCAGGCCGTCCTCCCGATCAAGGGGAAGATTCTCAACGTCGAGAAACATCGCCTGGATCGCATCCTCGAGAACGACGAGATCCGCAACATGATCACCGCGATCGGCGCGGGGATCGGCGACGAGTTCGATATCGACGACGTGCGGTACAAGAAGATCATCATGGCGACGGACGCCGACGTCGACGGCGCCCACATCCGCACCCTGATGCTCACGTTCTTCTACCGGCACATGCGACCGCTGCTCGAGGGCGGCTACGTCTACGCGACCCAGCCGCCGTTGTACCGCATCCGCTATCGCGGCGAGACCTACGACGCGATGACCGACGCCGAACGCGACGAAATCGTCGAGGAGGTCTGCGACGGGAATCCGACCCAGGTCCAGCGGTTCAAGGGACTGGGCGAGATGAACCCCGAACAGCTCTGGGAGACGACGATGAACCCCGAGAACCGCATCCTCAAGCAGATCACGGTCGAGGACGCGGCCGCGGCGGACAAGATGTTCTCCGTGCTGATGGGCGACGCCGTCGAACCGCGCAAGCAGTTCATCAAGGACCACGCTCCCGAGGCGGAGTGGATCGACATCTGAGGTAATCGAATGCACGAGACTACACGAAGACGAGACCGAGACACGGTGAGTATCCACGCATGAGTTCGGAAGTACCCGATCCCACCGATATCGAGGCGGCCTCGATCGAGTCCGTCCGGATCGAGGACGAGATGGAGCAGAGCTACATCGACTACGCGATGAGCGTCATCGCGGGCCGGGCCCTGCCCGACGTCCGGGACGGCCTCAAGCCGGTTCACCGGCGCATCCTGTACGCGATGCACGAACTGGGCGTTTCCTCGGGTAGCAGCCACCGCAAATCCTCCTCGATCGTCGGGGAGACGATGGGTGACTACCACCCCCACGGCGACAGCGCGATCTACGACACCCTGGTCCGAATGGCCCAGGACTTCTCGATGCGCTACCCGCTGGTCGACGGCCAGGGGAACTTTGGCTCGATGGACGGCGATCCGGCTGCTGCACCCCGGTACACGGAGGCCCGGATGGCCCCCGTCGCCGAGGAACTCCTCGAGGACATCGGAAAAGATACGGTCGACTTCTCGGCGAACTATGACGACCGCCTGCAGGAACCCGACGTTCTGCCCGCGGCGTTCCCGAACCTGCTGGTCAACGGCTCCTCGGGGATCGCGGTCGGGATGTCGACGAACATCCCGCCGCACAACTTAGGCGAGGTGATCGACGCGACGATCGAACTGATCGACAACCCCGACGCCACCGTCGAGGAGCTGATGGACCACGTCAAGGGTCCCGACTTTCCGACCGGCGCGAACATCGTCGGTCGCGACGCCGTCTACTCGGCGTACAAGACCGGCCGCGGACGGGTTCGAGTCCGCGCCGAGTTCGAAGTCGAGGAGTGGAAGTCCGGTCGCGAGCGGATCGTCGTCACCGAACTTCCCTTCCAGGAGAACAAGGCTCGCCTCGTCGAGCGCATCGCCGAGGACGTCACTGAGGGCGACCTCGAGGGGATCACCGACCTGCGCGACGAGTCCGACCGCGACGGCGTCCGTATCGTCATCGAACTCAAGCGCGGCGCGAACGTCGACGTCGTGAAGAACAAGCTCCTCGAGAGCCACCTCGAGAAGACGTTCGGCATCATCAACCTCGCACTGGTCGACGGCCAGCCACAGGTGCTCTCGCTCAGAGAAACTCTGCAGGAGTACGTCGACCACCGCCGCGAGGTCGTCCGCCGGCGCAGCGAGTACGATCTCGCGGAGGCCGAGGACCGAGCGCACATCCTCGAGGGGCGGCTGAAGGCCGTCGAGAACGCCGAAGACGTCGTCGAGCTGATTCGCAACAGCGAGGACCGTTCCGCGGCCAAAGCGGGGCTGCAGGACCAGTACGGGTTCTCGGAGGAACAGGCCCAGCACATCGTTCGGATGCAACTCGGCAGTCTCACCTCGATGGAGGCCGCCGAGATCGACGAGGAGTACGAGGAAGTCCAGGCGGAGATCGAACGCCTGACGGAGATCCTCGAAAGTGAGTCCGAACTGCTGGAGGTCATTAAGGACGAACTTCGTGAGATCAAAGATGAGTACGGCGACGAGCGCCGGACCTCGATAATCGAGGACCAGGGGACGGTCACTCACGAGGACCTCATTCCGGAGGAGGAGGTCGTCGTCGTGATGACCGAGGACGACTACGTCAAGCGGATGCCGATCGACGATTTCGACCCCCAGGGCCGAGGCGGAAAAGGGATCATCGGCGCGGACGTGAAGGACGATGACCGCGTTTCGACGGTGTTCCGGGCGAACACCCACGACTTCCTGCTTTGCTTTACCAACCAGGGGAAGGTCTACCAGCTGAAGACCTACGAGATCCCCGAAATGGGCCGGACGGCCCGCGGGAAGTCCGCGGTCAACATCCTCGATCTGGACGCCGACGAGGATATCACGGCGATCGTCGACACCGATGCGTTCGGCGACGACGAGTATGTGACGATGGTCACCAGAAACGGCTACGTCAAGCGGACTGCCGGCGAGGAGTTCGACAACATCCGCTCGACGGGGATCATCGCCGCCGATCTCGAGGAGGACGACGAACTGGTCGACGTCGAGGTCACTGACGGCTCCCAGGACCTGGTGATCGCCACCGAAGGCGGGATGACGATCCGCTTCGACGAGGGCGAGGTCCGGGCGATGGGACGAAACGCCCGCGGGGTCAACGGGATCAAGCTCACCGACGGCGACGCCGTCGCCGGACTGGTCGCGACCGACGAGGCCGACGAGCGCGCGCTACTGACCGTCACTCGGAACGGGTACGGCAAGCGAACGCCGCTCTCGGAGTACCGGACCCAGTCCCGCTACGGCAAGGGGCTGATCGACATCAAGACTGACGGGCGGAACGGACACGTAGCCACCGTCAAGGCCGTCGACGCCGACGACCACCTCGTGATGATGAGCGAGCGCGGTCAGATCGTCCGGACACGGGTCGACGAGATCTCGACCGTCGGCCGGAACACGATGGGCGTGATCGTCATGGACGTCGAAGACGGCGACGCCGTCGCGAGCGTTGACGTCCTGCCGGCGGCCTCGGTGACCGACGAGAACGAGCACGCCGACGCGAACTGACGGCACCGCAGCCCGGTTTTCCGGGAGGAAAGAACGGACGACAGATCGGGGAATCGAGAGAACGGTTCCCAGTCAGCTAGTGGCTTGGTTCCTCGGCCGGCGCGACCATATCGTCGATCCGGAGGATGAGGATGTTGTTCGTATCGTCTCGTCCGTCGAGGGTCCCCTCAATGACAAGCTTCGACAGCGGCGTCGGGCCGACCGTGACCGAGTCACCTTCCTCGATCCCGTCCGAGGTGCCCTGCATGTGAATCTCCGCCCGGCAGAGTTCGGGGTGGTGGACGCTCGAGAGGTCGATCTCCTCGACGATGATGCCCTCGAGGGGTTCACCCTCGTGTTCGACGGGGACGGAGGCGGGGTCGTCCATCTGCTGGATCTCGAGGGCCTCGAACGCGGCGGCGGTCGGCTTGTAGCCGCCTTTCGGACCGGGAACGCCCTCGACCAGCTGGAGCGCCTTCAGGCTCTGCATCTGGTTGCGGATAGTGCCCGGGTTGCGGTCTACCTGTTCGGCGATATCCTCGCCCTTGATCGCGTCTTCCGATTCCTTGTGCAAGTTCGTCAACGCGCGGAGAATTTTCTTCTGGCTAGGGGTGAGTTCGATTGATGACATGCTGTATTCTTCGTGATTGATTTCCTTAAACCCGACGGGTAGGTCGGGACGTTCGGTCGATTAGGAGGTAGCTGCCCGACCCAGTAATCAGTTTCCTTTCCGCCCTCTGTGGAATTCGGGCTACAGCCGCGTCATCGTGAACGGGTCAGCCGGGGAGGATCCACCCCTCCACGATGACGTCCTCGAGCACGAACATGAGCGCGACGCCGGCGACGAACGTCACGGCGTTGAGACGCGTCACGATCGTGTCGGCGTCGAAGCGAATGAGTTCGGCGAGCTCGACCAGCACCTGCAGGATCGCGCCGATCGCGATCGCGTAGAAGATCACTGCGAGCAGCGCCGAGTCGGCGAGACTGCCGATCCAGCCGCCCAGGATCACCGGACCCCCGGCCAGTACGCCCATGATGGCGAAGTGGTGAAGCGGCGGGCTCGCCGTATCACGGGCAACCGCGGCGACGACGGTCGGGCCCTCCATGATGTTGTGCATGACGAATCCGATCACCAGGAGCATCACGAGTTCGCCCTGGCCGAGAACGAACGCCGTTCCGATGGCCAGCCCCTCACCGATGCTGTGGAGGCCGAGCGCGACGGCGACCAGGTAGGCGACGTGGAGGCCGCTCTTCTCGGCGCCTGTCGCCACCGTCCGCTGGCGCCACCTGCTGAGCGCGTACATGATCCCGAACGTCACGGCTACACCTCCGACCGCGGCGGCTACCGCGAGCGACGTGCTCTCGAGTTCGCCACCGTAGTCGAAGACCTGCTCGGTCATCTCGAAGGCGATAAAGGCGAGGACGCCGGCCGAGAGCGCGAGAAACGCGTGGATGAACCGATACTCCAGTGCGCGAATGAACGGAAACCAGAGCATTCCGATCGCGACCGGAACGATCCCGGCCAGGAAGCCGATGATCGTGAGCATCCAGAGGATATCGACGGTGCTCGCGTCCGCCATCGATCCGAGATCACCGAACGGCGAGGTAACGACCAGCAGGGCGAGCACGGCCGCCAGAACGACGAGCGGAGCGATAGCGAGAACCCAGTGCGGGACTCGTTCGTGTATCGGCAACTCGTTATCCATACTGCCACACCTTGATCTGAACGCGTCGCTGATTCATTACGCATCCTTTAGACGCGTCTAATCATATGCCTTTCTCAGTTATCTTTCGACTGAGACTAATCAAATGTCGGCGACAAAACGACTACGGTTCGGAATCGTAACTTAGCCTTCGGCCTCGACTGGTCGGGCGACGCGAACGTGATGAGCGACCGTCTCGGGGATCGATACCGGCTCGTCGTGTACACTCGAACGGGCCGTCACCATGCCGAAGGGTGCGACCTCGAGGATCTCGAGTTCGACCCCCGGTTCGATGCCGTGGTCGGCCAGGTACGAGAGGATCTCCGGATCGCGGTCGGCGACCTCCTCGACGACGACGACGTCGCCTTCCTCGAAACCGGCGATAGATTCGCCCGTTCGGCGCTCGGGTGGCTCGAGGTCCGCGCTAGGGATCGGCGACCCGTGGGGGTCGACCGTCGGCTCGTCGAGCGCGGCCGCGACGCGAGCCTCGAAGTCCTCGCTGATGTGGTGTTCGAGCCGGTCGGCCTCCTCGTGGACCTCCGACCAGTCGTAGTCCAGGTGCTCGGTCAGGTAGGACTCGAGCAGCCGATGGTGGCGAACGACCTCGAGCGCGACCGTCTCACCCTCTTCGGAGAGGGTGACGCCGCGGTACTTCTCGCGGTCGACGAGCCCGCGTTCCTCGAGTTTCTCGAGCATGCTGGTGACGGTCGGCGACGTAACGTCCAGTTCCTCGGCGATCGCCGACGTCTTGATCCGGTCGTCGGTCCCCTGCTGGAGCTGGTAGATCGCCTTGAGATAGTCTTCCATCACGTCGCTCAGCATCATTTCGATCGGTTTTCGAGCCGTCTAACCCTAAACCTATCGCCGCCGAGATTCGACGTGAACCGGCACGAACAAAACGGTGCTCCCGAAAGGGATCGTATGGGACAGACAGTGCGAATCATCGGCGCGCCGATGGACTACGGGGCGAACCGTCGCGGCGTCGACATGGGTCCGTCGGCGATCAGGTACGCCGGACTGGCCGACGAACTCGAGGGTGCGGGCGTCGAACCGGTCGACGCCGGCGATCTACACATTCCGCGGGCCGAGGAGCGTGATCCGGACGCCACCCAGCCCCGCGAGGGGAACGCGAAGTTCCTTCGCGAGGTCGGCGACGTCTGCTCGCGACTCTCCGAAGAGGTCGCCGAGACGCTCGACGACGAGGAATTCCCGCTCGTGCTGGGTGGCGATCACTCGGTCGCGATCGGCTCGATGACAGGCGCCTCCCGAACCGCGGAGCTGGGTGCGATCTGGTTCGACGCCCACGCCGACCTCAACACGCCCGAATCCTCCCCGAGCGGGAACGTCCATGGGATGCCACTCGCCGCGGCACTCGGCTGGGGGGCGTTCGACGAGATGGAGTGGGCCAGCGCCCGGAACCTCCGCGAAGAGTCGATCGCGTACGTCGGCCTCCGCAGCATCGACGAGCGCGAACGCGAGTGGATCCGCGACAGCGAGATGACCGCGTTCACGATGGCCGATATCGACGAGCGAGGGATCACGAACGTCGTCGAGGACGCCCTCGACGTCGCGACCGACGGGACCGACGGGATCCACGTCAGCCTCGACCTCGACTGGCTCGATCCGAAGGCGGCCCCCGGCGTCGGGACCCCGGTTCGTGGCGGCGTCACCTATCGGGAGGCCCACTCCGCGCTCGAGCGGGTCTCGACGCGAAACCGGCGCGACGACGTCCTTCGCTCGATGGACGTCGTCGAGGTAAACCCGATCCTCGACGAGCGAAACGAGACGGCGACGCTCGCGGCCGACCTCACGGCGAGCGCCTTCGGCAAGCGGATCCTCTAAGCTGCGCTCGCTCGGGCAGACTCCGAGCGTGTGAATCTCACTCTCGGCCGTTCCTGTTTCAACACCTTTGTATCGGAGTGTTTCAGAGTGACACGTATGACCGAGAACGTCGTCGTACTCGGCGCCGGCTACGCCGGGGCCGGTGCGGTCAAAACGCTTCAATCGGAGCTCGATGACAACGCGCGCCTGACCTGGATCGCCGACGTCGACTACCACCTCGTCCTTCACGAATCCCACCGCGTGATCCGTGATCCCGACGTCCAGGAGGATATCACGATCCCCGTCGAGGAGATCGCAGCACCCTCGACCCGGTTCGTCGAGGACGAGGTCACCGGTCTCGACACAGACGAGCGAGTCGTCGAACTCGCCGACGGCGAGGACGTCGACTACGACTACGTCCTCGTCGCGCTGGGAAGCCAGACCGCCTACTACGGCATCCCCGGCCTCGAGGACCACTCACTGACCCTCAAGGGCCTCGACGATGCCCTCCAGATCCACGAGGCCGTCGTGGAGGCGAGCCGTGAGGCGACCCGCGGCGACCCCGCCCAGATCGTCATCGGCGGCGCCGGTCTCTCGGGTATCCAGACCGCCGGCGAAATCGCCGAGTTCCGCGACAACCACCGCGCGCCCCTCGAGATCCACCTTGTCGAGGCCTTGGAGGAGATCTTCCCAGGCAACGATCCGGAGATCCAGCAGGCGCTTCGAGACCTGCTCCAGGACGCTGGCGTCCAGATCCACACGGACGATCCGATCACCGAAGCGAACGACGACGTGATCCACTTCGACGAGGGCGAGCCCCTGAGCCACGACGTACTCGTCTGGACCGGCGGGATCACGGGCCGGGATGCCCTCGAGACGGCCGACCTCGAGAAGGAGCACAACCGCGTCAACGCCGGTGCGAACTTCCAGACGTCGAACGAGCGCGTCTTCGCGATCGGCGACTCCGCGGTCGTCGACCAGGGCGACCGACCCGCACCGCCAACGGCCCAGGCCGCCTGGCAGGCTGCGGACGTCGCCGCCGAGAACATCAACCGCGCCATCCAGAACCGACCGCTGAAGACCTGGGAGCACAAGGACAAAGGGACCGTCGTCTCCGTCGGCGACAAGGCCGTCGCCCACGGCGTCAAGCCGGCGTTCGGTCTCGCACTTCCCGTCGACACCTTCGGCGGCGCCCCCGCGAAGAACCTGAAGAAGGCGATCGCCGCCCGCTGGATCGCCGACATCTCCTCGGCGAACCGCGCTCGAAAGGCCTGGCCGTCCCTGTAGCTTCGAAGTCGTTCGATCAGTCCCCGGCGAGCGATTCGGCGTCCATCGGACGGGCCGGCACACCCGCCACGGTTGCTCCCGGTTCGACGTCCCGCGTGACTAGGGAGTTTGCCGCGACGCTCGCGCCCGCGCCGATCTCGACGCCCGGTAACACGATCGCGCCCGCGCCGATCATCGCCCGCTCGCCGACGACGACCTCGCCCGTTCGGTACTCCTCCTGAAGGAACTCGTGACACAGCAGCGTCGCATCGTAGCCGACGATCGCGTGATCCTCGACGGTGATCAGCTCGGGCCAGAACACGTCCGGCGTGGCCTCGAGTCCCCAGGAGACGCCGGTGCCGACGGTGGTACCGATCCGTCGGAGCAGCCAGCGCTTGAGCCGCAGGCTCGGCGAGATCCGGACGAGCCAGACGACGACGTAGTTGATCGCGACCCGGAGCGGGCTACGCGCTCGAGTCCAGTGGGCGAGGGAGTTGGCGACACCGGGTGTCCGGTGGCTGCGCACGCGGTCGTGGCGGGAGGGCGTCTCGTCGGTCACTGCGGGGAATGTTCGGACTGTCGCGACATGAAACCGACCGGTTTCGCGGTCTTCACTCGGGTACACTTCGTCTCGAGGGCGGGTCCGCACTCGAGCGCTCCCCGGGAAGCCCGACTTTCTCGCGGAAGCGCTCCCCCGAGAGTTCACAGCGGTAGGCGGGTTTGAACATCATGTTCGCACCGCCCTCCCGGACGTTCCACGCGGACTCGATCTCCTCGCGCAGGTAGTACTGGGCCTGGACGTTACCCTCCCTGACGTAGTAGTCGCTGATCCGGATCGGATCCCTGTCGAACAGTCCGCCCGGCTCGCCGCCGTCGACGATCACGACCGGCTTCTCGAGGTAGAGCTCGTCGCCCCGCGCGCGCTTGGCGTGGGCGTTCTCGGGGTGGGCCTCGAGGATCGCTCGCCGCTCCTCGTCCGACTGTTCGGGGGTGACGACGGCGACCGAGTCGACGGTGAAGTAGCCGATCAGGTAGCGGTGAGCGCGGTCGCCGCCCGGTCGCCGGAGCCCGGCGTAGAAACCGACGACGTCGCCGGGTTCGAGGCCGCGCAGCCGGGAGACGTAGCCGCTGGTGCGGTGTTCGCCGTAGGTCAGCGCCTCGAAGTTGGGATCGCGGTGGAGCGGCCAGGATTCGAGGTCGTCGCCGGAAACGGGCTCACGGCCGCCACGGACCGGCTGGGGTTCGATTCGGGTCGTGAGATCGGCCGCGACGCCGTCGTCGCCGCGCAGCGCCCAGGAGCCGAGCGTCTCCGTCTCCGTCGTCTCATGGGTCTTCTCCGGGATCGGGACGTACTCGAACCGTCCGTCGTCGTACAGCGGCCCGAGCGCTCCGAGGTTCGTGCTGTCGGCGCCAACGCCGGCGAGAACGACCGTCATAGCCGATCCCTCCGCAACGAACGCCGATAAAGCCGCCGGTCGGGGCCGACAGAGTCCGACTCGAGCGAGCATTGGTCGCTCTCGGGTCGTGTCGGACGTGAGCCATACCTACACAACGTGGTGAAGGCTACTCAACCGTCGAGTTCCAATCGGTTGCCAGTGCGCGAGTTCGTCGAGTGCAGCGACTGCGAGTTCGTCTTACTGGCGGGGGGCGGCTCCGAGCCCGTTCCGAAACGCCAGGACGTCTGCCCGAGGTGCAACGGAACCGAATTTCGATTCTCCGACGGAGGATCTGCCGAATAAGAACGATTCGCACAGCAGTCTACGACCGTCGCGTAGTCCGACCCGGACTGACGGTCAGCGGCTGCTACTGCTCTCGTCGGGCGGTCCGAGCACATCGACGACGCGAAGCGCTCGCTTCTCGCAGCCACAGCCACTCGTGGAACTGATCGGACGAATCTCGCCGTCGGGTCGGCGCCAGACGGCACAGACCTCGCCGCAGTTCTCACAGACGGCGGCTCGCTTCTCTCGGTTTTGCGTCGTCATCGTCGAAACGCCGGGTCGGGGTGGTGGTCGGTAGGTGGTGGTGTGTCACCGGTAACGCTTCCCGGCATCGTTCGCTACTCGCGACGAGCGTATTGAACCGGGTGATCGTCCGCTCGAGTTACCGATCGTTTATCGGAATTGTCGTGACTTTCTCCACGCCATCCCGAACCCGTTCGGATCCCACTTTCGTCGTCCGGTCTGCGAACGGTCGGGTCGGCGATCCTGCCACTATCCGCGTCGATCACCGAATCAGCGCGCGCACTCGAGACGACACGCCGACCTCGGCTGCTCTCCGCGTTCACTACGACGATACGAGCGCGTTCTGAACGGTGTTCTCGTCAGAATCCCACTGCCGACGCGTTCAACGCGGGTATTACCGTGGTTGATGATCCCTCGAGTCGACCTCCCCGGTGAAATACGCCGGCACTCGACTTCTGCGGCTCACGTTTTTGCTCGCGTCAAAAGAGAGAGTACGGGGACTCGCTACGCTCGCCCTCGTATCCCCACGTTCTCTCCGAAAACAGTGGGACCACGGTCGCAGCAAAGCTGCTCCCTGCTCCCATTTCCACTCCTCACGTCACAACGGTCGCTCCGCTCCCTCGTTCGTTACGTCGTGAAAATGGGACCGCCGAGAATTGAACTCGGGTCCTACGGACCCCATCCGCAGAGGATACCACTACCCCACGGTCCCGTACCTTGACCGATGGCCGTCTGCCGTTTAAGCGTGTCGTTTCGACTCGAGACTGCCGTCCGAACTCAGACCAGCACTCGCTCGAGGTCGACGACGGTTCCCGACTCCGCGTCGGAATCGCCGACCAGTGTGCCCAGACAGACGGCGGCGCCGTCGGACGTGAAACAGGCCACCAGCGACCCTCGCTCGGCGTCGTCGGCCTCGAGCACGCCGGGCGCGTAGACGGGCGCACCGGTCGCGACCTGCTCGGCCGCGCTGTCGGCGATCGTCACTCGAGGGATGTGCTCGAGGATGCGCTCGGCGGGCTCGACCACGTCGTACAGAGGCTCGGGGTCGTCGTCCTCGAGCCAGAACGCGAGCGCGTCGTAGAACGCCTGTGCCGTGTGCAGCGTCGAGTCGTCGAACGGCGTCGTCGACGTCCGGCGGAGGTGGCCCATGTGGCCACCGGTGCCGAGTGCGAGCCCCAGGTCGTGACAGAGTTTGCGAACGTAGGTTCCGCTCTCGCACCTGATTCGCAGGAGCAGCCGACGATCCTCGACCTCGAGGACGTCGAGGTCGTAGATCTCGCGTACCCGGAGCCGACGCGAGACGGCGCTCTTCCGGGGCGGTTTCTGGTAGATCGGTCCCTCGAACTCGCCGGCGATCGACTCGGCGTCTCCCGGCACCGAGCCGTGACACTCGAGGACGGCGACGTACTCCTTTTCGCCCTCGAGGAACGTCTGGGCGAGTCGGGTCGCCTCGCCGAGCATGACCGGCAGACAGCCCGTTACCTTCGGATCGAGGGTGCCGGCGTGGGCCGCCTGGTCGATCGGCTCCGCGCCGTGTTTGGTGAGGGCGTCGGCGACCTCGTCGCGGAGCCAGCCGCTGACCTGGTGAGAGGACGGTCCCGGAGGTTTGTCGAGGTTGACGACGCCGAAGCGCAACAGTTCGGCGGGCGAACGCTCCTCGGGTGGACCACGCAACGCCATCAAAACTTGTAGTCTGCGGTGACGGGCGCTTTCCCCTCGTCGCCGTCGGCCTCGTACTCGTCGACGGCGGTGACGAGCATATCGAGGACGGCGTCCGGATCCCAGCGGGCCGTGTTCACCGAGAGGTCGTAGATCGTCAGATCCCGGATGTCGATCCCGTAGTACTCCTGGTAGCGCTGGGCCTCGCTCGCCTCCCGGGCCTCGGTCTCTTCGGTTGCTCGTCGTGGATCCTTCTCCTCACGTTCGGCGATTCGCTCGCCGCGGACCGACGCCGGCGCGTCGAGCCAGAACCGGAAGTCGGCGTAGTCGCCAGCGAGCCAGCCCGCCAGCCGCGACTCGAGGACGAGGTCGTCGTCCTCGATGGCGATCTCCCGGAGTCGGCGGTCGAGGTCCCGGTCGATCTCGTCGTTCTCCTCGGCCAGCTTGTTGAACTCGAGAGGGGTGTAGCCGCGTTCGTCGGCCAGTTCGCGGAAGATGTCTCCGCCGCTGACGTGGTCGAGATCGAAGGTGTCGGCGAGTAACCCCGCGGTTGTACTCTTCCCGCTTCCCGGCGGGCCGGAGACGGTAAGTAACATATTCGAACTGCGGCGGGGCGGGTAAAATGGGTTTTGAATCGGTCGACGCCTCGAACTCGGTCGCGCGGGGAGTGTGTCCGTGCTTTACGTACTCGAGGGCGTCATGTCGATGTTCAACGCCTTCCGTAGCAGCTGGGTAAAGCCCATCGAGCACAGGAAGTACCAGACGATCCAGGCCCACATCGGTCCGAGCAGCCCCTCGTCAAGCGCCACCTCGCCGACGAGCGGCATGATCATCATTCGGTCGGCCTCGGTGATGTGGCCGCCGAGGATTTTCCAGTACATCCAGAGGAACAGCGGGATGGTAAACAGCATGATCCAGACCATCGGCCGGAACTGCTCTTTGAACATCCCGAGGTTGTCGGCCATCGCCTCCATCTGTTCCTCGCGGACCTCCTCCATCTCGTTCTCGAGGCGCTCGATCTCGGCCTCGCTCGCGTCGCGTTCCTCGGCTTCCTTCTTGCGCTCGCGGACGTCCTTCTGTTTCTCCTGCATCGCCTTCATCCGTTCCTGGTACTTGCCGATCCGCTCGGGGTTCATCAGGTTCGCCTGCAGGAGCGTCGAGTACAGTCCAGTCAGCAGCGCGACCGAGAGGATTACCGCGTAGAACGGCAGCGCCGCGTCGAGCGGGCCGAACACGAGATCGATCGTGCCGCCGACCGTGTTCCGGACGGAGTCGAGCCAGTAGCCGATCATCAACAGGACGGAGCCGACGGCGGCCAGCTTGTCCCACTGCGACCAGCTCGCGGCATCCTCGTCGATGTCGACGTCCGGCACCCCGCCGCTGACGTCGCCGTCGCCGTCGAGGGCCTCGTCATAGGCCTCGCGGTCGGCGATTTCGAACCCCTCGTCGCCGTCGACCAGCACCCCCTTCTCGATCAGTCGGCCCCACTGTCCGCTGGTCAGATCGTCGTTGACGTCTCCCCACTGAACCTCGCCGCCGTTCCTGTCGGCCTCCTCGCGGACCGCCTCCAGGGCCTCCGTTATCGAGGAATCCTCGCGGACGAGGGCGTTGATCTTCTCGGCTGTACGCGTCATCTGCCAGAGGCTAGGGTACGTCCGATATACAAGTGTTTTTCTTCGCGTGCCCGAGTCCCGACCGGACTCGAGTCTCGGTCGGTTGGCCCGGGCGACGTCTTCGATCGTCGCCCTCTCGATACTACTCCGGTGGGAGACAGCCTACAGAGCGAAACACCGCACTCGAGACGTTACTCCCGCCCGAGCTGGTCGTACGTCTCCCTGTTCCGATCCCGATTGTAGCAGGCAAGATTCAGTATCGCTTCACGGCGCTCCTCAGCCATGGATCCGGTTCGAACCACCTCGAGAAGCCTCAAGCCTCGAGTGTTGGGAGTCGATCTCACCGGACGTCACGTTTGAGACGTCGTTCTACGCGGCGTCTTCGATCGTCGCCTTCACGTCTGCCCAGACCTCGTCGGGCGCCTGGTTGCCGTCGACGCGCTCGAGGACGCCCTCCTCCTCGTAGTGTTCAACGACCGGCTCCGTGTTCTCCCGGTACACTCGCAGTCGTTCCTTGACCGTTTCCTCGGTGTCGTCCTCGCGCTGCTCGAGGCGACCCTCGATCTCGGGGTCCTCCGGCGGGTTGTACTCGACGTGGTAGATCTCGCCGGTCTCGGGATCCATCCGACGACCCGTCAGCCGGTGAACCAGCTCCTCCTCGTCGACGTCGAGGTAGAGCACGACGTCGAGGTCGGTCATCTCCGAGAGCTCCTCGGCCTGTTCTAAGTTCCGCGGGTAGCCGTCGAGCACGTAGCCGTCGGCCTGGGAGAGCGCCTCGTCGACGATGGCGTTGACGACCTCGTCGGGGACGAGTTCGCCCTGGTCCATGTACTCCGCCGGCGTGTCGTACTCCGTGTCCATGTCGGAGATATCCATCTCCTTGTTCGAGCGGAGCGCGTCGCCGGTCGTGACGTGTTCGACGTCGAACTCTTCGGCGATGTTCGCGCTCTGTGTCCCTTTTCCCGCCCCGGGTGCGCCCAGGATCAGGATGTGTGGCTGTGCCATGTTCCCCCGTTCAGCACCGTCACATAAAGGCTTAAAGAATCGGGCACGTCGGTACGGGTATGACGCGATTCGACGCCGACGAGCCGGCCGAGCGACGGAAGCTGTACGCCGACGGAATCCAGGCACACCGCGAGCGAGGAGACGGGTTCGTCACGTTCGAGGTTGATACGGACTTCGTCTCGGCGGCCGAGGACCTCGACCCCGAACTGGGAACGCCGTGGGTCCAGTTCGCCGACGGCACGATCAACGTCGACTGCACCGACGAGGAACTCGAGGCTCTCAAGGGACTGCTCTCGGAGTTTCCCGTGTTCAAAATCGACGAAATTCACCGCTCCGAGGAGGTCGAGGGTGTCAACGTTCGGATCAGCGCGAAGGCCGATCCGAACCGGATCGGACAGTTCGTCGATGCCGTCTTCGCCCGCGTCTACGGGCTTCCCGAGGAGTTTCACGTCTGGGTTGTCGATCTCTGATACGGTCTGTTGTACTATTTGCCGGGTACAACCGCAGGGCGGTCGCGGTTGCACCGGGACTGACGAACAGCGGTCCGTGAGGTTACTCGATTCGGAGCTCGCCGCCCGAGCCGTCCTCGCCCTCGCTTCCCTCGTCCCACTCGAGTTCGAACTCGACGCTGAGCTCGGCAGGGCCGCCCGAACTTGAGGTTTCGCGTTCGGCCTTGATCTCGAAGGTCGGGCGAGCGGGCGGAGACATCGTGACCGACTCGCCGCCGGCCTCGAGGGAGATGTCGCCGCCGCCGTCGATCGAGTCGGCGACCGACCGGAGGTAGTCGGCGATCTCGTCGCGGTCTATCGATTGTTCGAACTTGAACAGCACTTCTTCTGGCATACGAGAACGGAGGGGCTATCGGGTATAGAACCTGTCGCCGAGTTCTGATCGACGGGAGCGAGCGAAAGCCGGTCGGTCCGTCCAGTCGCTGGATTTATCGCATCCCGAAAGAGAGAGAACAACACACTCGCGACCGGTTCGCTCCGGTCTACGGATTCGAACGTTGCCCGTTCGGAACGGCGGGTCTTCGCTTGTTACGCATGACGTCTCCCAGATCTCCGCACTGTCGATCGTCGTCTCGCCACGAGCACCTCCAGTGTCCGCAGTCGATCGCCGATCCGGAGGTGTCGTCGTGTACGTAATCATCGCCGGCGCCGGCGAGGTCGGCCAGTCGATTGCGGAGAACCTGCAGGAATCTCACGAGGTCGTTGTCGTCGACCGGGACAAAGAGATCGTCGAAGATCTCACATACTCGATGGACGTCCTCGCGATCCAGGGGAACGGAACCGATATCTCGACGTTGCGGGAGGCGGGTATCGAGAACGCAGACCTCGTTATCGCCTCTACTGACAACGACGAGTCGAACGTCGTGATCTGCGGGGCCGCCAAGACCGAAAGCGACGCGTTCACGATCGCTCGGGTTCGACGCCGGACGTTGCTCGAGACCTGGCAGGGAACCCAGGGTGCGTTCGGCGTCGACTTCATGGTCTGTACGGACCTGCTCGCGGCCCAGACGATCTTCCGGATCTCCGGGCTGCCGGCAGCCCAGGACGTCAACATGTTCGCGGGCGGGCTCGTCCGCATGGCGGAGTTCGAGATCGGCCCGGACAGCCCCGTCGCCGACCTCTCTATTCAGGAGGCGGACCGGTACGATTCGATGACGTTCGCCGCAATCTTCCGAGAAGGGGAGATGACCGTCGCGAGCGGGGAGTCGATCATCCGCACCGGGGATCGGGTCGTCGTCATCGGAAGCCCCGACTCGGTGAAAGGATTCGCCTCGGACATCACGAAGCCAGATCACGGCGAAAACAGGGAGATCGTCATCATCGGAGCCAGCGAGATCGGCTTCCAGACCGCCCGCGAGTTCGAGGACCACGGCTACGAACCCCGTCTGATCGAGCAAGACCACGACCGCGCCCGAGAGGTCGCAGAGGCGTTGCCGAACACGATGGTGATGGAAAGCGACGCGACCGACACGGACTTTCTCGTCCGGGAACACGTCGACGAGGCCGACATCGTCATCGCCGCGCTCGACGGCGACGAGAAGAACCTGCTCGTCTCGCTGTTGGCCAAACGGCTGGGGGTCGATCGAACGATCGCGGTCATCGAGAACCTCCAGTATGCCGAACTCTTCGAGCAGGTCGGCGTCGACGTCGCGATCAATCCCCGCGAGGAAACAGCCGAGGAAATCATCCGCTTTACGCATGCCGACCACACCGAGAAAATCGCGATGGTCGAACACGACCGCGCCGAGGTCATCGAGGTCGAGGTCAGCGAAGACAGCGCACTCACCGGACGGCCGATCGCCGAGGCGACTGCGGAGTTTCCCGACGGCGTCGTGATCGGTGCGATCTCGAGGCGGGGTGATCTGATCACGCCCCGTGGCACGACCGTTGTCGAACCCGGAGACCACGTCGTCATCTTCGTCGACGCGACGGTTCTCGATCAGGTCCTCGAGATGCTGTAGGCCGCCGTCCGCCTACCGACTGCCGTCCGGTCATCGGTTCTCGAGTTGCCTCCTGCTCTCCACTACGAACTCCCTCTTTCGGTTCTCTCGGCTCGAGCTGTGGCGTTCACGCCGTCACCCTGTTCCCCCCAATGCGACCGATCGCTCACGACGCCTCCCGAGCCAAATCGCTCGGCGGAACCCGTCCTCGAACGTATTCCGAATCAACTGCACTTATCCCTCCCGACGAGAGAGTACGAACGCAACGCCATACGCACGGCGCCGTCTCGGCTACGTCGATGTGATCCGTAGCTACGAACCCTCTCAGTTATATTCGAGAGCTTTCGCGACGATACGCCCCCGCCAAAATGATACGAAACACTCAACGAGCGGTGAGCGGCCATGAGCGATAACGAAGAACTCGCGAAAGACCTCGGACCGCTCGCCGCCCTGACGATCGGAATCGGCACGATGGTCGGCGCAGGGATCTTCGTGCTCCCCGGAACTGCGGTGATGCGAGCGGGACCGCTCGCGGCGCTCACGTTCGTCCTCGGCGGCGTCATCGCGCTGTTTACCGCGCTTTCGGCGTCGGAGCTCGGTACCGCGATGCCGAAATCCGGCGGCGCATACTTCTACATCAACCACGCGCTCGGGCCGTTGTTCGGCTCGATCAGCGGGTGGGCCAACTGGATGGGACTCGCGTTCGCCTCCGCGTTCTACATGTACGGGCTCGGCGAGTACGTCAACACGTTTATCGGTATGTCCGCGATCGCGCTCGGTCCGCTCACGCTGGAAGCCGCCCAGCTCATCGGGTTAGTAGGGGCGCTGCTGTTTATCGGTGTCAACTACTTCCGCGCCAAGGAAACCGGAGGACTGCAGATCGTCATCGTACTCCTGCTGATGGGGATCCTCACGATCTTTACCGTCGTCGGTCTGCTGAACGCCGACTTCGAGACGCTCACTCCAGTTGCGCCGCCAGGGACGACGGGGGAGATCCTCCCGGTGACCGCTATCATCTTCGTCTCCTACCTCGGGTTCGTCCAGATCACGTCGGTCGCCGAGGAGATCAAGAATCCGGGCAAGAACCTTCCGCGTGCGGTCATCGGTTCGGTCCTGATCGTCACAGTCGTGTACGCGCTGTTTCTCGCCGTGTTGCTCGCGGCGGTGCCGACGGAACTCGTCGCCGGCAACGACACCGCCGTCGTCGACGCGGCTCAGCTGCTGTTCGGCCAGTACAGCTTCTTCGGAGTAGAGATGGGGGTCGTCGGCTGGGCGCTACTGCTGTTCGGCGGACTGCTGGCGACGGCCTCGAGCGCGAACGCTTCGATCCTCTCGTCGTCCCGAATCAACTTCGCGATGGGACGCGAGAAGATCGTCACGCCGTCGCTCAACGAGATTCACCCCCGATTTGGAACGCCGTACAAATCGATCGCCATCACCGGCGCTCTCATCGTTCTCTTCTTGCTGGTTGGCAACCTCGAGCTGCTGGCGACGGCCGGCTCGGTACTTCACCTCATCGTCTACGGACTGCTGAACGTTGCACTGATCGTAATGCGGGAAGCGGAACCGGACGGGTACGATCCGGAGTTCGAGGTCCCGTTCTATCCGTTCGTCCCCATCATCGGCGCCGTAACGTCGTTCGCGCTGATCGCGTATATCGAGCCCCTCGTCATCGGTCTCTCGGTCGCGTTCGTCGGCTTCGCCGCACTCTGGTACTTCCTGTACGCTCGCTCGCGCGTCGAGAATACCGGCGTTCTCGCGAACTGGGTGCTCGATCGCTCCGAGGAGCTTCCGGAGCCCGCAGTGTCGGCTATGACGTCGGTTCAGCCCGAGGGCGACGACTACCGCGTGATGGTCCCGTTGTCGAATCCCGCGACCGAGAAACACCTCATCACGCTCGCGTCGGCCATCGCAAACCAGCACGACGGGACGGTCGTCGCGGTCAACGTCGCGAACGTCCCCGACCAGACGTCTCTGGAGGCCGCTCGAGATCGGGGGGCCCACAACGCGGCCCACGACCTGCTCGATCGGGCCCAGGACGACTCGGAAACGTTCGGCGTTGAGGTGGAGACGCACGTCGTCCTCTCACACCGTGCCTTCGAGGAGGTGTTCAACGCGGCGGATACCTACGGTGCCGACATCACCGTTATGGGGTGGGGGCCGGAGTCTCACGGAGCGCCGGGACGCGCCGAGCCGATGATCGACGAACTGGCCCACTCGTTGCCGTGTGACTTCCTCGTCTTCCGCGACCGCGGGTTCGATCCGTCGAGAATCCTGGTCCCGACCGCCGGCGGCCCGGACTCCGACCTCTCGGCTGCGGTTGCCCGGATGCTCGAGTTGGAGTTCGACGCCGAGGTAACCCTCCTGCACGTCGCCGACGACGAGGACGCGGGCCGGACGTTCCTCGCGGAATGGGCCACAGAACACGGCCTGTCCGACGCCGAGCGACGGGTCGAAAGCGGCGACGTCGAGGAGAGTATCGGGCGGGCCGCCGAGGATGCGACGCTGTTGATCATCGGCGCCACGGAGAAAGGAGTTCTCTCTCGGCTGGTCCGCGGGTCGTTGGTGCTCGATGTGCTCAACGAGGTAGAGTGTTCGGTGCTTCTCGCGGAGAAAAAACACGATCGCGGCGTGCTCAGTCGGTTCGCTGGCTCCGGCGAGCAAGACGATTCACCGTCCGAAACTGGCGTCACGAGGACGCTAGAGGAAGACGAGAAGCGCTGACGTCAACCGAACTCGTCGCTTGCCACGACTGAAGCGATCGCTCGAAAAACAGGTAGTGTCGGTACTATTTGACCGATCGTTCCCAAGACGTCGTATGGTCGACGAACTCTTCGAGACAGTACTGGTTCCGATCGCGGATCCGGCCGACGCGCGCCAGACCGCCCGAGCCGTTCGATCGCACCTCGACCCGGACTCCGAAATAATCGTCGTTCACGTCGTTCCCAAGGGGGAAGGCGTCCCCGACAAGGCGTCGCTCGAGCAACGAGAGGAGTTCGCCGAGAACGCCTATCGGGTCTTTCTCGACGTGCTGGGGCGGGGCCCTGGACTGGTGGGACGGCGCACCCTGTACGGCCGAAACGTCGGGAAGACGATCGCCGACGGTTCGCGGGAACTGGGCGCCACCGCCATCGTGTTCACTCCACGGGGTGCGAGCCGATGGGTGAAACTCGTCACCGGTAGCGTCACCGACAACCTCATCTCGAACACGACTGTTCCCGTTTTGGTCCTCCCGCCACGGGAGGACGACGTTGCTGGTATCTGATACGGATTGCCGTACCGAGTTTCCGTTGCAACCGCCGACCGGGTTGCGGTTGCGCTGGAAATGGCTCACAGTAACCCGTATGACAGTACCCGCGTCGTCGACGCTGCGCTCGGATTCGAGCAGGTGAACGGTTCCGAGACAGAACGTGGCGAAACGTACCGCGATCGATTCCGGCCAACTTATACCGATTAGGTAACTTCACCCGAGTATGCACCCATCGTCCGGCACGGTTACCCACGTATCTTCGACCGAACCGGTCCGTTTGCGAGAGGAACGATCGGCGGAGGTGTCCTAAGTGCCGCGGTCAGAGTGTGGCCCCCCGCTTCCGATCGATAACGGTTGTGGGCTTCGCGAGACCGGCTGTCGCTCGAGGTGGACGATCGATGAGTGACGAGGAGCTCGCGAAGGACCTCGGACTCCTCTCGGCGCTGACGATCGGTATCGGGACGATGATCGGCGCGGGGATTTTCGTCCTGCCGGGGATCGCCGCCCAGGAAGCCGGACCCGCCGTCGTCCTCTCGTTCGTTATCGGCGGCATGATCGCGCTGATCAACGCCCTCTCGGTGAGCGAACTCGGGACGGCGATGCCGAAAGCCGGCGGCGCCTACTACTACATCAACCGCGCGCTCGGACCGCTGTTCGGCTCGATCTCGGGCATGGGCGACTGGATCGGACTCGCCTTCGCCAGCGCCTTCTACTCGATCGGGTTCGGCGGCTACCTCGCCGACCTTCTGGACGGCGTCGTCGTCTCGTTACCCGTTCTCGGAACCGTTTCGCTGTTGCCGACGATCGCGCTCGGTCCGTTCACGTTGAACGAGATTCAGATCGGCGCAATCATCGCCGGTGCGGTATTCGTCGGCGTCAACTACATCGGCGCCAAGGAGACCGGTAGCATCCAGACCGTTATCGTCACGATCCTGCTCGGGATCCTGACTATCTTCGCGGTCGTCGGCTTCTTCTCGTTCGACTGGGCAACGGTCACCGCCGAGGGCGGGCTGACTCCGGAGGGAACGGGCGCGATCCTTCCGGGCGCCGCGCTCGTGTTCGTCTCCTATCTGGGCTACGCGAAGATCGCGACGATCGGGGAAGAGCTGAAAAATCCCGGTCGGAACCTTCCGATCGCGATCGTCGGCAGCGTCGTGATCGTGATGACCATCTACACGATCCTTGTCGGTCTCCTGATGGGGCTGATCCCCCACAGCGAGTTCTTTATCGAGCAGGCCGAGAACGCGCCGATGTCCTACGCGGCCGAGACCGTCTTCGACTACGAGTTCGCGGTCGTCGGCTTCGAGATTCCGATCCTCGGTATCGGAGTCACTTCGATCACGCTCGCTGCGCTGTTAGCGACGGCCTCGAGCGCGAACGCTTCGATCCTCGCTTCAGCCCGGATCAACTTCGCGATGGGGCGGGACAAGATCGTCACCGACTGGCTCAACGAGATCCACCCCAACTACGCGACGCCGTACCGCTCGATCGCGCTCACGGGGCTGATGATCATCGTCTTCATCATCGCGCTCGGCGAGACCGTCGAGATTCTCGCGAGCGCCGCCAGTGTCCTCCACCTGGTCGTTTACGCGCTGATTAACGCGTCGCTGATCGTGTTTCGAGAGGCCGACGTCCCGGAGTACGATCCCGAGTTCGAGGTGCCGTTCTACCCGTTTACCCCGATCGCGGGCTTCGTACTCTCGCTCGCACTCATCTACTTCATGGGTAACGTGGCGACCGCGATCAGTGGTCTGTTCGTCGTCTTCGCCATCCTCTGGTACTTCTTCTATGCACGCACTGAAACCGATCGGGAGGGGATCCTCACCGCCTACATCCTCGATCGATCCGACGAGATGCCCGAGCCGGCGGTGTCCGCGGCGACCGCGGTGAAGCCGATCGGCGACGGCGAGTCGGGGCCCCGTATCATGGTCGCCATCGCGAACCCACGTACCGAGCAGGCGCTGATCACGCTCGGTAGCGCTATCGCGCAAGCGAAGGGTGGGTCCGTCCTCGCGACCCACATCGTTCAGGTTCCCGACCAGACGCCCCTGCAGAAGGGTGCCGAGCAGATCGATCAGATCAGCGCCGAGTCCGAGCGGCTGCTGGCCGACGCGGAGGCGTCCGCCGAGACGTTCGACGCCGATGTCGAGACGAGAACGATCGTCTCCCACCGGTCCTTCGAGGAGGTGTTCGACGCCGCCGGAACGTACGACGTCGACACCGTCGTCATGGGCTGGGGTCGATCGACCGTCGGCGAGGGTCGCGTCGAGCGTCCGCTCGACGAGCTCACACACGACCTGCCGTGTGACTTCGTCATCCTCGACGGCGAGGAGATAACGGCTGATCGAATCCTCCTCCCGACCGCGGGCGGAAGCGGCTCGGAGGTCAGCGCTGCCGTCGCACGCGCGCTTCAGACGGAGTACGGTAGCGAGATCAGCCTGCTCCACGTCGTCGACGATCCGGACGAGCGCGAGGAGGGGGCGGCCTTCCTTGAGGAGTGGGCCACCGAGCAGGGGCTCGAGGAAACCACACACATCGTCGACGACTCCGGAGACGTCGGCGCGGCGATCGAGCGCGCGGCGTCGGACCACTCGCTGGTGATTCTCGGTGCGACCAGACGGGGCGTACTCTCTCGACTCGTGCGCGGATCGCTCGTCTTCGACGCGGCGACCGACCTCGACGTCCCGGTTCTGCTCGCGGAGAAGGAAAGTTCGCGGTCGCTTCGCGAGCGAGTCCTAGGCGACCAACGGGACTGAACCCGCTTCGCCCGAACCTGTTCGTTCGTTCGACGGTCCTATCAGACGGCCGTCTGTGAGTAGGGGACACAAGCGACAGAAAAAAGGTTCCCCACTCCAACTGGCTCGTGATGGATCGACATGGAAACGGTCGAGCGGGTCGGTCGAGGGAGGCAATATCCACCCGACAGCGCGCCGCAATGCGAATTACCCGGGTGCGTTTCCAAATAGATAAGTGCCCACGGAAACCATCGACCGACATATAAGCAGTCTTCAAACGAGGTGAACACAATCTTCAGCACAGCTACAATTCCCCTGGAAGTGCAAACGCGTGTTGACGTCTTCGAGCAGATTTTCCTGGTCTTTCTCGGACTCGGAACGCTCATCGGCGTCGTCGTCGTCGCGTACACGTTGTACAACGCGTACAAGTATCGCGACGGCGCTGCGAAGACGTCCGACGAGGACACGCCAGTACTCGGGGAGTTACCGACGGGTGGAGAGGGCGGCAAGAAACTGTTCCTATCGTTCGGCCTGAGCGCGATCGTCGTGATCTCGCTCGTGATCTGGACGTACGGAATGCTGTTGTACGTCGAGGATCCGGGTGACGACATCCCAGAGGACGACGCTATCGAGATTGACGTCGAGGGTGATGGCTTCGCCTGGCACTTCGAGTACGAGAACGGTGCCGAGACGACTAATACCATGACAGTTCCGGAGGATACGCCGGTGTGGATCAACGTCACTGCCGGTGACGTCTGGCACACGTTTGGTATCTCTGATCTACGCGTGAAAGCCGACGCGATCCCCGGCGAGCAGTCCGAGACGTGGTTCATGACCGAGGAGGCCGGTGAAACCCACACGATCGAGTGCTTCGAACTCTGTGGCGACGGCCACTCCGCGATGGACGGCACTCTCGACGTCGTCGAGGAAGAGGAGTTCGAGGAGTTCCTCGAGGACGAAGCGCCGGACGATGACGAGAACGGCGACGACGAGGAAGCGGAGGACGAAAACGGTGATGACGAGGCTGACGACGAAGAGAACGGTGACGACGACGAAGCCGACGAAAACGGTGATGACGAGGACGATGAGGAAGAAGAGACCGACGACGAGGACGACGAGGAAGACGACGGGGGTGACGACTGATGGGTGATCTGCCGCCGATGACATCCGTCAAGCGCTGGCTCGTCACGACCAACCACAAGGACGTCGGGATTCTCTATCTCGGAACCGCCCTGTTCTTCCTGCTGCTGGGCGGTGTGCTGGCGTTGCTGTTCCGTGTGCATCTCTGGGAGAGCGGCGGAACCGGACTGCTGACGGACAACCAGTTCAACCAGGCCGTGTCGACCCACGGACTGCTGATGGTGTTCTGGTTCCTCTCGCCGTTTGCAGCCGGGTTCGCGAACTACTTCGTCCCGCTACAGATCGGGGCGAAGGACCTGGCGTTCCCGCGACTGAACGCCCTGAGCTACTGGTTTTACCTGTTCTCGGGCCTCCTGCTCGGGATCTCGTTCTTCCAGGGCGGGTCGTGGTCTGCCGGCTGGACGATGTACGCCCCGCTGAACGTGCCGACGTACACGCCCGCACTCGAGGCGACGGCCGGTGGCAACGCGACCATCCTCGCGTTGATGCTGTTCGTCTTCTCGATCACGATCGGGACGGTCAACTTCCTCGTGACGATCCACCGCGCACGCGCGGAGGGACTCGGCCTGTGGAACATGCCGCTGTTCACGTGGTCGTGGCTGCTGACCGTCTGGATGATGCTCTTTGCGTTCGCGGCGCTGCTGGCTGCGTTGCTGTTGCTCTCTATCGATCGGCTGTTCCTGACCCAGTACTTCGCGACCGATCAGGGGTCGGGACTACTGTGGGCGCACCTGTTCTGGTTCTTCGGACACCCGGAGGTGTACATCGTCTTCTTCCCCGCGCTGGGGATCATGTTCGAGACGTTCCAGACCTTCACGGGACGGCGACTTGTCGGCCGCAAGTGGGTCATCATCTCGATGGTCCTCGTCGCGGTCCAGTCGTTCCTCGTCTGGATGCACCACATGTTCCTGACGACCATCAACTTAGAGATCAAGACGCTGATGATGGCGACGACGATCGGGATCTCGTTACCGTTCGACCTGATGGTCTTCGCGCTGATCTACACGATGGTCAAGGGACGGGTCCGATTCACGACACCGTTCCTCTTCAGCCTCGGCGCACTCGTCCTGTTTATCCTGGGCGGGATCACCGGGGTGTTCCTGGGTGCCGTCGTGCTCGACTACGAGTTCCGTGGTACCTACTGGGTCGTCGCTCACTTCCACTACGTGATGGTCTCCGGGGTTACTGCCCTGATCGGCGGCCTCTACTACTGGTGGCCGAAAATCACCGGGAAGATGTACTCCGAGGCGCTGGGTAAGCTCAGCTTCGCGGTGTACTTCCTCGGCTTCAACCTGCTGTACTTCCCGATGTTCCTCGCCTGGGAGACGCCGCGACGCGTCTTCCACTTCGCCGAGGGCGTCGAGATCTACCACCAGGTCGCAACCGTCGGTGCGTTCGTCCTCGGCGCGGGTGTGTTGCTCGTCCTCGGGACGCTCGCACACAGCTTCGTCGCCGGTCCACGAGCGCCCGAGAACCCCTGGGAGTTCTCCCGCACGGCCGAGTGGGCTATCCCCTCGCCCCCGCCGCTCGAGAACTGGGATGGCCGTCCCAGCTACGCCTCGGGATCCCTCGAGTTCGTCGAGGACTCGAAGGCCGTCCCCGACGGCGGCGCCGAATACGGAGAGGGTACGGTCGCCAAGACCGAGGGAACCCACGAGGAAGAACACGCCGACCACGCCAGCATCTGGCCGCTGGGCATCGGTGTCGGTCTGTTCACGTTCTTCCTCGGTCTCTCGGGTCTGACGCCGTACATGGTCGAGTTCGCCGAGGGAACCGCCGCTCCGCCCGAGGGTCTCACCGGAACGGCAGCCGAGCCGAACATCATGTATCCCGTGATCACGGCGCTCGGGCTGGCGATCATGGCGTACACGCTGTTCAAGTTCGGCGTCGAACGGTTCGAGGCCCCCGAGATGCAGATCGCCGAGCGCTGGCCGTTCGAGGGCGTCGGTAACACGAAGTTCGGCGTCTGGGTGTTCCTGGCGTCCGACGTCGTCGTCTTCGGTGCCGCGATCGGGGCGTTCATCTTCATGCGCCTTCACACCGGCTGGGGCGACTGGGAGACGATTCCGTTCGCCTCCTGGCCCGGCCTGCTGAACACCTACGTCCTGCTGACCTCGAGCTTCACGGTCATCCTCGCGCTAGTGATGGCCGAACGCAAGAACAAGCGGGGCCTGCTCGCGACGCTGGGGGCAACCCTCGCGCTCGGACTCACGTTCATGGGCGTGAAGGCATACGAGTACGCCTACAAGTTCCAGATCGACGAGTACTGGTGGACCAGCATCGAGCACTCCATCTATTTCGTCACGACCGGGCTGCACGCCCTGCACGTGATCCTTGGACTGCTGATCGCCATCTTCATGATCTACCGCATCTGGTCGATCGACGCCTACCTCGAGGATCACCGTCCGGTGGAGTTCTTCGGGCTCTACTGGCACTTCGTCGACATCGTCTGGGTCATCCTCTTCCCGCTGTTCTACCTGATGTAGCGGTTCGCCGCTACATCGGCCCGTTCGAGAACACGATTCTCTTTTAATCGCTCACCACCCGCGTGAGCTCCGCGATCGCCGGTCGCCTCGTCCACGGACGCTGCTGGGCGATACGTTCGTTCGAGCTCTGCGATACCGGCCGCGGACGCTTCGCTCGAGTCGCCGACTACTTGCGGTGTGGGCCGATCTCAGTTCTCAGACCGGCCGCTATTTTCGATGCAGCATCTTCGGAGAACGGCGTCGCTACAACGGGCTTTCCGGTTCGGCCGTCGAGCCGGGGTAGAACTCGAGATAGCGATCCCTTGGGGTGTCCCACCCCGACTCGTCGGCGTCGACGACTCCGGAGGGAGAAGGTCCCTTGTCAGACCTCATTACCCTCGCGGTGCTTCACGGGCGGAATCGAAGCGCTCACCGTCTCGTTCGTCTCCGACCCGAGATGGACGAATCGGCCGAACGTGATCGCCTCGCTCGCTTCGAGTTCGTCCTCCACCGCCCGCATGAGGAAGGTATAAGTGGTCCACACACTCATTGCTCACCAATGGCCGACGTTCGTACGTACACCCTCATTTACGTCGTACTGCTGGTGTTGGGTACCGGAAAGTTCGTCTTCTTTCAGTTCCCAGAAATATTCCCGGAGGCCGCCGCGATCGGCGGAACGATCATCTTGGCCGTAATCAAGGTGTTGTTGATCGCCGCCTACTACCAGCACCTGATCGAGGAGCCCCGCGCGATCACCTACATGATGGGAATCGCCGTGTTCATGGTCTTCCTGCTGACCATCGCCGCGGGTTACTCGATCCAGTAAGCGATTTCCAAACTTCTCTCTCGACGCTACGCTCGGCCAGCGTCGGCTCCCTCGAACTCGACCGACACCGCCGCGCGGACGGTTCTTGCCGGATCGCCGATCTCTGCCCTGTGTGGTCGTCACAAGCCATCGCACTCCTGCTCGAGTGTGAGCGGCGCGGAACTCGTTTCGATGCCTTTGATAGATCGGCAGTCCGACGAGCAGCCACTCGAGACGCGATTGCTCCTCCAGCTCCGCCCGTGCCGACCTCGAGGGGCAGCTGAGTCTGTACGCTGAACCGCTCCGAGGCCGAGTGAGTCGAGGTGTCGGCAGCGCGCCGTCACCGAGCGAGACCGAGGGGTTCGTGGATCGGCGTCCCATTCAGGTCACGGAAGACCGGGGGTGTCCGAACGACTCGACGCACCCGGCCAGCCTCCGCCTGTAGACGGCGAGGGTCGCGCCTCGTCGCCGTTCGATACGCTCGAGCGTTGGACCTGTTGCTCGGACTGACGTGGCTCACGCGCCCGTCTCGGTGCGACAGCAACTTCTCGCCGAGAAGCGACCGATCCGTCCTTGATCCCGCTTGATGGAGGTGGTGATCCCCTCGAGAGCTCGCAGCCCGGCTCGAGTCACGGCTGTCCCTATATCGTTCCGATCGGAAGACGCTCTCTCGTCGCCTCACTGCAACCGACGGCGGTCGCGTCTCCGACGGAGCCGTCGCTCCCAGATCACGCTCGAGTGTCCGTGAGCGCGCTCTCACGAGTGCTCCGCACCCTGCAACTGATACCGACAGAGCGGAGCCCGACTCCGTACAGGTCTACACGTGAGCCCAAGAGGCGCGTCCGGAGAACGCAACACGTCTCGAGCGATGAGTGTGTCCCGTACTCGAGCGCAGCAAAAAGAACGGAGCTGCTAGTCTTCGCGGCCGAACATCTGGCGCATCATCGGATGCATCTCCATCATCTGCTCCTCGGCGATCTCCTCGTACAGCTTGTACGTGATCGAGACCGCGAGCAGCAGCCCCGTCCCGGTGACGGCGCCGATGGTGCCCAGCATGTTCGCCCAGACGGCGAGCAGTCCGACCAGGGCGCCGCCGATGACGGTCACCTGCGGGATGTACCGCTCCATGACCTTCTCGATGACGCCGACGTTCTGTCGGAACCCGGGGATCTGCATCCCGGAGTTCTGGATCTGTCGGGCCGTCGCGTCGGGGCCCATGTTCGTCGTTTCGACCCAGAAGATGGCGAAGATCGCCCCGCCGATGACCATGAACGTCAGGTCGACGGAGATCCGGATCAACACCATCCACGTCTCTTGGGCCACCTCGCCAGTCCACCACATCCAGTCTTCCGGCGAGTAGATCGGCGCGGTGTAGTAGAAGAACCCGCTGACGGGCTCTCCCTGTGCGTTGTACTGACCGAGGACGGCGGGCATACCGGCCCACGTTCGGTCGAGGATCTGACCCATGAACTGGATGTTCGCCTGCAGCGCCCGAACGAGGATCATTGGCAGGACGCTCGCGTAGATGAGCTTCACGGGGAAGCGACCGCGGGCACCCTTCACACGGGCGTGACTGAGCGGGATCTCGACCCGAACGGACTCGGCGTAGACGACGATCGCGAAGATCAGAATCGTCGTCAGGAGGGCGATGATCTGGCCCTCACCGAGCAACAGCGTGTTCAGCGTGTCCCCGGCGAGATCGACGTCGCCGAAGATGATCTGATACCAGTCGTAGAAGAATCCGCCCTCCGCGGGCTGGATAAATCCGGTGACCAGTCGCTGGCTCACGCCGGCGATGATGAACAGGCCGATCCCGCTGCCGACGCCCCACTTGCTGACGACCTCGTCCATGTACAGGATGAGCACCCCGCCCATGAAGATCTGGAGGAACATCAGCACCTGGAGCTGCGTACTGTCGAACGTGAGCCCGCCGAGCGACAGCGACTGCTGGACCGGGAGGAAGCCGCCGGCGAACACCATCGGCAGCGCGGTTAGCGCCGTCATGATGATGACCAGAAGCTTCTGGAGCCCCTGGTAGAGAACCTGATCCCGCGGGTCGTCGGTATCAAGACCAAGGAGGTTCGCTCCGCCCAGTAACTGCATCACGATGCTCGCCGTGACGATCGGGCCGATACCGACCTGGAGCAGCGAGCCGTGCTCACCCGCAAGGATCGCACGGAACTCCCCGAAGAGGTCAGTCGCGCCCTCGGCCTGCATCCCAAGCAGGGCGATGTTCGTCAGGAAAAAGTACAACACGAGGATGCCGGCCGTCCACGCCAGCTTTCGCTTGAAGGGGACGTGCCCCTCCGGGCGTCGGACCGTCGGCATCCGTGTCAGAACCGGTTCAGCGGCTTCCTTCCATCCCATGCGTTAGTCCTCGACCTGTTCTGACTCGTCGTCGGTGTCGTCCTCGGCCTCAGCTTCGGCCTCGGCTTCCTCCTGGGCTCGCTCGGAGAGCACCGCCTTCCCGCCGGCGTCCTCGAGCTTTGCCTGAGCGGCCGCCGAGAAGGCGTCCGCCGTGACCTCGAGTGTGTTCCGGACCTGGCCGGAGCCAAGTACCTTCACGATATCGACGTCGTGGCCGCTGTCGACGACGTCGCGCGCGTCGAGTCGGTAGCCGTCGTCGGTCTCTTCGGCCTCACCCTCGGCGGCGTAGAGGACCGCGTCCTCGTCGAGCTTCTGGACGTCGATCTCGGCGACGTCGGCCTGAAGCTCGTCCGGTCGGTTGAAGCCGTGTTTGCCCTTCGGTTCGTAGTTGTGGAACTCGTGTTTGCTGCGGCCGGCACGTCCGCGTCCGCCGCGATGGCCGGCTCCTCGGCGGTTCTTGTGGGAGCCGCCGCTGTGCGTCCGGGATCCGCGCTGGCGTCGTTTTTTACTCGTCATGGTTTATCGCATCGATTCTAACAGTTGATTAATCTCCTCGGTTGTATGTTTTCCGAGTTGGCCGCCCTCCGCGGTCGGCTTCTTGATCCCCTCGTGACCGCCACGCGGGGGGTGGAGACGCAGCGTCGGGGAGAGCCCCTCCTCGCGAAGGGTCGTCTCCTCGGCGAGCAGCGCCTCGGCGAGCGCACCGAAGTCGTCGTATGCGGTGTTCTCGGCGAGCCACTCCTCGTCGACGTCTGCCTGTCGTCCCTCGAGCGGTTCCGCCCGCTTGGCGAGTACGGTCTCGAGGACGTCCTGATCGGGTTCGCCGATCGCGACGTAGTCGTTGACCTTGGCGACCATCCCGTCGTACGTGTCCGTCTCGGGGACGAGCGCGCAGTGGTTGACGCTGTGGATATTGAGCATCTCCAGGGTGTCCTGGATGTCGGTCTTGCGGTTGACCTCGCCGCGTACCTGTACGACTGCTCTCATTGGTCAGCCACCTCCGCTTCCTCCTGACCCCGGGAACTCGGGTAGCGCGACTGGGAAGCGTTCTCGAGCGCGTTGAACGTCGCCTTCGCGAGGTTGACCGTCGTTCGCGTGTTGCCGTGGCTCTTCGTCCAGGCGTTCTCGATGCCGGCCAGTTCGAGGACGGCGCGAACCGTGTCGCTGGCGGCCAGCCCCAGCCCCTCGGGGGCGGGGATGAGCTCGACCTCGACGGAGCCGGCCTTGCCGGTCGTCTGTCGGGTCAGCGAGTGTGGGCGGTCCGAGCGGTCCTCCCAGGAGCCCGATCCGCGGGGCACTTTGATGATGTTCAACTTCGCGATACCGATCGCCTTCTGGATGGCGGACCCGACCTGGTCGTCGCGGCCTTCCGCGTAGCCGACGAAACCGTTGCGGTCGCCGACTGCACAGACACAGCGGAACTTCACGCGCCGTCCGGAGTCGGTCATCCGCTGGACCATGTTGATGTCCAGCACTTCGTCGTCCAGTCCGGGGAGGAGCTGGTCGACGATCTCGGGCTCCTTCAGCGGGAGGCCCGAGTTGAGAGCGTCTTCCATCGTGTCGATTTCGCCCTCCTGGACCATTCGGCCGAGACGGGTGACGGGCTCCCATCCACCGTCGTTGTAGTTGTTTCCACTCATTCGAGAATCGCCTCTCGTACCTCGTCGAAGTGTTCTGGTAGCTCTGTCGCGTCGAACTCGCCGCCGTACAGCGGCTCGTCCAGCTGTTCGGCGTACTCGGCGATATGCTCGCCGCGGGTACGCGACCAGTCCGCGAGCACGCTATCGTTGTGCGGGATCTCGAGGCCGGCGTCGATCGCCCCCTCCTGGACGGCGAACACCTTGTTGCCCGGCGTCGCCTTGTTGAGGCCGATGTCGAGGACCGCTTCCTCGAGGCCGGCGTCGACGGCTCGCTTCCCGGCCAGCAGGCCGGTCAGATAGGCCGCGGAAATGTTACTCGTGGGTGCTTCCCAACCGTACTCCTCGAGATCGCTCGAGTGTGCGCTCGCAAGCGTTTCGTCGCCCTGTGGGCCGGGAACGATCAGCTGCGCCGTAGTGTGCTTGTTGCTCTTCCGAGCAACGAGGCGTGGCTTATCCGATTTCAGCAGGCGCAACCTCTGATGGTAGTCCGTCCGGACCTCACGGCGACGGCGCATTGGAACGTTGTATCGTGGTCCTGTCGCCATTACTGGTCACCGTAGTTTTCGTCGATGTAGTTCAACAGATACCGGACGCTACGGAACTCGCCACCGCCAGCCTTCTTGTAGAGCTCGCGGTACTGCGTGGGCGTGATCTCGCCCTTGTCGCGGAGTTCGCGCAGCTTCCGTCGCTGTGCACGAATCTTGTCCTGCCATTCGTCCTTCTCGCTCTGACGGGCGCCCTTCTTGCCCTTGCGCTTGCCCTGGCCCTTGCGGTGGCCGTAGGCGCGTTTCGCGTTGCGCTCGCGGGCGCGGCCTCGGGAGTTGCCGCGGGCGTTTTTGGCCTGAATGCGGCCGTCCTCGACGAGTTCGCGGATCTCGTCGCGGGTGATTGCCTCGGCGATGTCTCCCTGGGCGTCCGGGTCGATCCAGACGCGGTTCTTGCCGACGTCGAGGACGTCGGCTGCCAGTCGCTTCTGTGCGGAGAGATCAGTCATTGGATTCCACCTCGACTTCCTCGTAGGTCGGGTTCAGGACGCGAACGCCCTGCTCCTCGGCCTGCTCCTCGATGCGCTCGCGCTTGCGTGCGCCGACCGAGGAGGAGATGCGGACCGCCTCCGTGTCGCCGTCGACACCCTCGAGGTCGTCCGTGTTCTCGACGTAGACCTCGTCGAATCCGCTCGGGTGTTTGCCACGAACCGCTTCGGGGGTTCGGTAGCCGGCCTGGACCTTCGGGCCCTTGCCTTTGATGCCGCGGCGCTGCTTCGAGAGCTGGCCGCGGGGACGGCGCCAGGATTCGGGCGTCCGCTTTTTCTTGTGGTAGTCCTGTCGATTGAACTGCGGTTTGCCCGCCTGCTTGCGTCGGGTGAGCAGACGCTGCTCGTCCTCGGAGAGCTCGGGCGTCTTCTCGGTTAGCCCGCGGGGCTGCAGTTCGGTCTCGACGTCCGATTCCGGCTCTGTTTCTTCCTCGGCGCCCTCGTCTTCGATCTCGGCCTCGGTCTCCTCGGTTACCTCGAGGTCGCCGACGTCGGCTTTGATTCGGGCGGCGAGTGCGTTCCCGACGCCGTCGGCTTCCGCCAGGTCCTCCTGGTCGGCCTCCTTGACGTCGTCGATCGTCTCGAAGCCGGCGTCGCGGAGCGCGTCGGCTTTGCTCGCGCCGACACCGCTGATGTCCTCGAGATCCTGTGGACCCTCTTCGGCTTCGGCCGTGGCGTCCTCGGTCTCGGTTTCTGGTTCGTCGTCAGCCATCTATCAGGCACCTCCTTTCGCGGGCTTCTCGGTGATGTAAACCCCGTCCTGGAAGACGCGGGTGTCCTTGCCGCTGACTCGGGTCAGCTGCTCGATGTCCGCCGCCGTCTGGCCGACGTCCTCCTTGTTCGGGCCGGAGAGGACGAGCCGTTCGTCGTCGACGGAGACGTCGGTCTCACCGTGGATGGTCGTGCGTCGCGGTGCCTTCTCGCCGAGGAAGTTCTCGATGACGACCTCGTCGCCCTCCACGCGGACCTGCATCGGGAAGTGAGAGTAGAAGACCTCCATCTTGTACTCCCAGCCCTCGGTTACGCCGTGGAAGGCGTTGTTCAGATGGCTCTCGAAGGTGCCGACGGTCGCGTTCGTCTTCGCGTCCTCGGCTGCACTTTCGATGACCACCTGGTCGTCTTCGGCTTCGACGGTCACGTCGGGGTACCAGAGACGCCGGGTCACGGCGCCCTCGGGTCCGTCGACGGTCACGTCGAGATGATCTACCTCGACAGTTACGTTTTCGGGAATTTCCAGTTCGACTCGCATTGTTAGTAGACGTATGCGATCACCTGGCCGCCGATCCCCTGCTCACGAGCCTCGTAATGGCTCATGATGCCGCTGCTCGTCGTGACGACGAGCGCACCGAAGTCTCGAGCCGGGAGGTATCGCTTCTCCCACTTCTCGAAGTCTTCGGCACCGGCGGCGTAGCGGGGCTTGACGGGGCCACACTCGTTGATCGCTCCTTTCAGTTCGACATCGAACTGACCGGCCTTACCGTCGTCGACGAACTCGAAGCCGTCGATGTACCCGCGGTCGTAGAAGACCTCGAGCACGCTGCCGATCTCGTTCGAAGCGGGCGTTACCTCGTGGCTCAGTTTCCCGACGCTCTCGGCGTTGTCGATGCCCGAGAGCGCGTTGCTGAGTGGGTCGTTTCCGGTCATGTTATCGGTACTTCCTGAATCCCATGTTGCGGGCGATCTCTCGGAAACACTGTCGACAGAGGTTGATGTCGTACTTGCCGACGAGTCCCTGTTTGCGGCCACAGCGCTGGCACTCCTCGATCTGGCCGGTGCGCTTTGCCGCGTGCTCGCCCGTCTGGTCGTTTTCTACGTCGCTTTCACTCATCCGTGGACTCCTCTACGTTGACGTCGAAGTTCGCCTCGAGGTACCGAATCGCGTCCTCGGGGGTAAGTCGGTGCTTCGACGGGATCGATCGGGTCACCTTGTCGCGCTTGGCGATGCGATAGCCCGGGCGGACGAGGTTGACGGTCACGTCCATCCCGTAGATCCCGACGTTCGGGTCGTACTCCTGGCTCGGGAACTCGGTGTGTTCCTCGACCCCGAAGCTGAAGTTCCCAGTGTTGTCGAACTGGTTCTCGGCCAGCGTCGCCAGCGGCAGAGCGGTCTCGAGGAACTCGGCCGCGTCCTCGCCGCGAAGGGTAACCTTCGTGCCGATCGGGTCGCCCTGTCGGATGCCGAAGTCGGGTTCGGTCCGCTTAGCCTGGGTCCGGACGCTCTGCTGGTCCGTGACCTCCTCGATGATGTCTTCGGCTTTGCCGAGTTCGCGGCCACCGCGGCCGACGCCCATGTGGACGACGACCTTCTCGACGCGGGGCTCGCGCATCTCGTGGAACTCGCCCTCGGCTTCGCTACTCATCATCATCACCGTCCTCGTTGGTGAAGTTCTCGTCGATCACGACGACGTACTCCTCGACGGTTTCGAACTCGCCGTCGTCAGCGTCGACGGTGACGATGTTCGATCCGCTACCGGGGGTGACGTCGATCTCGGTGACTTCGCCGATCTTTCCGCCGTGGTTGCCGCTAATGGCCGTGACGAGTGCACCCTCCTCGTAGGGGAAGTGTGCGACGACCGACTTGTCGTCGTTGTCGACGACGACCGAGTCGTTCGTGCTGTACTCGCTCTCCTCGGCGAGGATGTTCGTTCCGTCGTGCAGCGTAAGCTGGGTGTCGCCACCCGGAACCTGACGCTTGCCCTCGATCTTGCCAAGGCGGCTGTCGGCGGCGTCGGCGTCGATCTCGGTCAGCGCGAGTCGGCCGCCCTCGTCGGGGAAGACCCGGTAGTACTCCTCGCGACCGGGGAACGCAACGATGTCGAACATGCCGATCGGGCGCTGTTCGTCGTTGATCGGTTCCCCGTTGACGAGGATCGAGTCCTGCGAGAGGGCGTACCGCGCTTCCTTCTTCGAGTCGACGTAGCCGAGCACGTCCCGAAGCAGGACGACGAGCGGAACGCCGTCCTCACCGTGCGGGCCGGAGTCGGCCTTGACCGTGAAGACGTTCGTCTTTCGCTCGACTGGCCAGGACTTCGGCACGGACAGTCGTTTCTGATGTTTCGTCATTCGCTATCACCTTCGGTGCCGTCTTCGTTCGTGTCGCCCTCGAGGCGCGCCTCGCGGCGCTCGTCCTCGAGGTCGAGATCCGTGACTCGGACGTTCGATGGGTCGAGCGGCCGCGGGACCTCCTCGCCGTCGGCCGTCTCGATGGTCACGTCCTCGACGTGGATCGTGCCGTCCTCGAGGATCGCGCGAAGGACCTCGCCGGTCTCGCCGGCGTGGTCGCCGCGCATGACTTCGACGGTGTCGCCCGCGTTGACGCGGGTCCGTCGCGTGTCGTACTCCTCGCGGAGGTCATCCGAGAGCGTCGCGTGAAGCTGCTTCTGTCGCTTGTGCAGCGGTGCACGCTCCGTCTGCGTTCGCTGTTTGTGTGGTTGTTTGCTCATACTCAGACGATCATCGTTGCGGTCGAGGCGATCGCGCCGAAGCGTTCGGCGACTTCGCGAGCGATCGGGCCCTTGATCTCCGTTCCGCGGGGCTCTTCGTTCTCGTCGATGATGACCGCCGCGTTGTCCTCGAACTTCACGCGCGTCCCGTCGGGCCGGCGGATCGACTTCCGCTGGCGGACGATGACGGCTTCGAGGACCTGGCGGCGCATCTCGGGGGTACCCTTCGTGACCGAAACGGTCACCTTGTCACCGAGTCCCGCCTTCGGCTGGCGGTTCTTGGTGCCCTGGTAGCCCGAGACGCTGATGACCTTCAGCTCGCGTGCGCCGGTGTTGTCGGCACACGTGACCAGCGACCCCTTCTTGAGTCCCTGGGTGACGTCGGCTTTCATCGCCTCCATCACTGATCACCCTCGACGGCTTCCTCCTCGGTACCCTCGGTGACGTCGCCGGTCGAAAGCTCACGGTCAGGCTCGGCCTGACGGGTGAGCGCGGCGATGTCCTCCGCGGTTGCCTCTTCGGTTACTTCGACGACCACGTGCGATTTCGTCTTCGACAGTGGTCGGGTCTCTGCGATCTTGACCGTGTCACCGACCGAGAGCGGCTCGAGCACGCCCGGTACGTGGGCCGGGATGCGCGAGCGACGCTTCATCTGGCGGTCGTACTTCGGAACCGCCACGTCGTACTCTCGTTCGACGACCACGGTCTTGTCCATGTCCGTCGAGATGACGGTCCCCTCGAGGATCTGACCTCGAACGGAGAGCTCGCCGTAGAACGGACACTTCTCGTAGTCGTATTCCTCCGGGTTTTCCGGTTCCGGAGGGGTTTCAACGTCTAATCCTATTGCCATGGTGAGTCACCATTCGTTTCCGTGCGTCGGGCGGGTTGTGAGAGCAGTCGCGAGCCATCGACCGTAACGTAGGCCACGTCCTCGCCGGCAGCGTGGCGGCGATTCCGTAAAGAATCGTCGCCACGACAGTCGGCGGCATCGCCGCCGACTCGGTCTGCGAGGACGGACGAATCGTCCGCCCCTGCAGGTTGAGTGTCGGCCAGTTTGGACGCGGTCCCCGACGCCTTCGCGGCGTCGGCGGCGTCATCTGTGATCGCGAACTCGAACGTCGAGCCCGACTTCGGCACCATCACGACCCGAGACGCGCCCTGCTCTCGAACTTCTATCGAGAGGGTGTTGGTCGTCTCGATGACGACCCGTCCCTCGAGGCCGACCCGCGAGGCGTCGTCGCTCTCGACGACGCGGACGGGCAGGCCGTTGAGTTCGTGTCGGGGCAGCGTTTCGGGTGTCAGTGCCATCGTTTGTCTGTTATTCGTCGTCTTCGTCCAAGTCGCCTTCCTCTCGCTGGATCGTCTTGATCCGGGCGATAGTGCGACCCAGTTCGCCGATTCGACCCGGGTTCTCCGGGGCACCACCGGCGGCGAGGACGGACTTCTGGTTGAGCAGCTCGGTCTCGAGCTCCTCGAGTTCGGCCTCGCGTTCGGCGGCGGTCATGTCGCGGATCTCTTCGACGTGGAGGATCGCCATCAGGCGTCACCTCCCTCGTCTTCGTCTTCCTCGTCCATCTCGGCCATCAGCTCCTCAGCCTCGGCCTCGACGTCCTCCTCGAGCTCGTCTAAGTCCTCCTCGATCGGAGCCTCGTCGGGGATGTCGACGTCGTCCTCGGCGGCGTCGACCTCCGCTTCGATGACCTCTTCGATGTCCTCTTCCTCGGGTTCGGGCTCGACGGCGTCCTCGGCGGGGGCTTCGGCGCCTTCCTCGGCGGCCTCGGCCACCTCGGGCTCGCCCTCGAGCAGCTCCTCGACGCCCTCGGCCTCGTTGGCCTCGACGGCATCGGGGACGACCTCTTCGGGGTCCATCTCGTCGTGGACCTGGAAGTCGTCGGGGAGCTCGGCACCCGGCGGGATGATCTTCACGTCGACGCCGATCGTGCCGAGTTTCATGACCGCGACGCCCTGGCCGTGGTCGACGACCTCCTCGGCGGGCTCGCCGTTGTGCTTGATGTAGCCGCGGTTGAACTTCTCGACACGCGAGCGAGCGCCCGTGACCTTTCCGGAGAGGACGATCTCTGCGCCGAGCGCGCCCGAATCCATGATCCGGTCGATCGTCGTGTGTCCGGCCTTCCGGAAGTACCAGCCGCGCTCGAGTGCGTTGGCCAGTCGGTCCGCGACGATCCGTGCGTTGAGGTCGGGTTCGTCGACCTCCTGGACGTCGATCTGGGGGTCCTCGAGGTTGAACTTCTCCTCGAGAGCCGTCGTGACCTTCCGGATGTTCTCGCCGCCCTTGCCGATGACCATCCCTGGCTTCTCGGCCTTGAGAACGATCTGGGTACCCATCGGCGTCTTGGCGACGTCCATACCGCCGTAGCCTGCGCGGCCGAGCTCTTCTTCGAAGAACTCGTCGATCTGAGACCGCTGCAGGCCGTTTTCGATGAACTGGTGTTCGTCAGCCATTAGTTCTCATCCTCCTCGTTCTCGTCGGCTTCCTCGACGACGATCTCAACGTCGACCTCCGGCGTGTTCCAGGCGGTCGCACGCCCCATTGCGCGGGGCTTGCGGCCGACGGACTCGCCGACCTTGTGGGCGGCGACGTGAACGATCTCCATCGAGGCGCCGTCGAAACCCTGGTGATCGGCGTTGGATTCGACGTTCTCGAGCAGATCGAGGAACTCGCCCGAGACCTTCTCGGGGTACTTACCGGCGTCCCAGCCCTCGACGTCCGAGCGGTGACCCGCACCGGAGTTGTGGGACTTAAAGGGTACCGACTGCTCCTCGTCGATTACGTCCTGAAGGTACGCCTGGGCGTCCGCGACGGTTCGGCCCTTGATCTCGCGGGCGACCTCCTTGCTGTGCTTGTGGCTCATGTGACGCTCCCGGAGCATCGCTTTCGCGGTGGAGTCCGGATCCGCGTCGACTGAGTAGTTGATTCCCATACGGTGATCACTTCAGTGGGACGAACTTCGACGATCGAGTTGCGCCGATACCCGCCTGTCCGTGTTCGACGGAGGTGCGGGTCAGCTGGAACTCGCCGAGATAGTGTCCGATCATCTCGGGTTCGACGCGAACGCGCTCGAAGGACTGTCCGTTGTACACGGAGAAGGTCAGTCCGACGAACTCCGGCAGCACCGGCATGTCGCGCAGGTGCGTTCGGATCGGCGCGTTGGCGGTCTCTTCCTCGCCTTTCTCGCGGGCCTTCTCGAGCAGCTTCTCCTGCTCGACGGAAAGTCCGCGCGTGATACTTCGCCGCTTGCGTGCGGGCAGCAGTTCCGCAACCTCGTCGAGCTCCATCTCCTGCAGCTCCTCGAGCGTGTGACCGCGGTAGGTGAACTCACCTTCGCGGCCGGTTCTGTACTCCTGACTCATTTGTTTCCACCTCGGCCGGTACGGCGCGAGGAGATGTCACCGACCTTCCGTCCCGGCGGGGCATCCCGCGAGACGGACTTCGGTTTGCCGGGGTGCTGTCGGCCACCGCCACCGAACGGGTGGTCGATCGCGTTCATTGCAACACCGCGGACGCGGGGCCACTTGGTACCCCGGGCTTTCATCTTGTGATACTTGTTTCCGGCTTTGACCATCGGCTTCTCCGTGCGTCCGCCACCGGCGACGACGCCGATGGTGGCACGACACTGCGGATCGAGGCGCTTGACCTCGCCGCTGGGAAGCTGGATGACCGCGGCGTTTCGGTCGTGGGTGATCAGGTCCGCGTTGACACCCGAGGCGCGGGCGAATCGACCGCCGTCGCCGGGGTTGGCCTCGATGTTGCAGACCGGAACTCCCTCCGGAATCTCGGCCAGCGGCATCGTGTTGCCGGGCTTGATTTCTGCACTGACGCCGACCTGGATCTCCTCGCCGACAGTGATCCCTTCGGGCGCCAGCACGAGGCGCTGGTCGCCGTCCTCGAACTCGATGGCCGCGACGGGCGCCGAGCGAGCGGGGTCGTGTTCGATGTCCACGACGGTCCCGCGGATCACGTCGTCGTCTTCCTCTTTCTTGTGGTCGAGCTTCGCCTTGTATCGGTGCGACGGGGCACGGAACGTCGGGGTCCCGCGACCGCGTCGTTGTCCCTGAATTCGTCGTCCCATTCTCAGAACACCCCGATACGCGAGGCGACTTCCTGGGCGTCGTCGTCCTCGGACAGTTTGACGGTTGCTTTCTTCTTCCCGTTCATCGTCATCTGTGTGTTGACGCTATCGACCGAGACCTCGAAGCGTCGCTCGACTTCCTCTCGGATCTCGGGTTTGGTGGCGTCGGGGTTGGCGACGAACTGGAGCTTGTTCTCGAAGTCCATGTCGTTCATCGCCTTCTCCGTCACGAGCGGGTGGTCGATCGCGCCGCTCATCGGTCGGCCACCTCCTCGAGTGCGCTCTCGGTCCAAACGGTCAGTCGACCGGGCTGGGTGCCCGGTGCGAGATCCTCCGCGTTGACCTCAGCGGCCGTCGTGACGTCCGCGCCGGCGAGGTTCCGGGCCGCACGGGACGGGCCGGACTCACTGGAGGTGACGAAGAGGATCGACTTGGGCTGTTTGTACTTGCGTCCGCGGGTCTTTCCGCGACCCGAGCGCACGCTGCGACCCTCGTCGGCTCGCTCGACGTCGTCGGCGAGACCGGCGGCCTCGAGGAACTCGACGACCTCCTTCGTCTTCTGGAGGTCCTCGAACTCGTCGCTGACGACGATCGGTGCCTCGACGTCCGCGTCGAACTCGTGACCGCGGTCGGCGACGAGCTCGGCGTCGGTCGTCGCGGCGATGGCGCTGCGGACGGCCAGCTTCTTCTCTTTCGTGTTGATCGATTCGGTCCAGTCCTTCTCGGCTTTCGGCGGGTGTCCCTTTCGTCCCTTGACGGTCTGGGGAACGCGTCGGGCGCGTCCGTTCTGTCGGGGGACGTGGGCCATCCCGCGGCCGCTACCGAACGATTCGGCCGGCGTTCGCATGCCGGCGAACTCGTCGGCGCCGTAGTCCTGTTTTCGGTTGGCCTGGGCGGCACGAACGGCACGAGCGATCAGGTCCGGGCGGTACTGGGTTTCGAAGACCGCCGGGAGCTCGATCGTGTCCGCGTCCGAGCCGTCCAGGTTGCGTACTGTTGCGTCCATGTGTTATCCCTGGTTGGATGCGGTGGAGACAAACCGGACCTCGGGATCGAGGCGCGGCTGGTCTCCGGGTCGGATCGCCGGGCGGAAGCGTACGAGACGCTTGTTCGGCCCGGGGAGCGAGCCCTTGATCAACGCGTGCGGTCCGTCGACCTCGCCGTAGTTGACGAAGCCGCCGTCGACCGTCGCGTCGGCGCCGTCGCCGATGTCGACGAGGCGCTTGTTCAGTTCCGTCCGCTGGTGGTAGCCGGTCTGGCCCTGCTGGGGGACCGTCGAGCGGACGCGGGAGGGGTTCCAGGGGCCGAGGTTGCCGATGCGACGGCGCCAGCCCTGCCGGGCGTGTTTGCCCTTGCGTTTCTGGACGCCCCATCGCTTGACGGGACCCTGGGTCCCTTTCCCTTTCGTGACGCCGCTCGCGTCGACGTACTCGCCAGCGCGGAACGTGTCGTTCATGACGTGTTCCCCGCCGTCGGCGATCAGCTCGAGTGCGAAGTCGACGCGCTCGTCGACCGAGCCGCCGCCGACGCGCGTTTCCATCACGTCCGGTTTCTTCTTCGGTACCGATGGTACCGCCGAAGGCACCGTGTGCGTGATGACGCGAACGTCGTCGACGCGGCCATCCTCGAGCAGCTCTCGAAGCTCGTCTTCAGCCGCGTCGGCGTCGTAGTCGTCACCGGGAAGGTCCAGAACGCGGTCGAGTTCGGGAACGAACTCGTCGGTCCAGACCTCGGTGATCGGTTTCTTTCCGTACGGTGTGTCCTCGTACGCACGCAGGGCGACCGCGCGCATCGGCGGCGTCTCCACGATCGTGACGGGGACGGTCTCCTCCATCCCCTCGGTCGGCGAGTTCGCTTCGTCGTCGACCATCACGACGTGGGTCATGCCGGCCTTGTAGCCCGCGAAACCCTGGAGCGTCGGCTGTCCGTCGTCGTCCGGCCACGAGTTAAAGCGCGGAACCTCCGAGGAGGCGCGCTGTCGTGGGCCGAACCCGAGTGAGCCTTTGCGTGGTGAATTTGGTTGTGGCATTCTATCACTCTCTGAGAGTGAGGGAGGCGAGCGTTGCGAACAGAGCCTCTTCCGTTCGCACCACGTCGCTTCCCTGGTCCGGAACCGTATTCAGCCAGAGGTCGAACCCCGGATCGATGGGTTCGACTCCGTCACCGTCGACGCCGTCCCAACGGGACAGCGCGTCGACGGCCTCCTCGTCCATTCCGAGGATGTCCGGCAGCCCTCTCTCGGGTGCCCCGAAGACGACGGTCATCCCGTCGCGCTCGCGGCGTCCGGCCAGCGTCCTCAGCCGCCCGACGGTGAGTTCTGCACCGAATCGAGAGGCTGCAATGCGGACGCCGGCGTCCTCACGGCCGAGTGCTGCCTGGAGGTCCGTCCGCTCGACGTCGAGCCCCGGGAGGGGTTCGTCCTCGAGTTTCGCCCGGACCGGTCGTCGCGAAGAGATCCTGACGGTCACGCGCTCCCCCTCCTCGACCTCCATACCGGGAGGCACGTTGAGGGAGATCGGGTGTTGCAAGCCGCAATTGACCCGCACGCGTTGATCAGGTCCGACCTCGGTCACGATTCCTTGTCTTGACGACCCCGAACCGTTCGATTCGGAGCCGGTCTGTGACACGGCGCGGAGCGGGGGCAGGATGCCCGCGTACTCGAGTTCGTCGCGCATCCCCCAGGCCTCGTTTCGGAGGTAGGGGGGCGTCGTCGCGTACCGCAAGACGGTGTCGACGAACTCGCCGCCGAATCGCCCGCGTTCGCCCTCCCGGTCGGGGAAGACGACGAGCCGATCCGCCCGGAATACGGTCGCCGCGCGGGCGACGTATCCGAGCTTGCGAGTTGCCTCGCGTTTGTCCTCGGCTTCGCGGGTGAGCGACGACGGCACGAGCACGCTGACGGTCATGCCCACGCTTCGGCGCCGCGTCACTAGACTGTAGCGATGTCTTGCCGACAAAGTCTTAAAAGGGTAGCGGATTCGATTCCGGCTGTGAACGGCTCACAGGTGGGAAATCGGCGCATACGGGTCTTCGGGGCACACTGTCACGAGTGACGACCCGTTTTTCGCGCTGGCGCGCCCTTGAGACCGTGAGACGGCCACTACGGGACGGTGAGCGGTCGACGAATGGTACGCCTGGACGAGTCACACATCCCTCGATTCGCAATCCTTATACAGCTACCAGAGATAGGTGAGAGTGCAACAGGGCGCTGGTAGTGTAGTGGTATCACGTGACCTTGCCATGGTCACAACCTGGGTTCAAATCCCAGCCAGCGCATTTCTCCGACTACCACACCGCGAGCACTGCGTAGCAGTGCGAGTATCCGTAGTCGGAGAAATCAGATCTGGATTTGAAGCATACCGAGGTTCTGCGAGCGAAGCGAGCAGGTTCTCGGGAGCGGTTCAAATCCCAGCCAGCGCATTTCTGTCGCGAACAAACCCGTGAGCGACAGAAATCGGACCTGGATCTGAACAAGAGAAGTCGCAGCGCCGAGCGAAGCGAGGTGACCGTCTTCGCGTCGTTCAAATCCCAGCCACCGCACGACACCGACGAACGCCTCGAGTCGCTCGAGCAACTCGAGTGCCTACCAAAGCGATCCAGGTCGCTGTCGATTACCGGGACGGGATCGGGAGGTCCGATCCGGGCTCGAGTCGAGCGATTCGTAACCCTTATCAATTCACTCGAGAGACGTAAAACTGTAACAGAGCGCTGGTAGTGTAGTGGTATCACGTGACCTTGCCATGGTCACAACCTGGGTTCAAATCCCAGCCAGCGCATTTCTCCGACTACAACACCGCGAGCACTGCGTAGCAGTGCGAGTATCCGTAGTCCGAAAAATCGGATCTGGATTTGAATCAGGCCAGTCGCGCGCAGCGCAGCGAGCACGTCTGGCCGTGGTTCAAATCCCAGCCAGCATACCGCTTCCAGAAACGTTTCGAGGACCCCGAGACCTCCTCGAGAACTCCCTGCTTTCACGACCGAGTCTTCCGTTCCGAGCTCCTGGAAACCGTTCGCCCTCGAGTCGCACGGTTCGACGGCGAGTTGCCAACCGTCGATTGGCGCGGGTAACTCGAGATGAACCGCGGTCGCACTCGACGCCGACGTGAAACCACTGGTGGGCTTTAAGTCGGTTCGTGGCGGCATCGAACCCGGGATGATCGGACCAGACGACGAGCGAACGAGAGAGCTGGGTGTCGAGTTCGGACCGCTCGCTCACGAACTCGAGGAGCATCAGTATCCGGCGACGAGCGACGAACTGGTCGAGCGTTACGGCGACGCGGTACTGGGACTCCCGAACGGCGAGCAGACGCTGCGCGAGCTGTTCGAGCTGGTCCCCGACGAGCGCTTCGAGTCCGCGGCGGACGCGCGGGTCGCGATCTTCAACACCGTCGGCGATCGGGCGATCGGACGGAAGGGGTACAGCGACCGAACCCCGCCGGCACTGGGCGAGCGCGAGGAGTGGCCCCACGAGTCGTTCTGACCCGAACTCAGGGCGAGACAAGCGTGGTCGTCGCACGAATCCAACCGCGACGTATCGACGCCGCTCGCCGGAGCGATCAACGCCCACGACTGTCGGTTCCGAGAAGCGTTTCCGACTGCGAGTAGCTTTTATACTCCGGGACGATACCCACCAGCGAACAGCCGAACGAACAGGTTCCCATGCAAACTGAGTCCACATCAAGAGACGAGAGCGGCGAACTCCAGTACGAACAGGGCGACGACCGCTACGTCTTCCACTACGACGACGACGATACGGCGACGCTGACCGCAACGATCGTCCACGCGCTCGCGTCGATCGCGGACACGGACGTCTCCCAGGGGGAGTTCTCGCTGTACGACAGCATCGATCCCGATGCCCTCGATCGGATCTTCCGGCCGAAAGCCGACGGCACCGAGCGCACCGGCGGCCACATCGCCTTCACGGCCCTCGAGCACGAGGTGTACGTCTACGCCAACGGCGACATCGTCATCTACCCGCCCGCCGAAACCCGTCGGCCGGAACCACGTCGATAACCTCTCCTCGAGTTCGTCTGCTGCTTTTCTCGAGCCCGAGAGTGCGTCGGGCGTCGTCTGCAGGGATCGAATTTACGGGCCGCAGTGCGGACAGTGTCGAATATGACTGTCGTCGCACTACTCAGCGTCGCACCGGTAACCGAACAGAGCATGGCAGACGAAGTGGCGAAGGCCGTCGAGGCCCTCGAGGAGTACGACGTCGGCTACGAGACGAACCCGATGGGGACGGTGATCGAGGCCGACTCGACCGACGAGCTGTTCGCGGCCGCCCAGGCGGCCCACGAGGCCGTCGACGGCGATCGGGTGAGCACCGTGTTGAAGATCGATGACAAGCGAATCCGGGACACCGCCGCCTCGGAGAAGGTGGAGGCCGTCGAGGAGGCCCTCGGCCGTTCGGCCTCGAGTGACCGGTAGCCGATCAGGTCGGGGCGACCGTCACCGGGCGCTCCGTCTCGAGTAGCACCGACTGGGCGACGCTCCCGAATACCGCCTTGCCGACGGGCGATCGACGGCGAGCGCCGAGGACGAGGAGGTCCGCACCGAATCGCTCGGCCGCGTCGAGGATTGTCGGCTCGGGACGGCCGGTCGCCGCGTGGACGTCGGTCTCGGTCCCCGCCTCCCGCAATGCCGTAGCGATTCTCGAGACCGTCTCCGGGAGTCCCTCGAGGCAGTTAGCTCCTCCTCGAGCGTACCGACGGCGACATCGTCGATGTCCTCGGCCGAGAAGTCGAGTTCTTCCCGCGCGTGGAGTACGTCGACGGCGATCGATTCGTTCCCGCGGCCAGCTCGCGGACGGCCTCGAGCTGTGCGTCGATCCGGTCGTCGTCGCCGTCGACCGGAACCAGAACCGTGTACATGCTCGAACCGACTGCCGGGACGCATGTCAAACCACGAGTCGGTCTCTGGCACCCAGCCGACCGATGCGGAAGACCGAACTGTCCCGAGTCGCGACCGGGAGTATGGAACAGACGACCATCGACGTACGCGGGATGTCCTGTGTCGGCTGTGAGGAGAACGTCACCGACGCGGTCGAGGCGCTCGAGGGTGTGTCGTCGGCCACCGCGAACCACGAGACCGACGAGGTACGCGTCGAACACGACGAGGGGACGCCCGTCGACGCGATCGGGAGCGCGATCGAGGACGCGGGGTACGAGGCTGACGCCTGAGACGGTCGAGGAAGCGAACTGACAAACTGTTTTACGCCAGACGCTAGAGGGAAGGTATGGAGAGTCTCAACCGGATGGCGATCGAGCTGGTCGACGAAGCCCTCGACTACGCCGAGGAGTTGAACATCGGCGGGTTCGACCTCGAGAACGAGGCGACCGTGCTCGACTTCGGCGTCGAGTTCGACGGCGGGGTCGAGGCGGGACTGCTATTGACGGAGATCCAGACCGCGGGGATGGCGACGCCGAGCCACCTGCTGGGCGAGGTCGACGGCACCTCGATCCCCTACGTCGAGCTGACGACCGACCAGCCCGCGCTCTCGTTGCTGTGTTCACAGAAGGCCGGCTGGGAACTCGCCACCGAGGACTTCGAGGGGCTCGGCAGCGGACCCGCACGCGCGCTCGTCGCGCGCGAAGAGGAGTTTCGACGGGTCGGCTACACCGACGCGTTCGATCTGACCGCGCTGGCCGTCGAGAGCGACGAGCTGCCGCCGGCGTCGGCCGCCGAACAGGTCGCCGAACTCGCGGAGGTCGAACCCAGCAGCGTCTTTCTGCTCGCCTACCGAACGGCGAGTCTGGCGGGAAGCATCACGTCGGCCGCGCGCGCGGCCGAGCTCGCGACCTATCGGTTGACGGAGCTCGGGTACGACCCGAACGATATCGTCTCCGCGACGGGTCGGGCGCCGGTCGCGCCGATCGCGGGCGACGAACAGACCGCGATCGCCCGGACGAACGACGCGCTGGCCTACGGCGGCCGGGCCCACCTGACGGTCCGGAAGGACGACGACGTCTTCGACTCGATTCCCTCGACCGCTGCGGACGCACACGGGCGTCCGTTCGCAGAGGTGTTCGACGATCTCGACTGGCAGTTCGAAGAGGTTCCCGCGGATCTGTTCGCGCCTGCGGCGGTCACCGTCGACGTACTCGGCGGACCGACCTACAGCCACGGCGAAACCGATGAAAAACTCCTCGCGGAGTCGTTCGGCCTGTAAGCCGATCCGAGGGTCACCGGCGATCGACCGCTTTTTCGTCCGATCGCGCCTTCCGACGATCGATGAGCGATTCGATTGACACCGTTCTTTTCGATCTCGACGACACCCTCTGTCGGTATCGCCGCGGCGCTGACGAGGTGCTCGAGGTCGCGTTCGAGCGCTCGGGCGTCGGTCCCGTCTTCGAACCGGCGACCTACTACGCCCGGTACCGAGAGTACCTGGAGCGGGCCGACGGCTTCGCCGACTTCCACGAGCGGTGTTTCGGCGATCTGGCCGTCGAGGCGGGCCACGATCGCGCGGACGGCGTCGCGGTCGCCCGCGAGTTCCGCGAGGAACGCGACCAGCGCAACGTCGAGGTACTACCGGGAGCGGCGACGACGCTGGAGGCGCTGGCCGACGAGTACGCGCTGGGGCTGATCACGAACGGGATGTCAGCGATGCAACAACAGAAACTCGAGGCGACCGGGCTCGAGCGCGCGTTCGAGACGACCGTGTTCGCGGGGGAAGACACCGCGCCGAAGCCCGATCCCGAACCGTTCTCGGTCGCCCTCGACGAACTCGGCTCGAGGCCGGGGCGGGCGGTGTACGTCGGGAACTCCCTCTCATCGGATGTCGCCGGCGCTCGAGCCGCAGGACTCGATTCGGTGTGGGTTCCTCGAGGAACGGAAACGACGAATCCGGACCCACGGCCGAGCTACGTCCTCGAGTCGCTGGCCGAACTACAATCCCCGCCCTGGCGGTAACGCTGGTTGCGACCGGCGTGAGGCCGGCTAATTGGCCGGACGGACATCGGTGACGGTGCCGACGCCCTTGCTTCGGCCCTCTCGGAAGACGAACTTCTGGCCCTCCTCGATCAGGTACGGACGGAACTTGAATCGGACCGTGGTTTCGCCGGTGTCGCCCGGCAGCAGCCGCCCGTTCTCGGGCGAGAAGGAGGCAGCCTCGCCGATCGTCTCGAGGTGGACGACCGGCTCGTAGCCGTCGCCGATCCTGGTGGGGTGGTTTAACACCATCACTTCGGCCTCGAACTCGCGAACCGGATCGGGATCGGCCTCGCGGGGGAGCAACACCATTCCGCGCTCGATCGCGCTCTCTTTGACGCCCTTGAGCGCGATCCCGACGATCCGGCCGGCGCTGGCCTGGTCGACCCGGTGGTAGTGCATCTCGATCGAGCGAACCTCCACCTCCTGGAAGCGCCCGTCGGGCATCGGCCCAAGCAGGAGTTCGTCGCCGGCCTCGACCTCGCCGGACATGACGGTGCCCGACGCCACGGCGCCGACGCCGGTAACGGAGTAGCTCCGGTCGACGTACATCCGGAACTCCCCGGCGTCCTGGGAGGTCTTCGGCAGTCGATCGAATAGCTCGTCGAGCGTGTCGAGCCCGTCCATCGTGATCGCGCTGGTCGTCACGATCGGGACGACGCGCTCGCTGATCTCTTCCACGGCGGCGTCGACGCCGTGGCGCGCGACCCGCAGCGGCGACTTGTCGACATCCCGGAGGAGGCGTTCGACCTCGCGTTCGACCTCCTCGCACCGCTCGTCGGAGACGGCGTCGGTCTTCGTGATCGCGACGATCGTCGGGAGTTCCGTCGCCAGCAGGACGCCGAGGTGTTCGCGGGTCGTCTGGGTCGGTCCGTCGTCCGCGGCGACGACGAGCAGCCCGTAGTCGAGTTTCTGGCCGACGAGCCCGCGGATCGTCGTTCGCAGCCAGGGCTCGTGCCCAACGGTGTCGACGAACGAGACGAGTCGATCGGCCTCCTCGACGACCTTCGCGCGGTCGGCCTTGCGATCGGGATTCCGAACGTGGACGGGACCGTTGTCGTCGAAGCCATAGACGGCGTAGGAGAGATCCGCCGAGAGCCCGCGTTCGACCTCGTGGGGCTGGACGTCGAGGTACGCGCGGGTCGCGCCGTCGCCGTCGTCGGCGGTGCCGGTGACGAGCGATCCGACCAGCGTGCTCTTGCCGTGGTCGACGTGGCCGGCCGTTCCGACGACAAGGTGTTCGTCGTCGGTCTCGAGGATCGATCCGTCCCGGACCTGCGCGACGCCGACGAGCCCATCCTCGACGCCCCAGGTCTGGACGTCATCGATGTGGGCGTCGGCCTCTTCGGCGAGCAGGGAGAGGACGTCCATCGATTCGGAGAAGGTGTCGTGGTCGATGCCGGCGAGCCCGCCGTCGTCGGTGACGCCGACGACGTACGTCGCCTCGCCGTCACCCGACAGCAGGCGATGTCGAAGTTGTGCGGCCAGACTCTCCCGGCGTCCGCCCTCGAGGTGGACGTCCCGGAGGAGCCGTTCCTTGAACTCGACGCTTCCGCCGTCCTGTTCGCCACGGTCCAGGGCCCGTTCGAGGAGGACCCGGTCACGGCTCATGGGTGGGGGTAACTGGCGAGCCGATAAAAACTTCCCGGCGGAGAGACGTGTTAGCACGGCACTCTGTCGGTCGACGGGGAGCGTAGCCGACGGCGAGCCCGTTTCGTCGGTCACAATAGCTGATTAACTCCGCCTGCGAGTCGGTAACAGGTGTCTACTCTCGATCGAGCGTGCGACCCGTTCGGAACAACGACTATCGATCCGGGCGTAGTTAACCGAATAATAGGTATTGCTCGTGAAGCGGTATCGTTCGACACGATGCCCTCAAACAACGACATGTTACGGACGTTCCTCGCGGAGCATCCACGACTGATCGGCGCCCTGTTCGCGACCTGCCTCCTGCTCTCGCAGGTCGGAACGGCCGCGGCGGACGTCGGGATCGCCGGCAACGGCGGCGGCACCTGGTAAGCCGTCCTTACCAGACGAACCGATCGTCCGTCGACCAGTACCATTCTTCCCCCCAGCGGACCGGAATCTCCGCCAGCCTGAGGAACCGCGAGAGTGCTCCGCCGGAGACGTCGATTGGCGGGAGTTCGGTGCCCGCGAGGAAGTGCCGATCGACGCCGTCGATGTAGGGGACGTACTGGGCGCCGGGTCCGCTATCGACGTGGTGAAGCTCAAGTCGCAGCCGGCGCTCGCCGTCGCCGATCGGTTCGATCCGGGCGGTGTTCGGGACTCCGCTACCGGCCTGGCCGACAGTAATGCTTCCGTCTCCGACGACGGTGTACTGGTTGCCGACGAGGCGCTGACTGCGGGCGATCGAGGTCGCGTCCCGGATCGAGAACCCGTTGTTCAACAGCCGTGCGACGAGGCGGCCGACGGCGATCGCGTCCCGGTTACCGACATCGCTGAGCGTGACGACGCCGCCGACGCCGCCCCGTTCGATCACACGAACGCCGACGTCGTACGATCGACAGCCGTTGATCAGAAACGCGTCGACGCCGACGTCGGCCAGCGCTCGCGCCTCGAGCACTCCATTCGAGCAAACGAAGGCGCTGTTCTCGACGTGGCCGACGTAGTGGAGGAAGTCGAGGTCGGCCGCGAACAGCTCCCGGAGCTCCTCGGCGGAGACGGATCTGTGTACCGTCACCTCGAACGGGAGCTTCTCGCGCTCCCCGTAGAGGGTGCCGTCGGTCGTATCGAACTCCGCGGCCATCTCGGGGTCGTTGCAGACGATCGCTACCTCGACGGCGTCGCCCGAGGATGAGCGCTCGAGTCCGTTCTCGAAGGCGCTTCGCAGGAGCTTGGTCGCGCCGATCGGGACGCCCTCGCCCAGCCATGCCTGGCCGAAGGCGTCGGTCGGCGGCGGGGAGACGTACGAAAACTCCGCCCCCCGGTCGACTCCCGCGCGAGAACGCGTGAACTCGTCTATCGCGAGCGCGGTGGGCGGGGTCGGGTCGGTCCCGGACCGATCTTCGGGTGCCGGTCGTACGATCGACAGCTCGTCGGCGAGGTAGGGAAGCACGGTCGCGTTCTCCGGTTCGGCTGTCGCGTGCGTAACGAGGTTCCACCGCGGCAGGAGGTCCGCGATCGAGTCGTACGGAATCGAGAGGACGGGTTCGAGCCGGTCGGCGAGCTCGGCCTCGTACAGGTCGTCGAGCGCGAGATCGAATCGCTCCTCGAACCGATCACGCTCGTGGAGATCGACCCGGTAGAGCCCCTCCGTCCGGGCCACGCAGTCGACGAAGAACACCTGCTCGAGCACGCGTTCGATCGATCTGACGACGGCGTTGGTCGTGTCTCCGAGCGAATGGACGAATCCGTCCTCGGTTTCGATCCGCGGGTCCGGCCCGGTCTCGACCGTCGCCGCGAGGTAGTACGCAAGCGGGCTAGCGGCGTAGATCGCCGACCGGTCCGGGGGGACGACGAGGCGGACGCCCGAGTCGGGCGTTTCGACTGCCGACGGAATTCGAACCGCCGACCCCAGCTCCAGTCGGGGCGGGTGGCCCCGAAGCGACGGTAGCGAGCGATCACAGCTGTGGGTCTTCAACGCCGAGCCGAACGTCGAGACGGCACGTGCCAGGTCCGCCGGCTCGGCCGTCGTCGTAACCATGGCGGCGGGGCGTTCGTGTCGCGACCGCGCCCCGAGACCCACCGTCGTCGACTCGCCGAAGTCGAACGCCAGCCGGTCGTCGGCCGACGCGATCGTCACCGGGCTCCGAACGCGAACGTAGAGCTGGATCGGGGCCATCAGCTCGAGGACGTACTCTCCCTCGGGGAGCCGTTCGTAGGCACAGGAGTCGGTCTCGAGCAACATCTCGCCGGTCGGGTCGCGGACGTACACGGGGACGACGTACGGAAAGACCAGTTCGGAAGCCGTCAGCTCGACGGCGCCGTCGACGGGGCGGGAGAATCCAGAGGGTTCGATCGACCGGGGCGAGACCGGGTCGTCGGTTCGGAACGGACACTGCCTGTTTTCGATCGGATCGACGACGGTGAGTCCGGCGCCGTCGTCGAACGGCTGGAACCTCGGATCGGCGGTCATCGTTCGTCGGATCGGGCGAGTCCGATCCAGGCGGTCGTATACCCGCTCTCGTGGAGGTGCCAGCGCTGCTGGGGACCGCAGTCGCCGACGCGAAGTTCGACGGTCGCGTCGAACAGCGACTCGAGAGCGTCGACGAGGGGCTCGTCGCGGTCGACCGGCAACACGTAGTGGCCGAGTCCCGAGACGTCCCGGACCGCCTCGCAGATCGGCTCGAGGAGGGCGACGGTGCCGTCGGTCCCGCGCTCGTCGAGCATCGGCCGCAGCGAGTCGATACAGAGCCGGAGGTCTCCGGGTTCGGAGAGGCGTGTTTCGGTTCCGAACGCGCGGATCCGTGCATCGACGGTCCTCTCGAGTTCGTCGAGATCGGTGGGTTCGTCGACGACAGCGACCGCGTCGGCGACGGGCGCTCCCGCCGACGCGACCGAACGTGCGGTCATCGCGTAGTCGACGATCTGTGCCGATGCGACGTCGGTCGGCGCCAGTCGATCGGAGACGACCCGTCGGTCGCGATCGAGCAGCGCGAGGAGGTGACGGCGGTTTCGGTCGGGATCGCCGAGGAGGTTCGCGCTGGCGAGGTCGACGAGGTCGTCGGGGACGCCGCCGGCGATCAGCACGTTCCCGCCCGTTCGCTTCAGCCGTCCGAGCGTGGAGCCAACGCTGACCGTCCCACCGGGGTCGACGACGACGTCGTGGCCGAGCACCGAGAATAAGACCGTCGCGCCGGGGCGCGAGATCCCGTTCTCCCGCTGCTGGCTGAGGCGGGCCAGTGCGTCCGGATCGATCACGTCTTCGATCGCCGTCCGTACTCGGTCCCGATTCCAACCGGATCGACTCGCGATGGCCGACGCGATGCGTACTGCGACGGCTCGCTCGTCGGGTTCCGCGACGATCGAGACGTGAGTCCACTCGTCGATGGCGGAGACGTCGGTCTCATCCGGGTTCGTGAGCTCGATCACTCCGTCGGCGGTCGCCCGAACCCGGCGGTTCGCGTACCGGAAGACGACGGTCGGCCACGGACTGTCCGGATCGTCGGCTTCAAGCAGTCGGTCGAGCGCGTCGACGTCTACCGTCTCGTTTAACGGCGGCAACTCGAGGGGGGACCGATCGGTTCCGTCCGCGACCCGTTCGACGATCGAGATACTCGGACGAGACCGGATCCCGGGGGCTGTTCCGTCTCTCTCGTCGACTCCGGCCTCGTTCCGGGATCGGTCGTTCGTCATCCGTCACCGGGTACGACGGTCGCTTAGGAAAAGCTCGCGGATGTTATGCAACTTCTGAGAATAATACTAAGTCAGAAATAAGCAAATTTATTTAATTTTCCAGGCTAGTTTTTGTATTGATTTCGTACGTTCCAGCGTAACAGCTCTCTAGCAAGTTTATTAACGTCGGTCGAGTTCGGACAGATATATGGTCGACTATCGCTCGGAAGACCGAGAGGACCACGCTACGACGGCCGAATCGGATGTCGAACTACCCGCCGTCGGTGGGCAGCGATCGTCGGTGGACGAGTCCCTCTCGCTTCTCAGTAGCCGGCGACGACGCGACGTACTCTACTGCCTTTCCGAAACGGAGGTCGCGAGCATCGAGTCGCTGGCAACGTCGATCGCCGCTCGCGAGGTATCAGTCCCTGCCGAACGGGTTTCCCCCGACGATCGGGAGCGGCTACTGATCGACCTCTATCACACCCACCTCCCGAAACTGGCGGATCGGGGACTGATCGAGTACGACCAGCGGAGCGGAACCGTCAGATGGTCCACGGTCGGCGACGAACTCGAGACGCTGCTCGAGCGCTGTTACGAACTCGAGGCCGCGAGCCCGTAACCTCGTCTCCACCCTGATGGTCGACCCGTTCGAACGGTCGTGCCGGGCCCCCTTTCAAGCCACTCGGGTCCGTACGATCTATCATGAGCATCAGTGGCCTCTGCCAGATCTGTGAGTCGGAGCCGGCTCAGGAGCGGTGTGCCAACTGCGGGACGCTCACGTGTGAACAACACTACGAGCCGGGACCGGGGCTGTGTACCGACTGCGTGGCCCAGGGCCAGCCCGACCGTCAGTCCGACGACGTCGACGTCCACCGGTTCTGAGATGGCAGGTACCCGCCGATGACGTCGATCCGCGACCTGCTGGGCGACTCCCTTGCCGTCGGCAAGCGGTTCCGCCTCGAACTCGAGCAGCGAGACGAAATCCTCGTCGCCGCCCACCCTCACGACGCCAGTCCGATGGACGTCGCCGTCGTCGAAGGGCTCGAGAAACTCGAGGAACAGCCGCCTCGAGAGCCGGTTGAGGTCGAGATCGTCGGCCGGGTCGTCGACGGCATGATCGCGGGACGGGTCGTCTCGACGGCTTGCGGGGGCGCCGACACCGACGCTCGAACCGAGTAGGATCGACGCGAACGGTCAGGCGTCGCGGTACCGGTTCAGTCGTTTCTTGAGCCGTTTTGCCGCCTGGCCGCTAGCGTTCGCGAACGCCTCCCCCCTGTCCTCGCCCGCGAAGATGATCCCCCTCGAGGAGTTGACCAGCCCGACCCCGTCCGCGAGTCCGTACTCGACGGCGGCCTCGGCGTCGCCACCCTGGGCGCCGATCCCAGGGACGAGGAAGGGGAGTTCGGGTACCTGTTCGCGCAGGTCCTCGAGTTCCTCGGGTTTCGTCGCGCCGACCACGAGCCCGACGTTGTCGTTCTCGTTCCAGAGATCCGCGAGCGCGGCCACGCGCTCATAAACGGCCTCGCCGCTCGCGAGCTCGAGGTCCTGGAGGTCCTCCCCGCCCGGGTTCGATGTGCGACAGAGGACGAACACCCCCGCCTCCTCCTCGGCCAGAAACGGCTGAAGCGAGTCCCGACCCATGTAAGGGTTGACCGTGATCGCGTCCGCACGCTCGAGCAATTCGGCGTACTGCCGAGTCGTGTTTCCGATGTCGGCCCGCTTGGCGTCGAGCAGGACGGGAACGCCCTTTCCGTGTGCGTAGGCGATCGTCTCCTCTAAAGCTCGCCAGCCGTCGGGGTCCTCGTAGAACGCCGCGTTCGGTTTGAACACGGCCGCGTGGTCGTGCGTGGCGTCGATGATTCGCCGGTTGAACGCCCACCGCGGGAGGTCGTGTTCGGCGAGATGGTCGGGGATCCTCGAGGGGTCCGGATCGAGTCCGACCGAGACGACGCTGTCGACCGTTCGAATGCGGTCGCGAAGGCGATCGAAGAAGTTCATGCTCGACCGTGGTCCGGGCCGGTCGAAAAGATTGCCATCCTTGCGGGCGACCCCGACTGAGGATGGTCGGACGGAAAACAACTCTAAACCTTTGGTTGATTTCTCCGGCCGCGAAAATCGAGTTCCCTGTATCGGACGGTGGGTGGCCAACGGTAAACTGTAACGGTGACCAACAATGTCTACAACAACTCGAAACCGGCTCGAGAGCCGATACGGGGGGATCGACCTCCTCGGCGAACCCCACGCGCTCAGCGCGTGGTTCGTCGTCGCCCTGCGGTTCGTGATGGGCGGAATGATGCTGCTCGCCGGGCTGGGGAAGTTCGCGTTCGTCGGCGGTGAGGCGTTCGATGCAAGCGGCTTCCTGGTCCACGGCGTCGACCCCACCAGCCCCGTCAGCGGGCTGTACGCCGCGATGGCGGGTAACGCGATGGTGCTCGAGGTCATCAACGTCGTCGTTCCGGTTACGCAGGTGCTGATCGGTGTGGCGCTGATCGCGGGCGCGTTCGTCCGGCTGGCCGCCCTGGGGGGAGCCATCCAGATGAGCATGTTCTACCTCGGCGGCTGGGAGGGCGCCTGGCTCGCGGCGTTCGACTACACGCTGATCTACGCCGTCGTTTTCCTGGCGCTGGCGGCGTTCGGCGCGGGCCGGATCCTCGGGCTGGACCGCTACATCGCGCGGATCCAGGTCGGCGGCGAGGCGCTCGTCGAGCGCTTCCCGAAGCTCCGGTTCCTGCTGAGCTAAGCTCCTCTTTACGTTACGTTTCCAGTACTTCGACGAGGTTCCCCTCCGGATCCCGGAGAAAGCAGATCGACGTCCCGCTCGCGGTCGTCCGGGGCTCGCTGATCGTCGGCACGTCCTCGGGCAGGTCGGCGTAGAACCCCTCGAGGTCCGCGACCGCGAGACCGACGTGGGTCGCGCCCGGCTCGTCGAGTTCCGGTGTCGATCGGGGGTTGGCTTCGGAGTCGTACTCGACGAGCTCGAGGCGGACGCCGTTCGCATCGAGGTGGACGAAGTCGGCGCCCGCGCCGTCGACGCCGACGGCGTCGGCAAAGGCCTTACCCTCGACCGAGAACCGGTCGAGCACCTCGAGTCCGAGGACGTCGCGGTAGAACGGGAGCGTCTCCTCGAGATCGTCGACGGTGACACCGACGTGGTGTGCACTGAGTTCCGTCATGGTGTCGTTCGTACGATCGACTCCCAAAAGCGCTTCCGTTCTCCGGTTCGGCCAGCGTTATGGTTCCCTGTGACAATACCGGCCTATGACACGCGTCGCACTCATCGCCCACGACGAGAAGAAATCGGACCTGATCGAATTCGCACAGAACCACGAGGACCAGCTCCAGGAGTACGAGCTGATCGCGACCGGAACCACCGGAAAGCGACTGATGGAGGAGGCCGACCTCGAGATCGATCGCAAGCAGTCGGGTCCGCTCGGCGGCGACCTGATGATCGGCTCGGAGGTCGCCGAGGGCAGGCTCGACGGAATCGTCTTTCTACGGGATCCGCTTCGTGCCCAGCCTCACGAGCCCGACATCTCGGCGCTGTTGCGGATCTGTGACGTCCACGACACGGCGATCGCGACGAATCTCGCCTCGGCGGAGTTCCTCATCGAGGGACTCGCCGGGTAGCCGCGGTCGATTCCGGTCGTCCAGGATCGATCGTCTGCGGACTGGATCGCCCGCAGGCTGGTTGCACGATCGGAACACAATACATAAAACCGGACTGTGCAAACACGGAGACGACGTGGCCCGAAATGAGTGAGATCGCGCTCGCCGCCGACTTCGCTATCATCATCGTCGTCGCCACAGCCGTCGGACTGATCGCCCGGCAGACGGGCCAGCCGACGATCATCGCCTACATTCTGACCGGAATCATCCTCGGTCCGGTGATGTTCGACGTCGTCACCGACGAGGGGCTCGTCGACCTGATGGCCGAACTCGGGCTCGGCTTTCTGCTGTTCTTGCTGGGGATGAAGATGCGCTTCGAGGACATCCGGGAGATCCTCCGTCCGATCACGAACGTCGCGATCGGACAGACGGTGCTCCAGACCGCGCTCGCGTTCCTGGTCGCGCTCGTCCTCGGCTTCGGCACGACCGAGGTGCTCGTCATTGCGCTGGCGACCGTCTTCGGCGCGACGCCGATCATCGTCAAGGTGCTCACCGACAAGGACGAGATCACGTCGCTGCCCGGGAAGATCGACGTCGGGGTGCTCATCGTTCAGGACATCTACCTCGTGGTCGTACTGGCGCTTTTCAGCGCCGACTCGCTCGACAACGCGGGCGAGATCGCCACGACGCTCGCCGTGATCTTCGTCATGATGGGCTTCATCGGCCTCTTCTCGATCGCTTCCTCGCGCTACCTCCTGCCGCGGGTCTTCCGGCGGATCGCCAACAACAAGGACGTCTTCCTGATCGTCGCGATCGCCTGGGCGTTTCTCTTTATCGCGATCGCGGAAGGGTTCGATCTCTCCGTCGAGGTCGGCGCGTTCCTGGCGGGGATCAGCCTCGCACAGCTCCCCTACAGCAAGGAACTCGAGGATCGGATCACGCCGATTACCGACTTCTTCATCCTCGTGTTCTTCGCGAGCATCGGGCTCCAGATCGAGGGCGTCAGCGCTCTGCTGGCCTACTGGCAGGAGGCGATCATCGCCTCGCTGGTGTTGATGGTCGGCAACTTCTGGATCATGTTCTACCTCATCGACCGGGAGGGCTTCAGCGTCGAGACCTCGTTCCTGGGCTCGATCAACATGGTCCAGGTCAGCGAGTTCTCCCTGGTCGTCGGCGCGCTTGCCTTTGCACAGGGGTACATCGACTCCGACGTGCTGGGCTACCTGAGCCTGATGGCGCTGCTGACGATGAGCGTCTCCACGTACATCATCTCGTACAACCACACGATCTACCGCTGGGTGAAGCCGTGGTTCAGTCGGTTCGAGTCCGAGGAGAAGATCGACACCGACCTTGCGGAGTACAAGAACCACGCCATCGCGATCGGATACGACGAGGTCACCGAGCGAGCGCTTCCGGTCCTCGAGGAGCGGTACGGGACCGTTGTCGTCATCGACCGCAAGACCGAACATATCGACGAGATCGAACGCGAGGGACGCTACGACCACATCTTCGGGGACTTCCGCCACGGCGAGGTCCGAAAGGCGGCGAACTTGAAGAACGCGAGCTTCGTCCTGAGCTCGAGCGTTCAGGTCGACGTCAACAAGGCTGTCCTGGACGAAGCTCCGGACGACGCGACGGTGTTCGTCGAGGCCGAGCGGATCGACGATGCTCGCGAGCTCTACGATCGCGGCGCGGCGTACGTCATCATGAGCACGTACCTGACCGCCGAAAAGCTGAGCGAGTTCCTCGAGCAGTACGTCACCGACCGAGCAGCCTTCATGGACGCCATCGAGCAAGATATCGAGCGGATTCGACGCGAGGGGCGTATCGAAGCGGACGAACTGCAACCGGAATCGGCGCGAGCCGAGAGCAGAGGTGAGACCGATGGCTGAGCTGGTCATCGCCCTCTCGGTCGTCTTCGTTACCGCCGGGATCCTGTTGCTGTTCGCGAACCACTTCGGACTCTCGCCGATCCCGTTTTACATCATCGCGGGCCTGATCGTCGGCTTCGCTGGCGAGATGGGAGTGGTCACGATCGAGCAGACCGATCTCGTCGAACTCGCCCAGTGGGGAATCGCCTTCCTGGTGTTCGTCTTCGGTATCCGCGTCGAGTTCGACGCGCTCCGATCCGTTATCAGGGACGGCGAGGGGGCGGCGATCACGCTGTTGGTTGTCGTCGCGCCGATCGCGTTCGTCATCGGCTACCTCTTCGGCGAGTGGTCCGGCTTCGCCGATCCCGTCAGAAACGCGATCTACTTCAGCGCCGCGGCGACCCTGAGCTCGACGATCGTCGGCGCCGGACTGCTCGAGACGGAGATCCGCGACAACCTCGTCCACGGACGGCTCGCCAACTCGATCCACTTCTTCGACGACCTCGTCGCGATCGGGCTCATCCTGATCCTCTCGGCCGAGGCGTTTACCGCGGACGTCGTTACGTCACAGATCGGGTACGGCGTCCTGTTTCTGATCGCGGCGCTGCTCATCTATCGCCACGGGTTCCCGCTCCTGATTCGGCTGGCCGATGGCGTCGAGGAACTCGTCCTGATGGGGAGCATCTCGATTCTCATCGGCTTCATCGCCGCCGCGGAGTATGTCGGTATCTCGATCGTCGTCGGCGCGTTCGCGGCCGGGATCGCCGTCCGCAGCGAGGGCGCCGAGTCGCTCGGCGTTCGAAACGGGATCAGCTCGATCAGGGACTTCTTCGTCGCCATTTTCTTCGTCACCGTGGGCGCGCTCGTCCAGTTTCCCACCGTCGAGATGGCGACCATCGCGCTCGCGCTCGTCGGTCTCGTGCTCGTCGTCAATCCGATCGTCCTCATGCTCGCCTTCACGTACGAAGGGTACGACGCCCGCACGGGCTATCTCGCCAGCTCGAGCCTGAACCAGGTCAGCGAGCTTTCACTCGTCATCGCGATTCAGGCGCTGCTTCTCGGAACCATCGCCCCGACCCTGTTCGACGCGATCATCCTCGCCGCGGCGGTCACGATGATCCTCACCTCGGTCGCCAGACGCTACGAGGACGCCGTGTACGAGCGGGTCGTCAACCGGTTCGTCGGCAGGCGCCAGACCAGAAAGATCGACGAGCGCAGCTACGTCAGAGACGGGCTCGAGGATCACATCGTTCTGGTCGGCTACGGACGCCAGGGCCGGTGGCTCGTCGAGACGTTCGAACGGATCGACGCGGAGTACGTCGTCATCGAGAACGACCCGGTCATCTGGGACGACCTCCGCGCCGAGTGTCGCAACTACGTGCTCGGTGACGCGATGGCTCGGTACCCCTGGCAGAAAGCGAACGTCGACGCGGCGTCGCTCGTCGTCTCGACCGTCGAGCACCGACCCGTCTCGGATGCGATCCTCGAGCAGGCGGACTGCGATACGATCCTCCGGGCCGAAACCTCGCGGGAGGGTCGCGAACTGCTCGACGAGGGAGCGACGTTCGTCAACGTTCCGAACGTCCTCGCGGCGGATCAGCTCGTCGAGACCGTCGAGACGGTGGTCGCGGACGAGCGCTCGCGGGAGACGCTCCGAGAAGAACACCGGGACACCCTCGCCACGCTCGAGCGCTACGGGTTCGCCACGCGGTTCAGCGACGGCTGAGACGGTTTACTGGAACTAGTTATTAGGGCGACCACGCGACTGGTTGCGCTCGCTTTCGGAAACGTCGTACAGGAGTTCGTTCGAGTCCTCAGACGGGACCCCCGAGGTACTCGTGGACGACGACGACGAGCGCGAGCCCGCCGACGAACAGCACCATCGCGAGGAGTCCGGACAGTTCTATCGCGTCGGCGAGCGCGAGCGCTCCGAACACGGCGAGTCCGACCCCAACGGCGTAAATTCCGAGGTTTCGAACGAGATCGGCGGCGGCGACTGAGTCGAGCATAGTCGTCGATACGGCGGACCCGCTAGTAAATCCGGCCTTTCGCGCCGCCCGGCGGGCTCCGACCGAACGGTAGCTTCAAACGAGTCGAACCCCTTCGGTCGGATATGTTACAGGCGGTCGTCTTCGACCTCGATTACACGCTCGCGGTTCCCCAGCGGGATCGGACGACGATCCTCGAGGCGGCGACCGACGCCGCCGGCGCACCCGAACTGTCCCGAGCCGACTACCTCGAGGCCCATCGCCGGAACCTCACGCAGGAAACCCGGGAACCGATCTTCACCGAGCTGCTCGAGGACCGGGAGACCGAGGCCGAGCCGGCCGAGGTCGCCGCGGCCTACCGCGAGGAGATCGCCGCCGACCTCGAGCCCCTGCCGGGCGTCGAGTCCATGCTCGCGACGCTACACGAGCGCTACCGAATCGGACTGTTGACAAACGGTCCCGTCCGCGCCCAGCGGGATAAACTCGAGACGCTGGGCTGGGAGGACGCCTTCGACGCGGCGCTCGTCACGGGTGAACTCGAGGCCGGCAAGCCCGACGTCCGCGCCTTCGAGGCGATCGCGGACGAACTCGCCGTCGATCCCGAACGAACGGTGTACGTCGGCGACGAGGTCGAGGCCGACGTCGAGGGTGCGACCGGAGCCGGGATGACCGCGATCCAGATCCTGCTTGAGGACGGCCCCGAGCCCGACCCGCGTGCGGCCGCCCACGTCGAACAGGAGGCCGTCGCGACGGCGGTCCCCGAGGCGGTCGCCGCGCTCGAGGGGACGAACTCGACGAGCGGATCGTAGCGCTCAGGGTCAGGCGTCGGCGTCGACGACGGCGTCGACGACGTCGGTCGCTCGTTTTACCGCAGCGCCGCTCTCGACGAACACCAGCGTTTTCGGGGGTTGTGACGCCTTCGGTCGGACGCGCAACTCGAGGTTCGTCGCCGTCTCGGCCGCGAGCTCCTGCCCGCGCTCGAACTCGAGTCGGAGTCGATCCGGGTGGACGAACACCCGGGCGATTCGGTCGGCTTCCGTTCCGGCGACGAGGTCGTACGCCCGCGCGCCGTCGGCCGACGGCTCGACGTTCCGGTCTGCGTCCGTGACCGAAACGCTCTCCAGTGCCCCGTCCTCGCGCCCGTCGAGCTCCGAGGCGAGCAGTTCGGCGATCCGTCGGCCGTCGGTGGTTCGTTCCTCGACCATGGCCGAGGTCGGTCGTCGGCAACCTAACGCTCTTCGATCAGCGCCGAGCGAGCGACCGGGACGAGTTCGGAGACGTCGATCCCCCGGCGGCGAGCGTAGACGACGGCCGCAGTTTCAATCGTCACCCCCAGCTCTCCCTGCAGACCGTTTATCGCGCCGACTGCCTCGTGTTTCTCGACGCCCTCGGCGACGAGACCGTCGAGAACCCGCTCGAACGCCGACCGTTCCCGAAGCAGGTCCTCGTCGGGGACGAACTCCTCGGGGATCCGAACGTCGGTCGGATCGAAGGCGGCGACGAGGTCGCCGTCCTCGTGGTCGAGCAGCCCCTCCTGGGTCGCGACGTCGATCAGCCGCTTCGCCTGATCGGGCGAGAACCAGTCGCGATCCAGCGAGAGCGCGACGACGACGGCGTGTTCCTGCAGGCGGTCGGTTCCGTGCTGGATGAAGGGGGCTGCGACGGCGACGCGAAGACTCATCGAGGACGACTCTCTCGAGGGACGGAAAAACGGTGGCGGTTCCGGCCGGGCTCATACGGATTGCTGCAACGATGTCCCGGCGCAACCGCCGCACGGGTCGCGGTTGCGCCGGTACTGACGTACAGTAAACCGTATCAGTCCGAGGCGCGACCTCCCCCGTTGCGGTCGGCGCGGGAGGGTGGCGGGAACTCGGCCGGTGCGGTCGCCTCCGGCGGTTCGGGGAGAACACAGCGGTCGGGTTCGCGGTTGACGTGCTGGTACTGTGCCGGCGCGTTCGCGAGCGGATGAGCGGGGTTCTGATCGCTGTCGATCCGTGCGGCGCGGATCTCAGCGAATCCGTTGAGTCGTGCCTGAATCCCGCGCCAGTGATACCGTGTCGCCGTCGGTACCGAGATCGGCTGTGGCGGCTTCCGATCGGGGTGACCGATGGCGAGGACGGTGTTGTTGACGTTGCTGGCGAGGGCGTCGTGATCGATGAGAACGCCAACTCGAGCGTCCGCCGGGGCTCGAGCCGCCAGTACGTCGAGACCGAGATGTAGCGCTCGGTACTCGGCGACGTTGTTGTCCGGCGGCGCGTCCGCGGTCGCGATCCGAGCGACGCGGGTGCCGTCGCGCGTTTCGATGACGGCGCCCAGGCCACCACCCGACTCGCGGAACGACCCATCGGTAGCGACGTAGAAGTCGCGGTGGTGGGTTCGTGGAGGGTGGGCGATGTGGGGCGTGGGCGACTCGTCGAACAGGTCCCGCAGGGCAGACCGGCCGTGAGCGGCCATACTGGATGTAGGTTATCTAGCTCACTTAAGCTTGCGGCCGGTATCAGCCGGAGCAGTCGAACGATGGTTGCAAACTCGAGCTCCGTTGTAAATAGTTGTGCAGTATCGCTTTCTGCTGTCGATACCTGAACGGATCTGGCCCAAAACCGCGTAACAAACAACCAACCTTTATATTGCATACACCTATTTCATAGGGTATGAAGGGTGCTGACAACCTGTACTCCGGTCGGCGATCCGTGCTGAAGGCCACCGGCGTAATCGGTGCAACGGCCGGTCTGGGCGCCATCGCGGGCTGTCTCGACGACCCCGAGGGCGACGACGACGACGACCTAGACGAGATCGTGATCACGCAGGGGGAGATCATCGAGAACCCGGATCCCAACGACCATATCACGGGACCGTACTTCAACGTCCTCGATCCGGTCTACGAACCGCTGTTCAACGTGACGCCGGAGTTCGAGTTCGAACCCCGTGTCGTCGAGGAGTGGGAGGACACCGACGAGGGCGCCGAGCTTACGCTTCGGGACGACGTCGTCTTCCACAACGGCGACGAGATGACCGCCGAGGACGTTGCCTACACGTTCAACCGGATGATCGACCCCGATCTCGGCATCGAGAGCGACCAGGCAGCCGGGCTGGGCGCGATCGACAACGCGGAGGCGCTCGACGACACGACCGTTCTCCTGGAACACGAGGTCGCGCCGTCGCTGGCGGAGTTCGAGTACGCCAACTACGGCCGCGTCGTCAACCAGGAGTGGATCGAGGATCAGGAACAGCCCGTCGCCGGCGACGACGAGGAGGCGTTCAACGGCACCGGTCCCTACGAGGTCGTCGAGTACGAGCCGGACGTCCAGGTCGTCCTCGAGCCGTTCGAGGACTACTGGGGTGACGAAGCGACCCTCGAACGGGTCGTCTTCAACCAGGACGGCGAGTCCAGCGGTCGCGCGAACGCGCTGGAAACCGGCGAGAGCGACATCGTCGACAACATCATTCCCGAGGACGTGCCGGGCGTCGACGATGCCGACGGCGTCGAGATTCGCGAAGAGACCAGCCTCCGGAACGTCTTCCTCGTGATGAAATCGGGCGTCGAGCCGTTCGACAGCACCGAGTTCCGCCAGGCGATGAACTACGCCGTCGACAACGAGGGAATCATCTCCGACGCGCTGGGCGGGTACGGCGAGGCGATGACCCAGCCGATTCCCGATGGTGTGTTCGGCCACAACCCGGACCTCGACACCTACGAGCAGGACTTAGAGCAGGCCGAGGAGCTGGTCGAGGAGAGCGGCTACGCGGGCGAGGAGATCACGCTGTACTCCCCGGAGGGCCGGTACCTCAACGACGCCGACGTCGCCCAGATGGCTGCCGACCAGATCGACCAGCTCGACAACGTCGACTGTAGCTTCGACACCGCACCGTTTCCGGACATCTCCGACGCCAACAGCGCCGGCTACGACGACGAGGAGATGCCGTTCTTCCTGATCGGCTGGGGCGTCATCACGGGCGACTCCGACTACGGGCTCGCACCGTTCTTCGTCGAGGAGGCACCACAGGAGACGCTTCGCAACGAGGAGATCTCCGAGGCGATCCTCGAGAGCCAGACGATCGAGGACGAGGACGAACGCGAACAGCAGCTCCAGGAGATCAACGAGGAGCTCCGGGAGGAGGCGCCGTGGGTGTTCCTCCACTCCCAGGACAGCGTCTACGGGGTCCGCGAGGACCTCGACTGGGAGCCCCGGACCGACGAGAGCATCTACCTCTGGGAGCTCGATAGCTGAGACTCCGAAGGGAGGGGTAGAAACGTTTCAGATCGCTGTTCCGGAAGAACCACATACTCCTGGCAAAAAATTCGGCTACCGATACGTCTAACGGCGTTCGATCGACATACCAATGGCTTTTGGAAAATTCTTGCTCAAGCGGACCTTGCAGGGGATCCTCGTCGTCTGGGGGGTCGTGACAGTGTTGTTCGGGCTCCGGGCAGTGACGCCCGGCGACCCGGTCAACCTGATCGTCGACCCGGCCGTCGACCAGGCAACCCGTGAACGGATCCGACAGGAACTGGGACTGGATCAACCGATCTACGTACAGTACGCCGACTACTTGCAGGACCTACTAGTTGGAGACCTGGGCTACTCCTACCAGGCGAGCCGCCCGGTCTCAACGATGGTCATAGAGCGCGTTCCCGCGACGCTAGAGCTTGCGATCGCAGCGACGATCGTCGCACTCGTGATCGCGATCCCGCTCGGGGTCATCAGCGGAACCCGTCGCAACGAGCCCGCCGACTACGGTGCGACGTCGTTCTCGCTCCTGGGGATCAGTACGCCGAACTTCTGGCTGGGGATCATGTTGATCCTGCTGCTGGCCGTTCAGCTGGACGTGTTCCCGACGGGCCGTCGCCCGGTGGCGTTCCACGACGCCTTGTGGACGTTCCTGACGACGTTTTACGTCGGCGATCTGCTCACCTGGCTCCACCACATCATCCTCCCGGCGGTCACCCTGGGAACGTACTTCACCGCGTTGATCACCCGACTGACCAGAAGCGGTATGCTCGACGAGTACGGGAAGCCGTACGTGACCGCGACCGAGGCCAAGGGGATTCCCGAGACGCTGGTCCGGTACAAACACGTCCTCCGGAACACGATGATTCCGATCATCACGGTGCTGGGACTGCAGCTTGGCACCTTGATCGGCGGCGCGGTCGTCACGGAGACCGTCTTCTCCTGGCCCGGCCTCGGGCTGCGGCTCATCAGCGCGATACACAACCTGGACTGGCCGCTCATTCAGGGCATCATTATCTTCATCGGTGTTAGCTACGTGATCATCAATATCGGCGTCGACGCGATCTACGCGAAGCTCAACCCGCGGGTGCTAGACGAATGATTTCGGACCGAATCAAATCTAACCTCAGACAGGAGTTCCGGCGAAACCTGCTTCCGAAACTCGGGCTCGCGATCCTCGTCGTTGTCGTGTTGATGGCGCTTTTCGCTCCCGTCCTCGCGACGCACAACCCCAACACGACGGGCCACTTCGACGACGGCAACTCCTACCCACCGATAGGGACCAGTTACGACTCCTACGAGGTCGTCGACGGCGAGCGCGAGCCCTACTCGGTCGAGTACTCGACCGACCACTACCTCGGCACGAACAACGTCGGACAGGACGTCTTCTCGCGGCTACTGTACGGCGCCCGCACCTCCCTACTCGTGGGGATACTCGGAACCGGGCTCGCGGTGGTGATGGGCGTCCCGTTCGGGCTGGTGTCCGGCTACTATGGGGGCCGGGTCGACGACGCAATGATGCGCGTCGCGGACGTCATGCTCGCGTTCCCGTCGCTCGTGCTGGCGCTGGCGCTGATCGGCGTGTTCGGCTCGATGTCGATACCCGTCCCCGACCCGATCGTGACGGCCGGCTTCGCCGAGGGGATGCCCTCGGCGACGATATTGCCCGGGACGATAACCGTCGTGGTCGGGCTCGTCACGTGGGTGTGGTTCGCCCGGGTCGCCCGCGGGGAGGCGATGGCGATCCGCAACGAGGAGTATGTCAAGGCCGCGCGTAGCCTCGGCGCGAGCAACGCAACGATCCTGCTCAAACACGTGCTGCCGAACAGCCTGACGCCGGTGATCGTGCTCGCGACGATTCAGGTCGCCGCGATCATTCTCCTCGAGAGTTCGCTGTCGTACCTGGGCTTTTCGGGGACGACCCTCTCGTGGGGGTACGAGATCCAGCAGGGCCAGGACTACCTCCGAACGGCCTGGTGGGTCTCGACGGTCCCCGGAATCGGGATCGTGCTGTCGGTGATCAGTATCAACCTCCTCGGTGACTGGCTCCGGGACTCGCTAGATCCGAACATCGAGGGCGAAGGAGGGGGTGCCTAACATGACAGAGGATATTCTCCGCGTAAACGGACTATCGACGCGATTCTTCACGGAACAGGGACAGGTAAACGCGGTCTCGGACCTCGACCTCCGGATCGAACGGGGCGAGGTGGTCGGGATCGTCGGCGAGAGTGGCAGCGGGAAGAGCGTCACGGCCCGATCGGTGATCGACCTCATCGAGTCGCCGGGCGAGATCACCGATGGCGAGATCTGGTTCAACGAACCCGACCTCGCCGAGGCGGTCGCCGGCGACCACCCCGAGGCCGTCGACGGCTCGTTCGTGAACTTGCTCGAGGTGCCAAAGCGGGTCCGGCGGTCGCTTCGGGGCTCGTCGTTCAGCATGATCTTCCAAGATCCCGAAAGCAGCTTCAACCCGAGCCTCACCGTCGGCGAACAGATCGCCGAGGCCGTCGAAGTCCAACAGCGGGCGAGCGCGAACCCCCGGTCGACACGGGCGAAGACCCAGGAGTACTCGCTTGGCACGCTCATGCTCTCGACGGTGTTACCCTCGAAGAAGTACGTCAGCGAGGCCAGCCGCGAGCGGGCGATCGAACTGCTCGAGCTAGTCGGCATCCCCGACCCCGTCGAGCGGGCCGACGAGTACCCCCACGAGTACTCCGGGGGGATGCTCCAGCGGGCGATGATCGCTCAGGCGTTGGCCGGCGAGCCCGACATCCTGGTCGCCGACGAGCCCACGACGGCTCTGGACGTAACGATCCAGGCCCAGGTGCTCGACCTGCTCGACGACTTACAGGACGAGACCGGCATGACGATCCTGCTGATCACGCACAACCTGGGCGTCGTCGCCCGGATGTGCAACCGCGTCGGCGTCATGTACGCCGGCGAGATTGTCGAGCGGGGCACGCTCGAAGACGTCTTCGACGACCACGTCCACCCTTACACTGAGGGGTTGCTCGGGTCGATTCCTGACCTTGAGAGTGCAGGGGATCGACTCGAGCCGATTCCGGGCAACGTGCCGAGCCTGCTCGACCACGAGATGCCGGATCAGTGTTACTTCGCGGATCGCTGTCCGAAGGCGATGGAGGACTGCCTCTCTCATCCTCCGGAGTACGAGGGGAGGGGTACCGACGAACACGAGGTGCGCTGTGTCCTCGCAACCCAGGAGTACTCCGAGGCGCGCGCACTGTCGGCCGACTACTTCGGGAAGGACGACCGGACGGCGGTCGACAAACACGCCGACCCCGACGGGTTCGAGGACGACGTCCAGCCCGAGCGGGCAGAGTCGACCGTCGAGAGCTCGGGGGGTGAGCGGCGATGAGCGCCGACAACCCTCTCGTCCGGGTCGACGGGCTCCAGAAGTACTTCTGGGAGAACGACTCCGTCCTCGATCGACTGCTTGGCGACGATCCAGTCCCCGTCCGGGCCGTCGACGGTGTGAGTTTCGACATCCAACCCGGCGAAACGCTCGGGCTCGTCGGCGAGTCCGGCTGCGGGAAGTCGACGACGGGCGAGACGGTCCTTCGCCTCCAGGAGCCGACCGACGGCGACGTCGCCTTCGACGGAAAGAGCGTCTACGACCTCGAGGGCAAGTCGCTGACCGAGTTCCGACGGGATGCCCAGGTCGTCTTCCAGGACCCGTTCTCGAGTCTGGATCCCCGGATGACGATCGGCGGGATCGTCACCCAGCCACTCGAGATCCACGACTGGCCCTGGACCGACGCCGACGTCGAGAGCCGCGCCGAGTTGCGAACCGACGGCATCTCCGCGGATATCGTCTCGGTGACCGTCGACGACGACGTCGACAAGCTCGTTTCGCCGGTCGACGGGGTCGCGACGGTCCACGTCACCGTCCGCTCGAGCGACGTCGCGGGCGACGTCGACCCCAACGAACGGGGCGTCGCCGAAGCCGAGGGCGCCGTCGCGGAGGTCGCCGAGGATCTCTCGATCGACGTCGAGCGCGGCGACGGGATCGAAGTCCACGTTTCGGTCGGCCGTTCGACGAAACAGCTCCGGCTCGACCGCGCACGGGACCTCCTCGAGCGGGTCGGGCTCTCGGTCGACCAGCTCGATCGCTACCCTCACGAGTTCTCGGGCGGCCAGCGCCAGCGCATCGGCATCGCCCGGGCGCTCGCGCTCGAGCCGGAGTTCATGGTGCTCGACGAGCCGACCTCGGCGCTGGACGTCTCGGTCCAGGCGCAGGTGCTCAATCTGCTCAACGATCTGCAGACGGAGTTCGATCTCACCTACCTGCTGATCAGCCACGACCTCTCGGTGATCCGCCACGTCTGTGACCGGGTCGCCGTGATGTACCTCGGCGAGATCGTCGAGATCGGGCCCGTCGATGAGCTGTTCGAGGACCCGAAACACCCCTACACGCGGGCGTTGCTCGACAGCGTGCCGCGAGCCTCGACAGACGAGCGCGACCGCGAGCGCGAAACTCTCTCGGGGGACGTTCCCTCGCCGCGGGATCCGCCAAGCGGCTGTCGATTCCGGACCCGATGTCCAAAGGTGATCCCACCTGCGGACCTCGAGATCGACCAAGATACCTTCCGTAAGCTGATGACGCTTCGTGAGCGCGTCGAGAGTCGCGATATCTCCCTCGAGACCGTCGGCGACGAGGACGAGTTCGATCTCGAGGACGGGACCGTCGCCGCGGCCGACGCCGACGCGTTCGCGATAGCGCTGAAGGGGCGGCTGCTCGAGACCGAGCTTCCGCCGCGACACGACGGGGTCGTCGAGGACGCGCTGGCGTCGGTCGCAGTCGGCGACTGGGATGAGGCAGCCGAGCGACTCCGCGAGGAGTACGAAAGCGTCTGCGAGCGGCAAAACCCGGCTCTCGAGGCCGACGACCACCCCGTCGCTTGCCACCTCTACGACGCGGAGGCCGGGCGACGCGAGGCGCCCGCACCGGAACGGTAGTCGGCCGTCCACTTTTTTTCGAGCAGCCGAATGCGAGAGTATCACTCGCTCGGCCCAAACCGTTTTGGCAGCAGGTGTAATTACAAATGGCGGCTTCCCTCAGATATGACGCAGACCCCATCTCGTATGGAAGCTGCCTGTTCGCTGCTGGCCGAGTCCGAGCGTCGGTACCTCCTCTACCAGCTAGCCGAGACGCGGCGGGGAAACCTCGAGGACGTCGTCTCCGAGATCGCCGCCTGGGAGCGCAGCGAGGACGGCTCGATCGACTCGGAGGACAGACAGCGCGTATACGTCTCGCTGATCCACAACCACCTCCCACGACTGGCCGATTACGGTATCGTCGACTACGACCTCCGAAGCGGCGATATCGTCCTGACGGAGGGGTTTGACGACATCCGACCGCTGCTCGAGCAGTTCAAGCAGACCGAATCGGAGCCGGAGATCCGCGAGAAGCCGCTGCTGTAGATCCGAAACGCATAGCAGGTCGCCCGCGAAACGGCGACCGTGAGCCGCTACCGAAATCTCGCTCTCTTCTTGGTTCTTGCCGCCGCCTGGGGTAGTTCGTTCGTCGCGATCAGTGCGGGGCTCGATCACTTTCCACCGGTGTTGTTCGCGGCGCTTCGCTACGACATCGCGGGCGTCGTGATGCTCGGGTACGCGATCTATGCCGTCGATCACTGGCGACCCACCGGGCGCGAGGAGTGGGCGACCGTCACGGTCGGCGCGGCGCTGTTGATCGGTGCCTACCACGTCTTTCTCTTCGTCGGCCAGCAACACACGACCGCCGCCGCCGCGGCGGTGCTGGTGAGCCTCTCCCCGGTGTTGACGACCGGGTTCGCGCGGGCGCTCGTTCCGTCGGATGCGCTGTCGGCCGTCGGCGTCGCCGGCGTCTGCGTCGGCCTCGTCGGGGTCGGCGTCGTCGTCCAGCCCGACCCGTCGAACCTGTTCGCGACCGACGCCGTCGCGAAGCTGCTGGTGTTCTGTGCGGCCGCGGCGTTCGCGCTCGGCAGCGTCCTCACGAGGCGACTCGAGGCCGATCTGCCGATCGAGACGATGGAGGCCTGGTCGATGCTCGGCGGGGCCGCCCTGATGCACCTCGTGAGCCTCGGCCTCCGCGAACCGATCGAGCCGGCCGCCTGGGCCGATCTCGAGGCGATCGGCGCGCTCGCGTACCTCTCGCTCGTCGCGAGCGCGCTCGGCTTTCTGCTGTACTTCGATCTGCTCGAGCGACTCGGCGCCGTCGAGATCAACATGGTCTCTTATGTCGCCCCGGTGTTCACGGCGATCGTCGGCTGGCTGTACCTCGGCGAGGTGATCGACGCGGCGACGGTCGCCGGGTTCGCGCTGATCGCCTGCGGGTTCGTCCTCGTAAAGCGTCGCGCGATCGGTCAGGAGGTCGCCGCGGTCAGGCGGTGGGGATCGAGCTGACGGCGCGTCCTACCGACCGTACGCGTGGCCGACGTAGAGTGCGGCGAGGTTGAGCCCGAGCAGGGCCAGAAACGTGGCGGTCTCGGTCGCCGTCGACAGGCCGGTCGCCAGAAGCGGGACGTACAGAAAGGGGAGCACGATCGCCGACCAGAAGCCGGCCTTCCGAACGGAGTCGGCGACGTGGGGGGCGAGTCGCTCGAGGAGCCGATCACCGTCCGGTCCCTCGGTACTCTCGGGGCGGGAGTCGTGGGTCGTTGAAGAGTTAGCCATCGAAACACCTGACCACGTCTCGCGTTCCCACCCGGCGCCACATATATCGGCGCGACCGTTTCGACCGGTTGTATACGGTTCATCCGAATAAGGGTCGAACTGAACCGAACCGAACGCGGACTCGCGGTCGGTGAGAGCGGTTGCGCTCGCAGCGCGTCCTCAGAGCCACGGATCGAGAATATGACTGTGTAGCTAAAGGTTCCGACTGTTCAGTCGAGCGAACGACCGATCGAACCACCGGAAACGAACGTCGAACCGTTCGAACCGACCGACGGCGCGGCGTCGTCGCGGAAACGAAACCGTTCGGAAACCGGGTCGGTAGCGATCGAACGGAGCGTAAACCGAACCCTATCGTCAGCAAAACGGGGTCGAGTCGCTACTGGAACCCGATCCGGCTGCCGCGGCGACCGGTCGGATCCGGGCCGCTCGAGCCGCCCTGGAACTCCTCTTCGATCCGCTCGTAGTAGTCGAGGATGTCGTCGGTGATCGTCGGCCGAACGTTCTCCATGGCCTGGCGGAAGTGGCGCATCTCGACGGTGTCGGCCTCGTGGTCCTCGCGCAGTGCCTCGATGGCGGCCTCGCGGGCGATCGACTCGAGGTCGCTGCCGACGTAGCCGTCGGTGATCTCGGCGATCTCCTGGAGGTTGACGTCCGCGGCCAGCGGCGTCCCCTGGGTGTGGATGTCGAGGATCCGCTCGCGACCCTCGACGTCGGGTTCGCCGATCATCACCAGTCGGTCGAACCGCCCCGACCGCAACAGGGCGGGGTCGATCATGTCGGGTCGGTTGGTCGCGCCGATGACCATCACGTTCTCCATCTCCTCTAACCCGTCGAGTTCGGTCAGCAGCTGGTTGACGACCCGCTCGGAGACGTTCGAACCGGTCTCGCCGCCCCGCCCGGGCGCCAGCGCGTCGAGTTCGTCGAAGAAGATCACCGTCGGCGACACCTGTCGGGCCTTGCGGAACGTCTGGCGGATCGCCTTCTCGGATTCGCCGACCCACTTGCTGAGCAGCTGTGGACCCCGAACCGAGATGAAGTTGGCGTTCGTCTCGTTGGCGACGGCTTTCGCCATCAGCGTCTTCCCCGTCCCGGGCGGCCCGTACAGCAAGACGCCAGCCGGCGGATCGATCCCCAGCCGCTCGAACCGATCGGGATTGTTCAGTGGCCACTCGACGGACTCCTGGACCTGCTCCTGGGCGTCGTGGAGGCCCCCGACGTCGTCCCAGGAGATCTTCGGCAGCTCGACGAGCACCTCCCGCATCGCCGAGGGTTCGACCTCGTTCAGGGCGCCACGGAAGTCCTGGCGCTTGACGATCATCCGGTCGATCAGGCTCGGCGGGATGTCCTCCTCGTCCAAATCGATCTCCGGCAGGTATCGGCGCAGGGCCTTCATCGCGGCCTCCTTCGTCAGACTCTCGATGTCGGCGCCGACGAAGCCGTGGGTTTCGTCGGCCATGTGGGCCAGATCCACGTCGTCCGACAGCGGCATTCCGCGCGTGTGGATCTGGAGGATCTCCTCGCGACCCACCTCGTCGGGGACACCGATCTCGATCTCGCGGTCGAACCGACCCGGCCGACGCAGGGCGGGGTCGACGCTGTCGACCCGGTTGGTCGCGGCGATGACGATCACCTGGCCTCGAGCCTCGAGGCCGTCCATCATCGTCAGCAGCTGGGCGACGACCCGGCGTTCGACCTCGCCGGTGACGTCCTCACGCTTGGGCGCGATGGAGTCGAGTTCGTCGATGAAGATGATCGCGGGCGACTCCTCGCTTGCGTCCTCGAAGATCTCCCTGAGTTGCTGTTCGCTTTCCCCGTAGTACTTCGAGATGATCTCCGGTCCGGCGATGGAGAAGAAACTCGCCGAGGTCTCGTTGGCCACCGCCTTGGCGAGCAGGGTCTTCCCGGTGCCGGGCGGGCCGTGCAACAGGACGCCCTGTGGCGGCTCGATCCCCAGTTTCTTGAAGATCTGGGGATGTTTCATCGGCAGCTCGACCATCTCGCGGACCCGCTGGATCTCGTCTTGTAGGCCCCCGATGTCCTCGTAGGTGATCCCGCCGCCGGTCTTTTCGAAACCGCTGATGGGTTCCTCGCGGAGTTCGACGTCGGTGTCCTCAGTGATCAAAACCACGCCCTCGGGCTCGGTTTCGACGGCGATCAGCGGGATCGCCTGCCCCGGCGAGCGCATGAAGGGGTGGTTCGTCGAACTCATCACGGGGACGATGTCGCGGCCGACGACCGGGCGCTTGAGGATCTGGCGTTTGACCATGCCAGCGGCGTCGGAACCGAACTGGACCGACGCCTCCTCGGGGGGTGCGAGGACGAGCTCGTCGGCCTTCGTCGCCTCGGCCTTCCGGATCGTCACTCGCTCGCCGATACCGACGTCGGCGTTCTGTCGGGTGAAGCCGTCGATCCGGACGGTGTCCGTGTTCCAGTCCTGTCGATCCGCACGCCACACCTTCGCGGCGGTCGTATCCGCGCCTTCGATCTCGATGATGTCGCCCGGACTCAGCTTTAGATGTAACAGCGTGTCCGGGTCGAGTCGGGCGATACCGCGACCCGAGTCGTTCGGGTACGCTTTCGCAACCTCCAGTTGGACTTCGTTCATGATTCGGGATGGACGGCGATGTCAGTGATTCCGATTCGGTACCGGATAGGCTTTTTGCTACCGTGAACCCACACCGTGCTAGTTGTCACCATATCTAACTGAGGTGGCAAGACACATAGAGGTACCGCCTTCGGCCGCGGGCACCTCTCGCCCGCAAGAGGCGTGGCTTTTTGCCCACACCAGTCGCCCCTACGAGTATGCACACGCTCGCGTTCGACGGCCGACTGGGTGCCAGTGGCGACATGCTCCTCGCCACGTTGCTCGACGCCGGCGCCGATCCGGCCGCCCTCGAGCCCGTCACGAACGAACTCGACCTCGAGTACCGGATCGACGACACCGTCAAATGCGGGATCGCGGCGACCACCGTCGACGTCGTTCTGACCGATGCCGACGAGGACTCCGACTCGAGCCACGGTCATGTCCACGATCACGATCGAGGGGACCCGGAGTCCCACGGCCACGGTCACATCCACGACCACGACGATCCGGATCAGCATGGCCACGGTCACGTCCACGATCACGACGCCTCGAGCGACGCGGTTCCAGCCGAGGGCCACGGCCCCCACCGCAGCTACCTCGAGGTCTGCGAGATCGTCGAAGGGATGGGTCTCGACGAAGCGATCGAACGCGACGCCCTCGCGATCTTCGAGCTGCTCGGTGAGGCCGAGGCGAGCGTCCATGGCGAATCCCTCGAGGAGATCCACTTCCACGAGGTCGGCGCCGACGACGCCATCGCCGATGTCGTCGGCGCGGTCGCGCTCGTCCACGATCTCGGGGCTGAGCGGATCGTTACCACCCCGTTGGCGACCGGCGGCGGCAGCGTCGGCATGAGCCACGGCGAGTACCCCGTCCCCACCCCTGCCGTCATCGAGATCGCCGAGCGCGCCGACTGGTCGCTGCGGGGCGGTCCCGTCGACGTCGAACTGCTGACGCCGACCGGGGCGGCGATCCTGGGCCACCTCGCCGACGGCGTCGAGTCACTGCCCGCACTGGAGCTCGAGGCCTCGGGCTACGGCGCCGGCGGCTACGATCTCGATCCCCATCCGAACGTGCTCCGAGTGCTGGTTGGTGACGGCGGCAGCGAACTCGTCCGAGACGACATCGCCGTCCTCGAGACGAACCTCGACGACGCGACGCCGGAGGTGCTCGGCGGCCTTCAGGAAACGCTCGCGGACGCGGGCGCGCGCGACGTTACGATCATCCCGGCAACGATGAAGAAGTCTCGACCCGGCCACCTCGTGAAGGTGATCTGCAAACCCGAAGACAGGAAGCGGGTCGCGCGAACGCTGGCCGAAGAGACCGGCACGCTCGGCGTCAGGGAGGCCGGCGCGACCCACCGCTGGATCGCCGATCGGGAGTTTGAGACCGTCGAGCTCGACCTCGAGGGCGATCACCACGAGATCACGGTCAAGATCGCGAGCGACGCCGACGGTGAGGTGTACGACGTCAGCGCGGAGTACGACGATGCCGCGCGGGTGGCTCGAGCGATCGACCTCCCGGTTCGGGAGATCGCTCGCCGCGCCGAAGCCATCGTTCTAGACGAAGAGACTGACCGGTGACGAGGAGGTCACCGAGTGTCGACGGGACAGTGTCGGTCGACGGCGGCCGGCCGATTCGTTCGCGGTCGACCGGTTCGAGCGCCTTCGATAGCAGCTTTCTCGGGACCCTCGAGGAGCGAACGACGGCGATCGTGAGCGAGTAGGGTAGGGTCGTTCACTCGTCCTCGTCGCCGGTGTCGTCGATCGGGATCGAGGTCGAATCGTCCCAGTCGTCCCCGGACGACGTGGTCGAAGACTGCGAGACGTTCGTCGACTGTGAGACACTCGAAGACTGCGAGAGCTTCGAAGATCGTGAGACGTTCGTCGAACGGGAGACCGACGTGCTGCTGCTGGTCGATCGGGAGACGGCGGTGCTTTCGTCGCCCGGGAACCGATCACCGAAATCGTCGGTCTGAACGATCGACCTCGAGGTCGACTCGGCGCCGCCGGAAATCGTGGTCACCGAGAGATCGATGTCGTCTTCGGCGTCGACGATCACCCTGACGTCGGTTACGCCGGCGTCAGGATCGCTCTCGTAAGTCACTGCCCCCCACTGGAACGTCTCCATCTCGGCGTCCCGATTGCCGTCGGTCGGGTCGTCCCCATCGAAGAAGTCTGTCCTCGCGTCTGGAGCCGCGATCGTCTCGACGGAGACGCTGTTTTCGGACTCGACGGTTATCTCGACGGTTGTTTCTCCTGTTTTCGACTCGGTCCCGTGGATTACCGTTCCCCAGGGAAATTCGGTTTCGATCATTGTAGAGCCTCTGACGGCTGGTCTTTCGCGTCTCTCGGACGGGCTACGAGTGGTTCTGTTCCTCCGGAACGGCAACAGTGAACGCTGCGCCGAGGAGGACGACGCTCACTTTCCGCCGAGTCGTGTCGGTTCCGTCTACATCGAGCGCTCTCGATCGGAACCTCGCTGGTTCGTCGGTCGACCCGATTCGGTTTGAACAGCGGAAATCGTTTCACCGGTAGTCGCCAGTTGAACGCTCAAACGAACCGCCGAATTCGGGTAGGCGGGTACAACTCGCTCCCGATCGGTGAGGGACGTGGGAAATACCGGAACTCGTGAAATACCCACGAGTAGCTAGTCGTGCATCTTCGGACACGAGCGAGAGCGCTCGGCGAGACAGTACCGGTGGTGTAGTGCTCGCCTCGAGACGAATTTCCACAGCGCTCACGGTTTGGCCTTCAGATCCGCAGTCCTCGCTTTCTGGATGGGTCTCGAGGGCTACCGTTCCTTACAAATCGTCTCGCGACCTCGAGGATCCGCTTCAGTGGATCTGCCGTAGGCCACCGCTCGTCTTACTTGGCGGTGCCTCTTCGGTGATACCGACGACTGATCCAGACGTATCTGTACCGGATCGCTTCAAAAATACGGGTGGACGGAACGAATAGTACGTCCATCACCCAGTCGAGAGGCCGATTCCGTCTCGGCTGCTCGCGCTAGCTCTGGCTCTGCGAGTTCGAGTTGTACTGTTCGTTGTTTCCGTAGGCCCTAGCGGTTCCGTACTTTCCTGCCGTCGCCTTGGCGTTACCGCTGTTGTACGCCTTGTTCGACTGGTACACGTTCTGGTGCTGTTTCTGGCCGCCTCTTCGCCAGCGACCGCCGTGCTGGCGCTGTGCGTTCCAGTTCGCCTGGACGTTGGATCCCTGGGCGTGGGCGTGTCCCCCCTTACCCGCGCGCGCTTTAGCGTTACCGCTGTTGTACGCCTTGTTGGACTGGTACACGTTCTGGCTCTGCTGCTGACCACCGTGTCGGTCTTTTTTCCGATCGTGGTCCTTTTTGTCTTTCTTATCTTTCTTATGGCTGTCAGCTGCAGCGGTCCCGGCGGAGCCGGTGAAGAGCAGTCCTGCTGCGAGTGCCGTAACGCCTCGTCGTGAGTAGGTTTTCTCGTCGCTCATTTTTTGTTCTCCGAGCACGTACGGGTCGGTGGCGTCGCCACTGGCTTCGACTCTCGGTGGCGCCCCGTAGTATTAGGGCGTGTCCACCACCTCCCCGTGAGTGCTCGTTTTGGCCGTCCATGGAACCCGTATTAAACCACGACCATCGTTTCGACGGTGGCCGATCGTACTGTCCGACAAGCCTCCCTTTGAGGGGCGGAAACGGTCTTGCTTTCTA